>JAIQFG010000001.1 GCA_020073375.1 Terriglobia bacterium | reverse complement strand
GCGGCCTCTTCGATGATGGCGCGGCGGTCGGTGGGCTTGGAGCTGAGAATCTGGCCGATGCGGCCCTGCTCGATTATGGCGTAGGAGTCCGGCCCCAGACCGATGCCCATGAACAGGTCCTGGATGTCGCGAAGGCGCGCCACGCGGCCGTTGATCAGGTATTCGCTTTGGCCGGAGCGGTAGAGCCTCCGTCCAACAACCACTTCGCCGGGCTTCAGATGCATGGCCGGTTTTTCGGCGCGTTTCTTCTTCAGAAATTCCGGTTTGGTTGAGCTTTCTTCATCGGCAGGCGCTACTTCGGCTGCAATTTCCGTTGCTGAAGCGTCTTCACCGCCCTCGCTTTTCTCTGTGCTCTCTGTGACCTCGGTATCCTCTGTGTTAAGCCTTTGATTTGACGCCCCGCCGAAAGCGCTGTCCGGCACTCCCACCGGCCCAGCCGCGCTTATATCGCCCGCGCAGCTTCCCAGCACGAACTCGGCTGCCGCGGCCAATTCCGGATCGATCAGCGTCAAAGTGACTTCGGACAGCCCCATCGGCGGGCGCTTGGCCGTGCCGTTGAAGATGCAATCGGACATGCGTTCGGCGCGCAGCGATTTGTGGCTCTGCTCGCCCAGGACCCAGGAGATGGCGTCCACGATATTCGATTTGCCGCAGCCATTGGGGCCGATGATGCAGGTCAGCCCGCTGCCGCTGAACGTGATATGCGTCTTTTCGCAGAACGATTTGAAACCCACCAGTTCGACTTTGCGCAGTTTTAGCAAGATTTCACCTTTAGGGTCCGGGCTCGACATTTACGCTGAACGTCCCCACGATCGGGACGAGGAGCCCGGTGAAAAAATGTTCCCATCGAGCAGACGTTGAGACGCCGGGAAAACTCATGTGCCTGCAGAGACGGGTTCCGTTTCCTGGGAAGGACGAGAACTGCGACAAAATCGCTGAAGGGTCGTTTAGCAGTGGCCCAGCCGCCTGGCGCTACGATGGCGGTTACGGGAAAACAACTTATCACGCACCACGCACGAAGTAAAGACGAAACCCGAGAACAGATGAAAAAGAAACGGTGCCGCCGAATCGGCGCCGTATCCGAATTCCAATTCTCATCTGTTCGTGAAGGTTTACTATAGGATCGTAATTTTGGGAGGACGCCCGATGTTGTTCGATTTTGCTAATATCCCGCCCAAGGAATGCTACAAGCTTCTGGTCTCGACGATTACGCCGCGCCCGATCGCGTGGGTCGTGAGCCAGGACGCCAAGGGCGTGATCAACGCCGCGCCGTTTTCGTTTTTCAATGCTTTCGCGGGAGATCCTCCGGTGGTGGGAATCGGCATCGGAAGCCGCAGGCCGGGGCAGGCCAAGGACAGCCGCGCCAACATTCGCGAGACCGGACAGTTCGTGGTGAACCTGGTGGCGGAGGAAAACGCCGAACAGATGAACATTACTGCGATCGATTTTGATCCAGGCGTGGACGAGCTGGCCATGGCGGGATTGACTCCTGCGGCTTCGGTGCGCGTGAAGCCGCCGCGCATCGCGGAAAGCCCGGTGGCGATGGAGTGCGAGTTGATGCAGATTGTGGATCTGGGCGAGAGCGGACTGGTGCTGGGCCGCGTGGTGGCCATGCATGTGCGCGACAACCTGGTGATCGACGCGGAGAAGCATTACATCGACACGCCCAATCTGAATCTGATTGGACGCATGCACGGCACCGGGTGGTACGCCCGCACGTCTGACCTGTTTGATTTGCCGCGCATTCCCTTGAGGGAGTGGGAGCAGAGAGCAGGAGCGGCCGCGAAATCACCGGAAAAAGCTTAGCGGGGCAAAAAATGCGGGCGCAAGGAATCGCGGAGCGATAATCCCAAGTTTCCGCTTACCTCGCGATTCGCGCAAGAATGCGCGCCTTTGTGGCGCCGGCGTCCCGCCGGCGTTTTATTTCAAAATTCGGATGGGTTGCACATCCTAGCAAGCCTGCCGCGGAAATAGCGGAAGTCCGGTGGAACCAATGAAAGAGCCCCGTAGAGGACGGCGCACAGTCGACATTGTGCCGCCTCCACGGGGCTTTTCTTTCTTGTGACGCTTAACCAGCGCTTACGCGCTGGGCTACGTCCTTTCGCCCCTGACGGGGCTTGTTATTTCGTAAAGACGAGAATGTTTCTTGCCACGGAGATGCCGCCTAATGCCCCCGCGCCATCTAATCCCGCCGCGTCGTTTAGTCCCCTCGCGTATGTTCCACCAACTTTGCGGCGCATGTCGCGTGAACGAACTGCCCGCCGACGTCCACGGCATGGGGAAACGCCAGCTTCAGGGTTTCCTCGCAGACCGGGCAAATACCTATGTTGATGACGTCATCGGCGCCGGTGGTCATCACGGGCCTGCTCATTGCCGACGACTCCGGAATGGCTCGAGCCGGGGCTGACTGCGGCTGTTTCGCGGCTGGCGGCTGTGGTTTCGGCGCGGTCGGGACGGGAAGGACGGCGCGAGCCGGTGCGCCGGCGGCTGCTGCTTGCGCGGGCGCCGCGGGGCGAGCCGGGGCCGCGGCCGGAGCCGGCGTGAGGGCGGCGACGCGTTGCTTCATCAATTCCTCGGCGCGCGCGAACAGGTCCTGCGCGGTGATTTTTCCGGCATCCATGTCCGCGAGGATGGAACGCTGAGCTTTGTATTCCTTGTTCTCGATGCCCGCCTTGCTCTGCAGCAGGCGCCAGGCCTTGCGGCGCTCAACGCAGAACAGGACCAGTTGGCGCGAAAGCGAGCGGTATTCGACGCCGCCGTTCGCGCCGGGAATCTTGATGTACACGCCGAAGTCCGGAATGAAGGACCGGTGCTCGGGATGCAGGTAGCGGCGGTAGACCACGTCCTGCTGGGTGATGCGCACCAGCATGTTTTCGAGGAAGATCTGTTTTTCGGCTTCTTCCTTCTTGATTTTTTTCAGGTGATTGCGGAAGCGCGCCTCGGTGGTGCACCAGTGAGCGACGGTGTAGCGGTAGGGTTCGTTGGTGTCCTTGAATTTCGTCTCGAACCAATCCTTCTCCAGGGAAGGATTGCCCTTGAGGTCGAGGGCCTCGGCGTAGGTTTCGCCGAGCTTCGGGTCGAAGACGAATTCGGGAGCGCCGCGGGAATCGCGAACCCGCTGGGCCTGATCGAGCGCCATGTCGTCGGAAACGCCGTGTTCGGGCTGGCAGGTGGTAAAGCACTGGAAGAACGCCGTGCCGCGGTATTCCAGGCCGTCGAGGATGGCGCGGTAGAGTTTTGGCGCGTTGGCGATCGAAACCTGAGCGATGAATGGCGATCCGTGGCCGGCCAGGAATGTTTCGGCGACGGTTTTCTTTTCCACGTTTTTTCCCTGCGTAGCGGTGCCGAAGACGTTCATGTCATTGCCGCCGAGCATGGGGGTCGAGTCCGAATTTTGCCCGCCGGTATTGGAATATACCTGCGTGTCGAGCATCAGGGCTTTCACGTTCGGCCGGTTCTGGAGAATTACCTTGGACATGTTCTGGTAGCCGATGTCGCCCATGCCGCCATCGCCGCCGACGACCCACACTTTCGGCAGTTCGTGGATTTCCTGGTCGGTCATGACGGCGTCGGAGAAGTGCGTGAACTCATAGTATTCGCGCGGGGAGATGACTTTTTCCGAGCGGTGGAGCAGGGCGTCGGCCAAGCGTTCAGGAATGACCGAGCGGCGGCCGTGATCGAGGATAAAACTTTCGCCGATCAGCCAGCCGACGGTGATGCCATCCTGAAACAGGGAGTTCATCCAGGGATAGGGATGCGGGTTGTTCGACGGCGTCGATCCGTAGACAGTGTTGCAGCCGGTGTGCGCGGCCATGGCCATCACGGACATGCCGTTGGCAAGGCGGCCGTCGATAGCCTGCAGGTTGGTGTGATTGAAGGCCTCGTTCAACATGACCGCGACAACGGCGTCGACGATTTCCTTGTCGGAAATCGGGCCGTGCTCGGCGATGCGCGCCTTGGTGTCTTTTTCGTCCTCGCCGCCCAGGCCTATCAGCAGGTGCGCCACGGTCTGGCGGTACAGGTCATATTCTTCCTGGCTGCGTGCCTTGAGATCGGCCAGTTTCTGCACGCCGGCTTTTTCCAACTCGCCGGCCTTGGCGCGCAGGCGGTCGGACTTAGCGTGATAGAGCGGCCGCATGTAGGCTTCGGTAACAGCGGTAATGCTGCGCAGGACACTCTTTTCGCCGCAGCCGGCGCAGGCGCCGTCGCCCGAGACCAGCGCGTCATAATTGCGGCGCACCATCAGCATGTTGCGCAGCGCGGCGGTCTTGGAATCCTCGGGCCGCTCGTTGTCGTACAGGCCCAGGTATTTTTGCGGCGTATCGGGGAGCAAGTTCAGGAAGGCCGTGCCGGATTCGTGCTCAGCGTTCACTTCCTCGGTTTCCTGCACCATTTTCAGAGCCATGTGTTCGCCGCAGGCGGTGACGCACGCGGCGCATCCCTTGCACAGGTCCGAGACGAAGATGGAAAAGATTCCGCCGCCTCCGGGAGTTTTCCGTTCCGGCGTGGAGAAGATCGCGTTGACCTTCTCGTAGGCCATGGGAACTTTTTCCATGACCGCGAAGAACTGCCGCTTGGCCTCCGCCGAGAATCCGTCCACCTCGTCGGTCACTTTGTGGATGATCTGCTTGATCGGGGTAAAGGTTTTGGCCGCGAGAGAATCCTTCATCATGGCGCGCGTGCGTTTTTCGATTTCGGGCAGCGTGTGCAGCATCTTCAGGCGCTCGCCCTCGTCGGAAACGTAGTTGGTGACGGCGGTGCGCAGCAACGTGCCCAGATCCTGCGAGCAGTTTGGAAGCGCCGTGTCCGGGCAGACCACGATGCACTCCATGCACTGCGTGCAGTTTTCGGGAATGTAGAGAGGGGTTTCGCGGCGCGCGACGTATTTCGAGGCGGTGTCGCCGCTTCCGGCGGCCATCACGCCCACCGACATGAAAGGCGTGGCCGGCTGGTTGTAGCCGTAGCTGGAGCGGTACTCGGCGTCGAATGTGGCGATGCGCGTTACGGGCGTGCGCTCGTGCTGTCCGGCTGGAATCGCATGAGAGCGGCAACCAGAGCCGCAGCTTCCGCCGTCGGCCGCGTCCGGGACCACCGGGAGCAACGGGAGGCCGCGCAGCGTGGAGCGGTCCGGCGCCTGCATTTCACCGATGCGGATTTCGCGAACCTGCTCGAAGCCCTGGGTCATGACTTCCATGTTGGACTTCACGACGGCGTCGCCCAGGCGTCCGAATTTTTTCACGTACTGCTTGTGCACCACTTCGCGGAACTGTTCCTGCGTGATGCGGAATTCACCGAGCAGCGGCGAGACCGCGAAAAACGCTCCCAGAAAGGCGTTGCCCTGCATGCGCAGCTGCAGGTCGGCGCGATCGGTGGCGTCGCGCGCGATTTTGAAGCCGGGCAGCGTGAAGATGCGGATATTTTTTTCGATGACCTGCTTGCGCGCCCACAGCGGCAGACGCTCCCAGGCCTGCTCGCCTTCCTCGTCCGACTCCCACACCAGACAGCCGCCTTCGGACATTCCATCCAGCGGATTGGTGTGCGTAAAGGCCTTCGGATCGCAGCAAAGGACGACGTTCACATGGCGCAGGTCGCAATTCACGCGAACGCGTTCGGCGGCCGCGACCATGAAGTAGGAAGTTGGCGCGCCCTTCTTTTCCGATCCATATTTCGGGTTGGCGCTGACGTGGATGATTTCCTTGGGGTTGCCGAATTCGTCGACGACTTTGTCGCGGTCGTAGAGCAGGTCGTTCAGGTCGCCGAGGATCGCGCCTAGGTTTTTTCCGGTGGTGATGGCGCCCCATCCGCCGATGGAATGGAAGCGTACGGCCACCGAACCCTCGGGCAGCAGGGAAGGCGTTTCGTCGGATTTCACTTCGTACGGATGATCGACTCCCAGCACAAAGAACGAGGCGCCATCCGCGGCGGTCTTCCCGTCCTTCCGCGCGCGTGTGCCGGTGGCGTATTCATACGCGCCCAGCACGTGTTCGGGCCGGAAGTCGCGCGAACCCAGGCCGTAAATGCCGCCGAACAGGCGCGGCATCTGTTCGGCTGTAATCGCGGGCAAACCCTGCACCGAAGGATGCCCTTCGGAGGCAACAGCCTTGCTCAGTGCGGTGCGGATATCGCGGCCCATGGGATTGTCGCCAGCCATGGGTTCGTCGGTACGTTCCAGAATGATGACATTCTTTTTGCCGGCCAGGGCCTTCACCACGGCCGCCTCGGGGAACGGCCGAATCACGTTGAGGTGAATTGAGCCGACCTTTGCATTGCGGTGTTCGCGCAGGTAATCGACGGCTGCCTCGATATTTTCCGCGGCGGAGCCCAGGGAAACGAATACGGTATCGGCGTCTTCCGTTTTGTACTGCGTGACCAGGCCGTAGTAGCGCCCGGTGAGCTTGCCGAAATCCTCGTAGGCTTCTTCCAAAAATTGCAGAATTGGTTCGGTAAAATTATTGCGGCGGGCGACGACGCCCTGCATGTAGTGCTCTTGATTCTGCACCGGGCCGAGGAGAACAGGATTGGTCAGATCGATCATGGCCGGAACGCGCCGGCGCTTGGGGCCAAACAGCACGCGCTGGCTCTCGGTGGGGCAGTCGATAATATCGTCCGGCGCGCCCAAATAGAGGCGCATCAACTCGGATTCATGCTTGTAGAACGTGCGCTCGAGGTGGGAAGTGAGGAAACCGTCTTGCACGTTCATGCCCGGGGTGAGACTGAGTTCGCACACGCGGCGGATGATCAGCGCCTGGTCGGCGGCCTGCTGCGCGTCCTTGCCGAATAAAGTGATCCATCCCGTGTCTAGCGAGCCGTACACGTCGTCGTGGCCGCAGTGGACGTTCAACGCGTGCTTGGTGAGCGCGCGGGCGCCCACTTCGATGACCATCGTCGAGCATTTGCCCGGCGCGTGATAGTACTGCTCGATTCCATAGACGACGCCCTGGCCCGACGTGAAATTGACAACCCTGCGCCCGCAGACAGAATGGGCAATGGCTCCGCCCTGTGCGGCGTGCTCCCCTTCGGCCTCGATGGCAATGGTGCTTTGGCCGAAGACATTCAGCTTTCCCTCGGCGAAGGCCTGCTGATACAGCTCGCCCCCCTCGGTGGACGGCGTAATCGGGAAAAAGATCCCCGCATCCGTGATTCTTGTTTCAGTGTGATAAGAAACCAGTTGATTTCCATTAGCGGTAACGCGGATACCGGGAAAACGGGGCTTGACCTTCATTTGATAGTTCCTCCCGAGAGAGTCCTGGGAACGGCGGGCCCAACTGATGGCTGACTTGTATCAGATTGGCCCATCATTTGCCAAGAGCATACTTTATCGACTGCAAATCCAACCATTGCAACGGGCCCGTCTCGACGAGGAAGTAAGAAACAACGCACCAACCCCGCGGGTCGCCTGATAGCAGCCCAGCAAGCTCCCAGGAACCCAAACCCAGAAGGCGGGCCGCCGATGGCCACGTATGGCGTCGTCAGGCTATATCGGCCGTAACACAATCATTCTTACTACGAGAGAGGGAAAAGCGGATGTGACGCAGGTCACATTTGGGCGTGATGATTGCACCAGGGAACAATACCCTGCGTCTTCTCCTCGTCTGCGTCCAATGGCATCTACGCAGTTGACACACGCCCAGCGCAAGGCGTATACAAGTTGCATCCACATCTATAAAGGGGACTTCCGATGGCAGAAAACGAACTCGCGGACCCCAGAACCTCGGATTCCAATACGATTTCGAGGCGGGACGTAATTAAGAGCGTCATCGCGGCGGGCGCGGTGTCTTCGACCAGCTATTTATTCCGCGTTTCCAAGGTGTGGGGCCAGGCATCGGCTCCCGGCGCGGTCGACCGGCTGATCACGCTCAACGTCAACGGGCAGGACCGGCGCGTCGACGTCATGAAGCAGGAGACGCTGGTCATGACGCTGCGCTACAAGCTTGGGCTGACGGGCACGAAGATCGGCTGCGACCAGGCTGAGTGCGGCGCCTGCACCGTGCTGATTGACGACGTTCCGTACTACTCCTGCTCGGTGTTCACGCACACCGTGCGCGATAAGAAGATTCAGACGATCGAAGGACTCGCCAAGCCCGATGGGACGTTGCATCCGGTACAGCAGGGCGTGATCGATCAGCAGGGCTTTCAATGTGCGTTCTGCATGTCGGGCTTCGTGATGGCCACGGTGGGATATCTGAAAACAAATCCCAACCCGACGCGCACGGAGCTGGCCCACGGGATTTCCGGCAACCTCTGCCGGTGCCAGGATTATGACAAAATTCTCACCGCCATGATGCGCGGCGCAGAGCATCTGAGGAAGGCGTAAACATGCCAAACACAACGCCCCCAAAGAAATACAACTTGATCGGCAAGAACTACACCACCGGCGACCTCTACGCGAAAGTCACGGGCAAGGCCAAATACGCGGAGGATTATCGCGCCGACGGCATGCTGTTCTGCAAGCTGGCGCTGAGCCCGATGCCGCATGCGCGCGTCCGCAGCATTGATGCGAGCGCGGCGCTGGCCATGCCCGGAGTGAAAGCTATTCTGACCGCGGACGAACTTCCGCCTCCGGCCAACAGCATCACTGACAACGGCACCGTGATCATGGCGAATCCGCGGGGCTACCAGGCGCTGACTAATGAGCCGCTGTTCCAGGGCCAGCCGATTTTGGCCGTGGCCGCGATCGACGAACTGACCGCAGCCGAAGCCATCGAAAAAATCAAAATTAATTTCGAGCCGTTGCCGTTTGTGGTCGATCCGCTGGTCAGCCTGCGGCCCGGCGGCCCGAATGCCAGGACCGACGGGAACGCCTGGGTGCGCGTGCCCCCTCCTCCGGCGAAACCCGGCGAGAGGCCGCAAGTAACGCCGCCCGAATTGCACACTGTAAAATGGACGGACGCGGATTTTGAAGACGCCAAGTCCGGCCGCCTGCCGATGGGCAAGGAGACCGAGGAGTGGCACGTCGGCGACATGGACGCGGGCTTCAAAAATGCCGCGCTGGTGCTGGACGAAACCTTCGTCACGCCGAACACCAGCCACCAGTGCCTGGAAACCCGCAGCACCATGGCGTATTGGCAGAACGGGAAAGTGTTCGTGCACACCGGCACGCAGAGCACTGCGCAAACCGTGCCGGCCATCGCGCGCTGGCTGGGCATCGATCAAAGCAACGTCGTATTCATCAGCGAATATACCGGCGGCGGATTCGGCAGCAAGATCACAGGCGACATCACGCTGGTGATTCCCGCGCTGCTGGCGAAGAAGACCGGCGCACCGGTGATGATGCGCATCACGCGCGAGGAAGAGAACTACATCGGCCGCGCGCGCCCCAGCCTGCACGGGCGCATGAAGGTGGGCTTTTCGAAGGAAGGGCGCATCACGGCGCTGGATATGTTCGTGATCTGCGACAACGGCCCCTATGACATGGTGGGCGACGCGTTTTCCTCGGGGCGGATCGTTTCGGTTTTGTATCAGCCGATGGCCATGCGCTGGCGCGGCTTGACCATTCTGACCAACACGCCTCCGCGCACTTCGCAAAGCTCGCCCGGCGGAATGCAGGGCATCGCGATCATGGAGCCGGTGCTGGCCAAAGCCGCGCGAAAATTGGGCGTGGATCAAGTAGCGATTCGGCGCATGAACGCTCCCGAAGGCAAGGCCCCGTTCGGGCCGCTCGTCGCGGGCAAGCAGCAATACGCCACCAGCGCGTTCGTCAAGGAAGCGCTGGATCGCGGTTCCGAACAATTTAAATGGAATGAGCGAAAAGTGAACACCGGCAAGCGCGTCGGCTCCAAGGTGCGCGGCGTCGGCGTGTCCGTCAGCAGCTATTCCGGCGGCACCACCGGTTTTGACGGGCTGTTTGTGATCAAGCCCGATGGCCGGATTTACATTCAGTCCGGCGTCGGCAACCTGGGAACCGAATCCTGGACCGACGTGCATCGGGTAGTCGCTGAATTGATGGACGTGCCTTGGGAGAAGTGTGACATCACCTGGGGCAACACGTCGAAGAATCTGCCGTGGACGTGCCCCTCCGGCGGCAGCCAGACGACCCACGCCATGACGCGCGCGGCGTCCGCGGTAGCTACCGACGCGATCAAGAAGTTGCAAGAGATTGCGGCCAAGGACCTGGGCGGCAAGCCCGAGGATTACGTTGTGGCGAACCAGCGCGTGGCGCGAAAAGGCGGAGGAGCCGGATTGACACTGGCGCAAGCCGCGCAGCGCGCCATTCAGTTGGGCGGCAAGTACGACGGCCACGAACTGCCCACGGACATCAACAAGTTCACAACGGTTTCAGCGACGGCGTTGGCAGGCCAGGGCCTGCTGGCTACGGCCAAGGACAACTATCCGCACGACGGCAACACGTTTTCCTTCGTGGCTACATTTGCCGAAGTCGAAGCGGACGTCGAAACCGGCCAGTATAAAATACTCGATTTTCTGGCGTACGCCGACGTTGGTACGGTCCTGCATCCCAACGCCCTCGGCGGACAAATTCTCGGGCGCTCGATCTTGGGGATCGGCCACACGCTGGGACAGAAGTGGGTGTACGACCAGCACTACGGCTTGCCGGTCTCGAAGCGCTTCCACCACACCAAGCCGCCCACAATCCTGGATATTCCGGACAAGATGGCCTGGGCCGCGGTGGAAATTCCCGACCCGGAAACTCCGATCGGCGCGCGCGGCATCGGCGAACCGCCGGTTGGCGGCGGGTGCGCCGCCATCATGAACGCCCTTTCGGACGCTCTGGGCGACGAAATTTTCCGGCGGGCGCCGGTTACGGCGGACGTCATTCTGGCTTCGCTCGAGGCGGGCAAGCCGATGCAGGATCCGCTCAGATCCAACATATAGGCCCATAGCAATAGGCAACGAACGTCGCGCCATCGCAGCGCTGGCGCGATCGCAAGCTAAAGAGGAGAACGGAACATGGCAGTCATTCGCGATGTAATTCCCGCGTTCGAACTCTTTCAACCTACCTCGGTAGATGACGCGCTTTCTTTGCAGGCCCGGCACGGCGCGAAGGCCTGGGTGCTGGCCGGCGGCCTCGACAGCTTTGACTGGTTCAAGGACCGCATCAAGCGGCCAGAAGTGGTGATCGACCTGAGCCAGGTCCGAGAACTGCGCGGGATTCGCGCGGACGCCAACGGCCTCGAGATCGGAGCGATGACCACGCTCACCGAAGTGCTGCGGCATCCCGTGGTTCGCGAGAAATACGGCATATTGCCCGATGCAGCCGAGGCCGCGGCATCTCCGCAGATCCGCAACCAGGGCACCATCGGGGGGAACGTTTCGCAGGATGCGCGCTGCTGGTACTACCGCGGAGGCTGGCCGTGCTATCGCGCCGGCGGCAACATCTGCTACGCCGATACGCCCACGGGGCTGAACCGCGAACACGCCATCCTCGACGCCAATCGCTGCGTGGCCGTCAATCCCTCCGACACCGCTCCGGCGCTGATCGCGCTGGACGCGAAATTCGTGGTTCGCGGGCCCAAGGGCGAGCGCGTGGTCAATGCTGAGGACTACTTCATCGGACCTTCCATCGACATTACGCGCATGACCATCCTGAAGCCGGGCGATCTGCTCACCTCGATTCGCATTCCGTCCACCTGGGCCGGGTCGCAATTTTATTTTGAAAAGGCGCGCGACCGGAAGGTGTGGGATTTCGCGCTGGTCAACGTGGCCGCGGCCGTGGTGACTTCAGGAAGCGCGATCGAGCGCATCCGGCTGGTCGTTAACGGCGTGGCCGCGCACCCGGTTCGCCTGACCGCGGTCGAAGCCGCCGTGCAGGGCAAGCCGCGCAACGAGGAAACGGCCAAGATGGCCGGGGAACTCGCCATTCAGGGCGCCGAACCTTTGCAATACAACGGCTTCAAAGTTCCGTTGATGAGAAATCTGGTGATGCGCGCGATCCGCGGCGCGGCCGCGTAGGAGGCAGCTTGAACCTCATCGAGTGGGCGACAAGTCCGTGGGGCCAGCAGGTCCCGATTCACATCGCATGGAGCCTATTGTGGGTGTCCGCCATCGCGGGCGTTGGCTTCCTGATCGTTCATGCGATTTACGTAAAATTCATGGCCAAGCCCGTGGCGCACTCCGCGGGCGCTTCCTCCGTCGATATCTCCCGCATCCCGGAAAAAGTCCAGCGGCACTCGTTTGGCGCGCGATTCTTTCACGCCATTATGGCGCTGTCGATGCTCGCGCTGCTGTTCACCGCGTTTCTGCCGAAAGTGGGCGTGCAGTTTGCCTGGGTCGAGTGGCACTGGATCGCCGGAATCGTTTTGACGATTTCCGTGCTCTATCACATTATCCACGCATCGTTCGTCCTGGATTTCTGGTCCATCTGGCCGGACCAGCAGGACCGGATCGACGCGCGCAACCGGATCAAGCTGGCTCTGGGGCAATCCGCTCCGGAACCGAAAAAATTCGCCAAGTATCCGCTGGAAAACAAGCTCTATCACCTGATCGTCATGCTCGCGGGCCTTTCCGCCATCGGCACCGGGCTGTTCATGATGAAGCGCGTGCGCACGCCGTTCTTTACGCGCAATCCGTATCTGTTCAGCGACATGACCTGGGGCTGGATGTACGTGCTGCACGGACTGGCGGGCGTGGGGTTTGTCGCGCTGGTCACGGTGCACATTTATTTCGCGATCCGGCCGGAAAAACTTTTCATCACCAAATCGATGATCTTCGGTTCGATCAGCCGCGAGAACTATCTGGAGCACCACGATCCGCAGCGCTGGGTCGTCGGCGCCGAAGGGCCCGCTTCGGGACGCCCGGAATCCAAGAAGGCTCCGGCCTAAATGACCCGTGAAGAAGTAAGCGCCCGCTGCAATACCATCGAAGAATCCTACGAATTTTTTCTGGCCTACGCCGGGCAGGGACTTTCCGGCAAGGAATCGAGCGCGGCCAACGGGCAGGTGCGCGAATTTCTGAAATCCGCCGAGGGAGCGCTTACCGGCCTGGCCGAAGTTTTTTCCGCCGCGGTGAAACAGGGAAATTTCCAGCCCGCCGAACGGTACCATGCGTTTCTCGCGGTGCTCGACCGCGACGCCCGCGATTCCCTGGCCGCCGTGCAACTGGTCCTCGCCCAGACCACCATCAGCTCCCAGTTGATCGACAATCTGAACGCTTCCATCCATCTCCGCGCGCTGCTCACCGACTTGTTTCTGATCGATGAGATTTTGAAGCCACATGCAGTGGCGCCCAAGCCCGTGGTTCTGGATTAGCCGGCCGCCTCCCGGAAAATTAGAAATTTGGCGTTCCTCCGTAGCGCTGGCGTCTCGCCGGCAGGTTTGCGTTGGGCTGAAATCAAGACCTGCCGGCGAGACGCCGGCGCTACCAAACCGCTTCGAGGCTTTCGATCTGGTCGAGCCTGAGCGGGCGCAGGTCAGGCATAGCTTGCGCCCTTGGAATGCTCCGCTCCATCCCTTCGCCCTACGTTGCCGGCCGGGCTCGCTTCGTTTACCGCCAGGCGAATTCCTGCCGCCAAATCCGCGACGAACTTGTCGAGTTCGGTCCAATTCGTGAAATCGTAATCGCGGGAAGAGTCGGTCGGGGCGCCCTGCCTGCGGGCGATGCGCCGCATGATGAAGCGGAGGAAGAAATTATACTTGGAATAGGTGAGCGCTCCGGCCACCGGCTTCACGTAGGTGGGGTGCCACTGGGTCTGCTCGAAGAACGTATCCAACATTTTGTTCACGTCGGCCACGAATTGGATGTGCTCGGCGGGCGTGGCTTCCCGTTTTTCGGCGCCCACTTCGCTCAAGCTGGCGGAAATAAACGCCGTGGGCACGCGCCCGAGTTCCTGGCGGTGATCCTTTACGAACCGGATCATTTCCTTCTCATGATTTCCTTGATGCACCGAAGCTGCCAGCACGGCTGCGCAATACTGATCCAGTTCGTAGAGAGGCGGAAACCGCACATCGTGCAGGTCGACGTCGAAGCCGCCCTTTCGCAAATCCAGGGTGATCCGTTCCGCGATTTCCAGGGTGTGGCCTTCCTGGGTCGCATAAAAAACTGCTATCCGCCGCCCCGGATGCCTGGCGATTTCGGTCCCGTGATCGAGCGCCTTGTCTTGCGCAGGCCCCGCGGGATTGATTGGCGATGAACTCATGGTTCACCTCCGTAGTAAGGATCGGGGCAGGAGAGGGAAAGGTCTGTGACGGGGCTCACGATGGAGGGGGGCCGGGATCACAATTCCCTGCATGTGCCGGGCACGAACGGCAAAAGCCTACCCAAAGCGCTTGACCCGCAGTTCTCATTGTGAGAACCTATTCTCGATGCGCGTCATCAAACGAGGCGCCCTGGTGCGGTTCTGGCAAAAGCATCCGGACGCGAAGCCTGGCCTCGAATCCTGAATATGAGAGAGGGGCCTGGAAACAATGAGTACCACCACCATCGAGCTGAACGAAAGAACTTACGCGCAGCTTCTGGGTCGGACGCTCCCGCACGTCATTCGCACTGCTGAAGAATGCGAGCGTCTGACGAAAGAACTGATGCGCCTTGACGAACAGAAACGGCTTTCACGGGAGGAGAAGGAACTTGCCGAACTTTTGACCGTGCTGATTGAAGATTATGAAGAACGCCGCTATCCGATTGAGAGGGCGAGTCCGCAGCACTCTCTGAAGCATTTAATGGAAGCGCGTAAGCTGACGCAGAAGGATCTCTGGAAGGTGTTCGGGTCCAAGGGCATCACCTCCGAGGTGTTTCATGGCAAGCGTTCCATCAGCAAAGCGCAGGCAAGGAAGCTGGCGGAGTTCTTTCACGTCAATGTGGAGCTGTTTATATAAAGTGCTCCGTTTGTGTGCCAAGAATGGAGTTGCCGGAAACCTTAATCAATCCGGTAATGGCAGCCGCGGCTTTCGCGTGCCTGGTCGGCTTCTTCCAGGATGAGCAATGCGGTGAGGATGCCGTTGCGCAAGCCGATGATGGAGTCGCTGATTTCGCATTTTTCGTAGAAGCGCGCGATTTCCAGGTCGAGTTCGCGCAGCACGCGCATGGCGCGGTTCAGGCGTTTCTCGCTGCGGATCAAGCCCACGTAATTCCACATCGTTTGCTGGATGGTGAGCCAGTCCTGGGAAATCAGGGCCGGATCGGCGGGCTCGTTTTCGTAGCGCCAGTCAGCAACTTGCGGGAAATAGAAACGGTCTCCGCGCGCGACGCGTTCGGCGGCTCCGGCTCCGGCGCGCGTGCCCCACACCAGGCATTCGAGCAGGGAAGTGCTGGCCAGGCGATTGGCGCCGTGCAGGCCGGTGCAGGCGACTTCACCGACGGCGCGGAGGCGGTCGACGGTGGTTCGCCCTGCATCGTCCGTGGCGATGCCGCCGCAACTGTAGTGCGCGGCGGGAACCACGGGAATCGGCTCGCGCGTCATGTCAATGCCGCGCTCGATGCACACGGCGTAGATGCCCGGGAAGCGTTCGCGGAGCTGGTCGGCGGGCTTGTGCGTGATGTCGAGATAGACGCACGGCTCGCCAGATTCCAACATGGTTTGATAAATGGCGCGCGCGGCGACGTCGCGCGGGGCGAGCGAACCGGCGGGATGAAACTTCTGCATGAATTCATTTCCATGGCGGTCCACCACGCGGCCGCCTTCCCCGCGAACCGTTTCCGAAATCAGGAAGCAGCCGTCCGGCGCCAGCAGCGCGGTCGGATGGAACTGGATGTATTGCAGGTTGATGCAGCGCGCGCCGGCCCTGTAGGCCATGGCGATGCCGTCGCCGCGCGCGCCCGGCGGATTCGTGGTGTGCAGAAACACGCTGCCCAGGCCGCCCGAGGCGAGGATCGTTTCCTTTGCCAGGATTGAAAATATTTTTCCGTCGGTCTGGTCGAGCACATACGCGCCAACGCAGGAGAGCGGACGGTAGACGTCGGTGGGCTCGGTTGAGTGGTGCGACGGCGTCAGCAAGTCCACGGCGGTGGCGTTCGCGATTACTTTTATTTTTGGATGAGCTTTCACTCGCTCGAAAAACGCCCGCTCGATCGAATAGCCCGTGCGGTCCTTGAAGTGAATGATGCGCGGGATGGAATGGCCCGCCTCCTTTGTCAGGTCGAGTTCGCCGGGAAATTTCGGGGAAGGATCGAAAGGCACCTGCAGCTCGTCGATCAGAATTTCCTTTACCAGGCGCGGGCCTTCATGGCTAAGAAGCGCGGCGGCTTCGGGCGAGCTGAGTCCGGCGCCCGCGGACAAGATGTCGGCAACGAGTTCCTCGGGGCGTTCACCGCGCCCGCGATAGATGATGCCGCCCTGCGCGCGGTAGGTGTTGCTGTCCTCGGGATTGGAGGCGCGCGTGAGCAGTGTGACTTCGCAGCCCTGTTTTGCGGCGCGCCAGGCGGCGGCGAGGCCTCCAAGGCCGCTGCCGATGACGAGAATGTCGGTTTGCGTTGAATTATTCATGTGAGGCATACGATGGAAACACTAATCGGGCGCAATCTCAAAGCTTAAATCCACCGCGGGAGAGGAATGCGTCAGCGCGCCCACGGAAATCCAATCGACGCCGGCCTCGGCGAATGCCCGCACGTTCGCCAGTGTGATTCCTCCAGAGGCTTCAGTAAGAATTTGTTTCTTTTCATCGCGTGCGCGGACTTGCGCGACGCATTGCCCCACCAGTTGAGGACTCATATTGTCCAGCAGGATCACGTCGGGGGCGTTGGAGAGAGCCTCGCTCAATTCGTCGAGATTTGTGACTTCGATTTCGATCCATGCCGCGCGGCCCCGGGCGGCTTCGGCGGCCGCAAGCGCGGCGCGCACGCCGCCCGCGAGGCGAATATGATTTTCCTTGATCAGGACGGCTTCTCCGAGGTCCTTGCGGTGGCTTTTGCCTCCGCCGACGAGAACCGCGTATTTTTCGAGCGCGCGCAGCCCGGGCGTGGTTTTGCGCGTGTCCAGGATGCGCGCGCCGGTGCCTTCGATGGCGCGCACGTAGCGGCGCGTCTGCGTGGCGACTCCGCTGAGGCGCTGCAACAGATTCAGGGCCACGCGCTCGCCGGACAAGAGCGCGCGGGCGGACGCGTACACGCGCGCTGGAATATTTCCCGGCGTGAGTTCCTCGCCATCGTGGCAAATAATCTCGGTGGAAGTGGTTTTGTCCAGAAGACGGAAAACTTCGGCGAACAATTCGATTCCGGCGAGGACCAGCGGGGCTTTGGCGATGATTTCGCCGCGCGCGCGTTGCGTGGCGGAAACTGTCGTTTCGGTGGTGATGTCGCCCGAACCCAGGTCTTCGGCCAGAAAGGATTTCAGCAAGTCGCGGTACGCGGAAGCGTCGAGAGTGGAAGGCATAAATGAAGAAAAGCCGGGGGCTAGCTCATCTCCAGCATTCGCAGGATCGGCTTCAGGGCGCGCTGGCGCAGAGTTTCGTCCAGCGTGATTTCCGGTTTGCGGTCCCTCATGCAGAGGTACAGTTTTTCCATGGTGTTGAGCTTCATGTGGGGACACTCGCTGCAGGAGCACCCGCCTTCGCCGGGGGCGGGAATGAAGTTTTTCTCGGGGCAGGCCTTTTCCATCTGGTGCAGGATGCCGCTTTCGGTCGCGACGATGAAATCGGCGGCCGGGCTTGACACTGCATATCTCAGAATTCCAGTGGTCGATCCGACGTAATCCGCGTGGCGCAGCACGGCTTCGGGGCACTCCGGATGCGCCAGGATCAGCGCGCGTGGATGGCGCTCCTTGAGCTGCACCAGGCTTTTCTCGGAAAACATTTCGTGGACCATGCAGCTTCCCGGCCACAGCGTCATTTCGCGCCCGGTCTTTTTCATCAGGTAGCGGCCCAGATGCTGGTCTGGCGCGAACAGGATGTGCTTTTCGGGCGGAATCTGGCGGATGATTTTTTCGGCATTGCTCGATGTGCAGATGATGTCGCTGAGCGCTTTCACCTCGGCGCTGCAATTGATGTAGGTGATGGACACGGAATCGGGATGGCTCCGCCGAAATTCGGCGAAGCGGTCGGCCGGGCAGCCGTCGGCGAGCGAGCATCCGGCTTTGAGGTCCGGAAGCAGGACCAGCTTTCCCGGGTTCAGGATTTTCGCGGTTTCGGCCATGAACAGCACGCCAGCAAAGACGATCACGTCCGCTTGGGCCGAGGCGGCTTGCTGGGAAAGCTGCAGGCTGTCGCCCACGAAATCCGCCAGGTCCTGTATCTCCGACTCCTGGTAATAGTGCGCCAGGATGACGGCGTTCAGTTCGCGCTTCAGCCTGGGGATTTCGTGTTCCAGATCGAGGTGCGGCAGGGAGATAGGATTCTCGGATTGTGCCGGGAGGATCATGATTTTGGCCGATTCAGCGTTCGCAATTCCAATTTTCATTATAGTCGGCGTTACCACAGGAAACAAACCGTCCTCGGTCCAACAGACCTTTTGCTACCTGCTGATACCTCGGTTAAAATGGCCCGTTTGCTATGAGCGTGCAACCCACACTGGAGAGCGGTGGTCGAGCCCAAATGTCGGAAATTCAATTTCACAATACGCTGAGCGGGCGGACCGAGCCGTTTGTGCCGCTGGTTCCGAGTGCGGTGAGCATCTACACGTGCGGGCCCACCGTTTACGATTTCGCGCACATCGGGAATTTCCGCACGTTTGTGTTTCAAGACGTGCTGAGGCGGTATTTGAAATCACGGGGTTTTCGCGTCGTTCAGGTGATGAATCTGACCGACGTGGACGATCGCATCATTCAAAAATCGGCCGCGGCGGGCGTGAGCATCCGGGATTACACCGACAAATACATTCAGGCGTTTCTCGACGACCGCCGCGCGCTGAACCTGGAGCCGCCCGAACATCTCGCGCGCGCCACCGAACACATCGAGGACATGGTGGCGTTGATCCAGCGGCTCACGGCCAAAGGCTTTACCTACACCAGCGAAGGCTCGACGTATTTCCGCATCTCGAAATTTCCGGCGTACGGGAAACTGTCGAAGATCGACGTGGCCGGAATGCAGGCCGGCGCGCGCGTGGACATGGACCGCTACGACAAGGACAACGTGCGCGATTTTGCCTTGTGGAAAGCGCCCAAGCCCGGCGAGCACTTCTGGGAAACGGCGATCGGGCCGGGACGCCCCGGCTGGCACATCGAGTGCTCCGCCATGGCCATGAAGTATCTGGGCGAAACGCTGGACATTCACAGCGGCGGCGTCGATCTGACATTTCCGCACCACGAAAACGAAATCGCCGAATCCGAAGGCGCCACCGGAAAGCCGTTCGTGCGCTACTGGCTGCATGCCGAGCACCTGCTGGTCGATCACGAGAAAATGTCGAAATCGGTGGGAAATTTCGCGACTCTGCGCGAACTGTTTTCGCACGGGCAGAAGCCTTCTTCGGTGCGGTTCCTGCTGGCCTCGGTGCCCTACCGGCGGCAGCTGAATTTCACGCCGGAAAGCTTGCAGGGTGCGGCCGGCTCGGTCGATCGCCTGCGGACGTTCGTTGCGCGCCTCGCAACGGGGAAATTTCCCGCGGGCGCTTCCCCCGCGATGGCGGCGCGCGCGGCGAAGGCGCGGGAGGAATTCGACGAAAGCCTCTCGGACGACCTCAACACGGCGCAGGCGCTCGCGGCGATTTTCGATCTGGTGCGCGATGTGAATATTGCCATCGACCGCGGCGAATTCCTCGAGGGCGACGCCGCGCCCGTGATGGGCGTGCTTGAATCGTTCGACGCGATTTTCGCGGTGCTGCTTGACGACGACGCGGAGAAACTTCGCGCGCTCGGATTCGGTAAGGATTCCGCCGGGCCCAGCGACGCCGAGATCGACGCGCTGGTTGCGGAACGCCAGGCTGCGCGCAAGCGCCGCGACTTTGCGGCCTCCGACCGCATCCGCGACCAGCTTGCCGCGCAGGGCATCCTGCTGGAGGACTCGCGCGACGGCGGCGTGCGCTGGAAACGAAAATAATCTCCATTTAGGCCGTTTCCGCGCGCAATTCACGGCCCCGCCCGAACTGGCTACAAATTTATTGAGTTCGGCGCAGAGTTAAGCGATAAGATGGGCGAACGAGAAGTCCAAATTTCAAATTCCGGATGGATGTGCGGAAGAGCAATCCCGTCTGGACGGAGGCTGGAATGAAAAAGCTGACAATTGGAATGGTCTGTGTGCTCGCCGTGATGGCCGCGCTGATGGCATTTTCCGGTCCGGCGCTGGCGCAATCGGCGCAAGCCCTGCCGATTCCCGAAGCTCCGGTGGCCACGAACATTCCGGGCGCGCACGAATTGCCGAACCCGAATACGACCTACAAGATTGCCTTTGGCATCAAGAATCCTGCGGAGAAAGTGGACGAAATCAATCCCGGACTGATCGCCGTGGCGCGGTACTTCAACACGCTGGCCGTAAATGGCGTGCCGGCCGATCATCGCAAGATCGTTGTGGTGTTTCACGGCGCCCCGATATTTCTCAACAACGCGGCCTACAAGGCCATCAACGACGGGCATGACAACCCGAACATCGCCCTGATCCAGAGCATGAAGAAGGCTGGCGTCGATTTCCGCGTTTGCGGGCAGGAACTGGTGGGGAGGAAGTACGATCCCGCCACGGTGCTGCCCGAGGTGCAGGTCGATCTGTGGGCGTTGACGACGATCACCAATTTGCAGACGCAGGGTTACATTTACATTGCGGGGAATTAAGGCCTTTTCGCGCGACACAAAGGCTCCCACGGAGTTGAAGAATCCATGTGTGCAAACGGCCTTGGCCGGAATTTGTAGCGCCCGCCTTCAGGCGGGCATATGCGTGCGATGGGAGTGCCCGCCTGAAGGCGGGCGCTACATGGTCTAACGTATTACCGCAGGCTCCAACTCCCCGACCGTCGCAAGACCCGTTCCACTGCATATCAAGACGACATCACCATTCTGCTTTTTTCGGCTGGAGGGGCGGAATCGGCGTAAATTAGGAGCAGGTCCCTCTCTTGCGGACGGGGTAGATCCGTTCGCGACGCGGGATACACGATTTTGCTGCTCCCCTAGTTGCAAGAGGGAACGCACTCGTGGGAGGACTCTCCGTGGCCAAGCCCCTTGCCGATATCGCCGTCGAAACCAAACTGCCGATGCTGGTGACGCCGCTGCCCGGTCCCAACGCGAAGACCATCGTCGCGAAGGACGCGCAATTTGTTTCGCCCTCGTATACGCGCGGGTATCCGCTGGTTGCCAAATCGGGCCGCGGCGCTATCGTCGAGGACGTGGACGGCAATCAATTTTTGGATTTTGCGGCGGGGATCGCCGTCGTTTCCACCGGGCATTGCCATCCGCGCGTGGTCGAGGCCATCCAAAAGCAAGCCGCAGAGTTGATTCACATTTCCGGGACGGATTTTTATTATCCTAATCTTGTGGAACTTGCCGAGCGCCTCGCGGGAATCGCTCCCGGCAAGGAAGCGAAGAAAGTTTATTTTGGAAATTCCGGCACCGAGGCAGTCGAGGCGGCCATCAAGCTGGCGCGGTATTCCACACGGCGCGACAAGATCATCGCCTTCCACGGATGCTTTCACGGGCGCACGCTGGGCGCGCTTTCGCTCACCGCGTCGAAAGCCGTGCAGCGCAAGGGATTTGGCGCGCTGCTGGCCGGAGTGTTTCACATTCCCTATCCGAATTCTTACCGCTGCCCCTACGGCAATCCGTCGCCCTGCACGTGCGTTGAGTCGGCCACGTTTCTGGAGACGGAAATCTTCAAGCGCCTGGTCGATCCCTCCGAAGTGGCGGCGGTGTTTATCGAGCCGATCCAGGGCGAAGGCGGGTACGTGCCCGCGCCCAAGGAATTTCTGATCGAATTGCAGCGCATCTGCCGCAAGCACGGAATCCTGCTGGTGGCGGACGAAGTGCAAAGTGGAATGGGGCGCACGGGGAAGTGGTGGGCGGGGGACCACGCGGGCCTGGAGCCGGATATTTTGTGCGTGGCCAAGGGCATCGCCTCGGGCATGCCGCTTTCGGCGACGATCGCGCGCGCGAGTTTGATGGATTGGCAGCCGGGGGCGCATGCTTCGACGTTCGGCGGCAATCCGGTATGCATTGCCGCGGCGCTGGCAACGATGGATCTGCTCGAAACGCAATATATCGAGAATGCGCGTCGCGCGGGCGAATTTCTGATGGACCAGATGGCGGATTGGCCCGTGTGCCACAAGATCGTGGGCGACGTGCGCGGCAAGGGGCTCATGCTCGGCGTCGAAATCGTTCGCGACAAGAAAACCAAGGAGCGCGCCGGGGATTTGCGCGAGGAAATTGTGAACCGGGCGTTTGAGAAAGGGCTGCTCCTGCTGGGCGCGGGAGAAAATACGATACGCATCGCGCCGCCGCTGGTGATCGACCAGGAGCAGGCGGAGTTCGCGGCGCGGACGCTGGAGCAGTGCATCGCCGACGTGGAGAAGTCCGCGTAAGAAATCGATTTCTATGTTGTAAGGTCTTCTCTGCGCTCTCTGTGTTCTCAGCGCCCTCTGTGTTAAGTTTTTCCGCTGGATCGAGCAAGGCTTTAACACAGAGGACACAGAGGGCACAGAGAAAGCCGGAAGAGAAAGTCCCGCTCCGATTCGCGCGCTGAAACGGTAATCCGAAGGGATTGAACGTGCCGATACTTGCTCACGCGATGTTTCGCATGGTGAAGTGGGTGGCGCGCAAGGGCCTGGCGGATGCGTCCGCGCCGGAAACGCCCACCGATGCAGGCCGAAAGGCGCGGCGCACCGGCGTCCGGGGCGAAACCTACGCGTACTGGTATCTCCGCAAGAGCGGCTACGTCATGATAGCGAGAAACTTTTCGTCCCGCGGCATGAAAGGTGAAATCGACCTGGTGGGATACGATGGCGCGACGCTGGCGTTTGTCGAGGTGAAGACGCGCACGAGCACACGCGGCGACGTGGGATCGCCAGAGGACGCCGTCACCCAGGACAAGCAGCGGCATCTTTCCAAAATGGCCCGGCAGTTCCTGCGCGAATACCGCGCGGGACAAACCCCTTTCCGGTTTGATATCCTTGCCGTCGAAGCCCCGCCTGGCCAGTCCCCGGTCGTGCGCCTGCACAAGGGCGCTTTTCCCGCCCTGTAGGATTTTTGTGCGTTCCACAAGACATCGCGGGCCTTCGGGATTAGAATAAGCATTTTTCAGCGGCGTTTGTTTCGGATCCGTGTGGGCTCCCAGCCCAGGAGGAATCGTTGCCGGAATTAAGGAAAGACCCCATCACCGGACGATGGGTCATTATTTCGACCGACCGTTCCAAGCGGCCCTCGGATTTCTACCGCGAAAGCGTGGAGATCAAGGGGATCGGCATCTGCCCGTTTTGCTACGGCAACGAATCGAAGACGCCTCCCGAGGTGCTGCAGTACGGACGCAACGGCAGCGGCCCGAACACGCCGGGCTGGCAGGTGCGCGTGGTGCCCAATAAATTTCCGGCGCTGGGGATCGAGGGCGATCTGGACCGCGAAGGCGAAGGCCTGTTCGACCGCATGAACGGGGTGGGCGCGCACGAAGTGATCATCGAAACCCCCGATCACCGGAGCACTCTGGCGACGATGACGGACAAGCAAATCGAGGACGTCCTGTGGGCCTTTCGCGACCGCATGCTCGACCTGAAAAACGACAAGCGATTCCGCTACATCCTGATTTTCAAGAATCACGGCGAGGCGGCCGGCGCGTCGCTCGAGCACCCGCATTCGCAGTTGATTGCCCTGCCCATCGTGCCCAAGCGCGTGCGCGAGGAAGTGGATAGCTCGCGCCATTACTTTTTTGACAAGGAACGCTGCATTTTCTGCGACATGATCCGGCAGGAGATGGAATCCGAAGTGCGCGTGATCGGCCAGACGGAACTATTCGTGACCCTGGCTCCGTACGCGCCCCGTTTTCCGTTCGAGATGTGGATTCTGCCCAAGCAGCACGCCTCTTCGTTTGAAAACAATCAGACGAATATCTATGCGGGCCTCGCCAAGGTGCTGCAGGACAATCTGGCGCGCCTGGACGCGGTGCTGGACCGCCCGGCCTACAACCTGATGATTCATACTTCGCCGGTGAGCGAGGAAGTCCAGGACCACTACCATTGGCACATCGAAATCATTCCCAAGCTGACCAAGGTCGCCGGATTCGAGTGGGGCACGGGATTTTATATATGTCCCACGCCGCCGGAAGAGTCGGCGCGCTTCATGCGCGAAGCGCTGGTCACGTCCACGCCGTCGCGCTGAGGCCAGGGGCAATCGCTGACAAGTGGGCCGGAATTTCGCTATACTCGTAAACTTCGGCGCGGTACCCAAGAGGCCTAAGGGAGAGGTCTGCAAAACCTCCATTCGTCGGTTCAAATCCGACCCGCGCCTCCATCACCCCTCGCGCGTTTTCGTTCCCGCGTGGACGGCCAGAAACGCCAGCCGGCGAATTCGCGCAGCCTCGACGACATTGCGGCACGTCGTGGCTACTCCATCCACGCCGTGATAGGAGTCGGAAAAAAAAGCCACTCGCGGCCAACCCCTCACGGCGCCACGCTCCCAGCCGCCTGGTACGCCAGCCGCGCGGCGGTGCGGACCGGAGGGCTTGCCAGGACACCGATAACGTTCAAACACGGGTCAATCCAACCGGGAGTTCTCTTGGTCCAAAGCGCGGAAAGTGGGCGCTCCACACCGTCGTCACAAACAACAAAAACCCGAGCGACCCAGGATTGCCTGCCCGCAAATTCAGGATGTTCGCGAACCGCATCCCAGGCGCAAAGCAAATGGCGGAACGCCAGGGGTTCCTGATATTGCGGAAGGACGGCAATGTCGCTGGAGCGCTCAACGCGGATTCCTGCGGCGAATTCCGCGAAGGTCTTCGCGCGCGTCAGATTGATGACCGCGTTGGGTTCCTGTCCGTGGCGGTCGCCTCCGGCCACCACCGGGTGCCCAAATTCCCCGGCCAGGCTGACGGCGGACATATTTTCCTGCCACGAGCGAAGCCCGTTGATTTCCAAAGCATGAATAGGCCGGCCGTAGGCGCGCAGGAATTGCCGTAACTGCGCGGTCAATTGCGCCCGGCCGACGCCTGCCATGTCCCACAGCGGGTGATTCAGCACGACGAGAACGGAGAAATCTGCTTCCAGGGCTTCCAGGAGTTGTCCCAGGACGTAAGTCTCAGGCTTGCGCGTAAAGCGCGCGAACTCCTGCATAAAAGAAATGGCCAGCGACGGATCCAGATTGTGGACGCCCATATGAAAATACGTTTGCTCGTACGGCACGGTCTATTCCACGGATATGGGGATCTCGCCGGCCGGGCGCCCCGCCTGCAGCGACAAGCCCGCGTCGATCGTGTCGTGGTCGGTCAGGGATACCAGCGCGCGCAAACCCAGGCTCTCGATTTGCAGACGCTCGAGGTCGTGAGCGGATTGGGCGCTCAGCGGGCCCCTCCAATAGGCGCGCGAAAAATCCAGATTCGCGCCGGTCGCGGCGAAGTATCGCTTTCTCTCCCCGTGCAGGAATTGCGACACCACCGGCATGCGGTCCAGGTATCGCGGCAAATCGTCCAGTTTTTCCTGGGAATGCTCGGTGTGGCTGTGGAGGGAAACGCCGGTTTGGAAGGCTCGCGTCACGGACCGTTCCGAGGATAGGAAATAGACCTGCGTCCGGCTTTGTTTCATCCATTGCTCCTTTTGGTGCGCGCTTTTTTTCACCGTAACGAGTCCCTATTACAAGGAAATGACGGGTCAGTGAATGTCATTGCGCAGGTTCACTTTTTGAACACAATATTCGAGCGCCGTTGCGCGGTTCTGCTTCCGAACCAAGTGCACGCCGGACGAAGTCTGATGCAAACCGTAAACTGAATCGTCGAGTGGAAGAGCACCGAAAAGGTGCAGTTGGCCCCCGGTGAACGGAAGCGAAACGGCATCGTGGGAAATGAGTCAAAGCGGTGCGGAGAGATCCGAAATGGAACTTATGATTGGTTGATCGTTGTCATTAACCCTTTCTAATCTCGCAATTAATTCAAAACAAAATTGTTAGCGCCCACGCACTAGTTTTTGTTTGGCGATTGCGGTGCAAGTGAATGGGTGGGGAACGCGGCATATCCTTGCCTTGTTGTTGGCGAAATCGCAGAAAAGGAATGCGATTGCGCTATTTCGCGACGCCCGTGCGCGGGAATCTCGCGGGAAAGTCTTTGTTCAAGCCATGATGAGCCATGCGCGAATTGCCGGTTATGTATTGGCGCTAGCGGCCGGGTGCATATCCGTCGCGGCGCAGCAGTCGGCGCCGGGAGCCGGCAAAAAGATGGATCTGACCGCGATGAATATCGAAGACCTGATGAACATCGAGGTGATTTCGGTTTCCAAGATCGAACAGAAACTTTCGCGAACGGCTTCCGCCGTTTTCGTGATCGAGCGCGAAGACATACGCAATTCCGGGGCGCTGAACATTCCGGATTTACTGCGCATGGTGCCGGGCGTGGACGTGGCGCAAATCACGTCGAACACCTGGGCGATCGGCGTGCGCGGGTTCAATAACCGGTTCAGCAACAAATTGCTGGTGATGCTGGATGGAAGAGCGGTGTACACGCCGTCGTTCGGCGGCGTGTTTTGGGACACGATGGATACACCGCTGGAGGACATCGAGAGAATCGAGGTGATTCGAGGGCCGGGCGGATCGGTATGGGGCGCCAACGCCGTGGACGGGGTCATCAACATCATCACCAGGAATTCGGCGGATACGCAGGGCGGGCTAGTGACCTCAGGCGGCGGCAATTTGGATCAGGGATTTGGAACGATCCAGTACGGCGGAATGCTGGACAAGAGCAAAGTCAGCTACCGGATTTATTCCAAATACATGAACCAGAATCACCTGCCCAATGGAGCGGGCCAGGAAGGGGGAGACGGCTGGCAATTGCTCCAGGGCGGTTTCCGAGCCGACACCGCACTCTCCAGCCGGGACACGCTGTCGGTGCAGGGGAATATGTACACGGGCCGGGAGCACAACCCGGCGGTGCTTCTGGTTTCCATTTCCCCTCCCAATTCCCAATACAACAATCCCCTGGTAAATGTATCGGGCGGCTACTTGCGATCGTCCTGGAATCACTTTTTCTCTTCGCAGTCGGACATCACTCTGAACGTATTCTACGACGCGTATCGCCGGGACGATGTTCTTGCGGAAAGTCGAAAGACGCTGGCGGTTGATCTCCAGCACCATTTCCGGTTGGGAGACCGCCACAACGTCATTTGGGGACTGGGCTATCGGTATTCCATCTCTCACTCGAACGGAAATCTCGCCTACGCTCTTAATCCTGGGTCCGCCGTCGATCCGCTTTTCAGCACATTTGTGCAGGACGAGCTAGCCCTGGTTCCGGAACGGCTGTACTTGACTGTAGGCACGAAAGTGGAACGGAACTATTACACCGGATGGGCGGCCATGCCCAGCGCGCGTTTGGCCTGGCAGGCCGGCAACCGGGATACGTTTTGGGCCGCATTTTCCAGCGCCATACGCACTCCAAATGAAACGGATATTGGCAGCCGGATCAATACCACGGCCTTTTTGGGGACGGGAGGAATTCCTACCGTAGTAAGAATTGTCGGGAACCCGAATTACCGGAACGAAAACTTGTACGCGTATGAGGCGGGCTATCGCACGACCGTCGCGAATAAGGTTTCGATGGATCTAGCCGTGTATTACAACGTCTACAGAAATCAGCAAACGATCGAACCGGGCGCGCCATTTCTCGAATCCACACCCGCTCCCCTGCATCTGGTCATTCCCCAAACCTTTCAGAACGAAATGAAGGGCGAAGCGCATGGGCTGGAAATTTCCACCAACTGGAAAGTGCTGCCGTGGTGGAGCCTCAGCCCGGGCTATGCGCTGGAACTGATTCACATGCGGCTGGACCCGGCGAGCCAGGACGGCACTTCGATTTTGACCAATGAAGGGAGCAGCCCTCGCCATTCCGCGCAAATCCGTTCCCGCGTCAATCTCCCATACGGGTGGGACTGGGATACCAGTGCATATTTCAACGGCCCGCTCAAGAAAGAGAACGTTCCCGGTTACACCCGTGTGGACACACAGCTGTCCTGGAGATGGTCGGAACGCGGAACGATCAGCGTGGTGGGGCAAAATCTGCTTCGCGACCACCACTTTGAATTTCAGGATTTCACCAACACGATCCTTGCCAATCAGGTGAAGCGGAGCGTTTACGCGCAGGTGAGCTGGAGATTCTAGAGCCATGCCGGAGAAATGCTTCGCGAAGAAGACCATGTCCGCCGGCGGACCGGCGCGATCTCCCGCGGAATTTGGAGCCGGAGGGACAATTGGTGGTGATGTGCGGAATTTATGGAAATTTAGGCGATGGGGTTTGCGACTGGCGTGCATCCGCAAAGTGGATCGCGCCGTCGGCTTGCATCGCTCCATCCGGCTCGGCGGGGCGCTGGCCTGCACGGCGCTTGTCCTGGTCGCGAATTGCACTCTGGCGCCGCGGGCGCTGGGCGCACAGCAGGAACCCACGGATTCCGAGGTCAAGGCGGCATACCTGTTCAATTTCTTGAAGTTTGTGGACTGGCCTGACGATCCGGCCAGGGATTCGCAAGCGCCGTGGGTGCTCGGCGTGGTGGGAGATACGGCGGTGGGCGAGGATTTGAAACAGCTGGCATCCGGCAAGTCCGTCCACGGGCGCGAACTGGAAGTGAAGAAAGTTTCAGCTCCCGCAGATCTGCGAGCCTGCCAAATCCTGTTCATTGCCGCGTCGGAAAAGAGGCGGCTTCCGGCGATGCTGGGGGAACTCCACGGAGCCAGTGTCTTGACGGTCGCTGACATGGAACACTTTGTCGAATCCGGGGGAATGATTCAGTTTGTGATCCAGGATTCGCGCGTGCGAATGGCCATTGACGTTGGAGCGACCAGCCGCGCGCATTTGAAAGTCAGCTCGAAATTATTGTCCCTGGCTGTCGCGGTGATGGACAGCACCGGAGGCGCGAAAAACTGACATGCGATGGACGCGCAAAATGTCGCTGCGGCGCAAGATCACCTACGTGATCATGATCAATACGTTCGCGGCCTTGTGCGCGGCTGGGATTGCCTTCGCGGAATACGGGGTGTACCGCTTCAAGCAGATGCGCATCGGCGACCTGAACGCGCTCGCCAATATCCTGGGCACGAACAGCACCGCACCGCTGGAATTCAAGGATCCCGCCGCCGCGCACGACATTCTCACGGCTCTGGCCGCAAAGCCCCACATTTTAACCGCCGTGATCTATGACCGGGAAGGCATGCCGTTCGCCGTGTACCACCCCGGAATTTCCGAAAGCCGCTACGTTCCTCCAAAAGTTGGACCCGACGCCAGTCAATTTACCTCCAAGCGTGTGATGGTCTTCCAGACCATAACTTTCGACAGCGAAAAAGTGGGGACCGTATTTCTGGAAGAAGACGCGGTCGAGTACAGGGAATTGCTGGAAGGATACTTGCTGTTTTTCGGGCTGATCGTCGCGGCGGTATCCCTTGGGGCGTTCGTGATGGCGGCCCGGCTGCAGCGGCCGATTTCCAACCCGATCCTGGAGCTGGCCTGGACGGCCAAGATGGTTACCAGTTCGCGGGACTACTCCATCCGAGCCGGAAAGCGTTCCGAGGACGAAGTCGGCGTTTTGATCGACGGATTTAACCAGATGCTGGAGCAGATCCAGCGCCGCGACACGGAATTGCGGCAGGCCGGGGAGGAACTGGAGCAGCGCGTGGACGAGCGCACGCTCATGCTGGAACAGGAAGTCGCCGACCGGCAGCGCGCCCAGGAAGCGCTGCACGAAAGCGAGGGAAGAATCCGCCTGCTGCTGGATTCGGCCGCGGAAGCGATCTTTGGCGTCGATCGCGAGGGGAAATTCACGTTCTGCAATCCCGCCACGCTGCGATTGCTGGGCTATGACAGGGGAGATGTCCTGCTGGGGGCGAGCGCGCACCAAGTGATGCACCACACGCACGCCGACGGAACGTTTTATCCGGAGAACGAATGCCCGATTGTTGTTTCCCGTTCCACTGGAGGAGGAATCCACCTGGACACGGAGGTCTTCTGGCGCAAGGGCGGCACGAATTTCCCGGTCGAATACTGGGCCTATCCGGTCCGCAAGGAGGGCGAAGTCGTCGGCGCAGTGGTGACGTTCCTGGACATTACCGAGCGCAAGCGTGCGGAAGAAGCTCTGCTGGAAGCCAAGGACGCGGCCGAAGCCGGCAGCCGAGCCAAGAGCGAATTCCTGGCCAACATGAGCCACGAAATCCGAACGCCGATGAACGGCATCATCGGGATGACCGAACTGGCGCTGGACACGGCGCTCACCGCCGACCAGCGAGAATACCTCAGCCTGGTGAAATCGTCGGCCGACGGACTGCTGCGCGTGATCAACGACATCCTGGATTTCTCGAAAATCGAAGCGGGCAAGCTCGAATTGGAAGAGGCCGAATTTGAAATTCGCGACGTGCTGCAGGACACGCTGAAGACGCTAGCCGTGCGCGCGGACAAGAAGAAGCTGGAATTGCTGGCGCACGTTTCCTCCGATGTGCCGGGATGCCTGGCGGGCGATCCGACCCGGTTGCGCCAGTTGATCGTGAACCTGGTGGGGAACGCTATCAAATTCACCGAGCGCGGAAACGTAGTGGTGGACGTGGAAATGAATTCCATCTCCGCGGACGACGTGCACTTGCATTTCCGGGTGTCCGATACCGGAATCGGCATTCCACTGGAAAAGCAGCAGATCATCTTTGAATCCTTTTCCCAGGCGGACGGGTCGACCACGCGCCGGTTCGGCGGGACCGGGCTGGGCCTGACCATTTCCCGCCAGTTGGTGGAACTGATGGGCGGCCGCATGTGGGTGGAAAGCGATCCAGGAAAGGGCAGCACCTTCCATTTCACGACTGTCTTCCGGCACGGCGCCGCGCACGTTTCAACCGAGGAACGCATCGCGGAAGAAATGCTGCCGGGACTGGAGATTCTGGTAGCCGACGACAACGCTTCCAACCGGAAAATTCTTGTGGAAATGCTGACCAACTGGCGCATGAAGGCGGTGGTGGCCGGCGGTGGAGCTGAAGCCTTGAACCTGATGGAAAAGAGAACCAGGGGGGGCGCGAAATTCCCGATCGTTCTTCTGGACGCGCGAATGCCGGAGGTCGATGGGCTGCTCCTGGCTGAAAAAATTCATGCCAATCCGAATCTGGCGGGTTCGGTCATCCTGATGCTTTCCGCTGACCGTTATTCGGCGGATGCCGCGCGCTGCCGCAGTCTTGAAGTGAACGCGTTTCTGACCAAGCCCGTCGGCCAATCCGAACTGCTCGACGCGATTCTATCGGCCCTGGGCATCAAGGCGGCCGAAGAGCGTTTGGTCGAAACTCCCGCGGCGGTCGAAGTCAAACCCAACGGCCCGCAGCTGCGCATCCTGATTTGCGAGGACCATCCCGTGAACCAGAGGCTGGCCACCCGACTACTGGAAAAGGCGGGCCATCGCGTGGTCCTGGCGAGCACGGGCAAGCAAGCCCTTGCTGCGTGGAGCAAGCCAGAAGATCCCGGCTTTGACGTCATCCTGATGGACATTCAGATGCCCGAAATGGACGGCATGGAAACGACGGTTGCCATCCGCAAACGGGAGCAGGAAAGCGGCAAGCACGTTCCCATCATTGCCATGACCGCCAACGCCATGCGCGGCGACAAGGAACGGTACCTGGGGGCGGGAATGGACGGGTACATATCCAAACCAATTAACGCGCGAAGTTTGCACGCCGAAATCGAAAGGTGTTTGCGGGGAACCGAAAGGGGCGCACCAATGACAACGGAACCGAAGCAACCCACCGAGCAAGTGACCCGCGCCGCTCTGCTGGAGCGGGTGGAAGGCGACCAGGAGTTGCTCGCCGAAATCATCAATCTATTCGTGGACGATGCGCCGCGACTGTTGGAGGCCATGCGGGGCGCCCTGCAGCAAGGCGACATGGCCGTGCTGGAACGCCTGGCGCATTCCATGAAGGGCGCCGCCGGCAATCTCTCGGCGAACCTCACGGCGACGGCCGCCTTGCAATTGGAAAAAAATGCGAAGGACGGCGACGCCGCGTCCGCCAAAGGCAGCCTTGCAAGTCTGGAAACGGCCATCGAGCGGCTGCTCCCGGCGCTGACGGACCTGTGTCAGGGAGTCGCGAAATGAAGATATTGATCGCCGATGACGAACCCGTTTCCCGGCATATGCTTCGGGGATTCCTGGTCAAGTGGGGCTATGAGGTGATCACCGCCGAGGACGGCAACGCCGCATGGGAGCACCTGAAATCGCCGGACGCGCCGCGCATGGCGCTGCTGGATTGGATGATGCCCGGGCAAAACGGCGTCGATGTGTGCCGCGAAATGCGCAAAGTGCGCCCCGCGCCCTACACCTACATCCTCTTGCTCACTGCCAAGGACGCCAAGGAAAGCGTCGTGGAGGGGCTGGAATCGGGGGCCGACGACTATCTGACCAAGCCGTTTCATCCGGCCGAATTGCGCGCCAGGATTCGCGTGGGCTTGAGGCTGCTCGATCTGGAGGACAGCCTGGTGCAGGCCCGCGAGGCCATGCGCTTCAAGGCCACGCATGACGCACTGACCGGAGTCTGGAACCGAGGTGCAATCATGGAAATGCTGGAGCGCGAAGTCAACCGCTCCGCGCGCGAAGGCGCTTCGCTCGGCGTCCTGATCGCGGACCTCGATCACTTCAAGTCCGTCAACGACACCTACGGGCACCTGGCCGGAGACCGCGTGCTGTGCGAAGCGACCGGGAGAATGCAGGCGGACATCCGGACCTATGACGCCATCGGACGTTACGGCGGCGAAGAATTTCTGATTCTGCTTTCTGGGTGCAGCCGTTCGAAAGCTGCGGAAAACGCCGAACGGCTCCGCGATGCGCTCCTGCGGCGTCCGGTCGAGACCGACGCCGGGCCTCTCAAAATTACATTAAGCATTGGCGGGGTGGCCACCGGAGATTGGCCCGACTACAACGCCGGGCAGATTCTGCACCTGGCGGATTCGGCGCTCTATCGCGCCAAGGAGGAGGGAAGAAATCGCGTGGTCATCGCCGGGACGGCCGAATTGGAGGAGGCGATGCGCGCGTCCCTGGAACTTTCCTCGCACGGTCCGAAGGACCGTTAGAAATGCTAACGCCCTCCCGTTTCCGCACTGGATACTCTCCGGCCAGGGATGGCCATCGGCAAACTAAGGAACTGATTCAGGAACCCGAACCCGCGGAAAGACCCTGAAGTTTTTCGCTTCCCACAATTTCCACCCGCTGCACGCCGCCCCAGGCGATCCGATCCTGCTCGAAACGATTTTGAATCCTGCGGCGGAGTTCGCGCGCGGCGTCGTCCTGGCGCCCGGGAACGGTGCGAAGCTGCAAGCGGAGAGTTGCGCCGGCCGGTGAAAAAGTTTCAATCCCGAGAACGCGCGGCCCGTCGACCAGCACCGGCGACCAGGCGGCATCATTGCGCAACTCGGCGGAAACGCGCTCCAGCGCGGCCAGAGCCTGGTCGGGTGAGCCCTGGGAAGCCACGGCCACGTCCACGAACACCTGGCCCCAGTCGCGGCTGAGATTTGCGACCTGCGCGATTTCGCCGTTGGGAATGGTGACGACCGCGCCCTGAATGTCGCGAATCACCGTGCGGCGGAGCGTGAGATGCTCGACGCGTCCGACCACGGTTCCCACGCGCACGGATTCTCCCACGATGTATTGATCCTCGACGATGATAAAAAAACCGTTGATGAAATCGCGGACCATGTGCTGGGCGCCAAATCCCACCGCGAGGCTGGCCAGTCCGGCGGCTGCGGCAATCGGAGTGACCGTGAATCCGAATTCCGGCAGCGCCGTGAGCACGGCCCCGATCAGGATGACGGCCGTCCCTGCGCTATACAGCAGCCCCGCCAGCGTTCTCACGTGCTGCTCGCGCATGCGCGCGATTCTTCCCAGGCCCTCGCCGCCGGCTACTGGCAGCAAACGCCGCGTCAATACGCGCAGCAGCCGGTTCAGGAGCAGGGCGATCAGCAGGATGGCGCCCAGTCGAATCGCGTGCACCACTGCAATGTCCGTCCATTTGAAGACGTTTGGATTCATGGTATGCGCGCGCAATTATAGCATTCAGGGGCGGCCCTCAAATTACAGAGTTGATCGGGGCGAGGTAGGACAGGACACTTGCATGAAAAAAGGTCGGAGATTTTTCAGCTCCTTCTTGCAACTGTTCCATCCTGGAACCGCCGCTGGAACCGATTGTGATATGTCTCACATCCGGCAGTGATTCCCGTCATCGCTGAATCCAGCAATCGCCAAGTATCATGAAACTCGTGGGGAAGCAGGCGAGCAAACTCACCGGAAGGTTCGGATTTCCTGCCGGACACTCCCGTACGTACTTGGAAAGTTCAAGTCGCAAGCAGAGGTGGTATCATGTTGAATCAGCAGGTTATGTTGCTGGGAGGGTTTCGACCTGTGGAACAGGAGAGGGCGCATATCATACTGCCTCCGCCCAAAGGCGGACCCATCCAGGAGGTTCTGACCGAAGCAATCCTGGAGCATACCTCGGTACACCAGCGGCGTAGCCCAATGGACTGGATCGCGTCCTTCGTGGTCCACATTGCTGTTGTGGGAGTGTTGCTCGTTCTTCCCCTGTATTTCACCAGCGGCCTCGACATTCAGCGGCTTAATCTGACTTTTCTGGCCACACCTATGACTCCCGCTGCGCCTCCTCCACCGCCCATGAGTTCGCCGGCGATGTCGCATCCGGCCCATACTGCTCTGGTCCACACATTTGTGCCGGGCAAACTGACGGCCCCCAGTTTTATCCCACGGACCATCGCAAAGACGACGAACGAGGGAAACGGCTTTGACGATGCCGGAGTGCCCGGAGGAGTTCCGGGCGGGATTCCGGGTGGAACAGTAGGAGGCGTTTTGGGAGGAGTTCTCGGCGGCACATTAAAGGGAGTTGCGCAGCCGGCGATGCCGATTGCGGAGGGGCCCAAGAAGCCCATTCGCGTGGGAGGAGAAGTAAAACAGCCAAAATTGCTCTACGGACCCGACCCGGTTTATCCCGTGCTTGCGGTCCAATCGCGAATTTCCGGAGTGGTGGTGATCGACGCGATCATCGATGAAAACGGCAACGTGAAAGAAGAGCGGGCGCTGAGCGGGCAGCCGCTGCTGATCCCCGCGGCGCTGGAAGCGGTCGCCAGGAGAAAGTACGAGCCGACCATTTTAGACGGCGAGCCGACGCCGATAGATTTGCGCGTGGAAGTCAGCTTTCGTGCGAATTAACGATTGGCCGTTTGTAGTGTTTGCTTTCGCGGGGTATTGCGCGGGTCCTCGCTCTCGAAATTATTGCTGATTTCATGCAATTGCTTTTGTCCTTGGACCGCTCATACCTGGTCCGTTCCGATCTTGCTCATTTTTGCGGCAAATTCCACGCACGGCCTAATTTCCTCCATGGTTGGTTCGATACTCCGCATTCTCGCTGCCCAAAACGCCGGCGGGACGCCGGCGCCACGAAGGGCGAAAACGCCATCGCGGCGTTGCAATCCTTTGCGGACGGTTGTATGTTGCCGTGCGGTGCGGAATCACGATGCGCGCATATTCCGCGGCGCTGAAATCCGGCCGGACACAGGAGAAAAAACAATGAAGCTTTTGCTGAAGCTGGCGTGGATATTGCCCGCGGCTGCGCTGTTGATGGGGGCCTCGAATTCCCTGGGCGGCGGCGTTCCGGCGGCGGTGCATTACATCGGCCACGAAAAAGTCTCCACCGTGATGGCCGACGCGGCGGCGAAAGGCGGGCCGATCGTATCCGATCCGGGATTGATCGTGCTGGCAATGCGCCGCGAAGCGGGCGAGGTGGAATATCACGACCGGACCAACCACGTTTTCATTCTGGTTGAGGGCGAGGCGACCATGGTGGTTGGAGGAACAATGGTGAACGCGAGGCGAACCGCCCCCGACCAGATGCGCGCCCCCTCCCTGGAAGGCGGAGTGACCTATCATCTGACCAAGGGCGACGTCATCACCATTCCCGCGAAAACGCCGCACTGGTTCAAGGAAGTTCCCACGAAAACGGTTGCGTACTACGCGGTGAACATGGATGGTGAGTAGGCGGCGCCGGGCGGAAAATATTTGCGCGTTGTTGTTTTAATCGAAAGCGCGGCCTCAGTGAACCACGTGGCGCGCCACGTGCTCGTTGCCGCCCGCTGCAACCTTGAATTGCTCCACCAGTCGGCTGAGTTTCGTGGACATCTGCGCCAGAGCCTGCGCGGCCTTCATGGATTCGTTCGCGCTGGAAGAAGTGCCTTGCGCCGCCTGCGCCATTCCCGAAATGTTATTGGAAATTTCGCTGGACCCCCTGGCGGCCTCGGTGACGTTTCTGGTCATCTCGTTGGTGGTCGCGCTTTGTTCCTCGACGGCGGTGGCGATGGTGGCGGAAATATCGTTGATGTGGTTGATGACCGCGCTGATGGCGGCGATGGCGTCGACCGCTCCCCTGGTGTCGGTTTGGATCGCGGCGATTCTCTGGCCGATATCCTGAGTGGCCTTGGCCGTTTGTTTGGCCAGTTCTTTTACTTCATTGGCGACAACGGCAAAACCCTTGCCGGCTTCGCCGGCGCGGGCCGCTTCGATGGTTGCGTTCAGCGCCAGCAGGTTGGTCTGCTGGGCGATGGAGGTGATGACCTTGATGACCTGGCCGATTTCGGCGCTGGAAATGCCGAGCTTGGAGATGGTCGCGTTCGTGGTTTCCGCCGTCTTGACCGCCTCGCCGGCCACGCGCGCGGATTCGGTGGCGTGCTTGGCGATGTCCTGAATTGTGGCGCTCATTTGCTCGGCACCGGTGGCCACGGTTTGCAGGTTACGGTTGACGGAATCGGTGGCGCTGGAAACCACGTTGGCCTGGGCCGTGGTTTCCTCCGAATTGGAGCTGATTTGCTGGCTGACGGCCGAAAACTCCTCGCTGGCATTGGCGATCTGTTGAGCGTTGTCGGAAACGGCCACGATAATTCGTTTCAGGTTTTGCTGCATGGTATTCATGGCTTCGGCCAGGCGGCCCACCTCGTCCGAGCTTTCAATCGCCAGTTCACCGCCCATCAGATCGCCGCCGGCGATGCGCCCAGCCACCTCGCCCACCGCATGAATCGGCCGGGAAATCAACCTTGCGATCCACCAGGCGAAGAGCAGGCCAAGCGACACATTCACGGCCAGTAGGCCGACGATGAACGACCGGCTATCCGAGTAGACCCGCCGGCTGAGCGCCACCGCTTCGCTGCACATTTTGGTCTGGAAGTTGGCGTCAGCCTCAATGGCTGTGGAGGCTTCATTGAACTGGGAGTAGGATTCCCCTGCAAGAAGCTGGGATGCCTCGGCGATTTTGTTTGCGTGAATCAGATCCTGATATTTCCGACTGCTGGCTAGGTACTGGTCCAGGCTTGTCCGGTAAGCGTCGTACAAGCGTGTCTCCTGGGGATCGTCAATGAGGGGTTCGTAGGAGGCCTCAAGTTTTTTGAAATTTTCGATTTCAGTTTGCATGCCTCGTTCCGCCAGTGCGCGGCCTTGCGGGTCGGCCGCGGATATCAGCATCCGCATCTCCCATCTCCGGTACGAGGAAGTCGCCAGTGCCAATCGATCGATCGCTTGTGTGCCCTGCAGTTCATTGCCGCCCAGATCGGCGGCAATGGACTGAACTTCGCTTAGCTCCCGGACGGCGGAAACCCCGATGATCGCGGCCAGAACCAGCACGAATGAGAATGCTAAAATCAGCTTTGTGGAAATATTCCTGTTCATGAACCATTTCATATTATTCCCCTATGATTATTTTAAGAAATGTCCACTATCCTCGTGCCATTCCGCGAGCGGCCCTGCCAATTCCGGGTTCCTCTGATAAGGAATCGAACACCACTACGATGGTTCGACGAACCACCAAATCGGCCCGTCTTATTGGGCGAGCGCTACGTCCCAATCCGATTGGGGTGTTCGGACTGCGAGTCAAGGCGCACGCATCCTCCGGCGCAGATCCAACGACTAGCTGCGTCAGCGGTCCCCCTAAACAGCTCATCGGATAGTTTTCCATTATCTTTACCGCCGGGAGGCGGCTTGATCCCTGAACGTCATTGAGGGTTAAAGTTTGCGCCAGGATTCATAGGCCGAAGTGCTGCAGGGAGCCGCAAGATTCCCGATTCAGGGAGGATTGAGAATGCAAGAGTCGTGAATTGGAAGTGCCGGAATGGAACATCAGGCGGCAGGCGCGCTCCCGCGCGCTTGGTTCACGTAGGCTATGCTGCCTCAGGTTCGGGAGCGCGATTCCGAAATAACCCGAAGAGCGCCAGAGGCCATAACAGGGGCACGAGAGGCGCGATCGAGCACAGTCCGGCGAACCCCGCTTGCGCTCTCTTGTCCGTAATGTATTGCACGCTCCCGTTGCCGCCGGCGGCCAGGGGAAAAGCGGCCGCGCCTTCGGTGGAATGCGCGTCGAGAATGCGCAGGCGGTCGAACACGTCGAGAGCGCGCAGCAAGTTTGCGGTCCGCAGGGCGTCATCGGACGTTGCGTCATAGACGACCGTGGCTGTAGCGCCCAGGCGTGGGCCGGCGCGGCGGGCGATCCATTTCCAGGCGCGGGAAAGATCCTCGGGATAAATGAACGTCACGTACGTGGACATCATCATGAGTTCAAACACCGGCAGGTTCATCGAATATTCGATGAATAGGTGTAGCAGCGTCGCTGCGATCAGCACGGCGTAACGCAGACTGACGATCCACACCAGCGCTCCGATCGCAAATTCCACCACCAGCGTGGCCCAGGTGAAAAATCGGATCAGGAACAGATTGTTTGAAAAAGGAACCGGGAAACGGCGGAACGCGTTCAGGCGCAGCACGTAATAAATGGCGGTGCCGTTTCTCCAGGACTTGCCGTAAAGTTTCAAGCCCACAGTGGAAAGATAGATGACCGAAACCTGCAACTGAATCATGCGCTGGGCCCACGGGCTGTACAGCGGGACCTCCGCGCCTTCGCGTCCGGCCCGGATGCGTCGCAGCCGGTCGATGGACAAGGCTCCTCCGGCGGGAGCGAACATCAGGAAGAAACCGGTCACGCGCATGACGCTGTCTGCGCCGTTCAAAATGTACAGATTGCGTTCGTGCATTGAAATCAGGCAGATGAAAACGGCCACACAGCTCAGGCGCGTCATGAAGCCCACGGTGAGGCTGACGGCGAAGGCCAGGAAGATCCAGAAAAAGACGTTCACCGCAAAATCGGTTTGCGGGAAGAGCACGAACAGATTGATGCGCGGCCCCCAGGAGAGCCGGTTCATCGTTTCCATGCTCATGTAGGCATGACGGCCGTACCAGGTGAGCCAGTCCGGGCGGAGCAGAGCCAGGTTCGCGATATTCAGCAAGCCGTACAGGATTCGGAACAGGGCCACCGACGTGGGCCGCTGCGGCTCGAAGAAAAACCGGTTCCACCGCTCGCTGAATGAACGCGGTTTCACTTCAAATCTCCAGGCAATACCGCGTACTTGAAGAAAGTGAACTGGTTCCAGGCGTCCGCTTTTCCGGACAGCGGCGGCTCGATGAAGGACCAGTGGCGGACCAGATTCACCGTGACCGGCGGATTGTCCGGCATGTCGTTCACTCGCGCGACATACCGCGCGGCATCCGGCCAAAGCGCAGCGTTTTCATCCAACCTCAGATTGTCCGCGCTCCATTTCAGCCTGCGCGCCATGAAGTATCGCCGGAAATATCCGTAGTCCTGAGGCATTGGAAAGTTCCAGGTTCTGGTCTGGCCGTCGCGATAAGTGATTTCCGCGACCAGGTACGCGTTAATCGATTGCGGCTCCGGGGCGAATAAATTCCACGACTGGTCCAGTCCGCACAGGTTCATGTACGGGGCGATCAGCCTCCGCGTCCCGATGGACCAGCGCGCGTTGAAGGGAAACGCCCAGACCAGGATGAAGAGCAGGTTTCCCCCGATAAACACATTCAGCAGAACCCGCTTCAACGGATGAAAAGATGGCTTGAAAGTTCCGGGTTGGTGTTCGGCTGTGGCCATGCGGAAAGCTCTGTGCGAATCGCGCGCGCTGGGCAACCATCGGATCGGGCCAATTCATGGTTGCAGGAGGAGCGAAAGCCCTGCACTTTAACGTAGAATGGCGGGCTGGATGCGTCAAGCAGGACCATCCCCTTCGTCGCCATATCCATCATTACCCGTGAAGCAACATCCGGAACCCGGCCGGTGTGTCCCGCCCGACGTTACTTCCTTGGAAAATCGCGAGCAGGATCGGAGCTCGGGTGTGTAAAATGTCGGACGGGTTGCGGAACACATTCATTTGGAAGTAGAACGCCGGGAATTCCGAGATCCAACAGGGTTGGGGTCTTTCGCACGCATTCCAGATTCGAGGTCCAGCGATGGTCAAGGTAAAAGTAAACGGAAAAGAATTTTCGTATGACGGCGATCCCGCGATGCCCTTGCTGTGGTATGTCCGCGACGAGTTGAGGCTCACGGGCACCAAGTTCGGATGCGGCATGTCGTTGTGCGGCGCGTGTACCGTTCACAAGGACGGCGTGGCCGTGCGCTCCTGCATCACGCCCATGTCCGCGGTGGATGGCGCGGAGATCACCACCGTGGAGGGCCTGGGCGCGAGCGGATTGCACCCGGTGCAGAAGGCCTGGATGCAAATCAACGTGCCGCAATGCGGCTACTGCCAGCCGGGACAAATGATGCAGGCTGCGTCGCTGCTCAAGACGAAAAAAAATCCGACGGATGAAGATATTGACGCCGCCATGTCCGGGAATATCTGCCGCTGCGGCACCTACCAGCGAATTCGAGCCGCGGTGAAAGCGGCAGCGAGGGAAATGGCATGAGCGCGATCGAGAATGTAAGCAGGCGCGGATTTCTAAAGGGCGTTGTCTCGGCCGGTGCCTTCGTGCTGAGCGTGCGGTATCTCCCCGAATCGTTGCACGCGGAGGGATTGCCGGGTAACACGCGGATCGACCATGCCGCGTTTCATCCCGGCATCTTCCTGGGCATTGAGCCCGACGGGACGGTCTACATCGTTGCGCATCGCTCCGAGATGGGCACCACCAGCCGCACGTCGCTGCCCCTGATCCTGGCCGATGAGCTTGATGCCGACTGGAAGCGCGTGAGGCTCGAGCAGGCGCTCGGCGATGAACGGTACGGCTCGCAAAACACCGACGGCTCCCATTCGATCCGCGAATTTTTTGAGACGATGCGCAAGGCCGGAGCCACCGCGCGGCTGATGCTCACACAGGCGGCCGCGAATCAATGGAAAGTTTCGCCCGACGAGTGCAAGGCCGACCTGCACACCATCGTGCACACGGCCACCGGGCGGAAGCTGGGCTACGGAGAACTTGCCGCGGCCGCCTCGAAACTTCCGGTGCCGAAACCAGAGGATCTGAAATTCAAACCCAAGAGCGCGTGGCGATACATCGGCAAGGGTTCGCCGAGTTACGACCTTCCGCAAGTCGTCACCGGCAAAGCCGTGTATGGAATGGACGCGCGCATGGACGGCATGGTCTACGCCTCGATTGAGCGGCCGCCGGTCCTCGGAGGGAAAGTGAAATCCTTCGACGACAAGGAAGCGTTGAAGGTCGCGGGGGTGAGCCGGACGGTTTCGGTCGAGCCGTTCCAGGGCGCGTGGGGATTTCAGCCGCTTGGCGGTGTGGCGGTGATCGCGAATAACACCTGGGCCGCTTTCCAGGGACGCAAGAAGCTGCGGGTGGAATGGGAAAACGGCCCGAACGCGGGCTACAACTCGGGTGCGTACCGCAAAGAGTTGCAGGAGAAGTCCCGCACGGCGGCAAAGGTGGCGCGCAATCACGGAGACGTGGACGCCGGATTCGCCGGCGGCGGAAAAATCATCGAGGCCGACTACTACGTGCCGCACCTGGCGCACGCCGCCATGGAGCCGCTGGTGGCGGTCGCCGAATTCCGCAATGGCAAAGTAGCCGCCTGGGCGCCCACACAAAATCCCCAGGCCGTGCAGGAAACCGTCGCCAAAGCTTGCGGGATTGCGAAGGACGACGTGATCTGCCACGTAACGCTGTTGGGCGGGGGATTCGGTCGGAAATCGAAGCCCGATTACGTGGCCGAAGCTGCCCTGCTGTCGAAAAAAGTGGGCCGCCCCGTAAAAGTGGTGTGGACGCGCGAGGACGATATACGCTTCGACTTTTATCACAGCGTCGCGGCCGTATACATGAAGGCGGCGGTCGATTCCTCGGGCAAGCCCACGGCCTGGCTGCAGCGCACCGTGTTTCCGCCGATCCTTTCCATGAACAATCCGAACGAAGATCACGCCGCCGATTTCGAGATGGGCATGGGCATGACCGACGTGCCGTTCGATATTCCCAACCTGCGCGTGGAAAACGGCGCGGCGAGTGCGCACGTGCGCATCGGCTGGCTGCGCTCGGTGTCGAATATTTATCACGCGTTCGCCGTGCAGACGTTCGCCGACGAACTCGCTCACGCCGCGAAACGCGATCCGGTCGATTACATGCTCGACCTCATCGGGCCGCCGCGCATCGTGGACATGGCCGGAGTCGCCAATCCCAATTACGGCGGCGATTACGAGCAATACCCGAACGACACCGGACGCCTGCGCAAGGTCCTGGAAATGGCGGCGGAAAAATCAGGCTGGGGAAAACGAAAATTTGCCAAAGGCGCGGGAATGGGCATCGCCGTCCATCGCAGCTTCCTCACCTATGTCGCAAACGTGGTCGAGGTCCAGGTCTCCGACGACGGCACAATTCACATCCCGCGCGTCGAAACCGTGGTGGACGCGGGCCTCGTCACAAATCCCGAAACCGCTCGCTCGCAATTTGAAGGCGCGGCCGTGTTCGGCACCAGCATAGCGCTCATGGGCTCCATTACCGCGACCGACGGTGCCATCGATCAATCCAACTTCAACAATTATCCGGTGGCGCGCATGAAGGAAGCGCCCGTGCGCACGAACGTTCACCTGGTCGAGAGCGACGCGCCGCCCGCCGGCATCGGCGAGCCGGGCGTTCCGCCCTTTATTCCCGCGCTGTGCAACGCGATTTTCGCCGCCACGGGCAAGAGGGTGCGGGAATTGCCGCTGAACAAGATGAAACTGGTTTAACGAATTAATGCTTCCGATTCGGAAATTGGCGCGATCGAGGGCGGGTTCCCGCTCACGGTCTAATTCACCAGCCTGTCGGCAATTGCGCTGGCAATCACGCACAGGTCCTTGAAAACTCGCGCTGTAAACGGTGCATGACTTCCGGCCTGGCGTAAGAGATTGGGCAGATGCATCTGCAATTCCCGATAGATTCCGTCCACTATTCCGCGTATTCCGCGATCTGGCACAAATACAGAGCCATCAGCTGAGGACCTGACCGGGGAAATTTTCCATTCGTTGAAGGAGCGCAGGTGTTGATCGAAAACTGGCGTATCGAATAGCACACCCGGCGGCCATACTTGACATTGGACTATAGGCCGCCGGCGCCGACGGCCAATAGTCCCTTGGTTCAAACCAACACGATTTCACGGCCTGAGGCTGTGATGTAAACTCTCTCACTGGGCTGGTACAAAAAATCCATCAGGTCACTCCGGCTTACGTCTGCCGGTTGCGTCGCAATGATAGAATCTGCGGGAAATATTCCGAAGGCGGTGTGCGTAGTATTCGGTGAATGTGATTTCCGGGAGAGGCCGATGGAAAACTGCTTGAGATTGGAAAATCGACACACGGGAGAAGTCCTGCGGCTGCACCGGGAACGGACCGCCGAGGGCCAGACGATATTGCTGATCGACGGCACGCTACCGCCGCATGCGGCCGGCCCTCCGCTTCACGTGCATTTCCAGATCCTGGAAGAAGGCACGGTAAAATCCGGAACCCTAGGTGCGCAAATCGGAAGGAATCGGATTGTAGCGAAGGCTGGGGAGAGCGCCGCGTTTCCCGCCGGAGTGGTTCACAAATGGTGGAACGCTGGAGAGGATTTGTTGGAGTTGAGCGGGCAGGTGACCCCGGCGGGGGACCTGGATCGATATCTGCAGGGAGTATTCGCGGTGCTGAATGCAGGGAAAGCGGGGCGGCCGTCCCTCTTTTACCTGGCGCACGTCGTGTGGCGCCACCGGGACACGCAAGCGTTGATGCTGCCTCCGCGGGCGATTCAACGGATTGTATTTCCGGTGGTATTGCTGGCGGGTCGCGTGCTAGGCAAGTATCGAGGGGATAATTGGCCCGGTTCGCCCGCGTCATGCACGGGGGCGCCGGAAGTGTAAGAGGCAGTGGCGGGGCCAAGCGCATCCAATTCCCGGGACCGAGAGCGGTTATCCGGATCGGGGAACCAGGGATAGGGTAGTGCGCGACTGGATCGGATACGAATCATCCGGAACGCCGGGCTGAGATTTGTCGGAGAGGGTCATGCGGAAAATCGGTTTATGTTTGGCATTTCTTGCCTTTGCCGGGATCGCCGGTTTTGCGCAAGCTCCCAAGTCTTCCATATCAAAGACTAAACCGGCTGCGAAAAAGCCGGGATCCACGGCCACACCAAAGAGGCCGGAGGTAACACCGCCCGACGGCTCGATCGCGACCGAACCAAACCTGAAGATCGCCTTTATCGGCGACGTCGGGATTGGAACCTACCAGCGCGCCGTCCTGAATCTGCTCAAGTCCGAGGGAGCGCAGGCAGTCCTGCATCAGGGGGATTTCGATTACCATAGTGATCCGGTCGGGTTCTGGTCTTCGGTCAATAATGTTCTGGGCCCCAACTTCCCCTACTTTGTTTCGGTGGGAAATCATGACGTGGGCAAGTGGCCCACGACTGCCTCTCCCTCTTATGCGGGAATGCAGCTGGAGCGGTTTCCTCGCATGGGCATCACGCCGGACAGTTTGGAATTGAACAATCAAATGTATTCGGTGACCTTCAAGGGATTGAAAGTCGTGTTTGTGGGCGAGCAAAACGGCGTCGGCGACGCGATCTATGCGCCTTTCATCCGGGCCCAGTTAAAGTCCGACAACCATGCCTGGAGGGTGTGCAGCTGGCACAAGAACATGAATGCCATGCAGGTGGGGGACAAAACCGACGACATGGGATGGGGAGTGTACGAGGCGTGCCGGGAAGCCGGTGCGATTATCGCCACGGGTCACGAGCACAGCTACGAGCGCACAAAGACGCTCGCCAATTTCAGCACGCAAGCAGTGGATCCCGATTATCCCGATCCGAACCGACTTGCGGTGACGCCCGGGAGAACGTTTGCGTTTGTTTCCGGGCTCGGCGGCGAAAGCATCCGTGTGCAGAAGCGGTGCTGGCCGATTGACCCGCCGTACGGCTGCAAAGGGGAGTGGGCAAAGATTTATACGTCGAACCAGAAAGCGCAGTACGGGGCGCTGTTTATTACGTTCAACGTGAACGGCGACGCGAACAAAGCGCACGGCTACTTTAAGACCATCGGCGGGCAAGTCGTGGATGAATTCGACATCACCAGGCAATCGGGCGCAGTGCCGCCCGCCGCTGCCGCACCCGCCAAGCGCTAGGCCGGCGCAAGTGAATTCCGCGTGAAATAATTCGCTTGAAAAAAGCCGGCGAATCGACTGCACGGATTACTTCCAGCGTTAACTTGCTGATTATCTATCTTGCCGGGCTCAATCTGGAATTTCTTCCCTAAATCCCCGCGGATATTTTGAAATTGCGCAGCAAAATCGCCGTTCTCACAATTCTTTTCAGTCTAGTAGTACCAGGACTACGCCGCAAAATGAATGCTGATTAATCAAAAATTTTTGTTGACTTAATAATTAGTAATCTTCAGAATGCGCCAAACCTCGCCATGAGCCTAGATGCTCCCGGCACGATCGTCCCAGCGGCGTGCGAGGCATTTGCGGATTTTTGGGGTCCGCAAAAAACCCAATAAAAGGGAAATTCCTTTTCGGGTGCGGGTGTGTCTGCATAAGGTCCTTTGAAGAGTGGTCCCGAGGTGGCGGGCGTGGCGATTTCCTTTGCTTTTGTGCATCACGCAAATCAGTACCTGATTACGGAAGGCTATGAGAACCGGCACGGCTTGCGCGAAGCCATCGGTTCGGTCCGGGACAAGTCCGGTTTCGCCTGGATCCTTGAGCTGCACCGGCATTACCACATTCCCGCCAACATTCACCTGAGCGGCACACTGATGGAGGCCATCGCCTGGCACCAGCCGGGCTTCCTTTCGCAGGTTCGAGATTTGATCGGCGAGGGTTTAATCGAAATCGTTGGAAGCTGCTACGCGCAAAATATCATGAGGTTCTTCAGCTATGAGCATAATTTAAGGCAGCTGAATGAAGAATTGTTCCTCTACCAAACTCACCTGGGAATAGATCCTGAAGACGTCAAAGTGTTCTGGCCGCCGGAGCGCGTCTGGGACACGCCGCGCATGGCACCGGTGCTGAACGATCCGCGGCTATTGAACGGCGGCTATCGTTTTGTCCTTCTCGACGACCGCCTTTTGCTTCCCATGAATGGGAATAATTCTCCGCGCAAAATTTACGACCGGGTACCGCGCAAGGATGCCGAATTGTACCAGCCGTGCCCTGTGGAAGGCGGACACGGTCTGACCGCGCTGCCGATCGCAACGCAGCTTCGGCTGAATATTCCTCCGGGAAGCGACGGCCAGTTCGCGAAACTGCGCGAGCAATGCACTTGGCTTGCTTCGCTGGATGGAGAAGATCTCGGCCCAGGCTTGCTCGCGCTCTACGGCGACGATATGGAAAAGGCCGCCGGGCTGGGACCCTGGGACAAGAATGCGCCGGCGCAGTTTGAAGGCGTGCTTCGCTGGATGAACGAAAATCCCGGCATCCGGCCGACGCGAATTTGCGACTGGAGCGAGGCCGGCCGGCCCGCGCCGCCGCGGCCCATCGACGTGGGAACTTTTCTGGAACTGGCCAACCATTCCGCGGCGGGCGAGGGATACGAAAAATGGTTTTTCGATCCGCAGTGGGACCGCTACCGCCGTTATTTTTTGTGGGCCGACCAGAAAGTGGAGCAGGCGTCTCTTTCCGGAGGAGATCCCGCGCTCATCGATCTGGCGCAGAAGCACCTTATGACTTCCACATGGGAGAGCGCATGGCACACGCCGTCCGAGGGCCCGTTCGGCAGTGCCGAGGCGAATGGACATCCCAGCCCATGGATTCGCGCGCTGGGAAGCCATAGCCGAGTCGCGGCGGTAATCGGCGAGGCCGCGCAATGGGCGACGCATCATGACGGCCACGCGCACGCCGCGCTGGTTGACATCGACGCGGACGGAGAGAAGGAACTGGTCCTGAAGAACGACAAACTATTCGCGGTGATCACGCCGCGATGGGGCGGAAGGCTGGTCGCGCTGTTCAGCATCGAAGGACCGCAGGGAAAAATGGTGATCGGAAATCCTTCCGACGACTGGAACTGGATGGAAGAACTCAACCGGTTCATGGAAGTGCCCGCCAATCATCCCGGCGCGCTGACCGATCAGGGGATGGAGCACGATGCATATGAGGTTGTAAAAGGGCTGTCGGACGGTCCCGCGGTTGAAGTGGAACTGCAAAATGCGGAGGCGAGCAGCAAGGGGTACGGACTGATCAAACGGATTTGCCTGGCGATGGGCGAGGCGCGCCTCCAGGTTTCCTACTCCCTGCCAGAACAACTGGAGGAAATCTCGACCGATATCTCTCTTTCGCCCGACTACTTAAATCTTTTGCGCCAGGGCCGCGCGGCATTGAAGCCGTATCGCGAAGGCGCGGCGCGCGGCTGGAGCGCGAATTCCACTGCCGTCTGGATCCGCCCGGAACAAGGCGCTTCGCTCGCGTGGAGCGAACCATTTCCCGACGAAGGCGGGCACAAAGCTACTTTCCGAGTCACATCTTCCAATAGAAAGTTTTCTCTGTCGATTGGAGTGACCAGGTGAAAACAAATCGAAATGCAGGGCGCGAATGGAGTCGCGCGGGCCGGCCTTCAAGGCTGCATATAACCGCTGGGGCGGCGGTGCTGAAGAAAAATTCGCGCCCTGGCGCGCTCCGATGGATGGACAAATGCACTGCATCTCTCAGCGGCCCGATCGGCTGGAGCGCCGGTCATTCCGCGCATCCTGGCGTTGTTTCCCTGCTGAATCAGTTTCCATCCACGCACCACACGGTTCAGTTGGCTGCGCAAGCGCATTCGATAGGCGCCTCGCCGGTAGGCGCCGTATTTTTGTTCTTGATGCCCCTGCTGGCGATGTGCGCGGTGCGGGTGCCGCTGCCGGAAGCGCTGTTCAACTCCGATTTTCGCGCGCGGCTGGGAAGCATCTTTTCCGAGCACCACTCGATCGCTGACCTGACCATTCAACCCATGCGCCGCCGTCCGGGCAGCCGCCATGTGTTTGCCTACAAGCTGCTGGTGGCCGACAAGAGAACGGGAAAACAGAACGTGGTCGAACTGGTGGGCAAGCAGGACACCACGCGGGCGGTGGGAAAAGCGGCCAAGGAGTTTGAGGCCATGCGGCTGCTTTGGGGGGCGGGCTTCGGCCAGGACCATCAATTCCGGATTCCCCAGCCGCTGCACCACTTCGAGGATTTGCGCATGATCATCCAGGAAAAAGCGCGCGGAACAAAGCTGCGATCGTTCCTGGGCGATGGCAACGACATTTCCTTCAATCACGCGCGCATGACCGGGCAATGGCTGGCGAAACTGCACAACATGCCGTTGGAATCTCTCCGCGAGTGCGCTTACGAAGCCGAAAAGGCTTCGCTGCGGACGTTTGTCGACGCGCTGAAGAACGACCAGCCGCAGCTTGAATCCGAGTTGCGGCAATATGCCGCGGCCATCGAGCAGCGCTTCGATCTTTTTCAGGGCGTGGCCGCCACGCACGTCCATGGCGATTTCCATCCCGATCACGTCTACGTGGCAAACAATTTCGTGACGGTGATTGATTTTGAACGCTTCTGCATCGGAGATCCGGCACGCGACCTCGGATCGTTTGTGGGCCACATGAGGACCACCGCCTACTCACTGGAGAAGTCGATTGAATTCGCGGACCGGGAAATCGATGCGTTCCTGGAAAGCTATTTCGGCGCCATGCCGGAAGCCCTGGGGAATGCGATCAGCGCGCGCGTGGCTCCGTACGCGGCGCTCTCCAGCCTTGAAGCGCTGTATTACGTGGCCAGCGTGCTGAAGGTTACGAATCCGGCGCGCGTCGCGATGTACATGCAGTGCGTGCGGGAATCCGGCGTGGCTCCGGCGGAAGCGGAACCTCCGGATGCGGGCACACGAAAGGCATCCGCTTAGTCGTGGAATCGATTGGCGAGAGGAAACGAATGGGTCGAGAAGGCACAAGGCAAGACCGGCGGGCATGGAAACAGAATCAGGAAGCCGTGTTCGGCAATCCGGATTTTGTCCGCGAGCGCGTGCTCGCTTTGCTGCCGGAATCCGCGAACAAAGGCGCGCAGCCCGAGTGGCGTTTCGAGATCGTCCGGAACAAGGCCGCGGGCAGATCTACGCTGCTGTATTCCGCCGGCGCCTCCGCGCGCATTTACGGCAAAGCCTATTTTGATTTCGCGGCCGCAGATGAGGCGCACCGCTCGCTCACGCATCTTTGGACGAACGGGTTCGTTTCCGGCTCGATCCTGGAAGTTCCCGAACCGTTGGGAATCGTTCCCGAAGCGAACTTGGTGCTGATGCGCTCCGCCGAAGGCGCGCCGATGGACCAGCGCGCGGGGAGCGTTCCCCTGGAAGCATCCCTGACAGATGCTCGGCTGGCGGCGCAGTGGCTGGTGAAATTCCAGAACACGGCGATACCCGGGCTGCGCGCGGAATCCCCCTGCGAAAAACTCGAAATCCTGAAGATCGCGGATGCAGTCGCAAAAGTTGCCGCCGAGTGCCCGGAGCATTCCAGCCTTCTGATCGACATGATCCACGATCTGCGAGCGGTTACGCCGAAGAGCAATGCCTCGCCGGCAGTGGCGCCGATGCACGGGCAATTCCGCCCCGCGCATGTGTTCATCGATGGGAGCCGCGCCACGGTAATCGATGTGGAAAAGCTGTGCCTGTCGGACCCGGCGAAGGACGTGGCGCGCTTCTGCCACGTGCTGAAGAAGACGTGCCTGGAGGAACGGGGCGATCCGGATCGCGCCGAGCGCGTAGCGCAGGAATTCGTCTCGGAATACGGCGCGCACAGCGCGGGGAACCTGGAAAACCTGGCGTATTTTCGCGCGCTGCTGGCCTTCAAGGCGTTCGCAAAATTGTTGAAGAACAGGAAAGTTGACGCAGCGCAGCGCGAATCGATGGGCCGGGCGTACCAGGCGGAATTTGAGCGGTGGGTGCGGTGCGGCGCGGTTTCGGAAATGGCCGCGTAACGCGGTCCGCGAAGGTTTTGGATTTATATCTGAAAGGGCAGCCGATGGGCATCGCAGAGCAGAAACAATGGTCCAGCATGGGGCCGCCGATGGCGGAAGGCTTGCTGTCCGACTCCGGAAGTTCCAAGCAGGCGCTGGCGCAGAAAGCATCGGAATTTATTTCCGCGGAATTTATCGCCTCGCGAATTTGTCCGAAGCTCGGGCCCGGGAACACGGCGTCGGCCTCGGATTGCGATGCGAAGATTATCCAGAACACCGGCACCGGACGGCTGACGCTGCGCTACACGTTCGGTCCGGACAACGTAGTCTACGCGAAGCTCTACGGTGACGAGCTGGGCGCGCACTGCTATCAAGCCAACCTGGAATTGTGGAACAACGGATTCAATAAGTCAGGACGATACCAGGTGCCCGAGCCGCTCGGATTTATTGCCGAGCACTCGTTGCTTTTCATGCGAGGCGTTCCGGGAACCCCGCTAGGCGCCGTGTTCGACGGGGACACGTCCATCGACCTGGTCTCGGGAAGCGGCGAGGCCGCGGAATGGCTGGCCGCCATGCACCTATCTTCCTTGAGCTTGGGCGCGCCGGACTCGGATTGGGATTCGTTGAAACTGTTTCGCATGGCGAGCCGCGTAATCAAGGCGGCTGCAGCGCGCCCGGAAAAACTGGACATGGTTCGCGAGGTGATGGATCAGCTGGAGCAGCGCGTGGCGCAACTGGCCGCGAACCGTTACTTCGTGTGCACGCACGGCCGCTACCACCACGACCACGTATTTTTGAGCCCCGTGGCGACCAGCGTCATCGACCTCGACCGCTGCCGTCCGTCCGATCCCGCCAAGGACGCCGCGGAATTTGTCCGCGTCCTGCGGCTGACGGCGTTCAAGGAAGGGTATGACATGGAACGAGCCGAGCGCGCCACGACGGCTTTCCTTACAACCTATCTGGCCAAAGTGCCCCGGGCCGCGGAGAGCCTGGGCTGCTACTGGGCCGTATTCGTGTTTCACAGTTTGCTGGGCGGCTTGAAAAAGTCGCGCAACAAAGGCGAAAAGAGCTGGGAACAGCTCGAGGAATTTTATTTGCAGGAAATCAAACGGGCCCTGGAGTTTTGCCGGTGAGCAAGGAAGAGATGAACGACAAGGTCGAAATTCCGAAGGGAAGCCAGGCGTTCCTGCGCCCCACCGAACAGTCGCGGAAGGGAACTTTCCGCAGGCTGATGCGATATGCCGCCGGCGTGTGGCCGATTCTGATGACGCTGGGCACATGCATCGTCGGCAGCACGCTGCTCGACCTCGCGCGGCCATGGATTTTCGGATTCATGTTGCTGGACCGGGTCATCCGCCATCAGGACCTGACTCGTCTGCCGGCCGTGGTGTGGCTGCTGACGGGAGCGTTTGTGGGCCAGCAAGTTTTCGATTTCGGTTCGGACGTGCTGCAGGAACTGGCCAATCAACGGTTGGTGAACCGCGTGCGCTGCGATTTGTACGAGCACACCATGGCGCTGCCCGTGGAGTGCTTCGACCGAGGACGCACCGGGGACATGCTATCGCGCATTTCGGGCGATATCGACACGGTAGAAGGATTCCTGGACACGCTGATGCAAAACATCGGCTCGGAAACCGTGAAGCTGGTCGGCGCGCTGGCTGCCATGTTCGCGGTGAGCGTGAAGCTGACGCTGTTCCTGCTGCCAACGGTCGTGGCCCTGTCATGTTCGGTGCTGTTTTTCCGCAAGCCGGTGAAACAATTCTCGCGGCGGGTGCGAAACCTGGTGGGGGACATGTCCAGCCTTGCGGAGGAGGCCATCGGCGGCGTGCGCGTGGTGAAAACATTCTGCGCGGAAAAATTCGAGGTGTCGCGGTTCGCGAAAAAATCAGGAGAGCTGCTGCAAGGGCGCGTGCGGCTGAAGAAACTTTCAGCGCTGTATTCCACCAGCGTGGAGCTGTGCATATTTGCGGGCACGCTGATCGTGATCAAGGTGGGAACACCGTGGGTTGTGGTCGCGGGCAGCATCACGATCGGCGGCTTGGTCGCATTCGTCACCTACCTGGACAAGCTGTACGGCCCGGTGAAATCACTGAGCAAGATGAACCTTTCGATCCAGAAAATTCTGGCGGCTGGCGACCGCGTGTTCGAGGTGATGGACATCACGCCCGAACCCACGGCCCGGTCGCGCGAGTTGCAAAAGCCGTCGTTCCCCAAGCTGGCGATTGTCGAGGATGCCGCGGCGCCAATCGTCGGAGATGTGCGCTTTGAAAACGTGAGCTTCGGCTACGACCCGGAAATTCCGGTGCTTAAGAATATTTCCATGCACGTTAAAGCCGGGGAAGTGATCGCGCTGGTGGGCCCGAGCGGCGGGGGAAAGACGACCATCGCCAACCTGCTGCTGCGCTTTTACAACCCGACCGAGGGCCGGATTCTGCTCGACGGAAAGCCGCTCAACCGCATTCCCATGGAGCACTTGCGCAAGCAAATCGGGGTGGTGTCGCAGGAAACCTACCTTTTCTCCGGAACGGGCCGCGACAACATCGCATACGCGAATACGGACTCGACCGACGCGCAAATCGTGGACGCCGCCATGGCCGCGCACGCGCACGGTTTCCTGTTCGAGTCGCCGGACGGATATTTCACCCAGGTGGGCGAACGCGGCGTGCAGCTTTCCGGCGGGCAGCGCCAGCGCATCGCCATCGCTCGCGCCATCCTCCGGAATCCCCGTATTTTGATCTTTGACGAAGCCACATCGCACCTGGACTCGGAGTCGGAAGAGCTGATCCAGGAAGCCCTGGAAAAAATATCGCAAGGACGGACCGTGTTCGTGATCGCGCACCGGCTTTCGTCCGTGCGTCGGGCCGACAAAATTGCGGTCATCGAAAACGGAATGATCGTGCAGTTCGGACGGCATGAGGAATTGATTGCGCGCGAAGGCGTGTATCGCAGGCTGTATTCGCTGCAAATGGATTCGCCGGACACGCGCCTGTAGGGGATGCAAGGACGGCCATGCAGATAAATGGAAATGGGAGGAAGCTATGTTGAGCAAGCGGATGAAAGTCAGCGGAATTCTGGGGGCAGTGGTATTGCCGCTGGTTCTCGCAGTTGCGAGTTGCGGCACATTTGCAGCGCGCGCCGCGGCGCAGGATGCGGCGCCAGCCGTGGCCGGTGCGGCGTCTGCCTCGTCAGAGCAAGCCGCGGCCAACGTGACGCTTCGCGGCATGGTGCGGACCGTGCGCGGCGCTGTAGTTCCGGGCGCGACCGTGCGCATCCGCCACGTGGCCTCCGGCAAGGGCTGGGGAACGCTCACCGACGAGGACGGCCAGTTCACCGTGCCGGACGTGCCCGCGGGCCAGTATCACATCGAGGCCACGCAACTCGGCCTGGGCGCCGCGATCTGGGATAGCGAAGTGAAGGCGGGTTCCGCGCCCCAGATGACCATGCCCGAGTCTATCGATCTGGTCCTGCGCCGCAAGGGCAGCGCCGAGCAGCCGGACACGGCCGAAGCAAAGCCCGCGGAAACCGCGGATGCAACACCGAAGCAGGAATCGGTGAAGGCCGACCAGGCCGATGCCGGCGATTCCGCCGCAGCCACGAAGAAACATCACAAGGCTGCCGCCGCCGGGGATACTTCCGCAGCGCCCGCGAAATCCGCCGAAAGCGCAGCCGCTCCCGCTGCGTCCGCAACGCCAAATCCGAAACATGCCAAGGCGGCGACCGCAACCGCATCGGCGCAGAAATCGACGAAGTCAAAAAAAGGCGGCTTTGACCAAGTGGAGCCTGACGGGATACTCACGGCGAATGCGGATACCGGCCAGCAATCCACTTCGGTTCCCCAAAATTCCACGGCTGGGAGCGGAGCCTATCAGCCGTCACCCTCTTCATCGTCGGATGCCTATTTGATTAGCGGCGCAGTGGGGCGTGGTTCCACCGCGGCCGGACTCGACGACGGCCAGGACGATTTGTCCGTCATCGACGGCACCTCGGGATCTTCTGGGTCCGGGGCAACGAAAAAGCCGAAGCATCAGTCCTCAGGCAGTAAGCACTCGAAGGCTGGCGGCGCGCCCGGCGACAATCTGGCCGGCGGTGTGGCCGACGTCACGGTTCGCAACACCATCAAGCATCTCGGGTCCAATCAGATGCACGCAACGCTCTACGATTACTACGACAATTCCGTATGGGATGCGCGGCCCTACGCCATCAACGGCCCGGCCGCCGAAAAGGTTGCGCATTACAGCGAAAGGTTCGGCGCCAACATCGGCGGGCCGCTGACCATCCCGAAAATCTACAATGGCACCGACCGCACCTTCTGGTTCGCCAACTATGAGATGACGCGCCGCACGAATGCGCAAGACCTGTTCGGAAACATGCCGAACGATGCGGAACGCAGCGGGAATTTCTGCGGCTTGCTGGATGCCAACGGCAATCCGCTGCAAATATTTGATCCACTGACCAATATTTCCGGGCCGCGGCAGCTGTTCCCGGACCTGGGCAACGGCGCGGGATGCCAGATCCCGAGCAGCCGGCTCGACAACGCCGCGAAAAAACTGATCGGACTGTTCCCCCAGCCGAACCTGACCGGTTTGGCGACCGCGAACGGCGCGACCAACATTGACAATTACCATTTGCTGACCACCAGCCCGCAATCGATTGACGTCGGAAATTTCCGCGTGTTGCACACGATTTCGCAGAAGCTCAGCGTTTCAGGAGTTGTGAATTTTGTCTCCGCTCGCGGCCAGGCATTGACGCCATTTCCTTCGCTGTACGCCAATACCGATACATTCGATCAGAACGCCACATTCACATTCACGCAGAACTGGACCCCGCGCCTGCTGAATGAAACCCGTGTCAACTTCAACCGCAGCCGCCTTCAGTCCCTGAGCAACAACGCATACATCAACAACCTCGCCGCGGCAGCCGGAATTACGGGCGTTTCGTCCGCGCCCATCGATTTCGGGTCTCCCGAACTTGCGCTGACCAACTTCGAGCCCCTGGCCGATCCATCGCCTTCGCTGGTGCGCAATCAGACCTTGCGGATCATGGACGACATTTCCGTCACGCTTCCGCACGACACGCTCCGCTTCGGCGCGGAAATCCGGCGCAGGCAGCTCAATCCGTACACGGATCCTTCGTCGCGCGGCGTGTTCCAATTCACCGGACTCATGACCGGGCAACTGGACGCGTCCGGTAACCCCATCGCAAATCTTCCGGGCTCCGATCTTGCGGATTTCCTGCTGGGCCTGCCGCAGCAGACCACGGTGCAATACGGCTCGGCCAACTACGGTCGGCAATGGCAATTTGACGCGTACGCGCAGGACGATTGGCGGGTGAGTTCCCGATTCTCGATCAACTACGGGGTGCGCTATGAAAGGTACACGCCGTTTTCCGAGAAATACAATCACCTCGCGACCGTCATCGTGAATCCCGCCATCACGAGCGCCGCAGTGGTGCAACCCGGGAACAAGAATCCATATACCGGAAACACGCTGCCCAATTCGCTGGTGTATGCGAAGAATGATGAATTTGCCCCGCGCATCGGAATTGCGTGGAGACCCTTCAGCCACGGCGGCCCGGTGATCCGCGCGGGGTACGGCGTGTTTTATAACGGGTCGATCCTCGACCAGATCTTCGAGGAAATGATCAACCAGCCGCCGACACCCGGGGCGGTCGCGACCACGCTGAATACTTCGGCTGCGCAACTGCTCACGCTGGAGAACGGATTTCCGGCCGCGCCCGTGCAGACCTCGAACGGGTTGGTAACCAATACGATCGCGGTGGACCCGCGGTACAAAATCGGCTACGCGCAAATCTGGAATCTATCGCTCGAGCATCAGTTCGGAAATCAATACATCATGGAAATTCTCTACACGGGAACCAAAGGCACGCATCTGGATCTGGTCTCCGATCCGAACCAGCCCACGCCCGGCAGCCAGATCGGTTCCGACCAGCGGCGCAGGATCGCGAACGCCCAGGACTTCACCTACGAAACCTCGGGCGGCGATTCGATCTACAACGGCCTGCAGGTTCGCGTGCAAAGAAGAATGTCCAACGGCTTGCGCATGTTGTTCCTGTACACGCTCGGGCATTCCATCGACGATGCCAGCGTGGTGGGGGCCGGGCATATCAGCGGCCTGATCCAGGATTACAACAATCTGGCGGCGGAACGCGGAAATTCTTTCTTCGATATCCGCCACGACATTCGCTCGACGTTCGGCTACGACCTGCCGTTCGGCGACCGCCGGCACTGGCTGCGCAGCGGCACGGGCGCAAAGCTGTTCGGCAACTGGGAGGTGATCGGCACCACGCAATACAACACCGGCAGCCATCTCACGCCGTATATCTCAGCTTCGTTTACCAACAGTGTTGGACCGCTGCTCTCCCAGCGCCCCGACCGCATCGGCGACCCGAATCTTCCGTCCGGCCAGCAGACCACGACGCAATTTTTCAACGTCAAGGCCTTCCAATTGCCCGCCACCGGGACGTTCGGCAACGCCGCGCGCGGCACCATCGTCGGCCCATCGACATTTAACGTGAACCTGGCGCTGGAACGCCGCATGCATTTCGGGCCGGACGGAAAATACACATTCCAGCTTCGCTGGGAAACGCAGAACCTGACCAATTCGCCGAACTTTTCCAACGTGATTACCGTGGTTGACGCCGTAGATGCGGGACTGCTTACCGGCCCCAAGTCCATGCGTTCGATGGATATTCTGATGAGGGTACATTTCTAATGCGCAAACTAATTGCACTACTCGCCGCAATTTCAGTGGTTATTCCCGCGGTTCCCGCGCAGCAGGCCGGGCAACAGGCCCGGCAGGCGCCCGTCAACCCAAGACGTGATCCGGCCAAGCCAGCGACACAGGCCGCCGATGTGGCCCTGCCCGACAAGGGCACGATCCGGACCACCGTGGACCTGGTGCTGGTCGACGTGCGTGTCACCGACAAGAGCGGCAATCCGATCAAGGGCCTGAAGCCCGAGCAATTCACGATCACCGAGGAGAATCAGGTGCAGAAAATTTCCTCGTTCGAGTACAACGACATTGAAGGCGTGGAGCGAGCGCACGTCACCAATCCCGGCCCAATCGTCGTGCCCATGGGCACGCTGCCGCCGCCCAAGCCCGAGTATGTGCACGCCGCCGTGCGCGACCATCGCCTGATCGTTCTCTATTTCGATCTCACTTCGCTGCACAACGAGGATTTGCTGCGCTCACAGCAGGCGGCCCAAAAATACATCAACGAACAGATTTCGCCCGCCGACCTTGTCGCCATTGCCACGTTCGGGAACCAGGTCAAGGTGCCCGTCCATTTCACCAACGACCGCCCCGTGCTGCTTCGCGCAATAAATTCTCTTCTCCCCGGCAAGGACGCCCAGCTGGCGGACATGGCCGAAGCCGCGGCCCTGCCCGGCGAGGATACGACCAGCCAGGATACCGGGGCCGCGTTCACGGCGGACGACACGGAATTCAACATCTTCAACACGGACCGCAAACTGGCAGCGCTGGAATCGCTTTCCAGCCTGCTGCGCGACATTCCAGGAAGAAAATCCGTGGTGCAATTCACCAGCGGAATCACGCAAACCGGCGAGGAAAACAGGTCGCAGCTGGAAGCGACCACCGACGCGGCCAACCGCGCCAACGTTTCCTTCTACGCCGTGGACGCTCGCGGACTTCTTCCGGAGCCGGCGGGCGGCGAAGCCCGCGACGGATCCTCGGCCGGTTCGGCAATGTTCATCAGCAGCGCGAAAGCCACGGTCGCGCACAAGGCCAGCCGCGCCATGTTTTCGGGCTCGGAAATCATGGCCGAAAGCGCAGCGCGGCACGACTCGCGCGAGACGCTTTCGACGCTGGCCTCAGATACCGGCGGCCGGTCGTTCTTCGACCTCGGAGATTTCAGCGACGTATTTCATCAGGTGCAGGCGGATTCCACCGGGTACTACCTGGTGGGCTACTACAGCACCGATGGGCGCAAGAACGGGGCCTGGCGGCGCCTGAAAGTCAGCGTGGATGTGCCGGGCGCGCGCGTGCGCTTCCGGGAGGGATACTACGCGCCGCGCAATTCCATCCTGGCCACCGCGCAGGACCGCGAAAAGCAGTTCATGGACGCGCTGCGGGACGACGCGCCGCACGTCGATCTGCCGATCGCGCTGGAGACTTCCTATTTCCGGCTCGACGACAAGGATGTTTTCGTGCCCATCACCGCAAAACTTCCTTCAAGCGTGTTGAATTGGGCCCAGCAGCGCAACCGCCACCAGGCCGTTTTCGATTTTGCCGCCGAGGTGCACGACGCGGCGTCGAACAAAGTCGTGGCCGCGCTGCGCGATCAGATCACCGTCACGCTGGCCTCCGATCGCTATGCGCAGTTGCAGAAACAGTCGCTCGTGTATCAGGGCGGTGTGGTCCTGGGCCCGGGAAGCTACAAGCTGAAATTTTTGGCTCGCGAAAACGAGAGCGGACGGATTGGCTCGTTCGAGGAAGATTTGGACTTGCCCAAGCCGCAGCCGGCAGCTTTAGAGCTCAGCCCCATGATGCTGTCCGGACAGCTGCAAACGATCGAGGCGACCAAGGAAGTGCTGAAGAAGACGCTCGGGCAGGAAGTGAAACTCAAATCCTCGCCGCTGGAATTTTCCGGCCAGAGGATCGTGCCCAGCGTCACTCACGTGTTTAACACGCAGCAGCAGCTGTACGTCTTTTTCCAGGCGTACGTACCCGTAAACACGGACGGCGCGAAGCTGCGCGCGGGCCTGGTGTTTTTCTCCAATGGCCAGAAAGTGAATGAAACGCCGCTGGTCGAGCCCGCGGAAGTGGATGCAAAGAGCCGCACGGCCTCCTTTCGGATCAATCTGCCATTCGGAAAATTTGTTCCGGGCGGGTATACCGTGCAGGCCGTGGTGGTGGAAGACGGAGGAGATATGGCTGCATTCGCGCGCAACAATTTCGCGCTGATGCCGCCGACACCCTGATTTCGATTCGATAGCCGGGTTTTCGCGGACATGCGCCGCCCCAGGAGCATCCCAGCCCCGGTGCGCGAGGCCCGTGCGGGAGGATTTAATGAGAAAGGAAAAGTGGTTTGAAATTGCAGTTTTGTCGGCGTCGCTTTTTCTAGGCGGTTGTTCGGTAACGCAAAGCCTTTCCACGGGTGGCGGCACCCAGCCGCCACCTCAGCCAACCGCAGGCACATCGACACTCAGCGTCACGCTGAGCGACGCGCCTCCGGCCGGCGTTTCCGTGCTCTCCTTCGAGGTGAATATCACCGGCGCATTGCTGCAGCCGATGGTCGGCGCGGATTTTTCCTTGCTCCCGGGCGGGGATCCGGTGGAGATAGAAGTGAAGAAGCTCGAAACTGAAGCCGCGGTTCTGAGCACCTTGAGCGCGCCTGCCGGCACCTATAAAGGACTGCAGTTAACGCTGGCTCACCCGGCGCTCACCGTGTTTAACGGGAGTCCGAGCGATATCGGCGCATGCAAGGTGAACACCACATGCCGGTTCCAGCCTGCTGCCGCTGGGCCAATCACGTACACTTCCGCGCCATTTCCCCTGACGCTGGTCGCCGGGACGCCCGTGGGCCTGAAGATCGATATTCTTCTGAATAAAATTATCGCGACGGATTTGTCCGTGACCCTGAACGACCCTTCCGACTTCGTGGTTACGGAATTGACGCCCGTACCGGTGAGCGGGGGGCCCGGGAGGCTCGACGACAATGAATTCGCGGGCCTGATCACCTCGATCGATGCGACGAACAATAAATTTACGGTCCAGAACGCAAACAGTGCGATGAGCGAAACCATTCTGGCCGGCACGCGCACCAAGTTTGAGGATTTCGATGATCATGGCTGCAAGACCAGCAATTTCTCCTGCCTGGCGGTGTCTCAACTGGTGGAGGTTGAAACCACTTTACAGTCCGACGGCTCTTTGATTGCCAAAGAAGTGAAGCTCGAGGAATCGCGCGGAGCAAGGTCCCTGGAGGGAACGCTGGTTTCGGTCACCGGGGCCCCGCCGACCCAATTGCAAATGGTCGTCCTCGATCGAGAGGGAGATGATGGCGGGCCGCGTTTGGGAGACGCGCTGCTGGTAAGCATCACACCCACGACGACGTTCGATATTCAGCTGGGCGGGCTGGCTGTGCCGGCGGGCGGGGCGTTTGCCGGACCTGGCGACCTGATTCCCGGCCAGGATTTGCAGATCGAGCCCGGCACCATCACGGCCGGACCTCCGATCTCCACTTCCACCGCTCACGTTCACTTGCACACTTCGCAATTCACCGCGACGGTCTCCGGCGTGAACGGGTCGGCCATCACCGTCACCAAATTGCCGGCCATTTTCGGCGTGGCTACGCTCACGGTGCAGACTTCTTCCGCCACGGAATTCGAGGATCTGCTTGGTCCATCGAGCCTGACGAACGGCACGGTCATTTCGGTACGCGGGCTGCTGTTTAAGACTGCCACTGGGCCCGTGGTTGTGGCGGCGAAGGTCCGCAAGCGGGACAACGACTAGGCTTTTCGCAAATCAGGCGGGATTGGGGAAGGGAACAGGCGGGGAAGGCGGGTGGTCAGGCTTTTCCGTCTTTTCTGTAATCGTCGCATACGTGCGCCGCGAACTCTTCGTCCCGGCGCACGACGTCAAAATATTTGTTCAGGGACTGGTCGCCGAACAGGGCGTGCGGCTCGAAGACCCACGCGCACCCGGAACATCTCCACTGCTGGAATTGTTCATCCCAGGCCAGCTTGCGGGTCACCGGCATATCGGCTCTCCGAAGCAACTCGTCAGTCGCAACGATCAAGGCAGTTCACCCCGTCGCCGATTACGGCGCAATTTGTTTTTCGGCGAAATGATAAGGCGCCTATATGACAGGACGGGGATGGTTAGCTTACGGGATTGTTAAAAGAAATGGAATCGCCGTAATCTGTTGATGCCATAGGGGCGCGGCGAAACAGGCAGCGGGCTGCGGACCCTTGGTGGCTCATCTAAGTTTCGGGTGAGCAAGAATCTGATATAATAGCTTCGCTATCAAGAGTCCAGCGAATGCTGGCAGCAACCGTACCTCCGGGAAACGGTGCTTTTGCCTAACGGCAGATAGGGGCATCAATGCCAAACGAAAAAGAAAGAATCCACGCACAGCTTCTCAAGATTATCCGCACCCGAATTAACTCCATGATCCCGATTCCAGACGATGCCGGGATGTCGCTCGCGGGCGCGCTCAATCTGCTGTTTTTGCTGATCGGCACGCATGGGTCGGTCGGCGACTACGGAACTACAATGAACGCATTACGAATTCTTATTGGCAACAATCTGTTGTGGGCTGATCCGCCTGCGAAGGTGGAGACTGCAATACTGAATCCATTAGTCCAGTAGAGCATAGGAGAACAAAATGAAACCAATTCCATTAAAGGAACTGGTGCGTTTCTTGGGGCCGACACCCGAGAACAATCCCACGTCGTCTACGGAGAAGTCATCCGAGAATACGAATCCACCCACGAGCCATATCTTGGACCTTACCGACCAGCTCGCCGGGACGGCGGTTATCATCACGGGAGTGACACCGCCGAAGAAAGCCCTCACTCCAAGGGAGAGAGAAGAAGCTCCTCGCAAGGCCATGGTGGAAATCGCAAGGGAAAAGCCACCGAACTCAAAACGCCTTCCGAGATTAAAGCAGACTTAAAACGAAACGATTAAGTTTCAAGCCAATTTCAAGCCTACCTTCAAGTACCAGCATTTTCATTGGCTAAATGGTGCGGCTGGGGAGATTCGAACTCCCGACCTCGTGCTTCGGAGGCACGCGCTCTATCCATCTGAGCTACAGCCGCGGGTTTGGATCGTGGCGGGCTCAAGCCAGAGCCCGCATCTGTATTTATATCATGCGGTGCGGCTTGCGCATAAGGGGCGGGCGACTCGATCGCGATGCAAATTGGTTCCGAACGGGGTTAGGTAGGACAGGCATCCGCCTCAGGCGGATGCCTGTCCTACGTAAAGGCCAAACCAAACTTCGAGCGCTATTCCATTCGGTCGGCGACAATCGAATGGCCCCGCACGACCACGTCGATAGAAAGCGGGGGACGAAGTCCGCTGCCTTGCACGACTTCGCCGCGGGCCCAGGTGTTGTCACCGAGCGGACCGACTTTCAGGGGGTCGTACACGGTGCTGGTGCAGGGGTTCACGACCATGGGATGGCTGGCTTGAAAATTGTACTTGGATGCAAGCTGGTCGGTGCTGGCTACGTACTCGAGTTCGCAATTCCCGTACGGCTCTTTCAGTGCGAAGGCCCACAAGGCGCCTCCGGGCAGGCGCACGACCAGGGCCGGAATACTTTCACCAGTCACGGGCTTCTGAAAATTGAATTTTTTCGCCGACCACGGTTTGGAAAGCTCTTCGACGGTGGCCACACCCGTAGGCCCCGTGTGGGGCGGAGGGACCGCGAGGGATGGAAGCTGCGGCAGCGGCGATTCAGCCGGCGTCGGTTCGGCGGCGGCAGCGTCGGCGGCTTTGCGCGACGAGCTTTTCACCCACCAGACGATGGCGAAGACGATCGCGGCGATGGCAGCCAAGGCTCCCAGGATTTGCGCGAGGCGCTGCGTGTTTGCAGGATCTAAACTCGGCGGCGAATGGGGACGCACACCGGTTACGCCGGGAATTGTCGGCATCTCCGGATGAAACCGGTCGATGGGCTTTTCCGCGGGCGCCGAATCCCCGGGCTTGGCGGGGGGCGTGGCCGGCGATTTGGCGGACGTCTCTGTAGGCATGGTCGTCAACCGGGAAAATCAAAACTTGCGCATATGAATTTCGCTGCCGTTGCGTTCGTATTTCACTTCGTCCATGAGCTTATTGATCAGGTAAATGCCGCGGCCGTGGTCGGCATGAAGATTCTGGTCCTCGGTGGGAGAGGGGAGGGAAGCGGCGTCAAATCCGGGGCCGGGGTCTCGCACCACAATCAGAATTCCGCGATTCTTGTCGGCCGTCACCGTGCAGTTGATCTTGTGGGCTGGGTCGCCTTTACATCCGTGCACGATGGCATTGGCCAGGGCCTCGCGCAGGGCCAATTCGATTTCAAATTCCTTGCCCGCGGCGTACTCCAGTTCGCCGACCAGGTGCATGACCCAACTCACCACCGGGGAAATCGCGCTGATGTCCGCCGGCAATACTACTTCAAACCGCGCTGGATCCTGGGCCTCTTGCGGGCCGACGCCGGGATTTAAGTCCTTGGCCATTTGCGTCTTCCTGGAGGGGAAGCGCACCGGACGGCCGGCGCAGGGCGGCATCAGCCCTTCCTCCACACCCATAGTTTGGACCTGCCAGGAGGCTCGTACAAGGCCGGGCGATCGGGAGAGTTCCGGCTGGATACCCCGTCACAGGCGCTTGCGGACGGTGGCGTCGGAGTGGTGAATGCATTCGTTCAGATTCGCAATGCCCAGAAGCAATTCCAGTAGTTCGGACCGCTGAAAATCGTCCAGCACCAGGTCCTCATTCCCGATGGTCTCCACGATGAAATCCACCTGAGCCAGCAGCCAGTCCATCGACGCGCCGTCGACGCCCAGGCCGCTGCTGAACCTGTTTTTGGCCGTTTCCAACTTGAGCGTGGCTTCCGCCACATAGTGCTGCAGACAAAGACTTCCGTCGCCAAACCCTTCGGGAACCTCGGTCTTGCAATCGGGAAAGCCGCAAGTGCGAATGAGAGTTTTCATAAGCGACACCTCGCAAGCGAAACGCTTCGAGCGAATTAGGGAGCACGCCCTGCTCCATATGCGGGCGGAATAACGTCCAATTTTTCTTATGGTTTGCAAATCCCGCCGGGAGAGCGGAAATGTGGCTTAGCAGAATCGAGGATAGAATCTACCCGGCGTGGGTAGAGGGAGTGGCAATTCAGGGCGCGGGCGGGCCCCCGAGGGCTGCGGACCGCCGTAAAATGTCGCTATTGACTTGCCGGAAACTTCGCCTGTGGTTTGGGATAGACAGCGGAACCTTAATAAGGTGAAACTCAATGCCGAAGCACGATGGTATTTTGGGATGTGAGGAGGTTCATCCAGATGCGTAAGTTATTTATCCTGTGCGGGGCGCTCATGTGCCTGTCGCTGCCTGCAGCGGCGCAAGAGGTCACGGCGTCGTTCGATGCCGTAAGTCCCGCGAGCGAGCCGGCTTCTCCCGCTTCCTTGATCCCGGAGGATCGCGCACCGTGGCAGCTGAATATCGGATTTCAATACCAGCATTTCGGCGTACTGGGCCAGAATTTTCATACGCTTGGTTATAATGTGGGAGTCACCCGGTACATCAACAACTGGTTCGGCGTCGAGGGCGTGGGGAATTTTGGATATGGGACGGATGGAACGGCGCCCAGCTTGTCCGTGCATTCGCTCTTTGTCGGCGGCGGGCCTCACATAGTAGTCACCAATAACGGCCGGTTCGAGCCGTGGTTCCACGTCGTTTCAGGATGGCAACATTTCCGGTTTACGCAGACGGCCGTGCTGGGCAGCAACTCCGGTGTTGGATTCATGGGCGGAGGCGGACTGGATTATAAATTTGGCGGGCGGGCGTCCTGGCGCATCCAGGCCGATTTCATCGGGACGCACCTGCAAAACGTGATTGAAAAGAGCTATTCCTTCGGAACCGGGCTCGTTTTTAATTTCTAAGCGGCGCTTTCCCTGGAGTTCTTGGGCCGGTTTCTGGCGCACGGTATCGCCGGTTGCCGGCTTTTTTATTTGGTGGCCCCGGCGTCCCGCCGGCGGGTTTGAGAGCTATCCACAATGTAAAAAAACGCCGGCGAGACGCCGGCGCCACGAAATGCAAAGGCCGCCCTGATTTTCGCGGTTAGACGCACGCGCTTATAATTTGCAATGAGAGCTTGAAACTCAAGCCGCGGCGCCGTGGCATTTCTTGTATTTCTTGCCGCTACCGCAGGGGCAGGGATCGTTGCGTCCCACTTTCGCGCCGGTGCGGACGGGTTTGGGCTCGGCGGCTTGCGCGGCGCCGGCCTGGAATTGCAGTTCCTGCTGCTGGCGGCGCTGGCGGCGTTCGATTTCGCGGGCTTCGTCCTCGGGCCGGGCGGGCTGCACCAGGAACAGGTAGCGCACGGTTTCGGTATCGATGCGCCCCATCATGTCTTCAAACAGGATGAATGCTTCCTTCTTGAATTCGACCAGCGGGTCTTTCTGCCCGTAGCCGCGCAGGCCGATACCTTCCTTCAGGTGGTCCAGGGTCAGCAGGTGGTCTTTCCATTGCGTGTCGACGATGTCCAGGATGATGCGGCGCTCCAGCCATCGCATCATCTGCTCGCCGAACAACGTTTCCTTTTCGGCGTAGCGCTGTTTGACGCGCTCGACCAACACGTCGGAAAGCTCGGCGTGGTTCATGTTCGCCGGATCGATGCCGGCCGCTTTGATATCCAGGCCGTACTGGCCCTGCACTTCGGCGGCAAACTGCGTGACGTTCCACTTTTCCGGGTGCTCGTTCTGCGGGCAAAATGTATCCACAAATTCCCGGGCGATGTCCTCGGCGATGCCCAGCGCATAATCCTTTTGTTCCTTGCCTTCGAGGGCGGAGCGGCGAATCGAATAAATCGTTTCGCGCTGCTTGTTCATCACGTCGTCGTATTCGAGCAGGTGTTTGCGCGCCTCGAAGTTCTGCGCCTCGACGGCCATTTGCGCGTTCTCGATGCGCCGGGAAATCAATTTCGATTCGATGGGAATGCCTTCGGTCATTCCCAGGCGGTACATCAGGGCCTTGACGCGTTCGCCGCCGAACACGCGAAGCAGGTCGTCTTCGAGGGAAAGGAAAAAGCGCGACGATCCTGGATCGCCCTGGCGGCCGGCGCGGCCGCGCAACTGGTTGTCAATGCGCCGGGACTCGTGGCGCTCTGTGCCCAGGATATGCAGGCCGCCTAGCGCGATCACTTCGTCATGTTCGGCGCGGCATTGCGCGGCAAACTCGTCGTAAATGGGTTTCCACTGGTCTGCGGGAACCTGATAAATCTTTCCTTCCTGCTGGAACAGCACCATGTTCACGGACGGGGCCGCATCGGCGGATTCGGCGCCGATCACGGCCGGCGCGGCAATGTAGGGAATGGCGAGCTTTTCGCGCAGGCAAAAATCGCGCGTCATGGCCTCGGGATTTCCGCCCAACAGAATGTCGGTGCCGCGGCCGGCCATGTTGGTGGAGACCGTGACCGCGCCCTTGCGCCCTGCTTGCGCGATGACCTTGGCTTCGCGCTCGTGCTGCTTGGCGTTCAGCACCTGGTGCGGAATGCCTGCCTTCTTCAGCAAGTTCGCCAGATGTTCCGATTTTTCGATGGAAATCGTCCCGACCAGCACCGGCTGGCCCGATTCGTGAATCTGCCGGAGGCCGTGCGCGTAGCTGTTGTCTTCCTGCATGATGCCGTTGATTACCGCTTCGTATTTTTCGTCGGCCGTGCGGTAGACCACGTCGGAAAATTCCTCGCGGCGCAATTGGCGGTTGGTGGGGATCAGGGAAACGTCGAGCTTGTAGATTTTGTTGAATTCAGTGGCTTCGGTTTCGGCCGTGCCGGTCATGCCCGCAAGTTTCTTGTACATGCGGAAGTAATTCTGGAAGGTGATGGTGGCCAGCGTCTGGTTCTCGCGCTCGATCTTGACGGCCTCCTTGGCTTCCACGGCCTGGTGCAGGCCGTCCGACCAGCGGCGTCCCGGCATTTCGCGTCCGGTGAATTCGTCGATGATGATGACTTCGCCGTTTTTGACCACGTATTCGACGTCGCGCTTGTAGAGGGCGTGCGCGCGCAGGGCCTGGTAGACGTGGTGAATCGTCTCCAGGTGCTGCGGATCGTACATGTTGCCGAGGCTGAGGAGTTTTTCAGTTTTGCTGACGCCTTCCTCGGTCAGGGTGGCGGTCTTGTGTTTTTCCTCGACGATGTAATCGATGTCCTGAATCAGCTTGGGGATGATTTTATCGATGCGGTAATACTTGTCGGTGGATTCTTCCGCAGGACCGGAAATGATCAGCGGCGTTCGGGCTTCGTCGATCAGGATGGAGTCCACCTCGTCGACGATGGCGAAGTGGTGGCCTCGCTGCACGCAATCGGCCAGATCGTACTTCATGTTATCGCGCAGGTAATCGAATCCGAATTCGTTGTTGGTGCCGTAGGTGATGTCCGCGCCGTAGGCTGCGCGGCGCTCCTGGTCGCTCAGGTCGTGGACAATCACGCCGACCGAAAGCCCCAGGGCTTTGTAGATCGGGCTCATCCATTCGGCGTCGCGCCGGGCCAGGTAATCGTTCACCGTGACGATGTGCACACCGCGCCCGGCCAGCGCGTTAAAAACCGCGGGAAGCGTGGCGACCAGCGTCTTTCCTTCTCCGGTCTTCATTTCGGCGATTTTGCCTTCGTGCAGGACGATGCCGCCGATCAGCTGCACGTCAAAATGGCGCATGCCGAGTTTCCGGCGGCCCGCTTCGCGAACCAGCGCGAACGCGGGCACCAGAGCGGGCGCGAGTGCTTCCTTGAATTTTGCCTTGTACTCGGAATCGTCTAGCGGAAGGTCAGCGAGGCGCTGCTTCACCTGGGCGCTCAGCTGCTGTGTTTTTTCCAGAAGCTGTTCGTCGCTGAGCTTCTCGAACTCCGGCGCCAGCGCGTTGATCGAGTTCACCAGCGGCTGAATGACCTTGAGGTCGCGCTCGTGCTTGGTGCCGATGAACCGGGAAACAACCCGGTCGATCATGGTATCGACTCGCATCACGATCCTTCAGTGGGCTTTGGAATTCCGCTTCCTGCAACGTTTCGCCGGTGTGCTGGGCGGCCCTGCGCGCGAGGGGCAATCCCGCGGCTGCGGGCGGTTTCGCCATGCGCACGCACGAAAAATCATTGTACCCTGTCCGGCAATCGCCGTGCAAAGCGGTGGAGCAGGATGGTTTTGGTAGCACAGCCACTCTTGGCTGTGTGAATTTTGCGAATGCCCGGGGCACCGCTGGCGTACGGGTGGCCTGGGAAACCGCACAGCCAAGAGTGGCTGTGTTACTGGCGCGGCGACCGGGCGTTTGGAGCGCAATACTTGTGTCTGGTTTCGGGCGGAGAAAAGCTACACCGACGTGGGAACGACCACTTCTTGTTCGCTGGAAATGGGCGAAGAGGGCCGGTTCTCCAGCAGTAGCTTGCGCAGGCGGGCGCGCTCATCCAGTTCCATGTCCGCGAACTCGAAGCCGAGTCCCTGGGCGCGGGCATCCCGCATCAACACTTGCGCGCGGATGGGACGCAGATGGGACCCGATTTTCATGCTGACCAGTGTCCCCGGCTGCAAATGTTTTTCGCCCACGGCGATTCCGCCGCTCAGGCTGAGGCCGCGAACTTCCAGCCGGTAGGAATCCTGCCCGGTGGTGGCGATGGCCGCGATAGGCTGTGAAAGTCGGATGCGCGGATATCTTCGCCGGCGAAAATATTTGGCATTGGGCGACGGATCGAGAGGCGCGAGCGAAAGCTCCGTCGGAGTGAATCCGCAGCGGGGAAGAAAATCCTTCGCCCAATCCGGTTCAATTTTCAGCAAGGATTGCACGGCAGCCAGGCGCAACTCGACCGGATAAGTCCAGTGAAACATGTGCCGCCCTTCGGCAATGGATTTCAACAGATCCGCGGCTTCCCCGGCCTTCAGTCTGCCGAGGTTTTCTACGGCTTTCAGGCGAATGAATTGTCCGGTGGTTCTTCCCATATCTCCTTCGGCCAGCCGCAGCAGCGCGGGAGCGCAGCCTGCGTCGCCGCTCAGGCCGATTTCATCGACGGCCAGTGAAAGCAGAACGGGATCGAGATGATGCAAAAAACCGCACAGCAGGTTTCCGCGTTCCGGAGCGCCACTCATGGCCAGGAGCCGGATCATGCGGTCCTGCGCGTGCCGCGGCCAATCCGCCAGCCGTTCCGGCACCCAGCGCTCGATGGCCAAGGGATCCAGGCGGCTCAGCAGGCCCGTGGTTTCCGCCGCTTCGGTGGCTGATCCGGTGCGCAGCGTGTCGCGCAGCGATGCGGCGACGTCGTTGCCCACCGCGTGCGCCAGGTCCGCCAGGCGCTGCATCTCATCGCGGTTTCCGGTGCGGTTAAATCGCAGGATCAGGTTTTCCGCCGTGGACCGGGGCACGCGCTGCAGAAGCATTTCCAGGCCTTCGATGCCGTGGTCTCCTCGCAGCACGCCCTCCAGAAATTCCGGCACGCGTTTTTCCAGGCCGATGCGCGGCCGCAGGTTTTGCGCGAACACCGGCCTCTGGTGCTCCACCGCATCGAGGGAATCCAGCGCCTGCAGGATCGCGGGAAATATGCGGCGCGCGCCCGCTTCCTGCGCCAGGCGCACGAAAGCGGCGCTGATCAATCCCTGCAAATTGTCGTCGCGCTCGATGCTGAGCTGCGCGCCCGCCACCTGAATGGCGGGAGCCAGCGGGCGGCCTCCGAGCAAAGCATAGACGTCAGCGAGGTCTGCGAGGCCAATGGCGGTGCGCCGCCGCGCTTCGTCTTCCGGGCTCTGCAGGCACGCGGCGTAATTCTGCAGGATGGCCAGCGCCGTTTTTTCGTCGCCTCGCGCGATCAATTCCTCCACGTACTGCTTGAGGTTGCGCCCCGGGATGCACCACGCGTCGGAAGACGCAAGCACCGCGCGTTTGCCCTTTTCCGGCACGGATGCCCAGAACTGGCGGTCCAGCAATTCGGCGTTCGATTCAACGATGATTCCGGCGCTTGCCAGCTTTTCTTCGTGTGCGCCCAGAATTTTTCGCAGCCCTTCGATTTCCTGGGACATCCGCTCGATCATCTGGCGCACGGCGTTGACCTTCACCTCGCCGCGCTCGTAACGCTCGAGAGCAAAACGCACCGCCAGATGCTCGGCCAGACGCAGCAGCATGGGGTCCTTGGAATTGGCGACCGGAGCCTGCGCTGCTACCGCCGCCAGCGCCTGCCGCAACATTTCCTGCGATTGCGCGGGCAATCTGTTCAGCTCTTCCTGCAAGGGGCCCGGCTGAGCAGCCGCCCCTTCGCCCGCGACCGTGTGGCCCAAGTGAGTTAATAATTTCAGTATTCCGAGAATGTCTTCATCCTTGGCGCTCCAAGCGGAAAATCCGCTGCCCGTGTCGCTCGGGCCGCCGAAACCGCCGGGGCTGCCTGAGCTGCCCACGCGTCCAGACCCGCCCGCGCCGCCTGTGCCATGCCCTCCTGTTTCTGTCCCGCGCGCCGGCCCGCTTCCTGCTACGGGCACACCAAATTGCGTTAATCCTGTTCCGTTTCCGCCAATTCCGCTCCCGGCAAATCCCGCACCCCCAGTTCCCGGTCCATCGCCGCCACCGCTGCCTACGAATCCGGAGCCTGCGTCCGCGTGGCCTCCTCCCGAACCAAGTCCAAAGCCTGGTCCCGCGCCGGTGCCGGAGCCAGGCCCCGATCCGGTTCCAGGGCCGAAGTCCGAACCTGAGCCAGTTGCGGAACCCGCATCCGTGCCAGACCCTGCGTCCGAACCTGCTCCGGAACCTTGTGCGGCGCCAAAGCCGGGTCCTGAACCATGTCCCGATCCAGTTCTCGGCCCGGAGCCCCATCCTCCCGAGCCATCGCCGAATCCGCCCGTGCCATGACCGCTAGAATTGCCGCCTGAACCCTCTCCGTGCCTTTCACCGTCCCCGGGCCCGCTGCCGGGGCCCCTGCGCGAGCCATCGGCTGCGGCGATCAGTTGCAATAATTTTTGAGGATCGCTGAGCCAGTCCTTCATCGAGCCGGCATCGACGCCGAGTGTCTGCGCGGTAAGCAGCCCCGCTACGCGCGCCTCGCCCATGGATGCGTCTTCTGCGACGAACCTGATTTCATTGATGCGTATTCCCGGAACGCCGGCCAGCGCGGTCTTCAGCCGCTCCGCGAGCACGACAGGTTTCGTATTTTGCGTTGGGAAAGCGCGGACCAGGCGCTCCAGGTCCTGCTTGGTCACGCGGGAGGTGAATTGAATGCTGGCCAGGCCCGCAGCGGACAGCAATTGTGCAAAACTTCGCTCGGCCGGAGTCGCTTCAATGGGCATGCCGTCCAGCAGCAGTTGCGAGCCGCTCGCGCTTAGCAGCAGGCCGGATTCGTTGGTGACAGGGATTGCTGCGTGCAGTTCGGTCCAGGCGGTCTCAAACTGCTCGGCGGTGCGGGCGTGGTCAAAGCCGTAGAGCCGGGCGTACTTGAGCAGAATGTTGAGGCTGCGAATGAACGCGCGCGCCGACGCCAGCTTGGTGTTGGGAGCATCCATGGGTTCAGGAAGCAGGCGGGGGATACGCCTCCTTCTTTACCCTAGCGCTTACAATCGTTTGCCACAATAGAACCGCGGTCCGTTGTGGCCAATCGGGCATGGTCCGCTGCGCTTTGCCTTCACCAGTGGACGGGAAAGCCTTTCTCGTTCAAAATGAATGGCTGCTCGATACTCTGTCGTGTCGGAATCGACGCGGGGCACATGCTTGTTGGTCCAGAGGCAGGCAGGGGCGCCCGCGTAAACCCGATTGATCCAGGAGAATCTTAAAACCATGCCGCCGCCACCGATGCCCCAGCCCCCCAAATTGCCCATCGAGGGCGTAAGAAATCTTGTTGCCGTCGCGAGCGGAAAGGGCGGGGTGGGGAAGACCACGGTAGCCGTAAACCTCGCCCTTGCGCTGAAAGCCCTCGGCGCGTCCGTGGGCCTGCTCGATGCCGACGTCTACGGCCCGAACGTCCCCATCATGCTGGGCACGGACGAGCAGCCGCAGGCTCTCAGTGAACGGGAAATTCTTCCGGTCGAGGCGCAAGGCATAAAATTGATTTCCATGGGCCTGCTGAATCCGGGCGATAAACCCATGATCTGGCGCGGGCCCATGCTGCACAGTGTGATGCAGCAATTTCTGCGCAGCGTGGTGTGGGGCAAACTCGATTACCTGATTGTCGATCTGCCGCCCGGCACCGGAGACGTGCAGCTTTCGCTGATCCAGATCGTGCCGGTCACCGGGGCAGTGCTGGTGACCACCCCGTCGGTGGTGGCGCTGGCCGACGTGCGCAAGGCCATGGAAATGTTCCGCCAGGTCAACGTGGACATTCTTGGGATCGTCGAGAACATGAGTTACTTTAATTGCCCGCATTGCAACGGAAAAATCGACGTCTTCGGCCATGGCGAAGGCCAGCGCATTGCCGAGTCCTATGGCGTGCCGCTGCTTGGTGAAATCGAAATCGATCCACGCATCCGCATCGGAGGCGATACGGGCAAGCCTGTCGCGGCGCTCGGGGAAAATGCGCCCAGCGCGAAGAGCATTTTCGCCATGGCGCGCGCAGTGGCCGCGCAGCTGGAGGCAAAAGCGGCTGCTGCGGGCGGCCCGGTGGTGGAGATCGATTGAGGTCTGGAGTGTTTGCCATGGAAGCAGGCCCCGGAAAACAAACCGTGAGTCTTTCGGTTCTGGAATTCCTTACGTGGGTTTCCCTGCGCCCCCGGACGTACGGCGAGGCCATGGCATCCTGGCGCAGCACCTGCCCGCGGCTCTCCACCTGGGAGGACACGCTTGCCGACGGCCTGATCCAGATTGAGAGCGGAGCCACGATGGATCAGTCCAGCGTGACACTCACGGCGCGCGGGTGGGCGCTGCTTGAAAACAAAACCTGATCATCGCATGGCCGTCTTTGTTGTCAGCCCGTAAGGCGTGTGTTAGTTTCACTTGTTCCATTTCATTTGAGGAGCGCGCATGATTCGCAGCTATCGCGGCCGCATGCCGAAAATCGCGGCGTCGGCGTACATCGATCCGGATTCGGTCATCATCGGGGATGTAACTATTGGCGAACTTTCCAGCGTCTGGCCGAGTGTGGTGATACGCGGCGACGTGAACTGGATCCGCATCGGCTCGCGCACCAACATTCAGGACGGCTCGGTCTGCCACGTGATGAAGGACACGCACCCGCTGGTGTTGGGCGATGAAGTGACCGTCGGCCACGGCGTGATCCTGCACGGCTGCACGATCGAATCGCGCGTGCTCATCGGCATGGGTTCGATTCTTTTGAATGGCGTGAAGATCGGCGCGGGCTCGATCATCGCCGCCGGGACGCTCGTGCCCGAGGGCACCGTCGTGCCGCCCGGCAGCCTGTTCATGGGACATCCCGGAAAATTTCGTCGCGCGCTCACCGAAGAAGATCAGGAGAGCATCAAGGCCTACGCCGCGCGGTACATCGAATATTCGGAGACGTATAAAGCGGAAGCAGGGAAGGCCTAACGATCTTGGTGGCACTAAAAACCCAGCGGCGCTGAAAGCGCCGCCGGTGGATAGCCCGGGGCAGCGCCCCGGGTGTGGACCACACGAAGAGGGTTGCGCCCTGAAAGGGCGCAGGGGTGCGGAGATCCCACCTTCCGCCCTTTCAGGGCGGATATCGGGATAAGGGGCGATACCCGGGGCGTTGCCCCGGGCTAGTCACCTCCGCGCCGTTGGCGCGGCACCGTTGTCGCTATTGCAAGTCGAGAAAATTGTACAAAAAGATTTGAAGGGTTACTCGCAGTCACAGGATTCCCCATTGTCCGATAGAGGCAAATTTCAGGCCATCAAAGGCGTGCGCGACATTCTTCCGCCGGAATCCGCTCTGTGGAACCGCGTCGAGCAGGCCGGGCGCGAGGTGTTTGGCACGTTCGGCTTCGCTGAAATTCGTTTGCCGATTTTTGAGCACACGGAATTGTTTGCGCGTGCCGTGGGTGGCGAGACGGACATCGTTTCAAAGGAAATGTATACGTTTGTTGACCGTCCCTCTGGGGAACTGGCTATCCAGCGAGAATCCATTATAGAGATACCCGGGTTCGCGGCAGTTAAGGCCAAATCTGAGGGATATAGACCAGATTTTCAAAGGTACCAAGCCCTTTTGAGGAAGGCTATAGAGCTGGGAGAGGTCTCTGTTGATCAAAATACAGAACGTCAGATTGCTCTCTTCGATGAAATTCTAGATTCTATGAATGCAACAGAGCCAGCGTTTCACATACAACTTTTAACGTTACGAGAATTCGTTCGCACGATTCCAATCGGGGAAAATCTTTCCCTACGCCCAGAGGCCACTGCCTCCGTCGTGCGCGCATACATTCAGCATGGCATGCAGGTCCAGCCCGGGAACGTAAAGCTCTACTACATGGGCCCGATGTTCCGGCGCGAGCGGCCGCAGAAGGGGCGCTACCGGCAGTTTTATCAGATTGGCGCGGAGGTGCTGGGGCCTTCGGATGCGCCAGGGATCGATGCGGAAGTGATCGAGATGCTGATGGCGTTTTTTGATCGCGTGAAATTGAAGGGCGCATCGCTCTCCATCAATTCCATCGGCTGCAAGCAGTGCCGTCCCGCGTATGTCGAAAAATTGCGCGCTGAACTCGAAAAATTGCGCGAGCAACTTGGTGCAGACAGCCAGCGGCGCATCGAAACCAATCCGCTGCGCGTGCTGGACTCGAAGCTGGAGCACGAGCAGGCCATCATCGAGAAGCTGCCGCGTATCGCGGAAAATCTTTGCTCCGAATGCAGCGCGCATTACGGCGAAGTGAAGCGCCAGCTCGGCCTGCGCGGCATCGCCTATCAGGAAAACTGGCGGCTGGTGCGCGGCCTGGACTACTACATGCGCACCACCTTTGAAATCACGGCGACAGGACTCGGTTCGCAGAACGCCGTGTGCGGCGGCGGGCGCTACGACGGCCTGGTGGAAATGCTTGGCGGGCAGGCCACGACCAAAGGCATCGGATTCGCCATCGGCACCGACCGCCTGATTCTTTCGCTGCAGGAGCAGGGCGCTGGCGAAACGCCGGGCGGCGCTGCCGGTAGGGCAGGAGGACCTGACGTGTACCTCGCGTGGTTTGGCGCGGCGGCGCAGACCGCGGCCATCGGCCTTGCACGGCGTTTGCGCGAGGCAGGTTTTGTTGTGGAATTGCCGGCCGCGGAAATGAAATTCGGAAAATCGCTGGGCCTGGCCGATCGCCTGAAGGCGCGCCACGCCGTCATTTTGGGCGATAACGAACTCGCCGCGGGAGTTGTTGCTGTGAAACGCCTCGCCGACGGCTCGCAACAAAAATTGGGGGAGCTGGAATTGTTTTCGTATCTGCGCGCGGAGCGCGCAGCAGGGGAAGAATGATTTTTGTAGCCCGCCTCTTCAGAGGCGGGGTTTTCCGCGGATATGGGCGAGAATCAAATTCCCCGGCGGCGACCTACGTTTTTCTTCGCCCTGAGGCCAGAGCCCTGCCTCTGAAGAGGCGAGCTACAGCAGCGGGATCGATTGCTGCGGGCCAAATAAGAATTGTGGGTCGGACCTTTAGGTCCGACAATAGTGGCACGCGAGGAGGGGCCTTCAGGCCCTGGCGTTTCAGGGGCTGAAGCCCCTTTGGTTTGGACTTGGAATGTCGCGGCTGAAGCCGCGAACCACAAACATTCGCTTGGACGATTGACACGATAGCGACATACGGAAGGGAACATCAGCCCGTGCTCGATTCACTCGGAACTCTGCAACGCACACACTACTGCGGCAGTTTGCGCGCCGCCGACGACGGCAAGGAAGTCGTCCTAATGGGCTGGGTCCACAAGCGGCGCGACTTGGGCAATCTGCTTTTCATCGATCTGCGCGACCGCTCGGGCCTCGCCCAGATCGTTTTTAATAAGGAGCAGCACGCCGCCGCGCACGCCCGCGCCGAGGAGTTGCGCGCGGAATTCGTCGTCGCCATCAGCGGGCGCGTGGTGAAGCGCCAGAAAGCGAATCCCGACCTGGCCTCGGGCGAAGTGGAAATCATCGCGTCCGAGCTGCGCATTTTAAACACGGCGAAGACCCCGCCGTTCGTGGTCGAGGATGAACTGACCGCGAACGAAGAGACGCGGCTCCGTTACCGATACTTGGATTTGCGCCGCACCAAGCCGCGGCAGAATCTGGCGCTGCGCCACCGCGTGATCCTGGAAATCCGCAAGGCCATGGACGAGATGGGATTTTACGAAATCGAAACGCCCATGCTCACGCGCTCGACTCCGGAGGGCGCGCGCGATTACCTGGTACCCAGCCGCGTGCATCCTGGCCAATTCTACGCGCTGCCGCAATCGCCGCAGATTTTCAAGCAGATTCTGATGATCGGCGGCATGGACCGCTACTTCCAGATTGTCAAATGTTTCCGCGACGAGGACCTGCGCGCCGATCGCCAGCCCGAATTCACGCAGCTGGACCTGGAGATTTCGTTTCCCACGCAGGATACCGTGTTCAGCGTGATCGAAAACGTGATGGTACGTGCGTGCGCGGTCGCCGGGATCACGGTGAAGGGCCCGTTCCGCCGCATGGAATATAAGGACGCCATCCGGCGGTACGGCTCGGACAAGCCCGATCTGCGCTTCGGGATGGAATTACATGACGTGACCTCGCATTTCGTAGCCGCGCGCGAAACGCTGCACATCGAGGGCAGCGTGCAGGCGCTCGCCGCTCCCGGAGCGGCGACGTTTTCGCGCAAACAGCTCGACGAGATCACCGAAAAGGCGAAATCGCTCGGCGCGCGAGGCGTCTACTTCATCAAAGTGGCAGACGCGGGCGTTTCCTCGCCGCTGGAAAAAAATCTCGGCGTCGAAACGTTGAAGAACATCGCGGCGGCCGCCGAAGCCAAGCCCGGCGACCTGGTGGTGGCCGTCACCGCCAAGGAACAAATCCCCGGCACCGACGCGGCGGCTTTGATCGCGGGGCAGTTGCGCTTGCTGCTCGCCGAGCAGCTGAAACTGGTGCCTGCCGACCGCTGGGAATTCTTGTGGATCACCGGCTTTGCGCTCTTTGAATGGAGCCCGTCGGAAAAAGCCGTCGTCAGCGCGCAGCATCCCTTCACCGGCATCGTCGAAGAAGATATTCCGAAACTCGAGGACGCGTCCGACGAAGTTCGCCTATCAATGCGCTCAAAAGGCTACGACCTGGTGCTGAACGGCGTCGAGCTCGGCTCGGGCAGCATCCGGATTCACCAGCAGGAGCTGCAGGACCGCGTGTTCAAGATGCTCGGCCTGAGCGAAGAGCAGCGCCGCAGCCGCTTCGGCTTCTTCCTCGACGCGCTGACCTACGGCACGCCCCCGCACGGCGGTATCGCGCTGGGCCTTGACCGCGTAACCGCGTTGCTTGCGGGAGAAAAATCCATCCGCGAAGTGATCGCCTTCCCGAAAACGGCCAAAGCGCAGGATTTGATGGCTGATGCGCCGTCGGACGTAGATGTTCCGCAGGAAGACGAACTTGAGTTGATGAGTGCCTATTCAGGGCTACCAACTAAGTTTTGGACCCTAGCCCATTTTTGTGATGACCTACTCAGAATGATTGAAGCAGATTGTCTGGGCGCGAACCTTCCGGTTGACACGAGGTTTCAACAGGCGATGGCTCTAATCTTGACTAAAGCCAGGGCAGACGCACGTGCGGCCATAAGACTCGCGAAGGCAGGATACGGACCTCAATCAGCTGGACTTTGTCGGTCCTTGGTAGAGGCGCTGATCAACTCCAAATATATTCGAAAAGACCCTGAGAGCCGAGGGGAAGCATTTTTGAGATCAATGGATGATCAGAAAAGGCGTCTCGTAAAGCGTTTGACGATCCACAATCAATCCGAGGAAGTCAAAGAGGCGCTCGCTAGCGTAAAGGTCATCGAGACCAAATCAAATTGGCCGGAAAACATTCGGGCAAGGGCATACGACATTGAGGAACCAAACTACTCATATGACCTAGTTTTCCTGTTGCTGTCACAGCTGCTACACTCGAACGTAAGCTCAGTAGCTGCGAACCTAAGCGAGAGTCACCCCGGCCGCTTTTTGCTACCTTGGGGGCCAAGCGCGGAGTGGGTCGACACGGCTCTTGTGACCGTCTTCGCCTACTTAAACGACGTTGCGGAAATAGCTTATGCCGCGTTCGGTCTACCAACATTAAAGCTTGTAGAAATTGGTTCCCAATTTAAAAAGCATATTGGCTCATATTCGGTCTGAGTCGGATGAATTGATGACACGCATACGCATACTCCCGGAAAACGTAGCGAACAAGATCGCCGCGGGCGAAGTGGTCGAGCGTCCCGCGTCGGTCGTGAAGGAACTGCTCGAGAACGCGCTCGATGCGGGGGCGCAGTCGATTCGCGTGGAGGTGGAATCGGGCGGCAAGCGCATGATCCGCGTGATCGATGACGGCACGGGGATGGCGCACGACGACGCGCTGCTGGCGTTTGAGCGGCACGCGACATCCAAGCTGCGCACGGCCGACGATCTACTTTCGATTGCGACGCTGGGATTTCGCGGCGAGGCGCTGCCCTCGATCGCGGCCGTCTCGCGCCTGCTTCTGCAGACTCGCGCGGCCGAAGAAGAGGAAGGCACGCGCGTCGAATTTGCCGGCGGCAAGCTCCTGGGCGTCAACCCGGAAGGGCTTCCGGCGGGAACCACGATCAGCGTGGCCGATCTTTTCTATTGCGTGCCGGCACGGCGCAATTTCCTGAAATCGGAAACCACCGAGCTGGGGCACATCGCTTCGCTCGTGACACATTACGCGCTCGCCCATCCCGAAAAGCAGTTCGTGCTGAAAACGCCGACGCAGGAAATCATTAACGCTACAGCGGTCGGGACGATGTCCGAGCGCGTTTATCAGATTTTCGGGCGGCAGGCGCTCGACGAACTCTTCGAGCTGACGCCTGTTTCTTCGCCCATGCGCGCGTCGATCACCGAGAACGAATTGACCGCCGAGGAACGCTCCGCGCAACTTACCGTGCGCGGATTCGCCTCGCGGCCCGAGGTGCAGCGCTCAAACCGCAACGGAATTTACGTCTTCGTGAACAAGCGCCTGGTGCGCGACCGCCTGATCCTGCACGCCATTCACGAAGCCTACCGCAACGTCCTGCCGCCTTCGGTTTTTCCGGGCGTGCTTCTGTTTCTGGATTTGCCCGCCGAGGAAGTGGACGTCAACGTGCACCCCGCGAAAATCGAGGTGCGCTTCCGGCACCCGCAGTTCGTGCACGATTTCACGCGCGATTCCATTCGGCAGGCGCTTTCGCGCGCGCGCCCGGTTCCCAGTTTTTCCGGGGTGGCGTCCAGTGCGACATTGAATGCAGGCCCGGGTGAAGCGTCCAATCCAGCGATGGGAACCGCGGCTGCAGGGGCGGCCGACGCGGGAGCCGTTGCGGCCGTGGCCGCCGGAATGGGCAACTGGAGCGGGACCCTGCCGCGCGCCGTGATTCCGCCGATGAACGCCTCTGGGGCAACGGGTGCTGCGATCGCCGGCGATTTCGAGTTGACCGGAGCGCCGCCGCGGCCCGAGCCGCAGCGCTTCCAGTTCGAGAGCGGCATTGGCATGTCCGCCGATGAATCTGCCTCCGAAATTGCGCGGAATTTCGGCGAGGCTGCAGCCGCGGCGTTCCTTACGCGGGAAACCGCGGGGGCTGCGGACCGGCTGGGCAGCGCGGAAAGCCTGGATGAACTGAAACCGCTGGGGCAGGTGAATTCCAGCTTCATCGTGGCGGTGAACGGCGAGGGGCTGTGGATCATCGACCAGCACGTGGCCCACGAGCGCGTGCTGTTCGAGCAGCACCTGCGCGCGCGCCGCGAGGGTCAACTCACCGGGCAGCGCATGTTGGTGCCGATGATGGTGGAGCTATCGCCGCGGCAACTGGTGATCTTCGAGCGAATCGCCGAGGAACTGGCCGCGAACGGATTTGAGGTATCGCAGATGGGCCCGCGCAGCGTGGCCATTCACGCGGCGCCCGCCGGGATCGCCACATCGGACGCCGAGCGGCTGCTGATGGAAATTTTGGAGGGGACCGACCGCGAGAACGCCGCGATTTCCATGGATACGCTGCAGGCGAAGATCGCGGCTTCGACGTCCTGCCACGCGGCCATCAAGGTAAACATGCCGCTCGACCAGAAAAAAATGGAATGGCTGCTCGGTGAGCTTGCGAAAACCGAAGCGCCGATGAGCTGCCCGCACGGCCGCCCGATCGTGCTGCGCTATTCGGTGAAGGAGATCGAGCGCGCGTTCCATCGGATTTGATTTTTCCACTTCCCGAATGAAGAACAAACTCATTATCGCGATCGACGGCCCGGTCGGCTCGGGGAAAAGCACGGTGGCGCGGCGCGTGGCCGACCTGCTGGGCTACACGCACCTGGATAGCGGGGCGATGTACCGCGCGATCGGATGGAAGGCGCTGTGCGAAAAAATTTCGCTCGATTCGCCGGACGAGCTTGCGGCGATGGCGAGCCGCGCGCGGATCGATCTTTTGCCCGGTGACGGCAGGCAGCGAGTGATCCTGGACGGCGAAGACATCACCGGCTGGATCCGCACGACGGAAGTGTCGCACGCGGCCTCGGTGGTCGCCGCCATTCCTGGTGTGCGCCACCCGCTGGTAGCCGAGCAGAGGCGCGCGGGAGAGCGGGGCGGCGTGGTGATGGAAGGCCGCGACATCGGCTCGGTGGTATTTCCTCATGCCGACCTGAAAATTTATCTCGACGCCTCGCCGGAAGTGCGCGCCGGGCGCCGCTGGCAGGAGTTGCGCGAAAAAGGCGAGGCCGCGGATCCCCTGATCGTGCTGGCCGGCGTGCACGAGCGCGACCGGCGCGACCGCGAGCGCAAGATGTCCCCGCTGGTGCGCGCCGCCGACGCCGTGGTGGTGGATAATTCGGCGATGGACGCCGAGGAAACCGCGCGCGTGATCGTGATGATGGCGGAGGAGCGAGCGAAGGGAAAATCGGTGACGAGCGGTTCGTGATTTGTGATTCGAGAAAATCTTCAGTGGGCGCGATCTCCCACCTTCCAGACTCCCTGCAGGCCGCACGCATGGAAATACTGGAAAACAACTAGCCGATTGCATGTTCGTGAATGCCGCGGTGCAGTGCGGACGACCAGTTCAGCGCGGAAACGTACAGCACCGGGACGAGTTCCTTCGAGACGCCGAGCAATTCCAGAAGGCTGTTGACCTTTTCCCAGTCGGCGTTTTCGTGGGCAATGGCGATATCGAGAAGGTTCCGGTACAGCCCCGTCCGCGCCAGCAGCGCTTCCTTGATTTCCTGGCGCACCGGAAGTTCGCCGAGAATGGCTTCCAGCGGCTGCCCGAGGATCGCGTCCATCACCGAGAGAAGTCCCAGCAGGAACAGGTCATTTGCGTGCTGCGGCAGCCCGGCCAGCGGCGCGAGCAATTCGCAGAAGCGCCCGCGCACCAGGGGCACGGTCATCAATTCGCCAGGCCTTCCGTCGGCCATCACGCCTACCGCGACGACTGCAATCCATTTGCGCATTTCGCGCTCGCCGAGCAGGGAGAGCGCATGCGGGATGGAATGAATTTCCGAACGCAGGCCGAATGCGGCGGAGTTCAAATAACGCAGCAAGCGGAACGTAATCGACGCGTCGTGCTTGATTTGCGTCGCGAGTTGCCCGATGTCGATTTCCGGAGCGGTGGCCGCCTGCAGCAGTTCCAGGTACGCCAGCTTGAACGCGGGCAAGCTCTGGTGCTGCATAATTTCGGGCTTGCAGAAAAAATATCCCTGGAACAGGGAATAACCCATTTTCACGGCGGCGGCAAATTCCTCCTGCGTTTCCACTTTTTCGGCGAGCATGCGGATTCCCTTGCGCGCGTAGCGCGCGGCCAGGGTGCGCTGCTGCTCGCGGCCGGTGAGGCGGAAGTCCACCTTGATGAAATCGGCAAGCTCGACCAGAGGCGCCCAGTCAGGAGTGTCGACGAAATCGTCCAAGGCAATCAGGAACCCGTCCTGCTTGAGCAGTTGGCAGGCTTCGACGATTTCCTCGTCGGGTTTGACCGTTTCCAGGATTTCCACGACCACCGCGTCGCGGGGAAACAGGGACACGTACCCGCGCAGCAGAAACTCGCGCGGGCAATTCACGAACATGCGCCGCCCCTCGGTGATTTTATCGAGCCCGATTAAGAAAGAGGTGTCCAGGACGGACGTGGACGCAAATTCCAGGTTCATTCCATCGCAGTTGTCCTGGATCCCGTCGCGAAACAGCAGTTCGTAGGCATAGACTTCCTGCCGGCGGTCGAGAATCGGCTGGCGGGCCAGGAATTTCATCGCAAAGCTCCCTTCCAACAAGGCGAAATTCATTCTGGCCGGTCCGTGACCGGCCAGATTTGGAAGGGGGGATGAAACGAGCGTCCGCGCCTAGCTGGGGCTGGACATGGACGCAAGAAATTCGGCGTTCGACTTCGACTTCGAGAGGCGGCCGCAGAGCAACTCCATGGCTTCGACCGGAGAGAGGGGATTGAGCACCTTGCGAAGCACCCAGACCCGATTGAGTTCGTCCGGCGGCATCAGCAGTTCTTCCTTACGCGTACCGGAACGGTTGATGTCAATGGCCGGGAAGATGCGCTTGTCGACCAATCGGCGGTCGAGGTTGATTTCCATGTTGCCGGTTCCCTTGAACTCCTCGAAGATCACGTCGTCCATGCGGCTGCCGGTGTCGATCAGCGCGGTGGCGATGATCGTGAGCGAGCCGCCTTCCTCGACGTTGCGCGCGGCGGCGAAAAAGCGCCGCGGCCGCTGCAGGGCGTTGGCGTCGATACCGCCGGAGAGAACCTTGCCCGAGGGCGGGGTGACGGCGTTATAAGCGCGCGCCAGACGCGTGATGGAGTCGAGCAGGATGACCACGTCGCGTTTGTGTTCCACCAGGCGCTTGGCCTTTTCCAGAACCATTTCCGCGACCTGAATGTGGCGTTGCGGCGGCTCGTCGAACGTGGAGCTGATGACTTCGCCCTTCACCGTGCGCTGCATGTCGGTGACTTCCTCGGGCCGCTCGTCGATCAGCAGGACGATGAGGGCGACCTCCGGGTGATTTGTGGTGACCGAATTGGCGAACGACTGCAGCATCATGGTTTTTCCGGTGCGCGGCGGCGCGACGATCAATCCGCGCTGTCCCTTGCCGACCGGGCAGAGCAGATCCAGCACGCGTCCGGTCAGATTCTCGCGCGTCGTTTCCATCTTCAGGCGGCCGGCGGGATAGAGCGGCGTCAGATTGTCGAAGAAAATCTTGTTGCGCGCGACTTCGGGATCCTCGAAATTGACCGCTTCGACTTTGATTAAGGCGAAGTAACGTTCGCCGTCCTTGGGCGGGCGGACTTGCCCGGAGACGGTGTCGCCGGTGCGCAGGTCGAATTTACGGATCTGCGACGGCGAAACGTAAATGTCGTCCGGGCCGGGCAGGTAGTTGTATTCCGGGGCGCGCAGAAAGCCGAAGCCGTCGGGCAGGCATTCCAGCACGCCTTCGGAAAAGATCAGGCCGTTCTTTTCCGTCTGGGCGCGAAGGATCTGAAAGATCAACTCCTGCTTGCGCATGCCGCTGGCGCCCGGAATGGCCAGATCCTTGGCGATTTTCGCCAGGTCCGTAATGTTTTTCTCTTTCAGTTCCGCAAGACTAATACTCATCGTTTTCGTTTCCTTAAGTTGTTCGAAGATAAGCCTGAAGGTCAGGCCGGGATTGTTTCACTCGGCGGACTCCGGGCGGGTAAATCTCGGGATAATCGAGGGCTCTCTTGCCTTTGTCAAGATAAGCAAGCGGAGCCCGTACCCGTTTTCCTTCCGGATTAGCCAAACTGGGAATTCAAAGTTCCATGTGGTGCGAATTTCATTTCCGCTGGTGCGGGCCACGTTCCGGGTAAAGCGAACCATAGCCCTTCGTTCCGCGCCCCCGAAGCACCCCTACTACCGGACTTGTCGTTGTTCTTCAGGAGGAACAATTCGGCGGGCTTCACGTTCCCGGCCTTCCGGGAAGCAAAGCGATGACGCCACACCGCACCCGTACACCGAGGTTTCCCTCAGTTGGTTAATTCCTGATCGCTTTCCGTTTCGGTCTCGAACTTTGCGGCGACTTCCGGAACCGCGTCGTGCGCCACCGGCACGATGGGACGTTCCAATGCGATTTCCAGAACCTCGTCCATATTCTCCACGAACCGCAGGGACAGCGCGGCCTGAATTTCCGCGGGAATGTCCGCCAGATCCTTTTCGTTGTCCTTGGGCAGAATCACGGTGCGCATGCCCATGCGGTGCGCGGCGAGGAGTTTTTCCTTCATGCCGCCGATGGGCAGCACTTTTCCGCGGAGGGTGATTTCGCCGGTCATGGCCACGTCGCAGCGGATTGGCGTGCGCGTCAGGGCGCTGACGATGGTGGTGGCGATGGTGATGCCCGCGGAAGGGCCGTCCTTGGGGATGGCGCCTTCGGGAACGTGGAGGTGGATATCGATATGGCGGTAGAAGTCGCGCGGCAACCCGAACATCGCGGTGCGCGAGCGCACGTAACTCATGGCCGCCTGCGCCGACTCCTGCATGACGTCGCCGAGTTTCCCGGTGAGTGTCAACCGTCCCTTGCCCTGCATGATGGTGGCCTCGGTCGAAAGCACCGAGCCGCCCACTTCGGTCCACGCCAGGCCGGTGGCCAGTCCGATTTCGTTTTTCTTTTCGTTCCAGATTTCGCGGTATTTGAGGACGCCCAGAAACTCGTTGACGTTCTCGGGCGTGACGGTGATGGAGTACTGCCTGCCATCTCTTACGACACGCCGCGACACCTTGCGGCAAATATTGGAAATTTCGCGTTCCAGGCTGCGCACGCCCGCTTCATGCGTGTAATGCCGGATGATGTGGCTGACGGCCTCATCGGTAAACGTCAGGTTGTCGCCGGTGAGGCCCGCTGCCTCCAGGGCCTTCTTGATCAGGAAGCGCTTGGCGATCTGCGCCTTTTCCACTTCCGTGTAGCCCGGGATGCGCAGGATCTCCATGCGATCCTGCAGGGGCTGCGGAATGGTGTGCATTACGTTGGCCGTGCACACGAACATGACCTTGGAGAGATCGTACTCGACGTCCAGATAATGGTCGGTGAAGGCGTGATTCAGCTCGGGGTCGAGAACTTCCATCAAGGCCGCCGAAGGGTCGCCGCGGAAGTCGGTGGACATCTTGTCCACTTCGTCGAGAACAAAAATCGGATTGACCGTGCCGGCCTTTTTCATCATCTGGATGATCTGGCCGGGCAGGGCGCCGATGTAGGTGCGGCGATGGCCGCGGATTTCGGCCTCGTCACGCACTCCGCCGAGTGAAACGCGCACGAATTTGCGGCCGGTGGCGCGCCCGATGGACATGGCCAGGGAAGTTTTGCCCACGCCCGGAGGGCCCACGAAGCAGAGGATCGAGCCTTTCGGATTTTTTACCAGTTGGCGCACGGCGAGGAATTCGAGGATGCGCTCCTTGACCTTTTCCAGGCCGTAATGGTCTTCTTCCAGGATTTTTTCGGCCAGGGCGATGTCGCGGATTTCCTTGGACTTCTTTTTCCAGGGCACGGCCAGCAGCCATTCCAGGTAGTTGCGGCTGACGGTGGATTCGGCCGACATCGGCGGCATCATTTCGAGGCGCTTCAATTCCTGGGCCGCCTTTTCGTGCGTTTCCTTGGGCATGCCGGCGGCGTCGATTTTCTTTTTCAGCTCTTCCAGTTCGTTCTTTTCGCCGCGGCCCAGTTCCTTGTGGATGGCCTTCAGTTTTTCGTTGAGGTAGTACTCTTTCTGGGCCCGTTCCATCTGGCGCTTCACGCGCGTGTTGATGTTGCGGTCCACGTTCAGCTTCTCGATCTCGCTTTCCAGAATTTCGCCGACGCGCGTCAGCCGGTCCAGGGGATCGAAATTTTCCAGCAGTTCCTGCTTTTCCTCGACCGGAATCTGCAGGTTGGAGGCGATGGTGTCGGAGAGCTTGGCGGGATCGTCCACCCGCGTGGCCGCGATCATGGTGTCGTAATTCAGGCTCTGCGAGAGCTTCACGTACTGCTCAAACAGGCCGGTAACTTTCGTGACAGCCGCTTCGATCTGCGGGCTAGGCTCGGCCTTGTTGGGCACGACTTTCAGCGTGGCGCGGAAAAATCCTTCGTCCGTGGCGACCTGCACGACCTTGGCGCGCTCGACGCCCTCGACCAGCACGCGCAGGTTGCCGTCCGGCAGGCGCACGCTTTGCACGATGTTGGCAAGCGTGCCGACGGAGTAGATTTCCTCGGGCTTGGGGTCGTCGACCGAAGCGTCATGCTGCGTGGCAAGAAAGATCTTCTTGTCGGTGGCCAGCGCTTCTTCGAGCGCGCGCAGGGAACTTTCCCGGCCCACGATGAACGGGTTCATCATCTGGGGAAAGATCACCAGGTCGCGCACCGGCATCATGGGCACACGCTTCAAATCGCTTTTTTCCCGGTTGAACATGGGTTCCGTGACGATAGACGGCTCCTTAAACAGCTATTCCTTGATTCGGGCTGAGCGCTTCTCCGGAAGAAGTCCCTGTAACAGAGCAGCCCCGCCCCGCCGCAAAAAATCTTAGCCCGCTTTTTCCAGCAGCGTCCAGTTGATCTCGCGGCTGCGGACCATTTCCGCGGTGACCACGAATTCGCGAAGTTTGCGCTGCGCGGGCAGGTGGTACATCAATTCCAGCATCAGATCTTCCAGGATCATGCGCAGGCCCCGGGCGCCCACTTTGCGCTGCAAGGCCAGTTCCGCGACCGTTTCCAGCGCGTCGTCGGCAAAGCGCAAGCGGACGTTCTCAAACTCAAACAATCTTTGATACTGACGGATCAGGGCGTTCTTGGGTTCCGTCAGAATCTGCATGAGCGCGCCCTTGTCCAGGTCGCCCAGCACGCCGACGACCGGCAATCGGCCGACGAATTCGGGAATCAGGCCGTAGCGGATCAGGTCGGTGGGCTGCACCTGGCCGAGCAATTCGATGTTGCGGCGCTGCGCGGTCGATGGCTGCGCATCGGTATGAAACCCGAGGGATTTCTGGCCGATGCGGCGCTCGATGGTTTTTTCCAGGCCCACGAACGCTCCGCCGCAGATGAACAGAATGTTGGTGGTGTCGACGGGCGTGAATTCCTGGTGCGGGTGCTTGCGTCCGCCCTGCGGAGGCACGTTGGCGATCGTGCCTTCCAAAATCTTCAGCAGGGCTTGCTGCACTCCTTCGCCGGAAACGTCGCGCGTGATGGAAGGATTTTCGTCCTTCTTCGAGATCTTGTCGATTTCGTCGATGTAAATGATGCCTTGCTGCGCCTTGGTGACGTCGCCGTCGGCCGCCTGCAGCAGCTTCAGGATGATGTTTTCGACGTCCTCGCCCACGTAGCCCGCTTCGGTCAGCGTGGTGGCGTCGACGATCGCGAAGGGAACATCCAACATGCGCGAAAGCGTTTGCGCCAGCAGCGTCTTGCCGGTTCCGGTTGGCCCGATCAGCAGAATATTGGACTTGGTGAGCTCGACGTCGCCGGGCTGGCGGTTCAGGAATATCCTCTTATAGTGATTGTAAACGGCGACCGCCAGTTTCTTCTTGGTCTTGTCCTGGCCGATGACGTACCCGTCGAGAAACGCCTTGATCTCCGGGGGACGCGGCAGGCGCTTGTTGACCGGATTGGCCTGCTCGCGCTTCTCGTCCTCGAGGATCTGGTCGCAGACGTTCACGCACTCATTGCAGATATAGGCGCGCGGGTAGTCCGAAGGCGAGCTGATCAGCTTCTCGACCTGTTCCTGCGTCTTGTGGCAAAAGGAACAGCGCAACGGTTCGTCAGTGCTGAGTTTTCTCAACGGTGTGGTTTCCTCCGGCGGCCAGCGGGCTTTTTCCCGGCGGGCTCAAACTGCAGCCCGCACCCGGCGAGGGCCGCGCGGTTTATTCTAGGCCCCTTTACAGCTTTCGACCACCGCCGCGCAACGCGCCTGCTAACTTTTTGGAACGCGCTAGCGGTGCTTGGTAATAATCTCGTCGATCAGCCCATATTCCTTGGCTTGCACCGCGGACATGATGAAATCGCGTTCGACGTCTTTCTCCAAAGTCTCCAGAGGATGCCCGCTGTGCTGCGCCAGCAAGCCGTTGATGACCGTGCGCATGCGCAGGATTTCCTTCGCGTGAATGTCGATGTCGGTGGCCTGTCCGGAAAGTCCCGACATCCAGGGCTGGTGAATCAGGATGCGCGAGTTGGGCAGGGAGAAGCGCTTTTTGGGTGCGCCGGCTGTCAGCAGCAGCGCGGCAATCGACGCCGCCTGGCCGACGCAGATGGTCACAACGCTCGGCCGCACGAACTGCATGGTGTCATAAATGGCCATGCCCGCGGTAATCGATCCGCCCGGCGAATTAATGTACAGCGAAATATCCTTCTCGGGATCTTCCGCCTCCAGAAAGAGCAGTTGCGCGGTGACCAGGTTGGCGACGTGGTCGTCAATCGGCGTCCCAATGAAAATAATATTGTCCTTGAGCAGCCGGGAATAGATGTCGTAAGCCCGCTCTCCCCGGTTGGTCTGTTCCACGACCATGGGGACTAATGTGGTCGCGTACGGCGTCATATCGTCTGTATGATTCATTAGGTTTTTTTAGGTAGCGCGGAGGACCCCGGCCGGATCAGCATTATTTCTCCTCGGCCTTTGTCCGTGTCCGGGAATTTCGGCAGAGCCAGTCCAGAGTTTTTTCACTCCGAAGCTTAGATTTCATCCTATCCAGCGCTCCTTGCCTTGTCAAGTTAGCGCGCACGGCTGTTGCGGACTCGCCACTACGTTCGGCGAGCGTTGCGATTTCTTTTTCCATCTCTTCATCGCTGATGTCGATGTTTTCCTGGGTCGCGATGCGGTCCAGCAGAAGTTCGGCCTTCACGTCGACGATCGAGCGGTCCTTCTGGCGGTTGCGCAGCGCCACCCAGTCAACGTTCACGGCCCTGGGATCCACTCCCTGCTGGGCCAGCGACCTCACCGTGCGCTCCAGCAGCGAATCCATCTGGTGCTCGACCAGCGCCTGCGGCACGGGGAAGTCGTGCCCCTCGACGATTTTCGACAATAGCTTCTGGCTGGTCTGTTCCTTGATCTTGTGCGCGCGCGCCGCTTCCAGATTTTCTCGGATCTTGCCGCGCAATTCCTCCAGAGTCTGTCCCTCGCCCAGATCCTTGGCGAATTCGTCGTTGAGTTCTGGGCGCTTCTTTTCCTTGATGCCGATGACCTCGACCGCATAGGAATACGTTTTTCCCTGGAGCTTCGGATCGGGATAATCGGCCGGGTAGGTCACGTCAAAATTCTTGTGATCGCCGATCGCGGCGCCGCGCAGATTTGTGTTGAACGCGTCCATCGTTTCTTCGCCGCCCACGTGGCAGAGCACGCTGTCGGCTGCGAGCGGTTCGCCGCCCCCCGCAGGAATGCCGTTCAGCTTGAGCTGCGCGTAATCGCCGTCGGCGATCGCGCGGCCCTCGACGGGCACGAAGTTGGCGGCGCGGTCGCGCAATTCCTCCAGCGCCTTGTCGACGTCCGCGTCCTCAATCTTTACGTCGTCAATCTCGACTTCCAGGTCCTTGTATTGTCCCAGCTCGAATTCGGGCAGCACCTCGAAGCTGGCGCGGAATTTCACCGCCCCGGCCTCGGCGAAGTCCACCTTGTCCACCTGCGGCTGCGTGATCGGCACCATCTTGTTTTCGGTCACGGCGCGCTCGATCTGCTCGGGCACCAGCGATTGCAGCACTTCGCTCTTGATGTCGTCGGCGAACCGCCGGCGGATCAGCGTGACCGGAGCCTTGCCGGGACGAAACCCAGGCACGCGCGCCACGCGCGCGAATTCCCTGGCCACGCGTTCCATGGCTTTTTGCACCGTCTCCGCGGGGATTTCCAGTTCCAGCTCACGCCGGCAAGTCGCTTCGCTCATCGTTCGCTCTTCACTCTGCTTAGTTTTGTTTTTTAGATTGCTGAAATGACCCCGGAATCGCCCCAAATAATCGCACGTCTACTCTTTGCCGCTTCTCGGTCCGGAATAAGGAAACGGGAAAGAACTGCGAGCGGGAACCACCGAATGCAAAGTATAGGGGAATGCATCACCGGCGTCAACTCGCTCGGCCCCGGGAAAAAAATCAACGCCGGAAATATCGGATGGGAACGGCCGACGGGCGGGGAGGGCAATCGCGCGGATGAGCAGGGACGGAACACCTGGTCCCGGGCCCGCAGAATGAAACCTCTGGAGGGATCGAAATCCATGCTATTGAAATCAGTGCCTGGATTTCACGTCGATGAATTTCCACCGGCGCGCGTGGGGGTAAGATAAATGTAGCCACGCGCGCCGGCGGATTTACTTGGATAAGACGATTCTTTCAATCCCGCTGTTTTCCGGTGCCGGCGATTGGTCCCGGGACTTGGCCTAAGCCCGCCTCATGAGCCCGCCGAGCAGCGTGGCGAGGAACAGAATCAGGAAAATAACGAACAGAATTTTCGCCATTCCGGCTGCAGCGGCGGCGATTCCGCCGAAGCCGAAAACCGCGGCAATTATGGCAACCACGAAAAAAGCCAGCGCCCATCGCAACATATTTCCTCCTTTGACGGCATGTGACGACAGCGGCTATTCGCGCCATCGTTCCCCGGACGGTACTTGCCCGGAGTCTTCTCAGTTACACCCGGCCAAACCGCGCTCATCAGGCACAGCGCCCCAAATTCACGCGCCCCGGCGATGTCGCGCGCTAGTTCTGGCCGCCTTACGGGCTGCACGCCGCAGGGTTGCTGCACCTTTTGTGTGCACCGCCCGCAATGCCGACTGATGGCGCGCCCGCCTGCCTCTTTTCCGAGCGGCCAGGTGCGTCTGGCGGGCGAGACTCGAGTGGGAGGCGGCGGAATGGCCTTCGCGCTGGAGGGCGCGCAGGATTGCCCTGGAGCGCCTGATCGACGGCCTCCGCGACCTGCCCGATCCTTGGCCTTTCCCGTAGTCGCGCCTGGCCTGCCGGCGTGCGCGCGCGGAAGTCTTTCCCTGTTTTGGGGGAGGCAACCGCACTCCCGCGCGCCGCGCCTTCGATAGGCCGATTGCGATTGCCTGTTGAGGAGATCGCGCGCCATGCTTGCCTTCGCGTATGTGGTGCATCTCCGCGCGAATGAATTCTCCGGCTTGTGTGGACGGCGCTTTTCCCTGCCGTTTGTCCCGCCGCGCCCGTTCGACGATTTCTTTTTCCGGCATTCGTTCATCTCACATCAATGGACCGTTCTCTCCGGCGCATTTCCTTGACGCCGACCGCGAGTGTGTCGAACTCGCATGCATCCTCCTACTCCCGCAGGCTAAGTCTCTCTAAACAAAAGTAGAATGCCGGGTTCGCTGTACTTTCAAAGGTCATTGAATGTAGCGGCATTAAAGAGGCAATGCCGGACACGAAAGAACAAGCCGGGAAAAAAAAGGTGATTTTTCCGCAGCGCAGGGAATTGGAAAACCTTGTTGGGGAGTCTGCTCCCATGAATCACGCAGGCTGAGCAACCCTTTGGCTTGCTGTGCCGATGGAAATACAGATTTCTACGGATTGGTTTGTCGATGATCCCGATGCACGATGTTCCGGTGCTCTCGTCCGGATATGCTCCGGCCCAATACTGAGGATTAGTTATGCCTGAAATGCTCCCACATATCGATCCAGCCTGCCCCTCCTGCAGAAGCGCGAAGGTATATTCACCCGGTGATCAATCCGCGATGGAGCGACTTATTTTGGGAACTATGAAAATGTGCCGCTTCCGATGCCGCGCCTGTCGGCAGTCTTTTTATCTGTTTCGCTGGATGATGCATCCTAATGGCGGGCCCGAGCGGACGCGTCACGACGGCCTGTGCGAGGCGGGGGGAAAGCAGTAAGGCTTGCAGAATTCGTGTCGCGGAAAATAGTGCGTGGCGATATGGTATCGGAAACTGTCCGCATTTCGGCGGTCTGCACTTAATTGCATTCCGGTATAGCCCTGGGGGGCCGGAATTGGCTTCTTCCGGCCCTCCGTCTTGGTTCAAACCGCGAGGCTATCCACTTTTACTTAGCTTCGACCGGCCCTGCGCGCCTTCGCTTCTTGCTGCTTCTCCTCCTTCGTATTATCTTCCTGCAATGTGCGGACGAACTCGTCGGCCTGATCTTCCGCGGCCTCCTTAACGAGGCCGTAGCGTTCCTGGATCCTTCCGACCAACTGCTGCCGTTTGCCGTCGATGACATCCAGATCATCATCGGTGAGCCGGCCCCACTTTTCCTTGGCCTTGCCCTGAACCTGTTTCCACTTTCCCTGAACCTGATCCCAATTCATGGTTGTCCTCCCTCTAAATTGATTGCAACGATCCCCGGCTAATGAAAAACTTACGGACCACTCGGGCGGCTCCCTTTTCAAAGTTGCGGGACGCCTGCGATCTAGCAAACCATTCCTGACGGTGCGCTTGGAATACGGGATACCACTGACCCTTGGCGGGAAGATGGATTAGCCGCGCTCGCATGGACAAAAAAATGGAGCCAACGCATGGGCCGGCTCCGGTGGATTGAATTCCGATGAGATTCGCGATTGCTAGTAAGCGCTCTTGTTGATGAGCCCCGACAACACGGTCATCACGATAATCCGCAGGTCGAATCCCAGGCTCCAATTCTGGAGATAATACAAGTCATACTCAATGCGTTTTTCAATCGACGTATCGCCGCGCCAGCCGTTGACCTGCGCCCATCCGGTTATCCCCACCCGCAGGGAATGCCGGATGTTGTAGCGCGCAACCTCCTGCAGGAACTTGTGAACAAAGTGAGGCCGCTCCGGGCGCGGGCCAACCACGCTCATATCTCCTCTCAGGACGTTTACAAACTGGGGCAACTCATCGAGGCTGGTTTTGCGCAAGAGGGCTCCGAACGCGGTTTTTCGGGAATCCGCGGAGGTCGTCCATTTCGTGTCGCTCTCCGAATCGGGCATTACGCGCATGGTGCGAAATTTGTACATGCGGAATGGTTTTCCATTGAGCCCGACGCGTTCCTGTACGAAGAAGACCGGCCCCGGGGAGGTAAGGCGAATAATCAGGGCGATGATTGCAAACAGCGGCGAAGTCAGAATCAGAAGGCATGCGGAAAAACAAAAATCAAACGCGCGCTTCAGCAGGGCATAATCCAGTGATTCGGTGGGAGCTGAAGTCAAGTCCAGCATCTGAATATTGCCGATTTGAAACAGCTTCTCGCGCACCAGGACGCCCTCGCCCAGGTCAACCACGGCCCTTGCGGGCAGGCAGAGGTGCTCTAATTCCCGCATGATGTCCGGAATGCGGGAAAATTCCGCCGGGTTGATGGCAATGATGGCCTCGTCGATTCCGTGCGCGGAGGTCAGCACGCCGAGCTGTTCCAGTTCGTAGACGCGGCATCCGGTGGCGCAGGCGGTTTGCGTCGGCAATCGAACGTGACCGGCAATTTCGCAAGGAGCAAACGACAGCCGCTGCAACCGCGCGGCTGCATTCACGGCAAACTCATCGGCGCCAATGACCAACAGGCGCGTGGATTTTGCCAGGTGCGCGCGGCTTCTGCAAAGAATGCGCAGCGCCGCGCGCAGCAGGATCGTGAGGGTCAGCAAGCTCAGTAGAATGCAAATCAACAATCCCCTCGGGAAAACGGCGTTCCTGCTGAAATAGAGCGCCGCGAGCAATACGAATGACGTAGCCAGGCACGCGGAAGACGCATTTCTGGCGCCTGTTCGTTCGCGAAAGATTTCATCGAAATTCGTGACGGAATTGTATTCCGCGAACACGATCCACACAAAAGTGCCGATCAACAGCTGGCCGACCTGCCCATGCGCGGAATAAAGCACGGGTCTGTGAAATTGGATGGAAATCGCCATCCAGGCCAACCACCCCAGTTTGAAGGAAGGAATGGGAAGCAGGTAGGTTCCTGCTTTCAATAACAGCCGGTAGAGCTTAAGCCGGAAAATCATAGCGGCGCACCCTCGTTCTGTGGATTAGCTGGGGCCCGGTATGGGAAAAGAACTTGAAGTTCGCGGACACTCACAGGAATCACCAAAATGGCGGCTATCACGGCCGTGGCCTGGAAATCAGCTATCGTGAATGAGTGCCGAAAAAGCGGTGGTTCTTGCTGAACGTGCAGAAAAGATGTCCGAGCGGCGAATCCGGCAGCGCATTCGACAGGGAAGCAGGAAACAAATTGTTTGGCTAGATTTCGGCAGTCAATTATCCCGCGCTCAAGCTTGTCATTTGCTCCACCGGTTCCAGGAGTTCGCGATGCTCCTCAAGACAGGCGCTAATAAAATTCTTCATCCGTGATTGGAAGTTCCGGACGTCGAATTGCTGTGCGTGGCAGCGGATCGCTTCCGGGGAGAATTCGGATTCAATGGATTCAAACTCAAGAATAGTGTTGGCCAAAGTTTCCGAATTCTGCGCATTGAAGAGAATGCCGGTGGATATCTCAGGATGAAAGACATCATCGAGCGAAACGCTCTTTACGGTTTCCAATGCGCCGCCGCGTCCAAAAGCCAAGACCGGCCGTCCAAACGCCTGCGCTTCGACCGGAACAATTCCAAAATCATCTTTCCCCGGAAATAATAATGCCCGGCAGTGCGCGTATTGTTCGCTTAAATCGATATCGGTTAACTCGCCCAGGAATTGAACGGAGGGGCCGGCACTTTGCCGCAAACGTTTATATTGCGGGCCGTCTCCCACCACCCGAAGCGGGCGACCCAACCGGGTGCAGGCTTCCACGGCCAGGTCCATGCGCTTGTAGTCCACCAGGCGGCCGACAGCCAGATAATAATCGTCGACCGCATCGGACACGTACCCGCCGGCCACATTGACAGGCGGATGGATGACGACGGCGTCGCGGCGATAATTCTTGCGAATACGGGCGGCGACGTTATTTGAATTGGCGACAAAAAAATCCACACGGGCGGCGCTTGCCAGGTCCCACATTCGCATATAGTGGGAAACGCCCATGAACACCTTGCGGGTCAGGCCCGCCATATCTTTGCCGTTTATATATTCGTGGTACAGCTCCCATATGTAGCGCATCGGGGAATGGCAGTAGTTAATGTGAAGAGTCTGCGTCGATGTGAGGACGCCCTTCGCGGGCCCCGATTCCGAACTGATCACCAGATCGTATTCCCGCAAATCAAACTGCTCGAGCGCCAGCGGGATCAGCGGCAAAAGTTGGCGGTGGAAGCGATGGCTGCCCGGAATTTTCTGAAGGAACGAGGTGGTCACCCGGTGCGGCGCGAATCGCGCGGAGGTCTGTTCATCGGCGAAGACAGCGAATAGATCCGCCTGCGGGAAAATATCCAGCAGCGCGGAGACGACGCGTTCCCCGCCGGCATAGCCCAAAAGCCAGTAGTGAACGATGGCAACGCGCAAGCCCCGGAATTGCGTTCCCGGGAAGTTTGCGCCGAATGTAGGATCGATTGTCATATTGTGCGCGGAGTCTGCCGCATGCAGCGCGCCCGGCGAACCTTGGCTTCGTTAATTTGCCGCGAGCAGTTGCCTGTAAAGCTCCACGTGCTTACGGACTGAATTTCTGATTGTGAATTGGCCGGCCCGCTCCAACCCTCTTGCGCGGAGGTAGCTTTGCAGTTCCACCGATTCCAACAGGCGTTCGATCGCCGCAGCGAGATCCTCCGGATTGGAAGGATCGAAATAGAGAACCGCGTCGCCTCCGACTTCGGGCAACGAAGCCGCTCTCGAGCAGATCACGGGCGTTCCGCAGGCCATGGCCTCCAGAACCGGTAGGCCAAACCCTTCGATTCGCGACGGCATGATCAGGGCGCCGGCTGCGGCATAGACTTTCGGCAACAGGTCGCTTGGAACATGGGAGAGGAACAGGACATCCTCATCCAGTCCCAGCAGGGACTGCTGCTGCAGTAAAGGTTTTTTCCAGCGTGGATCGTCGCCGACAATCAAGAGTTTCTGTTTGGTTCTGCGCCGGCTCCTGACCAGCGCGTACGCCTGGAGCAGGATGGAAACATTCTTGTATGGTTTTAAGCTTCCGACGTAGAGGAAATAGGGCTCCTGGAAACCGGTGAATTGAGAAACGGCCTGGAAGGCCACGTCCTGCGGCATGTAATGGAACGATTCGTCCACGCCGTTGTGGATGGTTGTCACCTTGGAAGCGGGCACGCCCAAACGAGCCACGATTTGCGCCTTGGAATATTCCGACACGGTGACAATGTGCGCCGCCCTGCGTGCCGCCAAACGGAGCACCGGCGCCGCATACGCCCGCGCCTTTAGTGTGTGCATGAAGCAGGCGTCGGTGATGTGAATGAGGTCGTGGATGGAAACCAATAGCGGGCCGCGATGGAGCAGCGGAGCATTGTAGTGAGGGACATGAAGCAGGTCGCAGCCGCTGGCAGCCCGCGAGATGTCCAATTGTTCCCGCAACGTGTAGATTCGTGTGTCAACAACGGTCACACGTTCGCACCACCTGGCCACGGCGTCCGCATCCCGGCGCCGGACAATCGCCTGCACCTCGAATTCATTTCCAGCCTCCGCGAGCCCGGCGAGCAATTGCCGCGTGTACGTGCCGATCCCCCCCACCAACCAACGCGCATCGATGCTCAGCTTGATTTTCACAGCCAAACTGCCGTGTATTTCATTTCTTTTCACAATGCGCAAACAAAGTGAATCCGCCCGCGCTTGGATTCAGAGATAGGATTTTGCAAACTGGCGTGAGCCCCGTCATCGCCAATTTTCGCAGCGCATCGGGAATTTTCTTTGCGGGCGCTGTGCCGCCGTTTGCCGAAGGATCCGAATTCTGCCGCACGGGCCGCGCGCGAACGGGCCTGCGAATTGCGCGCACCGCCCCGTACAAGCGCAATTTCAGATGAAAACCCAGGTCTTCCGAGTGCAGCGGGCTCTTGCAAGTTCGAATCACGCGAAATCCTGCGCGTTCCAGGAGTTCCTGCAAGGATTCTTCGGTCCAAAGCGTCAGATGATGAGGCGGTGCGTCGACTTCGGTGTGAAACAGCGCCGGCCAGCGGCGGCTTCCGGGCACGGAGAGAAGAAGCTTTCCGCCGGGCTTCAGCAAGCCGTGAATGGTTTCCACGGTCTCGCGTGGATTCGCGAGATGCTCTAGAACCTCGAATATGGTCACAACGTTGAAAGCCGGTTCGCCCAGCCGGTTGGCCAGGTCTTCGACAGAAAATCGGTAAATTGTCGAGACTCCCAGCAGGGCCCTGGCAATTTCAAGGCTGACGGGATTGAAATCGACGCCGGTTACATCGAAGCCCATCTTTTGCGCCAGGTACAGGAAGTGACCTTCGGCGCAGCCGACATCCAGAAGCTTTCCGCGCGAGGCCGTCCGCAAATCGGCGAGGGCTTGTGCGAAGTTCCATGGAATCGCCTGATCTTTTTGCTCCACGCGGGTGTGCGACGTCCTCACGCCGTAAAGCCATGAAGACGAATACCACGCCGAATTCGCGGCCACCATGGGGTCGCTGAATACCAGATGGCATTCCCGGCATTCACAAATGGTGTAAATGGAATCTTCCACTGTGCGCGTGGCTCGGCAATTGCGGGATGCGCACGCGGGGCAGGCGAGAATTGTCGCCGACTGCAACGAATCTGCCCTGGTTGCCAACGTCACGCCCATTGTTCCTCCCGTTCCGGCGCAGGCACGCTTGCGTACAAGAATGCGAGCGCGAGAAACCATGATTCCCACATCCAATTCGCCTGGAACATGTTTGCGATCAACAGGGCCGCCAGAGCCCCCGCGCCGGCAATTCCAAATCGGGAAAAAGCGTGCGATCCAATTCTGAACAGCCATGCACCGATGAGCATCAGTCCCAGGGAGCCGTATTCGACGATCCAATCGAGAAGCGTGAACTGGGAGGTCACCGTGGGAGGGAAGAATCCGGTTCGCGCGGCGTAATCTCCATAGCGGCCCGGGCCGATTCCAGTCACGATGCTGGCAGGCTGCTCCAGAAGCAATTTGAATCCGTACCTGGCATGGAACGAACGTTCGCTGAAGCTTCCGCCCGTCGGGTCGCCAGAAAACGCGGATTCGGTTTTGTTTTTGGCGGATAGCGCACTCGCGATGTAAAGAGCGAGGACGGCCACCACACTCGACAACAAGATTTTTCTCGCAAAGCCCGTGCGGCCTGCAAAGGCAAATAAAATCGCAAATCCAAGAATCAGAAGGGCGATCAACATTTGATCCGACAGCGAAGCCACGGTTCCCAGGAAGGCGCATATCGTCCCGAGGACTGCCAACGTCCTCGATTTCTTGTCCTGCATTCTCTCGGAGTCAGACAAGTAGAGGACAAATACTACGAGGCTGCAAAACATGAACAGGCCAAACGGCGGCGATTCGATAAACGTCCCGGCCATGCGGTAGATCTCAAAATTTCCCCACGACAGGGTCTGCCTGGCCTTGAAGACCTCCAGATAAAGTTTTACGGCGTCAGGAACGGGAACCAGATCGTAGAACGCGGCGTACAAGTAGGCTGCCACTGAAAATTCCCAACCGACGCAAATCGCCAGCCAGCGCAGAACGAACTTCTTGTCCAAAGTAAGCATCCGGATGGAAATCCAGTACCAGATGATGTTCAGCGCGAGGCGCGCGGGCTCGACATAGTAGACGTAAAGAGCCGACTTTGCCCTGTCGGGAGAAGTGCGCAACAGGAAGGCGCCCAGGAACGCGCTCACAAAGGCGAATGCCAGGATCCATATCGGCCCTTTTTCCTTTATGGGGAACCCCATCAATAGAAAAACGATCAAGCCCAGAATCAAAGTCGGATCAATCCATGTGACTCCCACCAGGCCGAACAGGTCCTTCAACGCATACGACAGGGGCATTGCCAGCAAAGCCAGGGCGTACAGCCATTTTGCTAGTTTCAGCCTAGCCATCCGAGAATACGGCCTTTCAGCACGGTAAAGTGATACCGGCTCTTTGGAAAATTCAGCGTCACCAGGGAAACCAAAGCCCCTCCAAGTGCTCGTAACCAGGAGTAGGCAACAAAGGGCAAGGGATACTTATGCTTTCTCAGCACATATCCAAAACCGACGGAATATCCGTAGCCCTTCCGAATGAGATTGCGATCGTAAGTGGAATGAGGCGATGGGTGAAAAATACGGACGTCAGGCGTGTACTGGATTCGGAAACCGGATTCGAGCGAACGAATCAAGTAATCCGTTTCTTCCGCGGAAAGCCTCCCTTGGCCAGAACCTGCTCCGAGGGTTTCATCAAAGCAGCCCGTCCCCTGAACTACGCTCTTCCTCAAGAACATGGTGATGGAAAGAGCCTGACGCCACACATTTGTCCTGTTAATCCAACCATTCTCGTTCGGGAACCAGCGATACGCGTCGGGATGAATATTATCAATCGCTTTTCCCACTAGCCCGTCCCAGGCTGGGTTCTCAACAAATAATCTCGCTACTTCTTGCAGGGAATCGGGAGGATACCAGCAGTCATCGTCGGGAAAAGCGGCAATATCTCCGGTAAAGTGTTGCAGCCCCGTATTACGCGCGCGGGAAAGCCCCTGTTCAGATTTTAGGTGCAAGAGCGGGAATTTGCCTTGGTACTGCTTTATGAGCAGGTCGAGAATTGGGTCACGATTTTGATCCACGACGATGAGTTCAAAGCAGCGATAGGTCTGTTGGTCCAAATGGTGCAAGAAACATGCCAGCTCATCGACTCTGCCAACCGTCGCCAATATCAATGAAAATTTAACGATATTCGAGGACACGCGATTTCCTGACGTAAAGTCTCACCAAGAGGAATTGGAAGGCGATAGAAATGCCTGGGCTGCCTGTTTTAAGGATTTCACTCTTACCAAATGCAGTCCAAAGGACGACACGCAAATTACGAAATACAATGCAAAAATTAGAGTAAAAGCTATTGCGTCGCGGGTCTCCAATCGTACGGTAATCAGGATGGGAGCAAACGCGATCAGCCCGGCAAGTTGGAACCCCCGAAAGGATTCCTGCATTGTTGCTTGGGCTTCGGGTTCACCAAATTTTCGCACCGTGTAAACGATGACCCGTGGAAATCCATAACAAAGAAACACGGCCATCAATAGAAGCTGGCCATCCGGCCATGAGACCTGAGGAAGCACGATCGGAGCGAACTTGTACACTGCCAGCACTGTAAACGTAAAGATTCGAAGAAATCTGATTCGCCGCGTCAATCGGCTCGAATGCAACAAGAGAATCCCAAAGACAAGAACGCCAAGGCCTGAATAACGCATGGCAAATCCAGGCCCTTTGAACCAGAAAAGCAGCCCAGCTACGAGCATAAACGCGAAAATATGACAAAATGAGAACAGTAAAACGTTAATCCGCAAGTCTTTGATCCGCAAGTCTTCGATTCGATTTCCGCCAGGCTCGCACGCGGATTCTGACAGGTCATTCACCAAGTATCCCAATTCATAAAGCGATAAGAATCCTAAGAACATTACAGCGGTCAACCACCACGGCACTGAGTACGCTATCCACAACGTGATAATTAGCGGGAACCATTCGTGCGCCACGTAGCCGGCCACAGCGCGATAATTTCCAAGGCGGCTAAGATATGTATATGCAAAAGGCAGCTCGGTTAATCGCATGGGCGAGAACTCCCTGCAGCTGCCGGCAGGAATAGAATCTTCGTTAGTTCATTCGGGGGCAGTCCGGACAATTGAGAAGGGTCGCCGTAAAAATACACACGTTGGGCATTCCGGATCAGGTCAAAGTCTTCCGGATTGTCTGTGTATACCGTCGGAGCGCGCAATCCATCGCTGGGGATTTCAGCATTTAAGTAGTCCCACTTCTTTCCGGTCACATCGACGGAAAAACGGCCGTTGCAAATTCCACGATCGTCGTAGCCCAAACGGGAACAAACCATTCCGTCGAGCCGCAATTGGTCGACAACGGCGCTTGCAACCATATCCAGGCTCGCGGTAGCAAGATACACGGACGTTCCTGCAATCTGCGCCCTGGTTATTGCGTCGCGCACAGAGAAATTACTGGCTCGCGCCAATCGCTCCTGCACGTAGGCTGCGGCCTGCCCATAGAGATAATCCTGGTGGAACCCACGAGTCACAAATACCAACACGTTCCTGGCTATGTCTCGTCTTGCGAATCTGCTCAGTATGGCCAAGCTGCGCGTAAACCCGACTCTACGAAGTACGCGACGCCAATTTCGCAATGGGAGCCGGCGCAGGAAGCCGCGCGTAGTGTCTTCACAAATTAAGGTTCCGCAGAGATCAATGATGAGGGCACTCTCCATTGACTTGACCCCTTAGCGCCGCGCCACGGCGACTAGATTGAGAGAGAGAGGCATGCTTAGTCCTTCTCGACCGTACTCGGCGGCGGCCTCCAATCGACGGAATGCTCGAACCAGCAATTTCACGCCAAGACGAGGAACGCCCTTCGGCGATTGGGGAACCCAAACGTCATCCCCATGAATTTCTATGCGGCTGAAACCCGTCCGCTCCAGTTCGCTCCTCAGGGAATGCTCGCTGTACGATCGATAATGAGTCGGGTCGATGAAAAGGTGCCGAGTCGCGAAAGTCGAGTTCGCATTAGGTACTCTTACAATCAGACATCCATCCGGCGCCAGTTTCCCCGCCAGGAGTCGCAGAGCCTCGATTTGTTCCCCGGTCGGAATATGCTCCAGGACGTCCTTAAGAATGATGCAATCAAACGTACCCTGAACGCGCCAGGCTCGCAGGTCGCAAACCTCGATCCCGTCGATTGCGCATTCCGCAGCAAACGCAACCATGTGCGCGTCCATCTCGATTCCTTGCACGTTTTCGTATCCCAGGTCCTGCTCCAGCCACTCCATGAACTGTCCGGCGCCGCATCCGATGTCGACGATCCTGGCTTTTTTGTTTTTTGGGAGGAAGGGCGCGTAAATCCGGCGATAGTCGGGCCAATGTAAACGCCTCCCCTCAGGAGTCAGATCGTTGAGGCGCGAGTAGTAGGAGAGATAATCCCCAGCGACAACTGATGTAGGAGGGTTCTTCGATGTTGTATTCATTCTCAACCCTTAATTCGATCGAGCCGAAAACTACGCCGGTGTGCTCAGCGCTTCCAGGGCTTCGGCCTTCGGCTCAGCTTCCCCAAAAATGGTCTTGGTTAAGCAAGATTTTGAAAGCGCCAGCAATAGAACGAGGTAGGACACATCCGTGGCCCAGGCGGCGCCAGTTGCGCCATGGCCGGGAATGAGCCACAGATTCAGTAAAATATTGCATCCGGCGGCGGAACCCGCACCCCACAAAACACTTTTATCGTAGCCCTGGCTGACCAAAACAGTCCCCATCAGCGCAACGCACAAATCCATTGGGATGGCGAAGCTCAGAATCCGTAACAGATGAATTGCGTTTACATCAGATCCATAAAGGATGCGTAGAAGCGGTGCGGCCCAGATTCCAATCATTACTGCAATGCTGCCTCCCAAAACACCGAGGGCGACCAGAACATAAGCCAGGGTTTGCCTGGTCTTTCGTCCCCCTTTCGCCCGCGAAAGGATTGGATATAGCGATTGCGTTATGAGATAGAACGCGCCGAAGAGGACAAACAGAATCTTATAAGCGGCGTTGTAACGGCCAACTTCCCTGGCGGATGCCATGGCTCCGAGCATGACAGTGTCAAAATTATTGAACATGAGGTTAAAGATCGTCGCCATTCCCAGAGGAAGAACGACAGCCCAGCGGAAGTGACTTTCAACTTCGGTCAGCACGCGCTTCGATTCGGAAGGAGAGGATCGCCACCGAAATCTCCATAGCGCCCATAGCAGCACTGCACCAAGGCTGGCGCTGGCCCCATTCGCAATCGTGATGGGCAACAAAGTGGTTCCAGTCAGGAGAATGGCAGCAATCGCACCCAAGACAAACAGGAGGTTCACTGCGGCACGCCACACCCCCAGCCAGCCAAATTTGCCCAACCCCCATGCCAGCCAGTCCAGCGAAAATGCGTAGGGAATCACTCCCAACACAAAACCAAAAATATAGAGCCTCGCGTTTTCGGGAACCGGCCCTTTCCACGCGTAGACAATGGCGAAGGCCACGCAAACAGCGCATGAAATCAGCCGCTTCTTCAGAACAAAGCGCATGATGGCCGGCGCGGCGTTCGCATCCCTGGCCACAAGACGCGCCCCGATCATTCGCAATCCTTGGTCTGTTCCGAGCATCACGTAAGAGGAAATCGTCTGCGAAAGCGCCACGATTCCCAACAGTTCGAGGCCAAAAGATCGAGAGATATATGCGAAAAGCGCAAACGACGCCAGCCGGGAGGCTCCTTCACCAACGCCCAGCCGCAAGACAGATGTGAAAAGTTTTTTCATTGGAGATAAAACGCCGTGGCGCGAAGCCGCCACTCCATCTCCGTCCACGGAATTTTGCAAGCACTCAAGCCACTCTCGTGCGCGCGCCACTTGTTCGGGGAATATGATCCAATGCCAGCAGGTCTGACGCGTCGACCGTCACGGCAGCCGATCCATGGATCAAGTTGAGCGAGATAATGAATCGCAGACGGTTTTTCTTGCGAACCACCATTCCTTCCAGCCCTTCGAGCGGCCCGGCCCCAATGCGCACCCACCGGCCAACCTGTACAAACTCATGCGGTTCAAGTTTCACGTTCCGGGACATGCACGTTTGCAGCGCCTCAATATCAGAGTCCGGCACCGGGCAGGGCAAACCATTGAACCCTACAAGGCGCGCAACGCCAGGAATCTGCAGCACTCGAAGACGGTCGCGCATAACGAATCGAACAAACACATAACTAGGGAACAAGGGCAATCGCAGCCTTACCCGCCTGTCTTTACGGCGGCGCACGGAGTCATAAAGCGGCAGAAAGTGTTCCACCGATCTCTGCTCCAGTTGCGCGGCGACACTCTTCTCATAGTTTGAATGGGTGTAGGCGACAAACCATTTCGGCAAGTCCGAACCGTTTGCGCACGATTCGGCGACGCCGGGCCTATGAACAGATTCTGCAATTACGTTTTCAAAATCCATTGCGCTCCCACTCCCCGGATACAGCTTCGCCCCTTCCCCTACAGAAAGGTTTCCATATAACCACCTTATTTTCAAGCACTTACAGCAAAATTCGTCCTTAGCGAGTGCCGGCCCGGTCGTCTCCGTTGCGACCCGTGTTTGCATTCACGGACGCACCGTTCGATGAATGCTCGGCATGCCCGTTTCGCGAGAGCACGCCTACACGAGCGGAGACGGTTGAAAAGACTTCGCTCGCGAACATTTTGCGCGGATCGGCTGCATCGGTATTCCGCCATGCCTCGCTTCCGAAAATCCACGCTGCGACTGCCGCGAAACTGAGGCAAGTTCCAAGAAACAAGATCTGAATGCGCGGCGGGAATGATTTCTTATCCGGCACCAGAGGCGGATCGAGAACCTTGACGGTGGGCGTCTCCTTGGCCTCCTGCACCTTCGCGCTTTCGTACTGCTGCGTCAGAGTGCCGAAAACCAATTCCTCGATTCTCGCATTTCGGTACAAGTCGGCATACGTAACGCCAAGTACGGGGAGTTTTTTGAGCGACGGATAGGTGACGGATTGACCTGCCTGGCCATCGGCGGGGGCCGAAGCATCGTACCGTCCGCCAAGTTTGTCCAGCTGTCTCCCCAGCTCTTCGACTCTTGCTCTTGCCGCGCGCACTTTCACGTTTCCGTCCGCGTAAATTTGCTTCAACGTTTCCAATTCCGTTTGCGCTGAAATGTATTGCCCTTCGAGCATGGCGGCCGCCTCGATGGTGGCCTTACCCTGGGCGGGGATATCCACGGCGGTGTTCTTGCTCGCAAATTCGCTGAATTTTTGTTCGGCGGAACTCAAATCAACTTTCACCTCGGCCAGCCGCTGCTCGAGGAAGACGCGTTCGCGGTGCGCCGCCGACGTATTCAGGACGGTCACCACCTGATTCAGCTGATTTACATACTCGCGGGCAATGCCCGCCGCCCGATCCGGCTTTCTATCAGCCACGTGAATCGTGATGATCCCGCTTCGCCTGTCCTCGGTCGCATCCATGTGTTCTTCCAAATCGTCCCTGGCATCCGCGATATGGCTGTCCCCATACACTTTTTGGAGATCGAATTTCCGGATGATGTCGTCTTCCACGGTCTGGCTGCGCAAAATCCCCACAAATAAAGCACCGGAACTTTTGAGCCCCAGAAGATCTCCCGCGGTTGACCCCAGGCCCGGCGCGAGCATGCTGGGATTCAACGCCGAGCCCGCGGCGCCCGTTGCAGCTGCCGCCAGCAAAGCCATTCCTGAACTCGTGCCGGCTTGCTCGGGGGGCATCAATCGCGTTGTGGATTCAAATCGCTTCGGAATAATAAAAGCGATCGCCAGCGACGCTAGCGCTCCCCAGAGCGTCGCGCGGACAACGATCCGGCGATGGAACCAGAGCAGGCGGAGTCTCGACAGATTCCTGTACTGAGACACCTGGGCCACACGCTCGGCGTGATGGCCGTTGGAGCGTTCCGGGCTTGCGATGGATAGCCCGGTCAACTCGTCGGATTTTGAAATGCCGTCCGGCATCAATTGATCCTTTAATATTGAAATTGGCGCGCGTTCGATACCCGGCTCATTGCCCGCCTCTTTGCCTTGGATGAAATCCAATTTCCGCGATTACCGTGAAATTTCTTTGCGGCCCGCTGAAAAGAACCGGATACCTGGAAATGTGCTCGAACTGAAATTCGGTCTTCATATAAAACCCCGAGCGCAAGCGCACTTCATTGCGCACCGAGTAGTCCTGCCAGGATCCTCCGCCGGGAATAAATTCCGAGGCCACGGAACTTTTTTTGTAGAAAAATTGCAGATCGCTTCGCGATGACAGCCAGTACGTCAGCCAGGCTTGAAACGCGCGGCCGTCCCGGCCGACGGTATTCCCAATCAGATTTCCGGCATTGGTGTAGCCGTCCGGATAGTTTCCGTTCCAATAATTGAACTGGCCTCGATTGGCGGGCCCTCCGGTATAGAAATTGTCGAACGAGAAGCCGGGCTGCTCGGTCGAGACCGAATCCACGTGCAAGTCGAGTTTGGGAAGCAACGGAAATTTCGTAATGTAGATTCCCGGATGCCAGGGATTTTTCGGGGGGTTTTTGATGGGCAGGATGTCATCGTCGGCATAGGCGTCGCCGTACAGGACGATGTAATTGCGGACGCCGGGAACATAGAGCGCCCAATCCATTTCGGTATGAGAATCTCCCGGCACCGAGTTCAGCGCGTTGTTGTGAAGCCCCAAATAACTCTGCAGAAAAATACGCGAATTGAGCGGGTTGCCGCTTCCATGGCCTCCGAGGGTTACGGTGCGGGCGAATCCAAGTTCCAGAAACGGCAGAGGCTTCATGCTGAGCTTTTGCCCGTATTCAAACGGTCGAGGAACGTATGGGTGCCCCTCCAAACGGCCAAAAAATTGGTCGATTCGTACGGGACCGAAATATCGCAACAGGGCGGGCAAATGGAAAGGCTCCGGATTTTCCATGCGAACCATATTGATGGGGGCGATGTTGTCGCTTAAGAGCATCGAGCCGCCGGGGCCTGGGGTCCAGGAAAGGCTCTGCTTGCCGAGCGTGATCTGCCAGTTATGAAGATTCACCCCGACATAGGCATCCAGCAGCTGAGGGCGATTGATGGCCGCAAATGGTCCGGCGTGCACTTCCGACAAAGGGACAGCATCGGCGACGGACACGGCGCTGGCTGCGGCGACCGGAAGCGCGGGGGAGGGCGGTGCGTGCTGGTACTCTGCGCGAACGTAGAGCGTCAAAGGCCCTGCCGAGCCGCTGAACGACCCGCCGACCTGTTCATTTCTGCCGGACTCAAACGGGCGCCCGAAATCGTAGGATACGGTTTGTCCGAAGTGAAACCCGTCGGTAAGCGCGGGCCCGCTGATGGAAACCGCGCGGGCATAGACAGACTCCAGATTCGCGGTGAAATTGCGGCCTCCGCCCAACAAGTTGATTTCATAGGCGAATTCCTGCGCGAGCTGAGCTTGCAGCTGCGCTACTTCTTCACTTGTTGCGCTTTGGTTTTGCTGCAAATTCTCGCCGGCCTCTTCCGCCAGGCGCGCGCACTCGATGCGGGTCCAGGGCTTAACGCCCATGATCTGCGTATTGATTACGCGGAGTCCGGCCAGACGCTCGAAGGCCGGATAGACCCAGCTATCGAGCGGCACGGAAGGCGAGCCCATGCGCCGGCGATCCCTTTGATCCTCGGAAAATTCGCCCGACAAGCTGCCCCAGCCACCGCCGCCCAGTTCCGAATCATGATGCGCGCGATACACCTGACGGCCGATTAGCCAGCCGATTGCTGCTCCCACGACAACGTCCGATGGAAAATGTTGTTCTCCGGTGACGCGCGAGGCGCTCACCGCAGTCGCCAATCCGTAGACGAGGAGTTTTGTAAACGGGCCGGGATACTCATGAGCGACCACGCTGGCAATGGACCAGGCGACAGCCGAATGGTCGGACGGGAACGAGGCGCCGCCACTGAAGAAATGCCCCAAGCCCTGGCCCTGGTCGGGCCGCTCTCTTCCAAAGGAATATTTTAGCGCCGTGCCGACGGCAAAACTATCGATCGCGGCTTCTCCGGCCAGGAACCCCGTTTCCGATTGATGATCGTTGTGAGAGACTTTGCCCCAAACATACATTCCAGCGCCCGCGCCGATCATGGAGTACAGGCCGTAATTTGAAAAAGTGACATACCGATTTAATTTTTTCGGATCCGAGGAGAGCGCGGGGGGAACCGCTCGATCGCTTGCAAGGAATCCGGCAGTTGTCGCGGCCAATGGAAATAGCCACGATCCGTCAGCCCAGCGAATGTGCGCCGGGCTGGTCCAGATGGATTTTTGATCGGAAACCAGATTTTTCAGGAATGAAGTTCCAACGACGTTTTCATCGCCAATCGCCGCCGGTTCGCGTTCTTCGTCCAGGAGCTTGGGCTCGTCATTCGGGCCAACCTGCGTCCCCGTGACTGTGCTGGTGTCCGCTGATTCAACGAGCGAACTGTTCTGTGCGGATTGCCCGTTGGGTGCCTGGGCGCTGCAAATCGTGCATAGGGCTTGCGAGGCCACGAGGATGCAGCAGTTCAACAAGATTTTCACTCCTTTCCGATTCATGCCACGTTCACCCTAGTAATGCAGCGCAAAGAACACGGTGCTTGCCACGGAACTTGCGACCTGCGCGCTCGAGAAGATCGCTTGCCAGTTGGGTGGGCCGCCGATCGCGCGTTCCGGCACAACCACGGTGTCTCCCGGTTGCAAAGTCGCGCCAAAGGTTTCTCCACTCCATAAGCTGTTCTTGGCACTGATCACCGACCCGTCCGCTTTGATGACGAAGGCGGATTTTTTCGCGCCAAGCAAAGTGGCTCCGCCCGCCTGGCTCAGATACCAGGACGCACTCTTCCCGGGGCGGTAGGCGATCGCCGTAGGATTGAAGACCTGGCCGGACACCAGAACGTAACTGGGTCTCTTCGGAATGGTAAGCACGTCTCCGGCGCGCACTTCGATATCCGCCGCGGTGTTCTTCCAGCGGTTGATTTCGGGAGAGATGCGCACCGTGACGCGCCCAATCGGGGGATTCGCGTTCAATCGTTCCAGCGTGGCCTGGTATTGCTGGAGCGCGGATTCTTTAGCCTGCTTTTGCCTGGCATCGCTTTCTGGCATGACTTCGATGCTGGCCTGCACACTTTTCGCGCGCTGGATGAGGGACTCTTGTTCCTTCATTTCCGCGTCGCGAACTTGCACTCTTTGCAGAACCGCGCCGTAGACGTATGCGTCAGGTTGAAAACCACCAGCGCGCTGAAGAATCGAGCTGAGACGTTCTCCCGGCCGGACGCCATAGACTCCGGCGTTCCTTATTTCGCCTTTCAAGGTAATGGACGCGCCCAGATCGTTCCATCCGGGAAGCTGGCGAATGGTCAGGACATCTCCGTTCTTAAGGGGAAGGTTTGCAGTTGAATCTCCAGAAAGCGCGGAAGCGATCTTGACTTGTATTTGTTGGCCCGCGAGTTTTTTCTGATTGGACCAGGCATATTGCGTGAGGTCGGCAATCTCTGTATCGGCGCTCGGCTTAAGCCCTCCGCCGATGCGAATCAGATCCGCGACGCTCATGTTCGTAGTCAACGGGTAGCGTCCCGGCTTGCCCACCTCGCCCTGGACATAGACGGCCGCTTCCTGGATCGCGTCCGGGTTCCGGTGGACCAGCAGGCGGTCGCGCGCTTCGAGGACGATATTCTCGACGGGATCTCCTGCGAGCGCCTGGCTCAGATTCACACTGAAAATCTTGAACTCGCCGTTGGGCAAGTACCGGAACACCTGCGCGTCCTCGGTTTGCGCATCGGGCGTGAGGCCCCCGGCCAAATGCACGGCGTCGGCCAAATGAATCTGGCCCGTTGTGCGGTAAGTGCCGGGCACACGCACGTCACCCATGACGGCAACCGCAGGAGGATTCTCAAAATCGTATCTGCTGAAGATGCGAAGCGTATCCATGGGCTGAAGCGTGGGAGCCTTGGCTGGATTTGCAAGCGCGTCGCTCAGGCTGAAGCTTTCCACGCTGGGCCGGAAATCCGGCGCGTTCAACCGGATGATTTCCGCGTACTGGTTGGCCGGTTCCGGAAGTATGTCTTTGTACGTGGAAAGGATATCGGTAACGCGCATCCCGGGATGGAAAGAGTACCGGCCCGGCCGCACGACGTGGCCTTCGACGTAAATCGTGTCCTGGTTGTAAGGCGCGATGGGGTAGATCCGGATGCGGTCGCCGTCGTGAATCTCGAACGATTCAAGCTGCTTGGTCACTTCATGATTGTCCGAGGCGTCGGTAATATCCAGATTCAACATGGTCTGTTTATCGTGGGCGATCAGGCGCTGCACTTCGATGTGGCGCAAAGTGGCGGCAGGAAGCAAGCCGCCCGCCAGATCGAGAACGCTTGCCAGATTTTTTTCGTCCCGCAATTCATAAATCGCGGGGCGCCGCACCATCCCTTCGATGGTCACTTGTGGGCCGATAGGAGGCACTTGAACGGTGTCTCCATTTTCGAGGCGTTCAATATTCGCCTTCACCCCATGAAGCAGGAGGTCGTAGACATCGACCGTTTGGATCAGCTTGTTGCCGCGGTAGTGATTCAAAATTCTCATCGACCCTTTGGGGGAAGGTCCCCCGGCCACGAACAGCGCATTGAGCGGCGTCGAGAGGGAACTGATGTCGTACGCGCCTGCATTCGCCACGTCTCCCACTTCGTAGATTCGGATCGTCCTGAGGCGGGAGAGCGATACGCCTGCCGAAACATCGCGGAATTGGCTGCGCAAGACTTGCTGCACTTTCTGCTGGACTTCATTCAGCGTCTCTCCGCTGACCAGAATCGTCCCCGCTTCCGGCAGAGCAATCTGGCCGCCTCTGTCCACAACCCGGACGAGGCGCTGGGACACGCTGCCCCACAGGTCGATGGACAATCCGTCTCCGGGACCGACCACATAGTCCGGGCCCACGGGAAGATCCATCGGAATCAGTTGAAGGTCGCGCGTGCCATTCTCAAAAATCTCGGCGCCGAAACGTTTGGGAGTCGATGGATGAGCGACGGCTTGCATATACATGTCAATCAAGGACGGCACGCCTTCATACGGATTCGCTTTGCGGACCATTTCCGGCGGCTCAATGGAATTTCTTTCGGGGTACCAGGGGTTTGGCTTTATCGGTACAAGCGGGGACGGTCTAATGCTCGAAGGTGATGGGCCATTTGTCGCGAGCCCGCTGGAAAGCAGTCCCATGGCCGCGCTCGATCCCGAATCCATCCCGTTCCCCATCCCAAACGCGGATAGCAAACCGTCGCCGGGAGTTCCGGTTGCCGGGTTTGCCCCACCGAAAACCGCGGCGAACTGTCCGTTGAGTCCCGACTTATCCTGGTCCATAAAACTGCCGAAATTCTGGTTATCCGAGGAAAACGGATTGCTGCCGGAGGACCCTGTGGGTGTGAGCTGGGGAGATTGGGGAAAGCCGTTCAGGGACGGCGTCGCGGTTTGGATGAGTTGGTCGCGCTGCAGGCCATTTCCGGGTCCGCTGGGCAGAATAGGCGAGTTTTGATCCTCCGGGCCAACTCCCGTGGGAGGTGAAACGATTTGGTGTTCTTTGCCCCGTCCTTCCGCCGGCTGTTCTTGCGGCTGCTGATTGGCGCAACTGCGATCCGGGCGCGAATCGCAGGCGGCTGCCTTTTGCAGGTCCTGCGTGGCTTTTTGCCGCGCTTGCGCGCGTTCCTCTTCCTGCGCCTGGGCCATCCATTTGGTGCGCTCCACGCGCAATAACTCCTGCTCTTTTGCCATATCCGATTCGGGATTTAATTTCGGCAGGAGATACCCATACTTTTGAACCAGCGTCGTCGCGATAGATCGAAACTCAACGTCCGTTTCCAGCCTGTCGAAGATTGCGTAGTCGTTCAGTTCCGATTCGCCGACGATCTGGCCATGGTCCGTGGCGTCTTTCGCTATCCAGCGCTTCAATTCCACCTTGAGGCCTTCGTCCTTGATGAGCACGGCCTTGATCTCTGCGGCGGACGCGGCAACGCGGCTCAAATTCTGCAAGGCCAAGTCCGTCGGAGTGGAAGGATTCCCATTCCTTTCCTGGGCAAACGCCAAGGGAGCGAGAGAAACAGAAAGCAACATCCATGCGGCCGCGGCGTATCCCCGTCTCTTAACGCTGCTTCGTAAAGTGAATGCTGGATCGTTTTTTAGTCGCACATTCAATCTCCAACGTATTGGTCCTTATTTCGCAGAGCGCTGAGTACTCCGTCCTGCGAGGCTTCCACGGGGCTGGAATGAATATCGATGGAAGCCCAGTAAAGGATGCTGCGGTTTCGCTCCGGGGCCAGCGCCAGGATCCGGAGACCCGGATAGCGGTGAAGCAAAGTGTCACAAATGGTCGGGCGTGTATTGGAATCGTCGAGGGCGATGATCAGGACATCCGGATGCGTTCCTTCGACGATGTGCACGATTTCTTCCTCGTTGTGGAGCTCCGCGACAATTTGTATGTCGGGGTGCTCCGCGATGGTCTCCAGCACCAACTCCCGCATGAGACGGGGCCGATTCGCGACGACAACTCGCACGTTTTGGTTCATGGAGGACAGCTCCCTGTTCAATCCGCGCAACCTCTCCGCTCAATATCAACCGGCCGGGATAAAAGCGGTAGGTTCAATGACGGGGGGCCAATTCCCTGGGAAGATCATCGTTTGGATTTGCCCGAGGTACTGGGGAGCGGGATTACTAACATGAACCTACCGCGTACTGGGTGTGTACTGAATGTAAACTAGTAGGCGGGAGGGGAGGGAACCTGTACGCCCGCGACGCAGACGCGGAGTCGCTACGCCCGAGCCTCAGGGTCCCGATGTTTGCCGACTATCGAAAATGCGTTGAATATGCGCGGGAATTGAGTATTCGGGGGACGAATCTACAGAGTTTACTGTATGTCGAAGTAACTTCTACTTAGTGATACTGGCTTGGCCCGCTCCGCCAAGGGGGGTCAGTGGTGCCAGAAAAGCCATCCGTATTCTTGGTGGCGGGGAACCGGCTTTTGCGCGAGTCCCTCGCCAAACTTCTCACCCGCAACGGGGAGTTCAATGTTTGCGGTATTTCCGCTTGTGTTGACGAATCCGTATCGAACGTGGTCAATTCCAATGCCGATGTCCTGATCCTGGATTCATTCACCACGCGATTGTCCAATTGCTCGATCATTTCCGACATCATTCGAGAAAACCCTAATATAAAGATCGTATTGATCGATATGGACGAGGATCCCGAAATGTTTCTGGATTGCGTCAAGACAGGCGCAGTGGGCTACATACTAAAAGACGCCTCCGCGCGCGAAGTCCTCGCGGGCATACACGCCGTCACCCAGGGGAAAGCCATCTCCCCACCGCAACTGTGCGTACACCTGTTCCGAGCCTTTTCCAGGCAATGGACCGCGGTCCCCAGCGCCAGGATCAGGCTCGAATTGGGTTTGACCCGGCGGCAGCAACAGATTGTTCCGCTGATCGCGCAGGGTTTGACGAACAAAGAGATTGCGTCAAACCTCAGGATTTCCGAGCAAACCGTGAAGAATCACGTCCACGACATCATGCGGCGCGTTGGAGTAAATGACCGCATGCAGGTCATCGACGTGACGCACATTTCGGAAACGCTCAGATAGGCGGAGACCACGGGCCATCTTGCGACGTCCGCATTCCGCTCTTGTGCGCCTGCATGGCTTCCAATTCTTCCATGCTTTCAGGATTGGTCCGCGGAGGATCAGTGTTAACCGTTGAGGAATATGAAAAAGGCTGGGAGGGGTGATTCGACAATACGAGGGAGAAACAGAAAGAGGGGCCTACACCGGCCCCTCCGGGTTGGAATGGAACTGGGTCAGGAGATTTCCTGAATTGTGATCACGTGAATTGTCAGGTTCTGAGAATCCAGAGTCCCGGTGACTTTGACAGCTTTGCCCACGAACTTGTCCGCCTTCTTGGCGTCATCAAGCTCGTAATTGGTCTTGTCCGATTTGTCATTCAGGACGTAAACGTCCCCTTGTTTCATCACCGTCCCGGAAAAGGTTTTTGTGGTTTCGTTCCCCTTATCATAGGCCCCCTGAATCGGAGTGGCCGAAAGGGTTCTGGCGTTCCCGATCGCTGGCGCGAAGCAGAGGCATAGCGCGAAGCCTGCCGGTAAAAGGAAGAGTTTCTTCATATGCCACCTCTGGGTTGAAATGAGGCTGGTTGCAGTATATCCATGCACGACACTTGCCATTTCGCGGGCCTGCCAGGAACTCTAAGACAAGGGATTCATGGAATGGAAACCGCATGCAAGAGGTAAAACTTGCGTGCCCTGTGAAGAAATGTCGATTAGAGAGAGAGCAGAATGAATTACCAGGGCCTCGAAACCAGGGTCATCTCCATGTCAGAACGTTTCCACCCCTGCGTTGAAGCCCTGCGGGAATTTCAATCCGCCCCGGAGAGAGCGGGTCTCAACAGTTGAGGCCGGCAGATCACCGGCTGCTTTAACCGGCGTTGATGCGGTTCGCATGCCTGTCTGGGGCCCTCTTGAGGAATCGAAACGGTGGCGCGGGTCTCGGCGGAAATCTGGAGGGCTCGAATAATCCGGACATCGGCTAACCCTGTTTGACCGGAAGGGTCCGGTTCGAGGTCCTGGAGCGCGCAATTCGAGAAATAAGTAAGCTCGGAAGCGTACGGGTCGCGTCTGCTGAATATTTCCTTAATCTTCCAATTGCCGATCGTGACCTCCGACTTGAGATCCTTGGCCATTTCAAAGGCAGGGTCCATTTTCAAAATGCCCTTGGTGCCAATCACTTCAAAAGCGGAACGGTCCGCGGCCCCAAAGGTGACCGTGAAGGAAGCAACGCGATCGCCCGCGAACTTCAATAACCCGGCAAATGTTCCCGAGGATTCCTTACCCCGCCTGTCGAGGACCATTGTGCTAGAGGCAAAGGCTTCGCACGGTTCGGATCCAAAAAGAAATCGCGCCGCGTTGATGCAGTGGATTCCCAGATCGTAAAGTACGCCTCCCCCAACGTCCTTCTTCAGATGCGAACTGCATGGCTTCGCTCGCTGGGAGAAAACGGAAGTGAATATGCGTGGCTCCCCAATCTTTCCGGCCTGGATCGCCTCCACCAGTTGGACATTGCCCGGCTCGAAGTGCGTGCAATACGCGGGCATGAGTTTGACGCCGGCCTCTTTCGCCGCCTCAATCATCAATTCGCAATCGGCTTCTTCCAATGCCATCGGCTTCTCGCACAGGACGTGAATTCCCGCCCGCGCAGCCGGCACTGCAAAATCCTTGTGCATATTGTTGGGCAGGGCGATATAGACAGCGTCGATCTCCCCGCTGTGCAGGCAGTCGGCATACCGCTCGTAGGGAAATGTGTGGCGGACATTGTACTTTTCCGAGAGCCTGCGGAGTTTTGCCGGGTTGCCGGATACCAGCGCGGTTAATTCGGAGTTTTCGGCTGAATTCGCGAAGGCCGGCAGTATCGCGGCCTGCGAGACATGTCCCAGGCCCACCACAGCGTAACGAATTTTAGTTTTTGATTTCGCATGCGACCCATTTGGCATGGCGCCTCCCGGCGTTCGGCTTGCGAATGGTATCGATTCACGCGTGGACGGTCGATACGGTGAAAAATGTAATTCGGGCAATGCGAACAAGGGGATTTTTCCAAGATAGAAGAAGCAATCAAATCCCTGAACTTGAACGAAGCCGGAAGTTCAATGGCTCCATCGCTTACTGGCCAGCAGGAAATGCAATGGCCGGCTTACTTTGTTATACCTGACGCCCGCGGCAAAAATACGATGAATCCGGTATTGGCAATCTTTCGCTTCACTCATTGGGGTCTGTCGATAGCTGTGCTTGTTGCAATCCTCCAAACGCAAATAAGTCCAGCATCCGGGTGAAATTTACAAGCTATGAATATCTCTGGATCAATCCCGGACCCATTCATATTCAACTGAGCCAGTGCGACTTGCCAGATTCTTTCGAGACTGGCAGGGGCATTGCTATAACCAGCGTTGGTGTCGAATGCAAGCAAAGGGAAGCGGACATGAGTCATTCAAACCGGAAAAGAGCCAAGAGCGATGTGGAGAAGCCAATATGGTTGGAAGGGAACATTGGGGGTGCAAACCGAAATCGAGGAGGCAAATCACGGGAACTGGCGGGACGCGGACACATTCTTAAATCCGGATTGCCGGGACCTCGTGGCTTTTTTTCCAATCAAGGCTCAAATGCTCCGATCCGTGGGAACCGCAATTGGGCGCCGCCACTCATCGGCACAGTGCACCTCAAACGCACGGCATGTCGGGATCAATTGAGGTCAACGCATGCCAAAGACAAGAAGGGGGGAACCATGTCAGCAAAACCGATGACCGTCTTTTGTTTCTTTCCCCACCGCACGAGTCTGGAACATGCAGTTAGCGCCTTACAGTTGGCAGGATTCCGCGATGAGGATATTTCTGTCTTGTTTCAGGCGGAACCTCTGGTGGAAGGGTTAGCAGCAGGAATTCCCGCGATGGGCGTGGAAGAGCCGGTTCCCTACTCCGGTTCGGCGAGCGTGATTGGGCCCATGTTGGGCAGGCTGGCCGAACCTCTCACGATGAGCATACCCGGTGAAGGAACATTCCAGATTATTGGACCCCTGGCCTCCACGCTGGTGAGCGTTGGAGCGTTCCACAAGCCGGGCGGGCTCGTGGAAGCGCTCCTGGCCTCCGGACTTCCCGAGAATGAAGTGAATCAGTACCGGATAAGGATCAAAAAAGGTGACATTTTGTTTTGCATCAATTGCCCCCTCCTATCCCATTTGCGCAAGGCTGAGGTCTTGCTCGAATCCACCGGGGCAGAAAGCATCTGCGCCACGCGCAACGGCGTCTCGGAGTAGGAGGAAATTCTCCGCCCCAGGCGAACAGCGCATCGTATCTGCGAAATTGCATTCGCGGCCCTCAGGGAGGTGATATATGAATTTAAGCGCGCCGTTCGATGCAATCCTTCAAATCCTCTCGGCAGTATTAATTTTTGTGACCAGTTATCTGGCGCTGGTCCTGTGCGTGATCGTTTGCCTTGTAGTCGCGGAATTGGCAGCTGATCGAGCGCGCATCGTTCGGGCCTACGGCGTCAAGCCGGTTGCCCTCACCGACGGGGTTCCATCCAGGACCAGGCACATGAACCGTGAACCTCATCACTTTTTGCCGCCTGGGACTTGGAAAATGCATTTCTAAGGACTGGCCCCCGCCCCCAGTCTGGAATTAGGAGGAACGCAAATGAAAGGCCCCGCAGGAATCTTGCGAAAATCGGCGTTGGTAATTTTTGTAGCCGGAACTATTGCCGCTTCACCGGCCTGGGGCGACACACTCATCCTCAGGAGCGGCAACTCGGTTCCTGGACACTTGATCGGAGCCGACGGCAACACAATTACATACAGAGACTGCGACGGCGGCACGCGGAACTACTCCGTGGCAGATGTGGAAACCATCCAGTTTGGTGGGGCATCATCCCGCGGAATAGCCGTCCAGGGAAATTACAATTCCCCGGGAGACACCAATCGTAACGATCCAGTGTGCGCGGATCAGGTTCCAGCGGGGCGAATTATTCTGCCCGCCGGCACGGAATTGTCCATTCGTACCATAGACCGGATCGATTCCCGGGACGCTGCGGAGGGGCAATCATTTTCCGCGCAGGTGGCGGATGACATCCGCGGCGCCAACGGCGCCATTGCGATTCCGCGCGGTGCGGATGCCTCGCTGGTGACCCGGCGCGTGGAACAGAACGGCGAAATCACCCTGGACGTGGAATCCGTCACGCTTGCGGGGCAGCGCTATCGCGTCAGCACAGCGGACCAGGAAATCGATAAGCGCGCTGACAACCTTGGCGCCAACAAACGGACCGGGAAATTTGTGGGCGGCGGAGCGGCGCTCGGAGCGATCATCGGCGCGATCGCGGGCGGAGGAAAAGGCGCGGCCGTCGGAGCCGTGGCGGGCGCCGGCGCGGGAGCCGGAACGCAAATCATCACTCGTGGAAAAGAAGTGCACGTCCCGTCGGAAACTGTGCTTCGATTCAGACTGGACCGCCCATTGCAGCTGCAAGCGTGGTCGTGATTACCGGCAATCAATTTGAATTTCTCTGATGGATGAGGCCAGGCATGAACAAATTGAAAAGCAAAGAGATCGCTTTAGGAATCCTGATCCTTTTTGGCAGCCTGCTGGCATTGGTTGCAATCGTCGAGCTTCCAGACGAGGCATCCGGACCGGGCGGACGGGACGCATTACACAAAAAGAGAAGCTTGCCAGTGGACGCGACCCTTAGCGATTGACACACGCTCCCGCCCGAAAAGCTGGATGACCGCTGTCAGCCATGAATTTCCATTCCCTGATACGGGCCCAAAGCATCGCACTCGATTACAGCGTATTGGAGACGAAGATAAGGCAAATCGAGTATGGGATTCATTGTCGCGCCCGTGGAAAATGAATCCCGTAGAGGAGGCAACCAGAAATGAAACGATACTTAGTCGCTCTGGCATCAACTCTTATGTTCTTGCCGCAGGCGTTCGCAAAAAGCCCCGCGGATACGGCAAAAGACGACAGGCAAAGGCTTGAGAATTCCGGGCAGGTGATGGAGGAAATTCTCAAGATTCCCGATGACATTCCCCAGGATCTGCTGGACAAGGCGCGGTGCGTCATCGTCATGCCTTCCGTCCTGAAGGCTGCGTTCGTTGTGGGAGGAAGTTACGGGCGAGGGGCGATGATATGCCGCACCGGCAAGGAGTTCAACGGCCCGTGGGGCGCGCCGTCCATGTTTGCCCTAGAAGGAGGCAGCGTCGGCTTCCAAATCGGGGGAGAAGCAACCGACTTTGTTCTACTGGTGATGAACGATCGTGGCGCGGGCAGCCTGCTCCATAGCAAGGTCAAACTCGGTGCGGACGCTTCCGCCGCTGCCGGTCCAAAGGGGCGCACAGCATCTGCCGATACCGACGCATATTTGCGTTCGGAGATTCTGGCGTACTCTCGGTCACGCGGAGCGTTTGCCGGAATTTCGCTGGAAGGTTCCACGCTCCGGCCGGACGACGATGCCAACCGAAGGGTTTATGGTAAGGCAGTCGATGCGGCCACCATTGTCACCGAAAACAAAATGAGGGCCCCGGAGGCGGCCCACACGTTGATCGCCACCCTCCAAAAGGAGACGCCTCAACTGAAGCCTTAACGCACAACCGCCGCAAGAATCCTGCCCAAGCCCCGAAAGTTTGCCTTCCCCACACGAGAAGGCAGCCTTGAATCCGTTCAAGGCTGCCTTCGCCCGCCTTCTGAAATGAGCCATGAATTTCCAGAGCACGATATAACGCAAAAATTGTAAGCATGGCCGGAAAGCGGCTTCATACAGTGATTGCTGTAGGCATCCGCCAGGCCGCTGCCACGAAATCGCACCAGTAAACTTAGTTCGCAACGAATGTGAACCCCCGGGGCGCGCGCAACGTGAGACTGCAATTCGCGATGCTTGTGCGGCCAGAGCGAATGCAGCTTGCATTCCGAACCGGGCTTCGATCGGGCGCCCGGGGCTGGGGAATAATGGAATCACGCAACGACCTGCTGCTCGCAGGGTTTCTCTCCTCGAAAGTGATTCGAATTGCAGGGTTTGCGGGAATCTCAGGCTACAGGATTATCCCGAGGAAACTACAGGAAGGCGGGAATAGTTAAATTTGCGGAAATGCTGGATAAATCTTGTGGAGGTTTTAGCAGACCCGCCCGTCGCGTACTCCCGTGGCTGCGGCCCCTCACCAGGGTGCCGCAGCCGTGCTCGCGAGTCGGGTGATGCGCGGAAACCGCGAAACATCGGAAAGTACAGTGTGCCGGACGACCTATGCGAATGCCGCCAGACGCCAACCACGGAGATACCCTGTCCTATGCCGATCAGTCACAGCTTATCTCCAGGGCCCAGTCAGGTGATGGGCATGCGTTTCACCTGTTGATCGAGCCCCAGTATCAGCGTTTGTACCGGATTGCCGTAAGGATCACGAGAAACCATGAAGACGCTGAGGACGCGTGCCAGAACGGCATGATGAATGCCTTTATTCATCTTCGAAGCTTTAATGGAGCAGCCAAGCTCTCAACCTGGCTGACCCGTGTAGTGATTAATGAAGCATTGATGGTGCGTCGAAAATCTCAGACGCATGCCCGCCGATATATCAACGATGAGGATATCCACAAGTCTTCTTCACTGTTAGAAGTCATGGATCAAAGCGGGTCTTGCGATCCGGAAGCGATTTGCGTCCAAAGCGAACAGACGGCGCTGCTTTGGGAAGGCATCGGCCTGCTGGGAGAAAAATCAAGACTGGTCGTCTGCCAGTTGGGCCTGGAAGAAAGCAGGGTGCAGGACTGTGCCGCACGCTCGCACCTCTCACGTTCCGCGGTAAGCAGCAGATTTCAACGCGCAATAAAGCAGCTACGCATGATGCTTGAAATGAAATTGAATGCCAGAAGGGAACAGGCCCGAAGCCTGGCTTGATTGCCCGACAGGCTGAAACTATGCGGATCATCCACGAAAGTACGCCGAAGGGTTCTTACTTCAAGAATACGCGGGGTTATGCGGTGTTCGTTGCTCACTGTCGCAATTCATGTTCGGGTCCGCGAAATGCGCATAGTGAAAATCGTCAACTAAACCAGGAATGGGGGACGAAATGAAAGAATTAAGAATCCTGATCGCGGACGATCACGATTTGATGCGGCGAGGGCTGAAGTCCGTTGTCGAATCGCATCCGGGTTGGATCGTCTGCGATGAGGCTCACACCGGGCGCGAGGCCATCGCCAAGGCGGAAAAATCCAAGCCCGACATCGTGATTCTGGATATATCCATGCCGGAGTTAAACGGCGTGGAGGCTGCGCGAGGCATTCGCAAGGCCTCGCCGAATACGGAAATCCTGATCCTTTCTCTCCACTACTCGGACCAGTTGATTCGAGAAATTCTGGACGTTGGAGTGCGGGGATACATTATGAAATCCGATCCCGATCAGGATCTGATCAACGCGCTGGAAAAGCTTTCCAATCACAGGCCATTCTTCACGTCCAAGGCCGCGGAAGTGATGCTGTCATCGTTTAACCACTCGGGATCCCGGGCGGCTGTGAAGGAGATACCCGGAGACCGGCTCACGGCGCGGGAGCGTGAAATCGTGCAATTGCTTTCCGAAGGCAGGAGCAGCAAGGAAGTAGCGTCCTTCCTCGGCATCAGTGTCAAGACAGCGGAAACACACCGCGCCAACATCATGCGAAAGCTGGAGATTCACTCGGTGAGCGAGTTGGTGCGATACGCGGTTCGCAATCAGATCATCGAAGCCTAAGGCTGCTCGTCGCGCGCCAGTACGCCAATGAAATGGACTGCGGTGGGGGTACGGCGAGGCAGGGAGGGGTCAAAGGCGGGGCCCCTCGGATTTCAGAGGCCATTCGCAGCGATTCTTTTTGCTTGCTCCTCACTTACTGGATCCTCTTTCCCGCACCTTGCTGGATAAAGAGAAGGGAAAGGATTCTCAGCCTGATTGGGTTGCGCACGCCGGAATTCCTCGTCCTCATCTCCTCCTGACAGTGCTTCCATGCTATTGGTTCGAGTGAAAGCCGAGGCGGGGAGATTTGCCCGCACATATTTGAAAAATGTGAATGCGACGATGCACGAAACGGCCAATGCAGAGGCAAGAAACGCGGGCCACCCGCGCAATGCAAAATGAATCGCGCCCACGACCGCCGCGGATGACACCAAAGAGACGGCAGCATCCCGCAGCAAGGATTTCAACGCGCCCGGATGAAATCCCGCGACCCGGTAAGCAATGATCAGCCAGATGGATGTGTACAGCACCTGCACGGCCGCGTAAACCGTTACACCGAGTACGGCCTGCTGGGGGCGCCACCAAAGGGCCAAGGCAAGGCCGCCGATGGAAGCGGCGTTTCCCCCAGTTTCCAGGATCAACGAAAGTTTCTGGCGCCCACGCACATCGAACAGGCGATCGAGCCAGGAAGTAAGAAAATAAAGAAAACTAGCGAAAGCCAGAATTGCGGCATAGGTCCCCGCCTGCACCCATTTTGAGCCCAGCGCAAACCCAAATATGAGCCTTGCATCGAATGCGATCAGCACGAGCAGTGGAGCGGCCAGCACAACCTGAATCCGAAGCAAGCGGGTCACAAAGGATTCCAGCCTGCCATGCTTGATTTCCGTCGCGGCTTTTTCGTAAAACACATCATTCATGGATGACGCAATCAAACTGACCGGAAGGTAGACGGCGCGTGCGGCCATCGAGTACAAGCCTACGACGTCGAGATTCGAGAACAAGCGCAGGATAACGACAACCAGCTGAGACGTGGCGTTTGAAATAAAACTGTTGGGCGCCTTATAAGCGGGGAAATTCCGGTATTTTACCGCCGCCTGGCGGATCATCGCCCAGTCGCGCGCAGCAAGCAGGAACCCTCCATCAAAATAAATAATTTGAAATACCAGAATCAGCGTGCCCAGCGACTGCCCCAAAATCCACCCTGCGATCAACGCAAATGCGCCTGGACGGATGGCGAGCAGACCAAGCTGGCCGGCGACCACGCCCAGTGACTGGCAGACGCGCGCCGTCGCCACCCGCCGGAATCGCTTCATGCGCCCGTACCACAGGGACAACACTTGATACAGCCCGTTGACAAATAAAGCCAGCGGCAGACCCCACAGCCAGACACGCAACCGCTCGTCCCCCAGATGCCGGGCCATCGAGGAATGAAATACGGCGACCACCGCCAAAGACATTCCGGAAATACCCAGCAGCACGAGCACAGCGAGAAACAGAATATTTGCCGCCTCCTGGTCTTCCTCGGGGAGCATTACCGCGAGTTCATAGCGCGCGCCTCCCAGCACGGACAAGAAGGAAACCAGCGAAGCGAACAGCGCGAAGGAACCAAATTCGTCAGGCGCAAAAAAGCGGGCGAGCACCAGCGTCCCCAGCACGTTAATCACTTGAGCCAATCCTGTTCCAGTAATCAGCGTAAGGACGTGCGAGATGAATTTCCCTTGCGATCTCGGCAATCGTCGGAGATCGCGGCTGGGATTTGCGGGAATAGTTACCGTGTCCATTGTGGGTTTGGGCACCTCATTGTGGAAAACCCGGGAGCGTCTTCAGGGTTTTGCTTGAATCTGCTAGACAATAAGTGAATTATAATCAGAAAGATACGCCCTAAGAGGCAAATAAAAGGAGCAGGGTCAGAATCGGTACAGGTTTAGACCAGGCCCGCGCTCTACATGTTTCCCCCCATTGCATCTACATGAACCTCCCTGAAAAAATACATGGAAGTATGGAAGCGCGACGCCAGCACTCTCGACCCTCTTGCCCACCTTCCGCTGCCTACACGGCGTGCTTCGCGAGCCGCACTGACAATTTCTTGAGGGGAGTCATGGATGAAGATCTCAGGTTGGGTTCTCGTCGCGTATTCCGCATTTCTTGCCTTGCTGCAAATCGGATGCGCGGGAGGCGGAACAACGTCCACCGCCGACGCTGCCATGACTTCGATGGCCACGGAGGTATCTCCAAGCGCCGTACCCGTCGGACAAGCCAGCTTCGTGTTAAACGTGAGGGGCACTAATTTTTCGAGCCAGTCCAAAATATTGTGGAACGGTACGGACCTTAAGACAACATTCGTAAGCGATGGACAGGTGAAAGCCGAGGTGTCCTCGGAGGCTGTTGCGAAACCATCTGTCGCGTCGGTGGCCGTAAAAAACATTTCGACGGGGCGCGTGTCCAATTCGCTTCCGCTAGCAGTGGTTATTCCGATAAAAATTACGGCGACTCAGATGCCGGCGGGACAGGTTGAAGTCCCTTATAGTGCGCCCCTTTCGGTGACCGGCGGCGCGGCGCCAGCCCAGTGGTCCGTGTTTTCGGGAAGTCTTCCGAGTGGACTAGCCATGAATTTGCGCACGGGAACCGTGTCCGGCACCCCAGGCGCCTCCGGGAATTTTTCCTTTACGGCGTATGTTACCGATTCCCTGGGATCGTCGGCCAAAGCAAACCTGACAATCAATATCGCCGCGGTCGGGCAGACCAGCGCTTCGGCTGCTGGATCTTATGGCCCCGCTCTGGGTGCGGACAGCCTGGGGAACACGACCCTGGGCCCGAATGGAAATATGGTCAGCTACCGGTTTCGGGCGAAGCACTCCGGGGTCCTTGAACAGACACGCATCTACCTGATCCCGGACCATGCTGGGTACGCCGCCGGGACGGGTGGAACGATCCAGGTGACGTTGCACGCTGACGATGGGACCGCATCGCACGGCCCCGGAAATTCGGTGCTGGCGAGCTACACGATCAGCAACGTTCTTTCTCTTGCCTCGCCGGCAAGATATTTCTATGTGCTGAAATTTGCATCGCCCCCCTCGCTTACCGCGGGCCAGCTCTACCATCTGGTTTTCAAGAATGTGGACGCCAGCCCTCTGACGAACTTCCTTTCGGTCGACGACCTGTGTGAGACGGTCCCCACCACGCTGGGGCAGCCCACGGTGAGCGACATCGACTCCGCCGTGCTGCTTTCGCAGAATGGGGGAGCGTGGAGCCAGCGGAAGTCGTATTCGCCCATCTACGAGCTCGATTTCCAGGACGGCGCGTCGGAAGGAATCGGCTACATGGAAGCATGGTCCGGTGCGCCTGAAAATATTTCCGGGTCGAATGCAATCCGGGAAATCTTTACGGTTTCCGGTTCGCAGGTGAAAGTTACTTCGGCGTCGATTCGCGTCGCGCGCGTTAGCGGGAATGATCCTCTCAAGGTTCGTCTGGAGCACGCGGATGGCTCGATCATTGAACAGGGCACCGTGCCGGCGGCGGCCATGGCGAACAGCAACTCCAGCTCCCCAGTCCATGGCTGGGTGATATATCCATTTTCCACGACCTATACGTTGCTGCCCGGGCAGACCTATCATCTGGTGTTTGAGGCCGCGGTGACGTCCATCTACCAGGCATTCCCAATCCGCAAAGGCAGCGCCTACGGATTCAAGAACACCACTTATTTCCCCGATGGATACGCCGAATTTGAAGCAAATAACTCCTGGGCTGGTTGGACTCAATGGGGAGCGGCAAATCGCACGGATGGAGATCTGCAATTTTACTTTGCTGTGGCCCCGTAGGCGCCTTCAAGGATTGCATGATATGCGCTTGCGAAACTTGAGAAGTGCTTCGCGGCGCATGGGCTTAAGCAGCGGACATCCTATGGATTAAGGCTTTGGCGGACTGCTTCATGCATCTTCTTCGTATTCTCGATGCATTCTTGAACGCGTTCAGGCCGGCAAAAGCGAGGCTCGCTCCATTTGTCCCAATGGGCTTCAAGGCCAAAACTTCCCGGATAAAATTCAATCCAGCCCACGCTCTGGTCTCCGAGCAATGCCACGCGTTCCTTCAGGGATTGCTCGAACAAGCTCAACTCCTCCAGGTTCGAGCAGGGCGTGGAGTTGGCTGCGGCGCAGGGAAGATAGTCGCGGCGGTCGTACGCGTAGATCCCGGGAATAATCTTTGCGCTGGAAAACAGCTCTTTCGCCTGTTGCATCGAGGCCGAAAACTTTTGGGCTTCCTTGCGGTAATGTGGATACAGGTGCACATAGTCAACGGTCTTGCGGAAATCCTCATCCAGGTTCCGCAGCGGGAAACGCGAGGATGAGAGTTCGTCCTCGTACAAGGTAATCCCAAGGCGGAGATTCGGGTTCGCGCTTTTCAAATTGCGCGCGACTTCGTTCAACATACCCGATAATTCGGAAAATCCGAGTTTTTGGCGCTGGCACTGGCTCGCAAAATCGTCGAATCCGACCTCCTGCAGGAACGGGTGAGTGAGGCTCAACTGGCTGAATTCGCGGGCATAGGCGGGCGTCTTGTTTGCGTCCAGCAGGATCGCCAGGAAGATTTCACCCACCCCCTGCGATTTAGCCAATTGCTGGGCATAATTCACGCAACTGGCCGGCGGGTCCGAACAACCAAGGCGGAGGCCGCCCAGGTGAAGCGTGCGGTTCCAGTCCGGCGTATTGCCTCCCCAGGTGATCACTCGGTTCGAGATTTGCGTTCCCATGGCTGTGGTTACAATCAATAACAGCGCTCCACAAGCAGTGGCGATAATTACCGAACTAATGGTGCGTAAGCGAGGCACCGATTTCTTTTTCCGATTTTGCATGGGTGAAATCCGCCTTTGGGTTCGCGCGGGAAGGGAACACTTCCGACAGTTGCTCCAGCCAGTTGCGAACCAGCGATGACCATTGGAAATTCTCCACCACAAATCTGCGCCCGTTCATGCACATTCGCGCTGCTTCGCGGGGATCCAGGAGAATGGAGTGGATCGCGCGGGCCAGGGACTCGTAATCCTCGAACGGCACCACCAGTCCCGCGCCAGAGGCTTCGATCAGCCGAGCAGCTTCTCCCTCCGCTGCCAACGCGATGGGTTTGCCCGCGGCCATCATCACAAAAGTCTTCGCCGGGCGCGCGCCTTCCATCACCCGCGACTTGCGAAGAGTGATCACAGCCATGTCGGAAATGGATAGGTATGCTGGCATATCCTCAATCGGAACCTGGTTGTGGAATGTGAGATTGGGGAGGCCCACACGCGCAGCCAGTTCCACCAGCTTTTGCTTTTCCGAGCCTTCGCCAACCAGGAGAAAATGAATCGATGGCTCATGGCGCAGGCAATACGCCGCATACAGAATTTGTTCCACGGCGCCCGCGTGCCCGTGGGTGCCGGCGTAGAGAACGATTTGCTTTCCATCGAGCCCCAGTTTCCTCTTTAACTCCGCATCCGCAGGCCGCGGCCGGAACATATTTGTATCCACACCGTTTGGCAGGAACAGAACCTTTTCCGGAGGGAGGCGCTTTGCACCAAGAAGCGTATCGCGTATTCCCTGCGTAACAGCCGTGACTGCATCGGAATGGCGATAAATCCACCGCTCCAGCCAATAGGAAAATCTTAGCGGCAGGCCGTCGCGCAGGACTCCCAGGTCCCGCACGGAATCGGGCCACAAGTCGGCAACGTTAAAGATGAGAGGTACCCCCCAGAGCTTCGCGGCAATCCAGCCCGGGATTCCGAGGAACAGGGGCGGGGAATCCACGAAAATAAAATCCGGCCTCGCGGCACGCGCCAACCCCAGCAGGCACATCAGTGCGAACGAGGCATAACTCGCGATACGCTTCAAATTGGACTCATTGCCGGCAAAAAGCCAAACGCGATGAACGGGAATTCCTTCCCAATCCTCAACGGAACAAATTCGGCCCCTATACCCGGGGAAAATTCGGCCCGCGGGATGGTTTGGCATCGCGGTTACGACTTCGACGCGATGGCCGGCCAAGGCGAGTTCGCGGCAAAGCGAAGCCAGCCGCACCTGGGATGCACCGATTTCCGGAGCGAAGTATTGCGTCAGCACGAGGAATTTCATGGAGTTGAACCCATATTCGCGAGATTTCTTTCATAAACTGCTTCGCTGCCGCTTAGGCGATCATAAAGCTGCAATAAATGCATTTCCTCACTCGCCCAGTTGTAGCGATCGTGGACGGCCCGCATCCCGCGCCGGCCCATTTCGGCCGCTTCTTCAGGATGTGTCAGAAGGTATTCCATGGCTTGGGCGATTTGTTCTGCATTGAATGGGTCAACCAGGATTCCGCATTGCGACTTGGTTACGATCTCTCGCCAGATCGGAAAATCCGACGCGATCACGGGGATTCCCGCGCACATATACTCAAAAAGTTTAACCGGGTGCGAGGTCACATAGTTGGGTTCCGGATGCAATATGAGCAATCCCACGCGGGCCTGGTGCAATTCGCGCGCGACGCCGGGCCGGTTCAGGGGACCAACAAACGTGGTGCGATCCCAACCCGGAATCGCCGACAACGAATCCTGCAAATCCGGAGGATCCCAGGCGCCAACCAGATTCAGTCGCGCATGTAGTTTGTCCGGAAGCAGGCCCACGGCGCGGACCATCTCGTGCGCCCCGCGCGCCCTTGTGATTCGCATGCCCACGTAGAGCAGGATCGATTCGCGTTTATCCGCCGGCGCTTCAGCGGAGGATTCCAGTTCCTCGATTCTCGGGTAGTTGTTCACGATTGCCGTATTTTCGTTCACCTTGAGGAACCGGTCTCCGATGATGGGATTCGCCGCCACAAGGGCGGAGAATCTGGCGCCTGCCCAGTTTTCAATAATCTCGGCGATTCGAGAGATCGGCTCCTTGAGGAGACCCGGGAGATACGTCTTGTAGGAAATTGTCCGCGGCACATCTTCGTGGATGTCGTAGATCACCGTTTTCCCGGCGCCTTGCAAGAGCAATGCGACGGGAATAAGCTCCGGGTCGTGAAAGTGATAAATGTCCGCATCGGCGTCGAGGGCTTTCTGGTAAGCAGCGATGGGACCGCGGAGGATGCGACCGAAGCGACTCTTCCAGCGAGGGAGAGGAGTCAACGTGACTCCGTCGATCACAGCATGATTGTCTGCGGTGGCAATCAACGTGACTTGATAGCCGGCGCGCGCGAGTGTCTTGCACTCCTTGTGAAAAATGCGCACGTCGGTAGGCGGATGGGCCGACGTTAGTACACAAACTTTTCGCGCCACGCTCGGCTCCTTCTTGGAATCGGTGTGCCAGCGCCTGCGGATCTGGCTGAGTATGCGGAAACGCCATCCGAGGGCAAGTGAACGTCCGCTGGTTGACAGGAAAATCTGCGGGCAAAGGAGCCGGCAAGCATTTGAAGCCGGACATTCCGGCAAATCGCCAGGGTCATCCCGACCCAAATCCACAGCACGCGATTGTCATCGAGGTCCCCGCTGAACAAACCGGTAGTCACGCAGTACAGCACCATCAGGCCCAGCGCAAGGAATTGGGATTTCGATGCGCGCAGCAGCCAAACGGTGGAAGTCCCGACGAGGAAGAGGAGGACAAAGAAGGCCCCCAGCCCGACTAAACCTTCCTCAAAAGCGATTTCCAGAAGAAGATTGTGAGGATAGTTCCTCGAATCATTTCCATAGTAAAACACGGCCCAACTGCCAACGCCTTTTCCAAGTACCGGGTGATCCGCGATTGCCGGCAATGTCGCTCGATAAAAATTCAGCCGTTTCCCCGCGCTTCCGCTGGATGAGCCTCTCGAGGCCAGGGTCTCAAATTCCCCCAATTTCGCGGTGTACTTATCGAGGTCTGCCCGGCTCAACGCGTAATAAGAGCCCGCAAATCCGATCCCTGTAAGAATTAGCAGACCCATGGCGGTATGCGCGCGAAGCCTGCCTTGTTTCAGCCAAACGGCCAAACCGAGCAGAGATACCAAAAACAGCGCGACCATGGGCCCGCGCGCAACCGACGCCACCAGGCCGGCGATCAAAAGCGGAAGAACAAAAAGATAAATTGCCCGCTGCTGGCGCCTGCTCCGCGCCAGCGGATAAAACAGAACAAGGATGATGGACATTCCCATCAGCCATCCGGCGCCGATTCTGGTGACGTCGACACTATCGTCATGAACCCGGAATTCCAGGGCGAATACCAGTTGCATCGCTGTCGCCGCCGAAAGTCCCACGAAAATCAGCGCGAAACGCCGGAAATTGCTTTCGTTCATGATCAGGAAGAAAGGCGAGATCAGCAGGAGGGAGCCAATCAGGAGAAATCGAAACAGCTTCGATGCGCCGTAACTGGGCGCATCGGTGTAGGTGTAACTTAAAGCCACGATGGCGGCAAACGCCAAAAAGGCCAGCAGCGGCGCCGATTGGCCATTTAAAATGGTTTGCAGGCTCCATGAATGTGAACGCCCTGCAGGCATCAGATAGCGCCAGATCAAGCCGGCGGCGAGGCACAACAGCATGATCACCGTCAGATCCCCGATTTTGTCCAGGGATTTGAAGATCCAAAACGTTTTCCACTGCGGCGCAAATAACGCCGCGGCCAGAAACCATTCCGGGAATCGAATTACAAAATAAGCCGCTACTGCCAAGCCGGCCAGCGCGGCCATGACCAGTTCCAAGGGAATACCCAAATATGCGCAAAGAAGCGAGACGCTCCCGATTCCCAGAAGCAGGCACACAAGGAGGTAGCGCATTATTGATTTTCGAGTATCCACAGGCTTACTGCTGCGAATACGGGGTTGAATCCGAGTGCCAATCATAGGTGTCGCCGCCCTCAAGGTGTTTGAGCAAGTCCAGGTAGGTTTCCCGGTAATTCGATTCAAGAAATGTATTGTTGTGCCATAGAACAGTGAAGACCCCGCCGGCGGCGCGGCAGCGAGTTACCAATTTCATGACTTCATGGAGCGCTTGATCTTTGGGGAGACCCATGTAAGCAATGAGCGCGCGATCCATGACCAACAATGGGATCTCGATTAAGTCGGCCTGACGATTGAGGGCGAAAAGCCACGGGCGGTAGGGCACACAGGTCCCCGCCCTGAAGCCAACCGTTTCGGCGAACCCGACACTGCTGTCATACGCCAAGCCGCAATTTTCCCAGTCGATCCAGGTCTCCGGGCACCATCTCAGGTAGTGCTGCCTGCCGCCAATCGGTTGATCGCCAAGCACGCCCTTCAAGACCATCACCTCTCGCCGCAGCTTTTCAGGGGAACGGAACGTGGCATATCCGGGATGGACGCCGGATTCTGCCCCCATCTCGCGCAACCAATCCATCATCGCCCGCACTTTCTTGTGGTGAGGATCGTAACCGCTATCGGTGGGGCCCGGCGGACCCGCCTTCCAATACACCGCGGAACTAAGGCCGTGCTTGATGGAAGCGAGCGTGATATCCCGGATGGACTTCAGTTCGCTGGGATCGCTCCGCCCGAGCACACTCATCACATCGCGAATCGAATTCAAGGGCGCGTGCGATAGCACTGCGTGGCGCACCGCGGTTTTCCATCGAAATGGAATTCCGATGTGGTCCGCGTCATGGCTGATCTTGACACGCAGCTTGCGTTCCGTTTTTTTCCAGGATGGATACAAGAGCTGCATGGCATGCTCGAATGCCAGTCCGTATTCGTCGACGATGGGCCGGTCGAAAAAGCCCCCGCTGGCGGCAATACTGTTCTTTGCCTGGAATCTGCCGTGGGCGTCGCGCGGGGTATCCAGCAATTCTTCCCACCTGGAAAGTGTAAGCAAGATCGACAAGGGAAGATCGACGGTGCATTCCAGATGGTTCGGATTTTCAAGATGAAATAGCGGGCTCAGCCTCGCCGCCGTTGTTTCCACAAATGGAATCACGCAGTTCGGCACGCCGGCCCCCAATCCGTCCGGATAGGTCATGGAGGGCACCAATAAATAGGAAAATTGGCCGGCGGCGAGATTCTTCAGTTGCGTGGCGGAGGCATGGGGAAAGGAAATAAATTTGGAGGTGCCGTTGGATATCTCAATGACTGTTTTCTCCCGGGTCATGGAAACTTTCCACGATCGGAAGAAATCGGCGGGGACGCCCGCCCGCCTGCTAAGCTCAGCCAGCGCGTAGTAGCGGGCTTGCGGCGTGATGCGAACATTCGCGCCGAGATGAATAGGGTTTTCAACGACCCGGACCGGGCTACCCAATGCCGTCCTTTGCTGACCCAATGTTCCCATCAGCTTCTCTCCATAAATTGAAATGTACGGCTTGGCTTACACGGAGCTGGCGGCGGCCTGTTGGAGATCGGCCACGCTTCGGCGCCGCAGCGCGAATTGAAACAATTCCCCCCGCCACGAACCCGCTTTGTTAATTCGCCAGGTGGGCACGGCCCCGGCTCCCCAACGCCGGTAAAAAGGTTCAACACCACGCAGGGCCGAGCCTTCGAAGTCAAAATCGCGCCCGGCCAGAATGGCTTCCTGCAGCGCATGCCACAGAACCAGGTACGCGCCAGGAACGTTTTGAAGTTCGGGATTCACACCGGAAACAATCTGGTAGGTGGTGCGCTTGTCATGAACGGTCAGCAATGCGGCTGAAGGCGTATCGTCGCTGGTTCGCGCGATGTACAGGTGAGCCCGTTCCTGGGAATGCGCGGCGTTCCACAATCGGCGAAGAAAATCCGGGGAATAGGCGGGGTTCAATTGCTGCCTTTCGTAAGTTTTGCGATTCAATTGAATCAGGACTTCAAGCCCCTCGTCCCGTGTAACTTTCAGATTCAACCGCAGGGCTTTCTTCAGTTTCTGGAGATGCGTTCGGGTCATGCCGGCCGTGATTTGGTCGAGAGAACACGTCGAAGGAATCCGAAATGTATAACCAAGCTCCACATGGAATCCCGCCCAAAGGAATCCCTGCAAATCGGGCGCGCACGCTCCGGCGATGTATCGAAAACTGTCAAACGATTTGACGTTCTTGGCCAAAAGCTCTCCGTGCGAACGCATGAAATAAAGCCGGTCACAGACGCCATCCACGCCGGATAAGTCAAACACGGGGCCCAGGAAGGGAGTCAGTAGAGGCGAGTGCAGTAATTTGAGCCCAAGGCGGCGCTGCGAGGGAATGGGAAGTCCGGCGATGAGTTTGCCCCGATCGTCCCGGATGCCGAGAATTTTGAACTCTGCGGCGCTGGTCTGAAGCCACCACGAATAGTGGAAGATCGTCCCGTGGGGGGATCGATCCACCAGTTCATCCCAATCCGGATACTCCTCTCCCGTCAGTATCCGGCAGGAGGCTTTTTCCTGGAATTTTTGAAGGGCGGGCTTTTGAATGGGAGGCGCGGATGGATTCCGCATTTCGGTCACGGCTTGAGTCGGGGCATTCATGGACAATCTCCGGCTGCGATTATTTTGGGTCCCGCATTGCAGGCAAGGAAGACATTCGGATATCCATGGCTAAGCGAGAAGCGCACACATAAGCCCGTGCTTATGGGTTTGCGGTGATGGATAGCGAATGGCCATTTCCCATGGTGAAGCTCGGCCTGAGAGGCTCGGGCACGGCCAAGGTTGGCTCAGCAGGCGACAATATATTGTCGGTGAGTTCATAAGCCTGATCGCAAGCCTCGCAGCTGGCGCGGCCCTCCGTGATAACCAGGCGCTCTCCGCAGCGGCACATCCATCCGATTTGCCGGGCGGGAGTTCCAACGACCAGCGCATACGCCGGAACATCGTGAGTGACCACGGCGCCGGCGCCAACGAAGGCGTACTCTCCGATGTTCACCCCGCAAACCACCGTGGAGTTCGCGCCCAACGAGGCCCCTTTGCGCACAATCGTCTTCTTGTATTCTTTCTTCCGGTTGATGAAGCTCCGGGGATTAATCACGTTGGTGAACACCATGGAAGGGCCGCAGAACACATCGTCTTCCAACTCAACCCCTGTATAGAGGGACACGTTATTTTGGATCTTCACGTTATTTCCGATGCGCACGCCCGAAGCCACGTGAACGTTTTGCCCGAGGTTGCAGTTCTCGCCGATCTCACAATTCGACATGATGTGGGAATAGTGCCAGATGTGGGTGTTTGCGCCGATGGTAGCGGGCTCGTCCACTTTCGCAGTTGGATCGACCACGTACGGAGGCGCCAGTTCGGACGGCTTTTGCGCCTCCCCCCGGCTCTTCAGCGATCGCTCGCTGGCCTGCAGTATCTTCAATACTCGCACGCCGTTTTCCCCGTCCGTGTTTGGCGTTATCCGGGTGGACATGCATTCCAGGAAATGGAGGCATTCCAGGCGCAACGGCTCATCGCCCGGGAGGGGAACAACCTGTCCCTCGGATCGCCGGGCCACGGGAAGACGGTCGATCCATTCGATCTGATGGGGGTAGAGCACAAGCTTGCGCTCGGTTTGGGTGTCGTCGAACACAGCCATCTGCCGATCCCCGACGATCACCAGTTTCTGTTCTTTAAAGGGGTGCAGCCAGCTCACGAAGATGTGGGCCGTCACGCCGCTCGCAAATTCAAAATTCGTGAACGTCAGGTCGGCAAGGTTCGCATTGAGATAATTTCCGCCGTGCGCCGCGACCGAAACAGGCTCCTCGCCCAGCAGGTACAGGATCGCCGAAATGTCGTGCGGCGCAAAGCTCCAGAGAATATTCTCCTCCGTGCGCAGTTTGCCGAAATTCAGCCGCGACGAGAAAACGTACTGAACTTTTCCGAGCACGCCGTTGCGAATCAACGACTTCAATTCCCGAATGGCCGGGTGGTATTGCAGAAGGTGCCCGACCATCAGAACACGCCCCGTTTTTTTCGCCAGCTGCGTCAATTCGAGGGCATGGTCCACGCGCAAGGAAAGCGGCTTTTCCACGAAGACGTCCTTGCCCATCTCAAGCGCGCGTTTCGCAAGCATATAGTGCTGCACCGCGGGAGCGGCCACGATGATCCCGCCGATGTCCTTCCTTTGAATCATCTCTTCATAGGAATCGCACGCGTCGGTACCCGGGTAGTCGCGTTGCAATTGATGCAGACGGGCGCTGTCCACGTCACAAATGGCGCGGAGGCTTCCGAGCTGGTAAAAATTGCGGACAAGGTTCTTCCCCCAGTATCCACATCCGACCACGCCCACAGCGGTCTTGGTATCCATGATGATTACTTCCTCCTGGAATGATGCAGTTTTGAATGGAAAAACTCAGCAATTGCGTCAACCACGCGTTCCTGGGATTCCACGGGCAATTCCGGGTAGATTGGCAGCGCGAGCGTCTCCTCGCATGCCGCTTCCGATTCCGGCATGGAGCCGGCTCGATATCCGAGGTAGGAAAATGCCGGTTGCAGGTGCAAGGGCTCCGGATAATAAATTGCCGTCGGCACTCCCTGCTCCTGCAGGAATTGGCGAAGCGAATCGCGGCTCGTACTGCGAATCACAAATTGATTAAAGACGTGGGAGGAATGGGACGGCGCCTCCGGAAGCGTGACTGCATCCGACAAGTGTTTGTCCTCGAAAATTTGCCGGTAAATGGCCGCGCGTTCCTGCCGGGCTTTTGTCCAATTGTCGAGATGGCGGAGCTTCACCCGCAGAATAGCCGCTTGCAGCGTATCCAGGCGGCTATTCGTGCCAAGGAGTTCGTAGTGGTATTTGGCACGGCTCCCGTGAACCCGCAGCAGACGCAAACGATCGGCATTGCCGGGATGCCGCGCCGTCACCATGCCCCCGTCTCCGGCGCATCCCAGGTTTTTTGAAGGAAAGAAACTGAAGCAGCCAAACGTGCCGATGCTTCCCACTTTCTCGCCGTAATACACGGCTCCAATCGCCTGAGCTGCATCCTCGATGACGGCCATCGAATGCTTTTCGGCGATTTGCAGGATCGGCCGAAGTTCAGCGGCCAGCCCGAACAGATGCACGGGAAGAATTGCGCGAGTCCTTTCCGTGACAGCTTCCTGAATCAAGTCGGAATTTATGTTGAACGTATCCGGACGAATATCCACAAACACGGGCGTGGCGCCGGTGCGCGCAATGGATCCGGCGGTGGCGACGAATGTAAACGGCGTGGTGATGACTTCGTCGCCGGGGCCCACGCCCTGGGCCAGCAGGGCCAGGTACAGCGCGTCCGTGCCGGACGCGCATCCGATCGCGAATGGAACGCCGAGGAACGCTGCCAGTTCCTGCTCAAGCAAATCCACCTGCTGGCCCAGAATGAATTGCTGGCTGTCGAGAACCGCGCCGACGGCCTGCAGCACTTCTCCGCGGATCGTCTCAAACTGCGCTCCCAAGTCAAAGAATTGGAATGCGGTTTTAGCCGGCCGAACGGCGGATGTGGAGATTTGCATGTTTATGTCCTCTTTTTTGTCGATTCGTAGTTCGTCAAAGGCCTGCGGGGGTTAGAGAGTTCACGGAGCAATGCGGAGGCCGAGACCATACCCCACGGTCTGGCCGGCAGCCTGCGCGCCGATTTGCCCCATGGTGTGCAGGCCGGCCTTGAGTCCGCTTTGCGGCACAAACAGGATGTCATTGGCCTGCAGGATATCGTCGTTGCCTTTTCCTCTCATCACTTTCTTCAAGTCGATTGGAATTTCCTGGCGTTGCGAATCGCTGGAGGATTGGCGGATGATGATTGCCCGGCTGAGCGCGGCAGTCGACGTTGTGCCTTCGGCCATGGCAACGGCCTGCATTACCGTCATTTGCGATTTCTGGTCCTGAACGGAGAATGCGCCGGGCCGCATGACGGAACCGACCACGAATACAATCGGCGCCGTCGAGACATTGATGACATCGCCGGCCTGCACCTGAAGAATATCCGCGGAATCCTTGACGGACGTTAACCGGGTCAGATCGACCGATGTGGTCGCTCCATTCGAGGCCTTTGCTCCCGCGATTGCGTTGCTTGCTCCATTGGCATCCATATGATGAGTAACGGTCGCGGATTTGCCCGCGTTGGGAGCCAATCCTCCCGCAAGCGAAATCACGTCAACCAGCGTCGTGGGCTTCTCGATCGGATAGCTCCCGGGGCGCATTACTGCGCCCAACACAGAGACGTTCTGCGTCATGCCGCGAACGATCAGAACGGTAACGGCCGGTTCGCGAAGGATATCCTGCTGCTTCAAGCTCGTGCTGAGGCGGTTGGCAAACTCAAAGGTCGTCGATTTCGCCGCGGGGATTGGGTCCGCCAGCAGCGGCACACGCACGTTGCCCGTCTGATCGACCTGGTAGGTTCCGGAGATGCTGTCCTCGTCATTGACGTGAATATTCAGGATGTCGCCTATGCCGATCATGTATCCGCCATAAATTCCCGGAGGGGTTGGACTCGTCGAGCCAAACGTGTTTTGCGTTTCGGCGCGGTTTTGCATCGTGACCTGGCCCAGGAGCGGGGTGCTGGAAATCGAGAGGAATGCCGACAGGATCAGGAGAAGGTTCGTAGTTTTTTGCATTGTTTATTTCTCCTTTGCCCCACTGCGCGTTTTCAATGAGAGTTCAGCGGCTGGGAGGATTGACGGCGGACCTCTGCCGGACTACTTCGCCATGTAGGAAGCGTAACCTTTGAATCCGTAGGAATAGAATTCCGCGTCCAGGTCAACGCCGTTCAAAACGACGCCCAGAACTCTCGCTTTGAGCTCATCCAGGATTTCAAGGCTCCAGTTGATGGCTCCCCGGGTTGTGGAGTCGCACCGGGCCACAACGATCGACGCATCGGAGTGGGTGGAGAGCCAGCGGCCCTCCGCAAAGGGAATGACCGGAGGGGAATCGATAACAATGTAATCGAATTTCTCGCGCAGGGTCTTCAGCAGAGCAGCCATGCGCGCCGAAGTGAGGGTCTCCAGGCCATTTGGCATTCGGCCCCCGATTCCGACGACGGTGAGATTCGGCACATCCGGATGCGGCTTGAGGATCCGTTGCATTGCATTTTCCGGGCTGACCAGGAGATCCTGTAAGCCGGCGAATTGAGATAGTCCAAACGATGGCGTGATGGAAGGGCGACGAAAATCGGCGTCGATCAGGCAGGTCTTCCCATGACGAGCCAGAGCCAGAGCGAGGTTGGTGGCGATCGTCGTCTTGCCCTCGCCGGGCAGCGCGGACGTAATCAGGACTGTCTTGATCACCTCTTCGCCGGAAAGCCCCGGAATCCGGATCGCGGTCTCGAGGTTCCGGATGGCTTCGGCCTCGGGGGAATGCGGATTATCGACCAGGAATTGCAGGCTGTGAGCGTGCATGGCGGTTACTGACTTGGAAGCAATGGCGCGTTGACGCCTGCCTTGGGAAAGGTAACCATAACCCCGCCCGGGAGTGGAAATTTTGGGCACCAGGGCAATTGCCGGCAATCCGGACCAGCGCCGCACGTCCTCCGCCGAAGAGATCGTATCGTTCATATTCTCCGCGGCAAACGCGAGAAGCACTCCCCCCAGGACGCCAAACATTGCGCCAATTCCCAGAATCCGGACACGGTGCGGGCCATCCGGCAAGACCGGGGGCCGGGCGTCATCGAGGACCAGGACATTGCTGGCCTTGATCGATCCGGACACCGCGAGTTCTTTGATTCGCGAGGAGAGAGTCGTATACAGATTCGCGTTTGAGTCGGCAGTCCGCTTCAGAGCGTCATACTGCTCCACATCCGCGTTGGACTGGTCGAGCTCGCCTTTCATTCCGTGCAGCGTATTCCGCGTCAATTGCTCCCTGTTTTGCGCGGAGGAATATGCAGCCTGGATCTGGCTGGCGATTCGATTGCGCTCCGCCGTCAACTGCTTGTTGATCTCCTCAGATTCGAGTTCAAGTTTTCGCACCTGGGGATTGTTGCTCCCGTAGACGGCCAGCGCTTGGGCGAGCTGCGCGCGGCTATCCACCAGTCGAGAGGTCAGCCCTTGAATGAGCACGTTGTCTTTCATCTGGGGCAGGGAATCCACTTTCCCCTGCTGGATTTGTTTCATGTACGATTCCTGCTGAAGCCGGTCGCCCATCGCCTGTGTCAACTGCTGATTCAATTCGCTCACCCGCACGGCCACCGGATTATCCAGCGCGGCGCTTGCCGCATTGGTTGTGCCATCGCCCGCCACGGCCGAAGCCGCGCCAAGCTGCGCGCCTTCATGGGATTTCTGGAAATTCAATAAATCCTCGGTGGATTTTTTCACCGAATTTTGCAGGTCGGAGAGTTGCGGGGACATCGACTGCGCAGCGCGCAAAGTCGCCTCATATCTGCTCTTGTATGTCTTATCGAGGTACTGCGCCACCGTAGTGTTCACGATCTGCGCGGCCAGTTGCGGGTCGTAGGCCTCGTATCCGACCTGCACCAGCTGGCTGCCTTTCACCTGCTCGACGCTTAACCCGCGGTGAAAGATGTCGATCAGCTTCTTCTGATCCTGCTGGTTGGCATTGCCGCTCCCATGGAGCAATCGCGCCGTCCACACAATTGCCTTTTGCAGCAGCGTTTGTTTCAAGAAGATTTGATTCTGATCCAGATGAAGTTGATTGATTACGCTGAGAGCCAGGCCATCGCTTCCAAGGATTTCGGTTTGCGTATCGAGGTATCCCGGCGTATTGGATGGATTGGCCGAAGAAGGGCCATTGGGCCCGATGATGTCACCCCCGGGAGGCTCCACGTCCAGGACCGCATCCGCCTCATACGTGTTTGCCATCGAAAAGACCAACAAAGACAGCGCAATTTCGATAATCAAAGCAAATCCGAGGGCGGCCTTCCAATGCCTGCGGATGGCGCGAAGGGCTTGGCGCCACATGCTGCCATCGGCCATTTCCAGATCCATTCGAGAATAAGGGTAAGCCACGGCATAGTTGTCGCGGGGCGCAAGCCCGCCAGGGCCGGACTTTGGCATTCTCTCCATCATGTTGTAGGTTGACATTGTTTTCTCCCAACGGGGACGTGCGGAACCGCATCAATCCAGTGCGGAGCCCAGCGATGTCCCCTGCTGATTATTCCGTGTGGGCTTGGATTCGAGCTGGAGTGACCCGAGAAAATATGCCGCGCCCGCTAAACCGGCGAGGGTGATGCCTGCCGCAAGTCCCGCACTCAATATGCCCCGAGCGCTCAACCAACCGGCCAACACCAGCGCGCACGTTGCTCCGAGGGATACTTCCAGAACGCGCCCCACGGTCCAGCGGCGCCGCAGCAAAATATCGTAGTAGTGGCTCCTGTCCCCATCGAACAGGCGAGCCCTTCTTCTGGCACGCCGCAGAACGGCCAGGACCACATCCGCCAGAGGAATACCGAGGAAAATGAGAGGCACGATCATCGAGTGATTTGCGGGTTCGATGCGGACCCAGTTCAGCGACAGAAAGGCCAGCACCACTCCAATTAGCGTGCTGCCGGAATCTCCCATGAAAATTGTTGCCGGGGGAGCATTCGCCGTGAGCACGCCGGCGCACACGCCCAGAAGGCTCGCAGCCATGATTGCTTCCGTGGCGTCCGAAGCCCGCGCCGAAAGCATCAGGAAACCCATGGAAATTAACAGGCCCATGCTTGCTGCAAGGCCATCCATGCCGTCGAGCAGGTTGAAAGCATTGATCACCAGGGCCACAAACAGGCATGTGGCGCCCAGATCAAGCAGTGGCGTCCCGAACCAGCCGAGATGCCATCCAGCAAACCAAAACGAGGCGCCGGCGGCCATCTGAATGCAGAAGCGAAAATAAGACGGCAGACCCCTAACATCGTCGACCAGCCCGACCGTCCAAACCGTCGAGAATACAAAAAGAAACATTACTGTCTTCCACGACGTAAGCGGAAGAAATACTCCGGAGCTTGCCAGCAGGCCCGCGGCCATTGCGATTCCGCCCAGTCGCGCGATGGGACCGCTATGAATCTTGAGCGGGCCGGGAGGATCAAACAAATGGAAGCGCCGGGCCAGCCGCTTCACCGCCGGCAAAAGGGCCGCGCACACGAGAAAGGCAAGGAGTACGCAATAATATTGGTTCGGCATGTATTGCTATATACCCACGGCGCGCGTCTCCAGGACCCGCACCGGTTTTGAATCAACCCGCGGCTGCGCTTCCATCGCGGCAGTCAGTGATTCACAAACATATTCAATTTCGGATTTGCGCAATCGTCCGTGAAAAGGAAGCGCCAGGCATTGGTCCGCTGCCAAATCCGTGTTCGGCAGCGAGGGAACGGGTCCAGGGCAGCATTGCCGGAAGAAAGGTTGGTGGTGAATCGGGGTGAAGTAAACCTGCGTCGCGATGTTTTTCTCCCGCAGACACGCGCGCACGTGATCGCGCACAGCCGAGGGCGAGTCTCCCAGAAACTTGACCACGTAAACAAACCAGCTTCTCTTCGATCCAGGGTCGCTCTCAGGCAACACCAATTGCGGCTGCCGGGAAAGCATTTCAGAATATCTACGGGCGACATCTGCGCGGGAAGAGAGCAGCGAATCGATCCGCTCCAGTTGCGCCACGCCGAGTGCCGCCTGTAATTCGCTCAACCGGTAGTTGTACCCCAGCCGCACGTGCCGCAGCCATGCCCCGTCCGTGTCCCGGCCCTGATTTCTCATGCTGCGGCACAATTCCGCTATGCGCGGATCGTTCGTGGTGATCATGCCCCCTTCGCCCGTGGTCATCTGCTTATTGGGATAAAATGCAAAGACACCCGCATCGCCGAATGACCCGGCCCGGCGCCCGCCGAATTCCGCGCCAATCGCTTCGCAGGAGTCTTCCAGCAACTGGAGCTGGTACTCGCGGGCAATGTCCATCAATTCGTCCATCGCGCAGGGCAATCCAAATACGTGAACCGGCAGTATCGCTTTCACCACACGGTTCGTCTTTTGATCCACAAGCCGGCCGTCCGCGGACCGGCTGCACTGCATTCGCAGAAAATCCCGCACTGCGGAGGGATCGAGGTTGAGCGATTTTGGATCAATGTCCACCAGTGCGGGTAGCGCACCTTCGTAGAGGAGGCAATTTACCGAAGCGACGAAGCTGAACGATGTCGTGACAACCTCATCCTCGGCGCCGATGCCCAATGCGCGCACGCACAGGTGGAGGGCTGACGTGCCGCTATTCACTCCAATCGCGTAGCGTGTTCCGATATACGCCGCGAAACGTTTCTCGAATTGTTCGAGCCAGGGGCCCATGCTGAGTTGGTTTGAGCGCAAGACCTGCATCACATAATCCATTTCGCGTTCCCCGATGTCTGGGGCGGAAAGTGAAATATTCATGCGCCGATCCTTGCGGAGTCGTCCGGGACACAGTTGCCGGGAAAGCCGCTGATGACCGCGCGTTGCAGGGGAAAGTCCGGAACGATTTCGTCGATGTACTCGAGCAGGCCCGTTTGATCGTGTCTTGCGATTAATTCGCGGAACGTTTCCACGACCGCAAATATGTCAACCGGGTGCGGACTCGATCCCTTCAGTTGAAAAATCTGCGGATTGCTCGTGGCCTGGGGGAGTTCCCAGTCCTCCCAAAGTTCTTCGCTGACCTTTTCTCCGTCTCTTAGCCCGGTAAAATGAATGGGCAGTTCTTCCCCCGGCACCACGCCCGCAAACAGCGTCAGTGTCCGGGCCAGCTCGTAAATGTTCACGGGATTTCCCATATCAAAAATAAATGTCTCGCCGCCCCGGCCCAGCGAGGCGGCGCAGAGAATCAGGTTCACGGCCTCCGCGATGCTCATGAAATATCGCGTGGCGTGCGGATCGGTGACGCTCAACTGTTTGCCGTTTGTGATTCGCTCCGAAAAAATTTGCAGCACGCTTCCAGCGCTCCCGGCAACGTTGCCGAAGCGGACGTTCATAAAACGCGCCCCGTGCCGCTCGGCGGCCTCCTTCACCATGAGTTCAGTCAGCTTCTTGGACAGGCCCATGAAACACCGCGGGTTTACCGCCTTGTCGGTCGAGACGTTGACGAAGGACCTTACTCCCGCTGCGAGACTGGCCATCACCACGGAGTTGGTTCCCAGGACGTTGTTCCGGATGGCCTGCTCGGGGTGAAGCTCCATCATGCCAACATGCTTGAATGCGGCCGCGTGAAAGACGATGTCGGGCTGTTCCCGCAGCATCGTCTCCATGACTCGAAATTGATCCGTAACATCCGCCAGAACCGGAGTCACCGGAAGTCCTGGAAAGGCTTCCTCGATGCCCATGTTGCAGTAGAACAGATTATTTTCGGATTTATCGACCAGGACCAGCCGCCGGGGGCCCCCCGCCGCCAGTTGCCGGCACAACTCGGATCCGATCGAGCCGCCTGCGCCCGTGACGAGCACGACTTTTCCTTCCACCAGGCGCTTTGTGAGAGAAGGATCGGGAACGAATCGCTCCCTCAGCAGCGCATCTTCAATCGAAATGGCGCGCAGATCGCGAGAGGAAGCTCGATGGTTCAGCAGGTCACTCATACTGGGCAGGGTCCGGACCGGCACGCCGCATTCCCGGCAAACGCCAAGAATCCGGTGACGCTGCGGCCGCGTTGCGCTTGGAATGCAAATCAGAACCTCAGATGCGTGGAACGTGAATAGCACGTTGGCCAATGCATCCAGGCCGCCCACCACCGGCACGCCGCAAATTCGCGTCCCTTTCTTTTTGGGATCGTCGTCCACAAGCGCCACGGGCAGCACTCCGGATCTTGCCGTGGCAAGCAATTCCTTCAGGATGGATGCTCCCGCATCTCCTGCGCCAACGATTACGGCGCGCCTGGCGGCTGCGTTTGCCTGCTGGGAGCGTTCCGAACTGAAAAGATAAATGCGTGCTCCAAAATGGTATGCGCAGAGCAGCAGAAGCAACGTAAGCGCATCGCCAAAGAAGAATGCTCCCGGCACGAAAATGCCAAAGCTCGACTTCAGGATCAGGTAGAACCCGAAAAGCGAAAGGCTGCCGATTCCAACCGATTCCACAATCGCTATGGCGTCCGCAATGCTCGCATGGCGGAACGACCGGTCGCAGGTTCCAAATATCCGAAAAGATGCGTAGCGCAGGAAGAAAGCGACGGGAAGAATCGCCAGCAGAAGGGATTGCGCGGCATGCACATTGCCGGATCGGATGAACAGACGCAAATTGACAAACAGCGACGCGGCGACCAGGGACAATTCGACCATCAAAACCAGTATGCGGCGCTTTTCCCACATCTTTTCGGCGAGCCATCCGGAGAAAGGTGCCTGCGGGCCACCATTTCTTGAGCCAAAAGAAATGGAGGCGAAATTCGTCAATGCCTCACCAGTGTTTTGCAACATTCTAGGCCACCTTCATTTATGAATTGAGATTCGATCCTGGGAATGAGGGATTAGATGACTTCCACTTCATAGCCGTCCAACCGGAGGGCTACCGATTTGTGAATCAGGTCAACCGAGACGACGAGCCTGTGGTCACTCGATATCCGGACGAGAATGCCTTCCAACCCTTGCAGGGCTCCCGTCCGGATTCGCACCCGTTGCCCCACATTCAGGAAAGCGTGAGGCTGGAAATTGGCCTCCGTTTGCATCATCAGGCGGATGGCATCGATCTGTTGGACCGGAATCGGTGTCGCTTCCTTCCGCGGCCCCACAAATCCAATTACTCCGCTGGTTTGAAATACCCGGACGCGGGCGGGAGTTGACCAGCAGGCGCGGGCAAAGATGTACCCGGGAAATAAAGGAAATTCGATCTTCTTATGCCGGTCGCTCCAGGTCCGCATCTGTGAATACAGCGGGAGGAACGTTGAAATCCCGGCGTCATTCAAATGGCGTGTGACGACCTTTTCGTGGCGGGGCCGGGTCTGGATGGCGCACCAATCCTGCGCCGCTGGGGCTGGGAACGGTGCTGGATTTATTTCCGCAAATGCACTGGTTAACATTTTGGGTATGGCTTCGCCAGACTCGGTCCCATGAGGGCTTACCTGGGAGATTCTAATGACCCCGCGCCTATTATTGTCAGGCTGGCGCGTAAAACAGATTCGTGCTCATTCACCCTGAACTTCGCCACTAGGAAACCACGAACGATCGGTTTGGTTAAATCGGGTGAAGGTAGTATTCACTTGTGAGAAGTACAGTAGCCTAGAAGTGAATGACAACAGGGAAGATGCAGGCAAAAGAAGCGGCCATCCATGGAGGCTCTCGCATACATTTCTTCGCTTAGGCCGATTTCGTAAGTCTCGCGTGAGCGCGTCCGGCAGCGAAGTTCGGTGAACACCGTGCCGGAAATCGCGTCGTCGCGCGCCGCACTGTACGTAGTGCGGAAATCAATGCTGTACCATGAACGGGTGGCGGAATTCGATGGTCTGAATCAATTCGGGAATTTATTTCCAAATGTCACAAGATCGATTGTTGTCCGGCAGCGTTCAGGGAAGTGATCCGGGAGACTCGTGCAGCAGCTCCAGGAACACTGCATTGGTCCAGCCAAATCCGGTGAAATTCTGTGAATAACCCTCGAGGATGTTCGTCTCGGAAGACCGCGTCACCACATTGTATTTTTCCCTGATGTTGTGATCGCGATTGAAATTGTCGAGTACAGTCGAGAGAAACTTCCCGCTGATTCGGTCCGCCTCCGCACCGTATCCGTATTTTCGCAGGCCTTCCACTGCCAGGAGTTGAAGCGGGGCCCAGCCATAAGGAAAATCCCATTGCGCCTGGGATTCGGTCCGGCTCATGGCCAAGCCGCCGGGTTGCTCAAACAAATGAAGATTGCCGGCGACCAATTGCGCTTGCTCCTTGGACGCAAGGCCGGCCCACAGCGGATAAAACGTTGTCGCGTATTCATACGTGGAACGGGAGTAGTTGGTGAAATCATAGTCAAAGAATAGCCCGCGGTCCTGATCCCAAAAATATTTTACTATCCGCCGACGTCTCGCCGCCGCTTTTGCTTTCCAATATCGGGCTTGCGCGGGATGGCCGAGGAGCAGGCTCATCTGCGCCAGGTCCAGCTCCGTCTTGTAGAGCAAGCTGTTGAGGCATACCGGGGCAAAGTGATGAGTCTCCGCCCCAAAGGATCCGAATCGAAACGTCACATCGAAGCCGGACTCGCGCATGCTCCGGTCGCCCTTATAGAAATCCTTCGTCAAGGCCATCTGTTCGGCGGGAGCGCCCGCGGCAATTTCTTGCTTCCCAGGATTCGGACTGCAGATGGGAATGGGGAATCGCGGCCCGGGGGCCGTCCTGAATTCTTGACTACTACTTCTAATCAAGAATGACTCATAAGACCCGCCACGAGCCAGGAAATAGCAAGCCACCCCGCGGTAGTAGTGGCTCGGATCGCCCATGATTTCCGGAACTGGCCCATCGCCATGGTCAAAATAACGGGAGAGGCCCGTGTCACCGGCCAAATGGGGAGGCTGAATCCATTGCCGGTAATCACGTTCTGCAAAATGATAGGCTTTTTCGAGCCACTGCAATTTGGCCTTGCCGCCGGCGCTCTCCGCATCGTACACGGCCAAAATCATGGAGGTCAGAAAGGGCGGCTGAGAGCGGGTCAAATAATAAGTGCGGTTGGCATTTAAGACGCCGCCGTAATGTTCGATCTCAAAGAAGAAATTGTCCACCATGCCCTTGGCCAGAGCGATGCGATTGTCGCGCAGCAATCCACGAATGATGAAATAGCTGTCCCAACCGTACATTTCGTTGAATTGCCCGCCTGGCACAACGTACGGATTTTCAAGATACAGCAACCCTTCGGTTTTTATTTTCCGTAAATCGATTCCACCGTGTTCATTGATTCTCACAGGAAGGTGTTCCACGCGAACCCTGCAGCGTTCTTGCAGGGTTTTTAGAGTTGGCGGAATTTCCAATTCGGCGGGAACATACAGCACCGGTTCCCCATCCGTCTTGCTGTCCTCCAGGCTGTCGCAGCGATTCATCGTTCGCGTCAGGGTGTCCCATCCCTTGGAAATGTACCGGAGTATGTCCTCCCGGGATTCGGACGCGCCTGGATGCCCGGGCTGCGGATCCGATTTCCGGCTATCGGTTCGTTGATTCACGCCGTTTGCCAAGACCAGAGTCATTTGGGCCGCCAATGAGAAAAATAGATGAGGCCATTTCATCATCTGTTGCACCTTCAGCTTCATTTCGATTCCTGAAACCGGTATTCGCTTTTCAGGTCGCACCGGTAAAACCTCGCTTTATTCCGGTCGACGCTCACATTGCAATTGGCCCAGCTCAAAATAGGGTTCGGGCCAAGCGGGAAGATGATTTCCTCGCTGTTTAATTCCGCCTGGACGGTCGGGCCTTGCGCCGCAGGGGGTAAGGTGAAATTCAGTGACGTGCCGAGTATGACCGGGAAAGCCATGCGGACGATGCTGTCGATTTGCTCGTGGAAGACCTCCGCCTGGAGCAGAAATGTCACAGTGTCCGACCAATTCCGGACAGCCACTCTAATATAGCGTCCTCCCTTGGAAAAACCGTCCACGTCGACTCTTGTGAATGGGCACGGGCCTGCGATGCAGGATACGCGGGCATTGCGAAATTCATTTCCTTCTCCCGCATCGAGGGATTCGGCAGCCGATGCTGCTTTCCATTTGCCGTCGGGTGAGCAGGGTGTGCTCTTCGCGCAGGGGATATTGCCGGAATTCGGGATTTGAAATGTTTTTGCTTCCGTCCCTATATTTTGCTGAGTCGTTGTCTGGATTGAATACCGGATAAGGACATTGGTAACCGGCGTGGCGGGGCGATTTGGCTTTTCGTCCACATCCTTATGAATGGGTACGAGGTGCACGACCGAAAGTCTGTCTCCAACCTGCTCTTTCAGGTCGAGAGGAACGTAATCGGGGTGGCGGAATCTGAGTGTGAATGTCTGATTTCGATTGATTCCTCGAACCAGACGCAGGGAATAAAAGCCCGCGAAGTTCGATTTGGTCGAGTTCGTGGCCACGCCTTCAGCTGCGCTGACCTCGACGTCCGTGATCGGCGATTCCTTCATCGGATCGTCGTCCTGCTTGATCACGGCCCCGGTAAGATAGACCGGCTTCTTGTAGTAGTGCAGGGCGACGTAAGCGGCCAACACGCCCACGGCGCCCGCGAGAATTGTGATCAAGGCGGTGACCCGAGCCGCTTTTCGCCAATTGAGCATCACATCTCCCTGATTGTTTGATGCTCGCACAAGCCGGAATGCCGCGGCAGCCGGCCCAAGAGAACGCGGATTCCACGGGCTTGCTTGTCCGGAATATCAATTTTTGACCGATACAGATCGAGAGTATTTTTCAGACTTGATTTCTCATCCGGCGCGAGAGTGTTTATAATCTTGTCCATGTGCGGCAAGCCTCGCACCCGGACAAGAATGTCCCGCAGGGATTTATTGCTGCGAATCCCCGCCCTCACAGCGTGTATTCCGTTCGTGTCGCCGGACCCTTTGCTCCTGACGGCCCCTCCGCGCGAGCGCGTGGATAAATCGCAACCCTCAACCGCCCCCAGATTTTTTTCCGGTGGCGACGAAGCCCTGCTTGAGGCGCTGGAGGCGCTGAATTTTCAATATTTTTGGGAGCAGGCGAATCCGGACACGGGCATCGTCCGGGACCGTTGCAATGTCCGCACTCTCGATAAGAGCGAATTGGGAAGCATAGCGGCCACGGGTTTTGGGCTTACCGCGCTTTGTATCGGAGTAAAACGCGGCCTCGTTTCTTACGCGGAGGCGCGTGGCCGTGCCTTGAACACATTCCGATTCCTATGGAAGAAACTGCCGCACCATCGAGGCTTCTTTTATCATTGGGCGAGCATCAATACGGGCGAACGCCTCTGGGAATCGGAAATCTCCTCCATTGACACCGCCATTCTGCTTTGCGGTGTTCTCGCCTGCAGGCAATTTTTCCAGCATTCCGAAATCAGCGAACTGGGGTCCGAAATATTCAATCGCGCGGATTGGAACTGGTTGTCGGAGGATACCTCGATCCTTCCGCACGGCTGGCGGCCGGAAACCGGTTTCTTGCAATATCGCTGGGACAATTACAGCGAAATGATGATGATGTATTTGCTGGGTCTCGGTTCGTCGGCTCATCCTCTTGCGCCGGAAAGTTGGAACGCCTGGAAGCGTACAACGTTTGAATACGACGATATTCGTTACGTCGGGTCCTACGCTCCCCTGTTTGTGCATCAATATTCGCAAGCTTGGTTTGATTTCCGCGGCAAGCGCGACCGGTACACCGACTATTTTCAGAATTCGGTCATCGCCACGGATGTTCATCGCCGATTCTGCATCGATCTCGCGGGACAGTTCCCGGATTACAGCGATGATTTGTGGGGAATCACGGCTTCGGATTCATCCAAAGGTTACGCGGTTTGGGGAGGCCCTCCCGCGACTGGACCGATTGATGGCACCGTGGTCCCGTGCGCCACGGGCGGGTCCCTGCCGTTTCTGCCGGAAGCGACGATGCGCGTGCTACGCAACATCAAGGACCATTACGGCAACGGCGCCTGGTGCCGCTACGGTTTTGTGGATGCCTTCAACCCTCTCACGAATTGGTACGACCATGATGTCGTCGGCATCGACACGGGAATTACCATGGTGATGGCTGAGAATGCGCGGACCGGGTTCATCTGGGAAATATTTAATGGAAGTCCGGAAGCGAAACGCGGCATGGAGCGCGCCGGATTCACTGTTTACCATCCTCAGGAATCGGCAAACCCGGGACCTTGAGCGGGACGCTCGAGATCCTGCTCCGAACAACCGCCTATTTGAATTCGATTAACGCCAACCCCTGCGGCGGCAGGATCACCGCGAAGCGGCCATCGTGGACGATCGAGACTTCTGGCGATCGGAGTTCCGCCGCGCGGCGAAGCTCCTCAATTTGTGCCTGCGTCGGATAGATGGGTTTGCCCATGGACTCATAGGCGGGAAGCAAGGACCCGTGGGTTGAATCGAGCCGGGAAATCAATGCGCGATGATTTCCTCCAAGCCCCTTGACGGTGATCTCAAATTGTCTTGTCTCTCCCGTCTCCTGCGGCAAGCATTCATTCCATATTGCCAGGACCACTGACCCATCGTCGCGCAAAGTGGCAAGAGAGGATTGCGAATTGCTCGCGATCCTCCGGTTGCCCAGGCGGTGCAGCAATTGGAATGCGTTGAAGGATGGTTTTGGCAAGCCATCCTCCGCCATCAGCCCGTAGCCGCCGTAAAACGGCTGCTTAACGACACCCTGCTCTTCAAACACGTCGGAAAATGACCAGTACGCCAGCATCGCAACAAGTCCATCGCATTGGCGGATCGTGTCGGCAAGCCACGGGCCCATGAAAACCGAATCGGTGATCTCGGTCTCGTTTTTGTAACTCGCATTGTATTCGGTGAAGAAGATGGGCAAATCGCGCCGGGAAGAGGCTTCGACCTGTTCGTGAACTTTCCGTGCCGCGCGGCAGACCATTTGCGTGCGAGGAATCGCTTCCTGCGTGCCAAACACATCCTGGCTTGTATCATTCGCATAGACATGCGTGGATACGAAGTCCAGGGGCACATCATGGTCGACGGCGTGCCGGATGAAGCGGTCGACCCAGGCTGCCTGCGCCGTGGCCGGACCGCCGACACGCAGGCGCCGGTCGACATGTTTTAAGGTCTTCGCGGTCTCATCGTAAAGCCGGTAGTACGTTTGCTCCTTTGGTTCGCCTGCCCAGAAATCGATGTTTGGTTCATTCCATACTTCAAAGTACCACTGCGAGACCTCCTCGATCCCGTAGCGGTCGATGAGGTGCCGGAGGAATTGCGCGACCAGGTCGTCCCATTTGCTCCAGTCCTTTGGCGGTGAAATGACCGGCCGGTACCAGAAAGAGTGAAAGACCTCCTGCGCGGCAAGTTTGCGGGGCATGAAGCTAAGTTCCACGAAAGGGCGAACATGATTTTCCAGCAGGCCGTCGTAAATCTGATCCACGTAGGAAAAATTGTAAATGGGTTTTCCGCCGGAATCCTCGTCATAGACGCCATTTTCATCGCCGAAGATGCCGTGAAACCGGACGTATTGAAATCCCGTAGCATGCTCAACTTCGCGCAAATCTCGGCGATAGCTTTCTCGCAACGAAAGATTGGCGCGCCCGGAACCAAACATGACCTCCCAATAGTGAGGAAATGGATGCGCGGGAGCGCGAATATCAATTTGAACATCCTCCTTTTCCATTTGGGCCCAGCAGGAAAATGGGAGCAGGAGAAGCAAACCGACGGATAACAGCGCAAGAAAAAGAGCATGCTTGCGGGGATCGCTCAGGCGCCTGCCCCTCCGGCCGCGCAAGATACGTTTTCGGGTTGTGGCTTCAAGCAGATGGAAGGACATATCCGCCCGGTTGCAGGAACCTACCGGTAGTGCGCCGCCTGCAGCTCAAACATTTCGGCGTAGCAGCCGCCGCTGTTGACCAGCTGGCAGTGCGGGCCCTGCTCGGCAATCGTGCCGTTTTTCAGAACCAGAATTCGATCGGCCATTCGCACCGTGGAAAAACGGTGCGAAATCAATACGGACATTTTCCCCTCGGTCAGCTCGGCAAACCGCTCAAACACTTCGTGCTCGGACTTGGCATCCAGTGCGGCAGTCGGCTCGTCAAGGATCAACAATTGGGCGTCCCTCAGGTACGCGCGCGCCAGGGCCAATTTCTGCCACTCGCCGCCGGAAAGATCCACTCCGCCGGAGAATCGGCAACCCAGCATTTGCTCGTATCGTTTCGGAAGCTTGCGGACCACCTCTTCGGCATTGCTCTTCATCGCCGCGGCGCGGACGCGGAATGAGTTTTCTTTCTCTTCGATTCGCCCGGCTGCGATGTTTTCCGACGCAGTCATGTCATATCGCATGAAGTCCTGGAAGATGACCGCGATTTCTTTCCAGAGACTTTCCAGGTCATAGTCGCGCAGGTCATTCCCGTCCAGCAGAATCTGGCCGCCGGTCGCGTCATACAACCTGGTCAGTAGCTTGACGATCGTTGTTTTGCCCTGCCCATTTGCTCCCACCAGGGCAATCCGTTCACCCGGCTCCAGGTGAAAATTCACATTCTCCAGCACCTGTCTGGACCTTCCGGGATACGCGAAGGAAACATTTTTGAATTCAAATCCCTGGCGAATCGGCCTGGGACCCGCCAGGCAAATTGGCTTGGAGGAAACCTTGGGTTGGACGCCAAAAAATTCGATCAAGTCGGAAACGAACAGGGCGTGATCCGCGATATGCGAGAAGGTGGAAAATAACGCCTGAATGCTGTTGCTTGCCCCCAGGATGGCGCCGGCCAGGAACGTCAGCGTTCCCAGTGTAAGCGCGCCAATCAAGGTCAGATGAATTCCGTAGGCATAGGTTCCGTAATATCCGACTGTTCCCAAAAGGGACAAAAGCGATCCGACCAGCAGTCTGCGCCGCGACAATATTACATTTTGCCGATACAACTCGTCCGACACGGCCTTGTACTTTCCCACCAGGAACGACCCCAGCCCAAATAGCTTCTGCTCCTTCGCGCTCTCCTTGCTCGCTCCGAGCAACCGCAAATAATCCAGCTCGCGCCTTGCCGGAGTCTGTTGCACGTTGAGCGAATATCCCAGGAACGCAAAATGGGTCTCACCCAGGAACGCAGGCACCACGAATGTGACCAGCGCGCACAGGATCCACGGCGAAATCAGGTAAACCCCGGCCGCAAGAGTCACTGTGGATATAAATTCCTGGAGGAGTTGCCCACTTTCCTGGATCAATCCGCTTCGGTCGGCTCCCTGCACCCGGGCGCGCTCCAGTTTGTCGTAGAACTGCGGATCTTCGTACGAGGTAAGGTCAAGGGTTGCGGCGTGCCGCATGATGCGGATGTTCACGTAATTCGTATACCGTTCGGCGAGGACTTTCTCCGAGAAATCGACCAGGCGGGCCAGAATAATTCCCACGCCTGCTAGAAGGAACTCGAGCGCCACAAGGAACCAGAACCCCCGCGACAAACTCCGTTGATGGGTGGTCACCAGGTAGATCGAGTCGATGATCTTCCGCGTGATTGCCAGAAGTGTGATCGGTAAAACGGCGGCAAGCAGCCGGGACACCAGGCTGCACATCAGAACTCCAGGGGCTGCCTTCCAGACCATCTTTAGAACGGGGGGCAAATGTTTCAGCGAGCTAACGCGCTTCCGCCAACTTACCGCTTCCGCCGGCCGTGCGTCATTCATTTCAATGTTCATTTGAATTTCAGGCCCCCCTGGGTTTTGCCCCTGCTCTCGTATCTTGCTGTCGCCTCGCCAAGGTTTCGCGCGGGGAATTAATCCGGGGGGTGGGGGCCCTTTTTAATCGCTAGCGCCCGGCAACCAAGATGCCGGTGGAACTTTGATGAGCCTTCATTTCTCCGATCGAGGCATAGCCAGCAACCACATCTGCCTGTGCAAGTTAAAGGCCACCTTAAAACATCAGCCAAGAAGTTGCAGGAGCAATACTTAGACGATTGGGATTTGCGAGTGATGGCACTATTTCTTACTTCGCATCGGCAAGTTTTTCGTGCTCGTGCGCAATATTCCGTTTGAGGAGAATGCCTTGGCGGACTTAAACGGAAAAACGCGCGAGTCTTGCGGGAGCCAGGTAAGCGGGGGAGGGAGAGCCCGTCAGGCCTTGACCGGCTGCGGCTCGACGGGCTAAGGAAATCGGGGTTGAACCACGCCGGGCCCGCAAGTTGGAATGCGCCTGCCGGGGTCCGGAAATTCGGCAAGCATTAGAAACGAATCTGAGGGCCGAAGGTGACCTTCCAGTTATGGTGCGCGCCGTTGGAAAAGATAATTTCGTCGCCCACATCCGCGCGCAGGCCGAAGGGCCCAAGAAACGCTTCCGCGCCGCCTCCCGGGTAAAGCGCTCCGCTCACGTTGTTGGTTCGCAGGTTATCCACGCTGCTTGTAAATGTGGAAAAAGAAGCCGCCCGCGGGTCAAACCGAAAATTCGTGAATCCGCCCTTCACCGTGAGAAATATGCGAACCGGCCCTTTGGTCTGAATCTTGGGACCAAATAGTCCGTGCAGAACGCGTATGTTCGAGTTCTGCAGGGTGATCGTGCCGGTCGTGTCGGCAAACCCTTCGGTGAACGCGCGGTTGAAGTCGTAAGCCATTTCCGCTTCCAGCTGAACGTACGGCGACACATTGATCGCCGCGCGGCCGCCGAGGCCGACGAAATTCGTGCCTGTCTCATGCAGCCGGAAGTAGTCCACAAACGCTCCGACCTCGCCGTGATCTTGGGCGCGTGCAGTTTGCACAAAAGAGATGATTGCGAAATATAAAATAAAAAGTGAAAGACGTCTCATTGTTTCCTCTTTCTTTTCCCCTGATTTGAGTGACTGCGCCTAAAACATTTTTCCAATTGGCGCCTGCTCAACTTCCAGGTGATTCGAGCAAGCACGTGTTCAGGCGACCTTCATCGATTCGTTGACGCCGGGTTCAGCGCTATGAATTCGCCTCGCCGGAAATCCCGGAAATAGCGCAAACACACGGCGATACTAAGCTGCGCGCATAGGCCCAAACTATCGGTGCATCGCTGTAACTCCGCTGGGAATTGCAAGTATCCGGGGGCGCTGAGGAATTTCCGGGCTGCCTTCCCCGCTGTTGAGCGGATTTCAACGTGACGAATTGCTTGTGCGTCAATTTTTGATCATTACAATTCTTCAACGGATGAGATTCAGAAAGTACAGGCAACTCTCTCCAAGCCTACCCGAATACTCGTATTGCGACATTGTTTATCCAGGGCTACAACCGGGGCGGCACGGAAATGCGCGAACCGGCAGCTTAAAACGCGAGTGGCGTGAAAGGTGGGGAGCACATGAAACCGGCAACTGTATTGGGAATTTTGTTAATCGTCCTGGGAATATTCGCATTGGTCTATCAGGGGTTTACTTACACTACCCGCAAAAAGGTTCTGGACATCGGCCCACTGCAGGCAACGAAGGAAGAACACAAGACTGTCCCCCTGCCTCCGGTGCTCGGAGGAATCGCGCTGGTTAGCGGCGTGGTCCTGCTCTTTGCAGGGAGCAAGAACGAATAGCGGCAGATTGAAATCAAACGCAAGGCGGCGTGCGGATGCTTCGTACAGGAGAGATAACCTGAAGCTGCTCGTTTCTTAAGCCGACTCGGCCGCGAGCGAGTCGGAGTCGATCACACTCGATGGCTCCACTCGCGAGCCTTCCCCGGCTCGCATCGCAAATCTGAATAACCGCTTCATATCGGCTCTCCGGTACGGATAGGAAAGAAAGTCAACGGCACCCAGATTCATCGCCGTGAGCAGGTCATAGGATTCTTCGGGGCACGCGGGACCTGACAGAATGATGACGCGCGTGTCCAGGCGAATGTGCCGGATGTGCCTGACCAACTGGCGGTACGTGCCGTCCTGAAGCCAAAATCCGCAAAAGCACGCGGCTATTTTTTCCTTCGAGAGCAGGTTCTTTGCGGCTTCCACGCTTTTCAGCCAGATCACGTCGAAAGAAAATTCCTGCAGGAGTTCGGCAAAGCCCGTCCGAATCTCAGGATCCATTGCGGCCACTAGAATTTTTGGCCGCCGGGCATCCTCATCGGCCCCCGTCAGGGGTGATTTCTTGAGGATGCTCTCGACTCTTTCTCGCAAACCGATAATGGGAATCATCAACCAGCCCCCCTGCACGTCTCTGAAAGCAACAATTTTGCGGGATCCGAAATCAGGCGATTGCTTTCTTCGTTGCCTGTCTTCAGCGGGCAGGGCTGGGAAATCCTTCCGCGAATCGATGGTGCCAAAAAGCGAAGATTAAGAAAATACGGTCAATCCCTTAAGCGGAAGGCGGATTTGCCTTAGAGGGGCGCCTTCACGCTTCGATAATCTGGTTGCGCACCGCGTAGCGGACCAGTTCGCTTACGTTATGCAATTCAAGTTTCCGCATGACATTGGCCCGATGTGTTTCCGCCGTCTTTATGCTGATTCCGAGGGAAGAAGCCACTTCCTTGCTGCTCTTGCCCTCAGCCAGAAGTTGAACGATTTCCCGTTCGCGGGAAGTGAGCCGCTCGCTGACCAGCTCTGGAATTTCCTTCAAAACGCTGGTCGCGTTGAAGCTTCCCAAAATCATTTCGGTCGCGTGAGGCGTGAAAAAAGGTTTGTGCTTCGCCAAGGTCTCCAGGGCGATCACCAAGTCGCGGTCGGAATCCGATTTCACGATATATCCTCGGACGCCGGCATCCACAATTTCGCGAACCAATTGATCGGAGTAATGAATGGACAAAATCAGGATCTCCGTCGCGGGCGACGCCTTCCGGATTCTTCTCGCCGCCTCCATGCCGTTCAAGTCGGGCATGCCGATATCGAGGACTACGATGTCGGGCCGCAATTTTTCGGCCGCTTCCACCGCTTCTCGCCCCGTCTTGGCTTCCCCGCAGATTTCCCAACCCTCATGCGACTGCAGCAGAGTCTTTACTCCGCGCCGCATTAAATCGTGATCGTCAGCTATCAGAATTCGAAGGGGTCTCACATTGGCCTCCATTTAACCAGGTGCTATTTTCTCCCCCGATCATCTCCGAATACTTCCGACCGTGCGACCACCCACATTTCCCTCCTGGGGATGGGTGGCATCCTGAAGGCGTCGAGTGGTGTGCGCCTCGCCTGAGATTGGCACGGCAACCCCGCCGGAGTCAAGCCGCCCAAACCTGCGCTTCCGGGTGTGAGCCGATCCCTTTCGACGGTGAAAAAGCACTTCAGGTTCATGTCCATGCCCAGGGGTGGGAAAAACATTAGGGGAAAATGTGTACGGCTTTTCCTTGATTTGAATACACGCATTTGCGGATGGGGTTACTTCGCCGCAGAAAATACTCTATGTGCGAGGCTCCGTATTGCACGTACTGCGATGAATGGGAGAAAACAACATGAAGACCATTAAACTCCTTGCCCTTGCTCTTGCGATCCCCGCCCTCCTCGGCCCGGTCAATACGGCCTCCGGCCAGGATACTCGCTCTCAGAAGGAAGCTCGAACCACCGAGGCGTATCTGACAAAGGAAGTCCGCCACGAACTGGTCCAGATACCCTGGTACTCCGTGTTCGATATCTTGCAGTACACAGTGAACGGCAATGAAGTGACCCTCACAGGACAGGTCGTGCAGCCCACGATTAAGTCCGACGCCGAAAACTCAGTCAAACACATCGAGGGGGTCGAGAAGGTAAATAATCAGATTGAAGTCCTGCCCACCTCTCCGATGGACGATCAGCTTCGCCGCGCTGAATACAGGGCAATTTACTCGCAACCGAACCTGTTTCGTTACGGCGTGGGGAACCTGCAATCGATCCATATTATTGTGAAAAATGGGCGTGTGACCCTCGAAGGCGCCGTGGAGAGTGAACAAGACAGAAATGTCGCCGCAATCGCCGCGAACGGCGTTTCCAATGTTTTTTCGGTGGAAAATCACCTGAAGGTTGAGGCCTCCAAATAATCGCTTCCGGGGCGGGGCCTGCAAAGGCCCGGCCGACAATCGCAAAACACACAAACGTGGAATTTGAATATCGGGCGCGATTTCAGGATGCGCCCGTTTTTTCCGCCAAGGACGCGAATGCCTACGAGGACCACTGCTTTCTAGGATCGCGAATTATCCAGTCGCAAGGCTCTTGAAATGGAAGAAGTAAATCTCATATCAGACAGGAGCATCTCCAATGGCAACCGTTCGCGGGCCTGAATACTTCAAAAGTTCGCAACTTCAAGTCGGTGTCGTAGGGTGCGGGTACGTGGGGTTGCCGCTGGGATTGCGATTTGCGGAAGCCGGGCACCGCGTCATCGGTTTTGACACCGACCCTTGCAAAGTTCAAAAGCTGAACAGCGGACAGACCTACATACAGCACATCCCTAGGGAAGCGATTCAGAAATTTGTGCAGTCAAAGCATTTCAGCGCGACATCGGATTTTGCAAAATTGGCCGAAATGGACGCCATCCTCATTTGCGTGCCCACGCCGCTGGACCAGCGCCGCGAACCGGACCTGAGCTACGTCGAAAACACCGCGCATTCCATCCGTCCCTACCTGCAGTCCGGTCAGTTGGTGGTGCTCGAATCAACGACCTACCCGGGCACAACCGAGGAATTGGTCCTCCCGATCCTCGAAGCGACAGGGAAGAAGTGCCCGCCGGCGCATGGCCCGGAAAACGAACAAATCGCCACGGACTTCTTCCTGGCGTTTTCGCCCGAGCGGGAAGATCCGGGGAACACGCTGTACGGCCTGGCGCAGATTCCGAAAGTGGTCGGGGGAGTAAATCCACCCTCGAGCCGCGCTGCATTGTCCTTGTATGAACAGATCGTGGCGCGGGTCATTCCGGTCAGCTCGACGCAGGCGGCGGAAATGACCAAGTTGCTCGAAAATATTTTTCGCTGCGTGAACATCGCGCTGATGAATGAACTGAAGCTTCTGGCGGCGCGCATGGGCATCGATATCTGGGAAGTGATCGACGCAGCCTCGACCAAGCCGTTCGGCTTCATGCCATTTTATCCCGGCCCCGGACTGGGCGGGCACTGCATTCCCGTGGACCCGTATTATCTGTCATGGAAAGCGCGGGAATTCGATTTCGCGACACGGTTCATTGAACTGGCCGGCGAGGTGAACACATCGATGCCGTACCACGTGATTGATTCCGTGGCGGACGCGCTCAACGCGCGGCAGAAGTCGATCAAGGGCTCGCGCATCCTGGTTCTGGGCGTGGCATACAAGAAGGACGTGGATGATCTGCGGGAGTCGCCCGCGCTCAAGATACTGGAACTCCTGACCGCGCGCGGGGCCTTGGTCGATTACAACGATCCGTACCTCCCGCAAATTCACAAGCTGCGCAATTACAATTTTGAGGGTATGAAATCGGTTCCCATCGACGCGGAATCATTGGCCGGTTACGACTGCGTTCTGATAGCGACCGATCACAGCAGCTACGATTACGATGCGATCGTCGAGGCGTCGCAACTGGTGGTGGATACCCGCAACGCCACGCGACGCGTCCCGGGCAAGCGCTGCAAGATCGTCCTCGTCTAAACAACGCAGGGGCGCCGTTTCGCGCCCCGCTTATCGCGTTTTTTAACCAAGTACGACTCGGACGTGATGCTCCCCGCCGTCGTCGACAAGGGGTACGTTCGCGGAATTGTGCAGCGGTTGACCGTCAAGTTCAGCCATCGCGATGCCGCGGGATACGCCCTTGGGATTTTCCACGCGGATGCGGTATGCCGTGGATTGGTATCGAAAGACGATGGAATAGCAGGGCCAGCCCTGCGGAATGCAAGGATCGATACTCAGCGTGTTTCCCCGGACGCGGAATCCCAGAATCCATTCGATCCCCGCGCGATACAGCCAGCCCGCCGAACCCGTGTACCATGTCCAACCTCCGCGCCCCATATGTTGTGGCCCAGCATACACATCTCCCGCAACCACGTATGGCTCGACTTTATATTTCTGCACACCGGCCCGCGACGCCGTGCGGCTGATTGGATTCAGATACCGGAACAATTGCCCCGCTTTGTCGCCGTCGCCAAGCGCGGCGAATGCCAGCAGCGTCCAGACGGCGGCATGTGTGTATTGCCCGCCGTTTTCCCGGATGCCCGGCACATATCCCTTGATGTAGCCGGGGTCGAGCTCGGTGTGATCGAAAGGCGGCGACAGCAGCAGGACCAATCCCTCCGGCCGGCGCACCAGTTGCTGATCGACTGCGGCCATGGCCCGCATGCTGCGGCCTCTTTCCGCCGCCCCGCTTAGCACTCCCCAGGATTGCGCGATGGAGTCGATGCGGCATTCCGGGTTTGCCGCCGAGCCGATCGCTGTGCCATTGTCGAAGTAAGCGCGCCGGTACCATCCTCCGTCCCAGCCGTCCTGCTCGATCGCTGCTTTCAATGTGCTGACGTGCAGCCTCCAGGTCTCCGCGCGTTCACTCTCGCCTCGCGAATCCGCAATTTTTGCGAACTCCCACAGGATCGTATGCAGAAACCACCCCAGCCAAACGCTTTCTCCCTGGCCGTGCTGGCCCACGCGGTTCATTCCGTCATTCCAATCTCCGGTCCCCATCAGGGGAAGGTGGTGGTTGCCGAGCTTCAAACTGCAATCGAGTGCGCGCGCGCAATGTTCAAATAACGATGCTCTGGTCTTTGACACCACTGGCTGGAAATACGATTCCAATTGCCCCTCGGCCAATGGCTCGCCCTCGAGGAATGGTACCTCTTCGTCCAGTACTGCCATGTCGCCCGTGGCCTCGATATATTGGACGACGACGTAGGGGAGCCAAAGGCGGTCGTCCGAAATGCGCGTGCGCACGCCGCGCCCCGACGGCGGGTGCCACCAGTGCTGCACGTCCCCTTCTGCAAATTGGCGGGACGCGGATCGCAGGATGTGCTCGCGTGCCAGCGAACGATTGGTGATCATCAGAGCCAGCACATCCTGCAACTGGTCGCGAAAACCGTACGCTCCGCTCACCTGATAGAAACCGGCTCGAGCCCACACGCGGCTCGATAGTGTCTGGTATAGGAGCCACCGGTTCAGGAGAACGTCCATGGCCCGGTCGGGTGTGCTGATTTGCACCGTGCCGAGGACCTCGTCCCAGTCACTCCGAACCTTGTGCAGAACTGCATCCATGTTCGCCGCGCGGTAGCGCCGGAGCAATTCACGCGCTTGCTCCCTGTTTCTGGTTTGCCCGAGAAAGAAAACAATCTCCGCGGTCGCCCCGGGCCGAAGGTCCAGCGAAGTCTGCATCGCGCCGCAGGGGTCAAACCCGGCGCCCACATTTCCCGAAAACGCGCCGCCGCGTTCCAGTGCCGCGGGATTTTCAGCGGACCGGTTTCGTCCCAGAAATTCGGTCCGGTTGCCGGTGGAGGAAGTCTGTCTCCCGGCAAGGTCCACGAAAGCGATGCGCTCGGCAAATTCGGTGTTTCGCAAATTCCGCGCAAACAGCGCCTCGGTTTGCGCATCGATCTCCGTAACGATGTAAGGGGCGGAAACACTCCGGGAGCTGCCCAACACCCATTCGACATACGCGGTGATCGAGAGGCGGCGGGAACGAGGGGAGTCATTTCGGAGTGCGAGCCTTGATATTTTGATCGGATCGTCCGGCGCGACGAATTGCACCAGGTCGAGCGAGATTCCATGCGAGCTGTGGAGGAATCGGGAATACCCTTGTCCATGTCTCGCGGCATAAGCGGCGTTCTCAATCCGGATGGGCAGCGCCGTGGGGCTCCAGACCTCGCCGGTGATTTCATCGCGGACATAAATCACTTCTCCGGGCGTATCCAAAACATGGTCATTCACCCACGGGGTCAGCTGGTTTTCACGGCTGTTGAGCGACCACGTAAAACCGGATCCGGATTCCGAAACGACAAATCCGAATTCCGGGTTTGCAATCACGTTGATCCAGGGCTCCGGCGTTTGCAGCCCCTCGGTGAGCAAGGTTGCATACTCTCGTCCATTTTCCGTGAAGCCGCCCAGCCCATTGAAAAATTCAATTGGCGCCTCCGGCAGGGGCCCCTCCGCGCCCTTCGCCGCGCGGACAGATCTTTGCGGGCCAGATGAGAATGTTTTCCCCGGCTGCAACCGGTTGATTTGCTCTCCGAGAGTTCCGCGCCTGCCATTTAGCACCGCCCGCGCGGCACACTGCAACTGCATCCGCGCCTGCGTGCTGAGCAGGTCGCCGCGCAAAAGAAAGATGCTCCCCCTTCCGCTGCTGGTGTCTGGCGAGAGCCGCAATTGGCTGGCGTGAACCAGAGCTTCCAGCGATTCTTGCAGATCTTGCATGTAGGACGGAGGCCTCTCATTCAGGATCACCAGGTCCACCGACAAATCCTTCAGCCGCCAATATTCAACGGCGCGGAGCAATTGCCGGATCATCTCGATATCGCGATCGCTGTCTATCTGCGCCAGAATGATTGGAAGGTCGCCCGAAATTCCCTGTGACCAGAGCGTGGAGACATCCATGGGAATTTGGCTAAGCGTCCCGGAATTCGGCCTCAACGAAGGATCGGAATACAGAACGGAATTGGCCAGCCTCTGGAACAGGTGCGCCTCGTCGAGTCCGATTCCCAAGTGGTGCAATTCCACTTTCGCCTGCGTCCAGGCCAGCGTCAGTGTCCGCTCAAAGGCCCTGGGGCTGCGATATTTATCGGCGAGTTCCAACACCGCCTGCCGGCTTGCGGCCGCGATCGTGGTGAACACGACATGCGCAGTCTTTCCGGGAGGGATGCGCACAACTTGCCGCAGACTCATTACCGGATCGAGGACCGAGCCCGCGGTATTGGAAAGCGGACGGCCGTCCATGATCGAAACCGGGTTGTGAACATTGCATCCTCGGCCAAGAAATCGTGCCCGGTCCGTCTCCATTTGCAGCTCGCCGACGGTCTCGCCCTCCGCGAAAAGCACATGCGCGGCCCATATCTCCGCCTCATCGCTGGATTTCTTGCGGCGCGTCGCAAGGATCGCATTCAGCTCCGGGATTATTTCCGTTTCCACGAACAGGTTGGAAAAAGCGGGATGGGCCACGTCCGCGTCCTGCGCAGTAAGCGAAAGTTCCGCGTACGAGGTAACTTCGATTGTTCGCGTGCGTCCCCCTAGATTAGTGATGGAAACGCGGCGCACCTCCGCATCGTCTTCGGTCGAAACCACGATCTCAAGCCTGGTCGTCAACGTCTTGTCACGCCTTACATATTCCACGTGATCTTCAAAGAATGCGGCTTCATAAGAATCGGGCTCAACTCCCGTCGGTTGGTAACCAGCCGACCAGACATTCCCCATCTGCTGGTCGCGGAGATAAATGTAGGCGCCCCAGCAATCCCGCGTGGGGTCTTCTCTCCAGCGCGTAATTGCCTTGCCTTGCCATCGGCAATAGCCGGAGCCCGCCGCCGTCAACATCACGGTGTAGCGGCCATTGGAAAGCAATTGCGTACGAGGAGTCGTGTCGTGCGGGGAAGTGAACCTGCGCACGACCGGGGGGAAAACGTCGCGCACTTGCGCCGCGGCGGAAACTTCCTCCGCCCTTGGACGTGCGACCAGCACGTCGCGGGGTGTCCGCTCCTGCAGGAGCAATTCGGTGGCCTGCACGATGGGCACGGCGTGAAAGCGGTTCTGCATCACCCCGCCCATCAGGACGTTCGCCAGCGCCACCAGCGACATGCCCTGATGGTGCGCCATATATGCGTTGACTACTGCAACGTCTTTTCCCTCGGGCACGCGGCTGCTGGTGAAGTCCAGAGCCTCATAGAAACCGTACTGTCCTTTGCCGCCGGCCTTAGCGAGTGCCTTGAAATTTTCCGTGGCGGCCGACGGGTCAACCATTGCCCCCAGAGCCGTGGCGTACGGCGCAACGACCATGCTTTCGCTTAGCCCCCGCTTGAGCCCCAGCCCGGGGACTCCAAAACCCGCATATTGATACGTATGGTTGAGGTCGCGAGCGTTGAACGCAGATTCGGAAACTCCCCACGGCACATTGCGTTCCCGCCCGTATTCGATTTGCCGGCTCAGCACCAGCTGATACGTCTGATTCAACATGCTCCCTGCCGGTGAACGCATCACCAGCGCCGGCATCAGGTATTCAAACATCGATCCCGACCAGGAAATCAGCGCGGACCCCCTGTCCACCGGCGTGAGCGAGCGGCCCAGCCGGAACCAATGCGACGAGGGGACGTCTCCTTTCGCGATTGCGAGGAAGCTTGTCAGTCTTGCTTCCGAAGCAAGCAGGTCATAGCAGCTGGGATCCAAACTTCCATCCGTGGCGCGGTATCCGATCGAGAAAAGCTTCCGCGTGCCGTCAAACAGAAATGTGAAATCCATCCCCGTGAACAACTCTTCGGCTGACTCCGCGACTTTTTTCAGGCGGGCAATAAGCGATGTCGCATCGCCGGCCGATTCGGAAATCAGCCGCGACAATTTATCGACACGCGCAAGGGCGTCCCGGTCCACAGGCGATTCGCTGAGCATCTGGGCGCGGAGGGAATCCAGTGCAACCAGCGCAAGCATGCATCGCCCGGGAACCTCCTGCAACGTTGGGACTCGCTTGAAATGCGGGCCGATGGCCGCCCACTCGCGCGATTTTTCCGGTCGGGTCAGGCCCATTGCCAGGAGGTCATCGGATTGCAGCCGAATCCACGGGATCAGAATTTCCGCATCGCGAAGATGGGTGGCAATGCATTCTCTCGCTGCCGCGACCCAAAATTGCAAATCCGAATCTTGAGAGCCCCCCGCCTCCTGTTGCAGGGTTTGCGCGATGTCATCCAAGGTTCCGGCGCGATCCCGCAAGGCCAGGAGTCGCTCCGTCCAGCCCGCGACGCCGGAAGGCGGGGCCTCGAGCAACGCCGCAAGCGAATCCAGCGCGTTGCCGAGCATCTTCTGAGTAACCGTGTGGCCTCGATGCGCGGGCAATCTGCCGGCTAGATTGTTCTTCAACAGCAGCGTCGAATCTGATATTCCATCGAGGATGCGCCGGTCCAATGTGGATTTCTGCGCAAGCAAGCGGCAACCGCTCGCCAACACCAGCAAGTCTCCCGCGAGATTTCCGCTATCCACGGACGACACGTATTTCGGGTCCAGGGGCCGCAGTTCGCGCGTGTCGTACCAGTTGTACAAATGGCCCCGAAACATTTCCATTCGGCGGATGGTTGCAAGGGTCGCTTCGACTCGTTCGGTTGCTTCGAGCGTGCCTGTCCAACCGAAGTCACGGGCCGCAATCGTCGAGAGTAGATACAGTCCGATATTGGTGGGCGAAGTGCGGTGCGCGACGGTAGGTTTGGGATCCTCCTGAAAATTGTCGGGAGGCAAAAAATGATCTTCGGCCGTGACAAACTCCTCAAAAAAGCGCCATGTTTGCCGCGAGACCGACCGCAGCAATTCCGTTTCCAGGGGAGAAACTGCCTTTGCGTTCCGCAGACGAGGGGTTGCGCTAATGGATCGGGCTATTTCCGGGGACGCGGCCCACAAAACAATGAAGGGCAGTGCAAGAGGTATGGACTGGTGCGGCCCAAGAAATACTGCGACTAAAGCAATCAGCGCGAGCATGACTCCGCCGGCCATTCTCCGGAAGATCCCCATCCGGTTGAGGCTGACAGCGGCTTTTGCCTGGGCAGCGGTCACCCACTCCAGCAGGTTCCTGCGCGTCACAAACATGCGAACCAGCGTGCGCAAAATCGCATCGGACATCAACCATGCCTGATAGGCCAGAAATGCGATGGTTAAGCCGACTTGCCAAAACGCCAGCCAAAAATCCGCGCTCAATCCGCGCAAATGGCTTCGCCTGGAAATCCCGCCCCCGCGCGGTTTCAATCCAAGCAAGAATGGAATGAACGCCGGTATGGACAGAATCAGCAGGATAAATCCGGTCCAAAGCCAGCCCATCGAAGGGGACAGCAACCATCCCGCGAGCAGTGTCATGTACATCGAGGGCGCCGAAAGCGTGCGCCGCAGGTTATCGAGCATTTTCCACCGGCTGATCGCAGGAATTGTGTACTGCCGGACTCTCCCCGGAAATTTTCTGCCATTCCCGAAGATCCAAGGCAGGAGTTGCCAGTCGCCCCTCGCCCACCGGTGCTGGCGCGCCGCCGCTACCAGATAGTGCGACGGGTATTCCTCGAATAGCTCGATATCCGTCGCCAGGGCCGTGCGTGCAAATACGCCTTCAAACAGGTCGTGGCTGAGCAGCGAATTTTCCGGAACCTTTCCATTCAGTGATTCCTCGAACCAATCGAGATCATAGATTCCCTTTCCGGTATACGAACCTTCTCTAAAAAGATCCTGGTAGACATCCGAGACAGCCGAAGCATAGGGGTCCATGCCGCCTGGGCCGGAAAAGATTTTCTGGAAGAAAGATCTCCTTCGGTCGCTCGGAAGCGCTGGAGTGATTCGCGGCTGAAGCAGGGAATATCCATCCACCACGCGGCTATGATGGGCGCTGAACTTTGGAAGGTTCAAAGGATGAGCCATGGTTCCCACCAAACGCGCGGCGGCGCCGCGCGGCAGGTGAGTGTCCGAATCCAGAGTAATTACATACTTGACCCCGGGAATTGTTTCCGAACCCGTTTCCGCCGGTGACAGAAAAGTGGTATTTCTCGAGCCTCGCAACAGCCGGTTCAGCTCGTGCAGTTTTCCCCGCTTGCGCTCCCATCCCATCCATCCCTGCTGGCACTCGTTCCAGATGCGTCTGCGGTGAAAAAGAAAAAACCGCTTTCCGCCGCCGGGCGCCGGACCATGGCGCCTGTTCAGTTCCGTGATCCCTTCCATCGCCGCCTTGAGGAGCACATCATCGCTGGGGACGCTCTCTTGGCCGGCGTCCACCCAATCCGAGAGCAATGCAAATCGGATGTCGCCATCCGCATTGGCCAGATAGTGGATCTCGAGTCGTTCCACTTGTTCCTTGATTGCCTCCAGGCCGGTAAGCAGCGTCGGGACCACGACGAGCGTCCGGAATTGCTCCGGAATGCCGTCTCGCAACTCCAGGCGCGGCAGCGTCCGCGGCCCCAGCACATCGGTCACTGCCCGGTTGACCAGGGCAATCGCAAGGTCGGATGCGGGAACAGCGGCTAGAACCCCCAGCAACAGTAACTGCCATGCAGCGTATCCTTCTTTCCATGCCAACAGCAGCGGCATGGCAAGAATGAGCGACGTGGCAAGCAGCATGCTTCCCAGATAGCCGCGTGAGGCCGCCCGAATGTACAGTCGTAACAGCCGGCGCCTCCAGGGCACTCGAAACCCAATCTCGCGCTCGAACTCAAAGCGGCCGCCGCCGATTAGAAAATAGCCGGGATCCGCGAGGCGGCTTTCCTTCTCCTTGCCGTTGTCGCGCGTCTTGGGAGAAGGCCGCGAGGCGCTTTCGATGGCGAGCCGGGCGACTTCAATTTCCGACCGCGAACTGCCTCTGGAGATATCCTCGATGGCATGGCGGTATTCGTCCCTGGTGGCGAAATCCATCTCGCCAAAATGGCTGCCTTCGCACAAAATTTTATCCACCAGGCTGACGCTCTCGAAAAATTCCGGCCAGTCAAAGCCGGACATCAATCGCATGCTGGTGATGACGTTGCGAACGGTGGCGGTCATGGCTGTCTGGTCATGATGTTCAGCGCGAACGATTTCATCAGGGCTGGTGCCTTGCGCATCCAGTCGCTCATCGAGCCAGAGCAAGATCGGACCGACTTTCGGGTCCAGATCGCGGAGTCGCCGCACAAGCTGGACGGCAAACGCCCTTTCCAGGGGTTGCTCCTCAAATCGCCGCAGCAGAATCGCGGGATCCATTCGCGGCTGCCCGCCTGTGCCCAGCAGCCCATCGGCGAATTGGTCGGCTGACTCTCTGGCCCGATCCGTGAGCACCATGAGTTCGGTCAATCGCCGCAGGTTCTCCACAAGCACCACGCGCAGAGTAATGGCCACGGCCCACAGCTCGCCGCTGGTGAGCGGTTGCACCCTTTGGTATGCATTGATGAAGCGTCGCAGCAATTCCGGATCGAACCGGCTGTCGGTGTGGGCCACGTAGGCCCATGCAACGCCGAACACGCGGGGATACCCTTCGAGATAACCTGAAGAAAGCTTTGGAAGTTTTCGATAATACCCGGGAGGCAGGTCGTCGCGAATTTCCCGGAGTTGGTCTTCGACAATGTAAAAATTGTCGACCAGCCATTCCACCGCGGGCGGAATCGCATTGTCTGTTTTGCTTGTCTGGGCGATGGTTCGATAATATTCCAGAAGAACGCGGCCATTCTCTATAACGCGAGGCAGGAGCGGATGGCCTTTCGTCGGCTCGAGTGTGATGGATTGAGTCGCCGCGAGGCTTTCCGCATGTTGTTCCAGACGTTCCGCGCTGAATAATTCAGCCCGGATCGGATCAGCCATGTCGGAAAAAATAAGTGGAGACGGGTTTGCCGCGGCTATTGTCACTCGATCTCCGATTCCAGGCGCCTCTTTCTTCAGGAAATGCCTGCTTCGCAAGATGCTGGGCGCAAAAGTGGATTTTCGAATTACGGGCTGTCAAATGGCCGGGAAGCCGGTTTCGTGTTCACCTGCGTTTCTATCCCTGGACCACTTCGCGTTAAATCCGGGGATCGATGTCCGCGGGCGTGAGTTTGGACGGGGAAAGAGGCGAACGGGCCTTTCCGCTCGAAGTTAAAGTTTCCCCCCGGAGGCAGTCCGGTACGCGGGTTTGGAAATATCAGCGGGTGATTCACCCGTAGCCTTAATGGCTTCGCCCCCGGTCCGCTGCATGATGTCTTTTGCTTGACTGATTTCCTCCAATGTATCGCAATGGACAGAAATCAGAACTCCGCCTTCCTGGATCCGCCCTTCATAACGTTTTGCGAAAGATTCCGGAATGCCCAGTCCGGCCAGGGCGCCTGCAATTCCATCTACCGCCGCATCCGTTCCCGTTCCCGCCAGGGTGCTCACGATGGGACCCGCTGCGATGACTGGTCCGATCCCGGGGATGGACATGGTTCCGATTCCGGCCAGCAAACCAAACATACCGCCAGTGCCGATTTCCGGGTCAGACTCTCCCGCCGCGCCATCGGCCCACGTCGTTCTCAAATCAGGTCCCGCATCTGATTGCCCGCGCGCGTCGGGGAAGAGAACCGACACATCGGAAATCGGAAAATCGGACCTTGTCAGAGTGTCGATTGAACGTTCCGCGCTCACCGGGGACGAGTAGATTGCAAAAACAGTTGTTTTTCTCCCTGCCATCGGGGTCCTCCTTGGTTTCCAATGCGGGTCGAGACCTGACTCATGCGCCCTTGTTGCCGCGCCCACTGCTCTGATTGCGATATGCGATCTATTTTTGTGGCCTGAATTCATTTCGCAAAGTCGAGGCCCGGGAATCTTACTGGTCGGCCTTGTCGGCCCTGTCGGCCCTGTCGGATTGATCCGCCGTGATCCGGTCCGGTCATGCTCTCAATCCCTTCACGAGATTCACCTTAACTCTCCAGCAAATAACCGGCCATCGAGTGAAAAATGTAGATTTGCGAGCGACTTGCCGTATTGAAAAAGATGCCCAGACCCCCAATGATTTCTTGCCTGGAGTGAATTCCGATCCACATCGCGTCTCCATTCACCCATCCAATTACTTTGACGAAAATAATTGCGAACAGCGAATTCTTTACAGCGAATCATCGTGTTCTCTACGGTATCGAACGGATGGTTTACCGGACCGCGCCTCGCGTACATTTCTCGCGGGAGGGGGAGTTAAGAACTGAAGGCTGGGCTGGCGTCCAGCTTCCCCTCCCGACCAATGATCGCCGCTTCTTGGAGCCGGCAATGCGGATATCGCATTTTGGTCACTGAGTTTTGACGAGGCATTGTTTGCGGGGCAGGGGATTTTGATTCCCTAAATGTCCCCGGATGAGATGCCGAACAACAATGGACATGGAGGCCGCTAATGGTTCAAATTTTACTCATCCTGATTGTAATTGGATTGTTGCTCTCACTGATCAATCGGTACATCCCCATGGCAGCTTCCATCAAATCGATCTTGAATGCCGTGGTAGTGATCGCCGTCATCATTTGGTTGTTAAATGTTTTTGGCCTGCTCGCCGGCATCCCCAGGGTTCATATCGGGTAGGCATGGGCGAAAATTGACCGGGGGCACTGAAGAGCAACCGCGAGTGGGATCGTGAGTTGCAGGATTTATTGAAGCCCCTTCCGTCTTCCCGCCCATGTTCCCGGACCGCGAACTTCAAATCGAATCAGCTATGCAACACTGCTAATTGGACGATGTGGCCTTCCGATTCTTGACCTCCAGCTCATTCACGACTTGCTGGACATGCGGGACGTTTGTTGCGATCGTTTCCGCTAGTTTTCGTTTCGTCTCCGAATTCACGTCTCCGGTCAACGTAACGACTCCGTTTTTCACGTCCCGGTTGACGCTCTTATTCAATTTTGCCATCACCAATGCCGCGTCCAGATTTTTCTCGATACCCTTGTCCAGGTCCGAGTTCACGGTCTTGGAATCGTCCTCGAGCCCCGGCGGCACCACAGCAATTTCGTTTGCCACTACCTGATTGCCGGCGCTGGACTTGGCGAGGGATTCAGCTTGCGACTTGTCGGCATCGTAGGCCACATGACCGCCAAGGGTTACCACGCCCTTGTCCCGGTCCTGGCTCACCGTGACGTCCTTGAGCCCGGCTTGATCAAGTTCCCTGCGAACCATATCGGAAACGTCGGGCGACTTACTGGATACGCCGGAACATCCGTTGAGCGATGCGAAAACCAGGATCGTTAACACGCTTAATGGGGGCGCCACGAATCGTTTCATGTCTCACCTTCCTTATGTGTTGTCGCGCCGCGCTTGCGAATCCGGGTGCTGCGGACACGCCATTCATCGTAGAGGAAACCCTCTTGGCTTCCCATCCAATAAAGCCTTGATTTATAGGGAAAGGGAGCCCTAAGGAAGAGTTTTGGCGCCTGTATTGTTCCGGTACGATTTCCGTCTAATGTAAACTGCTAATTGACACGCGGCATGTACTGTGACACGGTGGGCGCAGGAAGAAAAATGCCGCGGATCCTGATCGCCGACGACAATAGCAACGTGCGGCGAGCACTGCGCGCCCTGCTTGAGGAAGACGCGGACTGGATCGTTTGCGGGGAGGCAATCGACGGCGGCGATGCCGTGGTCAGGGCCCACAACATGAAGCCCGATCTGATTATTCTGGATTTTCAAATGCCCGTAATGAACGGATTGCAGGCTGCCCGGGAAATTGCCAAGGAGAACCCGGAAACTCCCGTGCTGCTTTGCTCGGCGCATCTCTCCACCGCTCTGCTCGGCGAAGCCCGGCGCGCCGGAATTCGCGGCGCGGTTTCCAAATCCACGTCCACGGAGATAATCGATGGCGTTAGGACTCTTCTCCGGCGCGAATGCTTTTTCCCCCAGGTAAGTTGAATTCCCCTGCTTGCGATGAATGCGGAATTGGACCGGCTCTCCAGGTATTTTCGTTAGAAGCCTGAAATGTTGAGTTTGCACGCGCTCAGTTGCCAAGTCATATTCAATTGCGTGGGTGTGATGCTCGGGTGATATTCGCTTTGGTGCGATTGTCCGGGCGCGCTCTGCTTCTTGCTCGCTAGGCTTCGCACAACGCCGGACGATTCTTTTTTTCCGCGTACATGGCTTCGTCCGCCTGGGCAATCAGTTTTCCGAGTGAGACCGGATGTGTCGGATCGAAGCGCGTCATGCCAACGCTGAGGGACAGTTTGTAGCGATCTTCCTCGGCGTTGGAAATCTTGAGATTTCTTTCCAGGCGCCGCAGGATCGATTCGCGGTCCTCGTGTGAAGCCTCCAGCGCCAGCACCGCAAATTCATCGCCACCCAGGCGCGCAATCACATCTGAATCCCGGAAGGTTTTCTCCAGCGCGTCCGCCGCCCGGACCAGGGCAAGGTCTCCCTCACGATGTCCGTACGTGTCATTTATAATTTTCAGATGATCGACGTCGGCAAAAAAGACCAGGAACCCCTGTGCGTTGCGGCGGTTAACCTTCAATTGTTGCCCCGCCAGCGCCAGAAAGGCGCGCCGGTTATAAAGGCAGGTCAGGTCGTCCGTTAGCGCCAGGGACCGGAGTTCTCTATCCAGCAAATATTGCTTCAGTGCGCAGAGCGCGGTGCGCTGCAACGTGGTGCTCAGGACTTGAGTGTTTGGAGCCTCGGATTTGAGCGCCTTGGATAGGTGATCCACTTCTTCCAAAATGCTGGCAAGTTCCTTGTCCTGGGCCAGCAAAGCGGACGAAAGCATCTCATCGATCGAATCTTCAAAATGAGGCCTCCACTGGTCCAGGCTCAAAACCCGGCGCTCGATCGATTGCGTCGCGAGACCGGCGCGCGCGCGCGAAGTTCTCGAGAGATGTTTAGCCCCAAGCCGGTCTAAAGGCAGTGCCTCACTCATACTCAAATGCGGAACGTTTCTTCTCATTGGATCCAGACCTCTTTTCGCGTTGCCCCCGGCCTCGGATTAAACTCCCTGACAGCGGACCTTAACCTATTGGATATTGATTGTCTTTGAAGGGCAATCAGGCAAACCCTGTAGTTTCAATGGCGGGAAGTGCCTAGGACCATGTATTGCGGCAATAGGCACATTTCGTGCCGCCGCGCAAAGTAATGTCGACTTTGGCTTCTTAAGGAAACGAATGCTCTCACTCGTTCTGTGATCGGCCGAAGGCAACTGGATCAAACCCTCCGGCTTCTTCCACGCCCTCGGCTTCGCCGGAGTTCGCACTTTCTTCCCGCAGCAGACCTTCCACCATGCTGGCAATTTCAAAGAGCGAAGCGGATACGCGGGCATAGCCCCCCATCTCGCTTGGAATTTCGCTGAAAGGTTTCCGGGTACATTCCTCAACAGGGTCGGGCAGGCCTGCAGCAAGCACCTCCTCGAGGGTTGCGAGGCGATCCACGGCGGTCGGAGTAGTAGTCGAATTGGGTTTCATTCTGCCTCCTTCGATGGCGAGTCGTAGCGCACCGGCTTTGGTCCACCGAGCCTGTGACCTGGCGCAATCTTCGGATTTTTCAGCATTTAGTAGAATCCGCAAAGGACTGTAGAAAGTTGAACCATTTACTGCACGCAATGGATTCGCAATTGCTCTCGAAACACGCTGACAGGCAAGGGTTGGGCCATACCCAGGAAGATCCTCTTGTAAATCGGTCCAAATTGAATTCCAGGATTCAAAAACCCTTCAATTTTGTTGACACCATGCTACAGGGAATATGAGACCCGCATACAGGGAACACTGTAGAGATTTCGGCGACCTCCCATAGTACAAAATTACATGTAAATCCGAATTTGTGTCAGGTTCTTCGCTTCTTAATACCAGGGGTTTAGCCGAAGATAAAAATGTTCTCATCCCTGCCAACATTAGGAGTACCACTCGTTCGCATTTCCTCGGCCTCGAGTATTTCGATATTGAATTGGGATGCAACCAACTTGTATCCACGCGATGGTTTCATTTGCTGGAGAGACAATCATGAAAAGAACTGGGACTGACACGGCAGCGGCAAGCGCGCCCCTCGAGGCTGTCGCCACCGCGGAGTTGAAAGCAAATGGGCACAGGTCCGGCAATGGGAAATCGGGATCTGTCGATCTCGCCGTGATTTTGAACTGCCTGCAGACCATGCGGGACGGTGATTTTTCAGTTCGCCTTCCCGGCCATTGGACCGGCCTGCATGGAAAGATTGCCGATACATTCAACGAAATTGCCGCCGCCAATCAGCAAATGGCAAGTGAACTGACCCGGGTGGGCCAGGCGGTGGGAAAAGAGGGAAGAACCTCCGAACGGGCGCGCTTCCATGAATCCCGCGGCTCCTGGGGCGCGATGGAAGTCTCCATCAACACGGTGGTGGAGGATCTCCTTCGGCCGACCACGGAAATGACCCGTGCGATTGCGGCCGTCGCGCAAGGCAACTGGACCCAGACGGTTCGGCTGGACGTGGACGGCAGGCCGCTGGAAGGGGACTTCCTTCGCTCGGCCAACATCGTCAACACCATGATTCAGCAGTTGGGCGTGTTCACCGCGGAAGTAACCCGCGTGGCTCGCGAAGTGGGCACCGACGGAAAGCTGGGAGGCCAAGCCCACGTGCCCGGCGTGGCCGGCACCTGGAAAGATCTCACGGATTCGGTCAATTCGATGGCCAGCAACCTCACCGGCCAGGTGCGCAACATTGCCGAAGTCGCCACGGCGGTGGCTAGCGGCGACCTTTCCCGCAAAATTACCGTGGATGTGCGCGGCGAAATCCTGCAGCTGAAGGAAGCCATCAACACGATGGTGGACCAGTTGCGATCGTTCGCTTCGGAAGTGACGCGCGTGGCGCGTGAAGTGGGCACCGACGGAAAGCTGGGCGGCCAGGCGGTAGTGCCGGGCGTGGCCGGCACCTGGAAAGACTTGACCGACTCGGTGAACGCGATGGCCGGAAACCTGACCGCGCAAGTGCGCAACATCGCCGAGGTGACCACGGCTGTGGCGCGCGGCGACCTCTCCCGTAAGATCACCGTGGACGTGAAGGGCGAAATTCTGGAACTTAAGGACACCATCAACACGATGGTGGACCAGTTGAATGCGTTCGCCGGAGAAGTCACCCGCGTGGCGCGCGAAGTGGGTACCGAAGGCAAGTTGGGAGGCCAGGCCCAGGTGCCCGGAGTCGGCGGCACCTGGAAGGACCTGACCGACAACGTAAACTTCATGGCCAGCAACCTCACGGGTCAGGTACGAAACATCGCGGAAGTCGCTTCCGCGATCGCCAGCGGCGACCTGTCCCGCAAAATTACCGTCGATGTGCGCGGCGAAATCCTCCAGCTGAAAGAAACCCTGAACACGATGGTGGACCAGTTGAACCGGTTCGCCGGAGAAGTCACTCGCGTGGCGCGCGAAGTGGGTACAGAGGGCCGCCTCGGCGGCCAGGCCAACGTGCCCGGCGTGGCCGGCACATGGAAGGATCTTACGGACTCGGTGAACTCGATGGCCGGAAACTTGACCGGCCAGGTCCGCAACATCGCCGAGGTGACCACGGCCGTGGCGCGCGGCGACCTGTCGCGCAAGATCACTGTGGACGTGAAGGGCGAAATTCTCGAGCTGAAGAACACGATCAACACCATGGTGGACCAGTTGAATGCGTTCGCGGGCGAAGTGACGCGCGTGGCTCGCGAGGTGGGCAGCGAAGGCCAGCTGGGCGGGCAAGCGCAGGTCTCGGGCGTGGCGGGCACCTGGAAGGACTTGACCGACTCGGTCAACGCCATGGCCGGAAACCTGACCGCGCAAGTCCGCAACATCGCCGAGGTGACCACGGCCGTGGCGCGCGGCGACCTGTCGCGCAAGATCACTGTGGACGTGAAGGGCGAAATTCTCGAGCTGAAGAACACGATCAACACCATGGTGGACCAGTTGAACGCGTTCGCGGGCGAAGTTACCCGCGTGGCCCGCGAAGTTGGCACGGACGGCAAGTTGGGCGGGCAGGCGCAGGTTCCTGACGTCGCCGGCACGTGGAAAGACCTTACCGATTCGGTGAACTCCATGGCCAGCAACCTGACCGGCCAGGTCCGTAACATCGCAGAGGTCTCGACCGCAATCGCCAGCGGCAATCTTTCCAAGAAGATTACCGTGAACGTGAGCGGTGAAATTCTTCTGCTGAAAGAAACCATCAACACGATGGTGGACCAGCTGAACGCGTTCGCCGGAGAAGTCACCCGCGTGGCGCGCGAGGTGGGTACCGAAGGCCGTCTCGGCGGCCAGGCCAACGTGCCCGGCGTCGCCGGCACTTGGAAGGACCTGACCGACAACGTGAACTTCATGGCCAGCAACCTGACCGGCCAGGTGAGAAACATTGCGGAAGTAACCACCGCCGTGGCGCGGGGCGACTTGTCACGCAAGATCACCGTGGACGTGAAGGGCGAAATTCTCGAACTGAAGAACACCATCAACACGATGGTGGACCAGTTGAACGCGTTTGCTGGCGAAGTCACCCGCGTGGCGCGCGAAGTGGGTACCGAAGGAAAGCTGGGAGGCCAGGCGCAGGTGCCCGGCGTCGGCGGCACCTGGAAGGACCTGACCGACAACGTGAACTTCATGGCCAGCAACCTGACCGGCCAGGTGAGAAATATCGCGGAGGTCGCGACCGCCATTGCCAACGGCGATCTTTCCAAGAAGATTACCGTGGACGTGCGCGGTGAAATTCTCCAGCTGAAAGAAACCCTCAATACCATGGTCGAACAGCTGCGGTCGTTCGCCGCCGAAGTAACCCGCGTGGCGCGCGAAGTGGGCACCGAGGGCCGCCTCGGCGGCCAGGCCAACGTGCCGGGTGTTGCCGGCACCTGGAAGGATCTGACGGACTCGGTGAATGCGATGGCCGGCAATCTTACGGCGCAAGTTCGCAACATCGCCGGAGTCACCACGGCCGTGGCGCGCGGCGACCTGTCGCGCAAGATCACCGTGGACGTGAAGGGCGAAATTCTCGAACTGAAGAACACCATCAACACGATGGTGGACCAGTTGAACGCGTTCGCCGCGGAAGTCACGCGCGTGGCGCGCGAGGTGGGTACGGACGGAAAACTCGGCGGCCAGGCCCAAGTGACCGGCGTTGCAGGAACCTGGAAAGATTTGACGGACAACGTGAACGTCATGGCCGCGAACCTCACCGAGCAGGTGCGCGGCATCGTCAAAGTCGTGACCGCCGTCGCCAACGGTGTTCTCACCCAAAAGTTGACGGTGAATGCGAAGGGCGAAGTCGCGGCCTTGGCCGAAACGATTAACAACATGACCGACACTCTGGCCACATTTGCCGATCAAGTGACCACCGTCGCTCGCGAAGTCGGTGTGGAAGGACGTTTGGGCGGCCAGGCAAACGTCCCCGGTGCCGCCGGCACGTGGAAGGATTTGACCGGCAACGTCAACTTGCTCGCCGACAACCTTACAAACCAGGTCCGCGCAATTGCCGAGGTCGCAACAGCCGTGACCAAGGGAGATTTGACGCGCTCGATTCAGGTGGAGGCCAGCGGCGAAGTCGCTGAACTCAAAGACAACATCAACACCATGATCGACAACCTGCGGCTCACTACCGACCGCAATACCGAGCAGGATTGGCTCAAGACGAACCTGGCTCGCTTCACCGGCATGTTGCAGGGGCAGCGCGATCTGACCACCGTTGGGCGCATGCTCTTGTCGGAGTTGGTTCCACTAGTCAATGCCCAGCAAGGCGTCATTTACCGGACGGACGAGCAATCCTCCGGCTTGCTGCTGCTTTCGGCTTATGCCGACGATTCAAACGACGGCAATCCCCAGCGGCTGCGATTCGGTGACGGTCTGGTCGGTCAATGCGCGGTGGAGAAGCGCAGCCTGTTGATCAGCGATACCCAGCAGAAGGTCGTTCCGATTCGCTCCGCTTTGTTCCAGGGTGTTCCCCGGGACATTGTCGTATTGCCCGTGCTGTTTGAGGATGAGGTCAAGGCCGTCATTGAACTCGCTTCCTTGAATGAGTTCACGGCCTCGCACCTGGCGTTTCTGGAGCAGTTGACGGCCAGCATCGGCATCGTGCTGAACAGCATTGAGGCCACCATGCAAACGGAAGGCTTGCTCAAGCAGTCTCAACAGCTGGCCACCGAGCTTCAATTGCAGCAGAAGGAATTGCAGCAGAAGAATGAACAGCTGGCGCAAAAGGCGCAGCAACTCGCCGAGCAAAACGTGGAAGTGGAGCGCAAGAACCAGCAGATCGAACAGGCTCGCCGGGCGGTCGAAGAGAAGGCCAAGGAATTGGCCCTGACCTCCAAGTACAAATCTGAATTCCTGGCCAACATGTCGCATGAGCTGCGCACGCCCTTGAACAGCATCCTTGTTCTGGGCCAGCAGCTCACCGAAAATCCGGACAAGAACCTTACTCCGAAACAAGTCGAATTCGCCCGAACCATTCACGGAGCCGGCACCGACTTATTGAACCTGATCAGCGACATCCTGGACCTTTCCAAGATCGAGTCCGGGACGGTTTCGATACAAGCCGAGGAACTTTTCTTCAGCAGCGTCCTGGACATGGTTGCCCGCCCATTCCGCCACGAAGCGGAGAATCGCCGCCTGGCCTTCGACGTGCAAACCGGTCCGCAACTTTCCCGCAGCATGGTCACCGACTCCCGGCGTTTGCAGCAGATTCTGAAGAACCTGCTCTCGAATGCGTTTAAGTTTACGGAATTGGGCGGAGTTCGCTTGTCAGTTTCCACTGTCACCAAAGGGTGGAGCGAGAATCACCCGATCCTGAGCAGCGCAGCATCCGTGGTGGCCTTCGAGGTCTCCGATACGGGTATCGGCATTCCCCTGGAAAAACAGAGAATCATATTTGAGGCCTTCCAGCAGGCCGATTCCAGCACCAGCCGCAAGTACGGCGGGACTGGTCTGGGACTTGCCATCAGCAGGGAATTGGCGAACTTGTTGGGAGGAGAAATCCAACTCCACAGCGTCCCCGGCAAGGGCAGCACCTTCACTCTCTACCTGCCCGAAACCTATCTTGGACCTTCCGGTTACAACACCCCAATTCCGGAAGGAAGGCGCCCATCGGATGTGATGATTTCTCAATTGGAGACCTCCGGGCATTCGGTGGCGCCGGTGGAGCGCATTCCTGACGACCGTGAAAACGTGCAGCCGGAGGATACAACCGTGCTGATCGTGGAAGACGATCCGCACTACGGCAGAGTCCTGGCGGATCTGGCCCGGGACACCGGATTCAAAGTGCTGGTCGCCGTCAACGGCACGGAAGCGCTGGCCATGGCTCGTGAATTTCATCCCACGGCCGTCTCCCTCGATGTTTTTCTTCCGGACATGCCGGGCTGGACTGTTCTGAATCACCTGAAGCAGGATCCCGCAACCCGGCACATTCCCGTGCAAGTATTGACGGTGGATGAAGACAGGCAACACGCACTGGCGCGCGGCGCTTTTTCGTTCATAACCAAGCCCACGACGCCGGACGCTCTCGAAGACGCGTTCACCCGGATCAGGACCTACGCCATGCCCCGTCGCAAGCGGCTCCTGGTGGTCGAAGACAATCCTGCCGAGCAGTTAAGCGTCAAGGAGTTGCTCGGCCACGATGACATTGACGTGACCCAGGCGACCACCGGGGCCGAAGCGCTGGCCGCCGCACAGGACCAGAGATTCGATTGCATGGTGCTGGACCTGCGCCTCCCGGATATGACCGGATTCGAGGTGCTGGAGCGCCTCCGGGACACGCCCTCGCTGAGCGAGTTGCCCGTCGTGGTTTTTACGGGCAAGGAAATTTCACCGGAAGAAGATGCGCGCCTTCGCGTGCTGGCGCGCAGCGTTGTCGTCAAGGGCGTCGAATCGCCCGAACGCCTTCTGGATGAAACAGCCCTGTTCCTGCACCGGGTTGTCGCCGACCTCCCGGCCCAGAAACAGAACATGCTTGACCGGCTGCACCGTTCCGACGATTCCCTGGTTAGCAAGAAGGTCCTGGTCGTGGACGACGACGTGCGAAACATCTTCGCTCTCAGCAGCGCCCTCGAACGCCGGGGCATGACGGTCTTAACCGCCGGCACGGGCCGCGAGGCGATTTCCACGATCGAATCCACTCCGGACGTTGCCATCGTGCTGATGGACATCATGATGCCCGAAATGGATGGCTACGAAACGATGCAGGTGATCCGGCAGAACCCCGCTTTCCGCAGGCTTCCGATCGTCGCCCTCACGGCCAAGGCCATGAAGGGCGATCGCGAAAAGTGTCTGGAGGCCGGCGCCTCCGAATACCTGGCCAAACCGGTCAATACCGAACAATTGCTTTCCGTCTTGCGCACGTGGCTTCACCGGTAGCAAAATTCAGTTTGCGCCGTGGATTTGTGTGACACGAATTTTCAGTCGAGAGGCGACATGACCGCAAAAGAAAAAGTCAACATCCTTATGGTGGATGATCAGCCCTCAAAATTGTTGAGCTATGAAGTCATCCTCGGCGAGTTGGGTGAAAACCTGGTCAAGGCCACATCGGGCAAGGAAGCCCTGGAACTGCTTCTGAAAAATGATTTTGCCGTGGTCCTGATGGACGTCAGCATGCCGGAGATTGATGGGTTCGAGATGGTCGATATCATTCGTCAGCACCCGCGCTTTCAGAAGACGGCGATTATTTTCATTTCCGCCGTGCACATGACGGATCTGGACCGCCTGAAGGGATATCAGCGCGGCGCCGTCGATTACATTTCCGTGCCTGTGGTTCCCGAGTTGCTCCGCGCCAAAGTAAGCGTCTTCGCCGAACTGCACCGCAAGACCCATCAATTGGAGCTGCTGAACAAGGAATTAAGGCGTCTGTCGGGCAGCCTGATCTCCTCGCAGGATGAGGAGCGGCGCCGGATAGCAAGGGAATTGCATGACGGTTTGGGACAGGATCTCACCGTGGTCAAGATCATGCTCCAGGGAGTTTTTCGAGATGACCCTCTGGCGAAATCAAAACAGCCGGCGGTCGCCGACATCTACAAACTGATCGATGGAGCTCTGCAACAGGTTCGCAGCGTGTCTTATCTCCTGCATCCCCCCTTGCTGGACGAAGTCGGCTTGCGCTCGGCGCTCGGCTGGTATCTGGACGGGCTATCCAAACGCGGCGGCATCGACATAACGATGGAAACGCAGCCGCAGGAATTCCCCCGGCTGGCTCCGGAGTTGGAGACGACGCTGTTCCGCGTGATTCAGGAGGCCTTGACGAATGTATTCCGCCATTCCCGGGCCAGCAAGGCTTGCGTGACGCTGGAAAGAAAAGAAGCGGAAATTCTCGCCACGGTTCGCGACAATGGAGTCGGCATTCACGATGAAATTTCGGAATTTAGGCCGGAAAGCATCGGCGTAGGGATCGGAGGGATGAGGCAGCGCGTAAAAGAGTTGGGTGGACAACTGGCGCTGCGCAACGCGGGGCCGGGAACGATTGTCGACGTTATGATTCCAATAACTTCGATTCCGTCTGCCGACCGCGCCGTCCCTGTTACCGTCACTTAATCACAACGCAATTTTTCGCAGCTTTGCGCGGGCCCACTAGGATTTGCTGGTTTCCCTGAAAAACGTCCCGCCTTCAAGCAGGCACTCAATGGCCTCCACCAGATCCCTGGAAGCCTGGGATTTCTGCACATACCCGTGCGCTCCAGCGTTTCGGATTTCCGCGCTTAGTCTGTCCGATTCGTGCATGGTGAAGATCAAAATGCGGCAGCGCTTTTTCAATTTTGCAATATGCGACGCGGCTTCGAGCCCATTCATGCCGGGCATGGTGATGTCCAGGATTGCAACGTCCGGATTCAGCCGCTGGATGCAGTCGACGGCTTGCTTGCCGTTTGCGGCTTCTCCGCAAATCTCCCAATCCGGCCGGCTTCCGGACAGCAGTCTGCGAATGCCTTCGCGCACGATCTCATGATCGTCAACAATAAGGATCTTCGGTTTCCCGTTGGAGTGTTGAGGAGCCGCATTCGCGCGAGATCCCGAAGGTTCCGGCATTTTCAAAAGGCACCCGCCTCGGTTTTACCTGCCCAAATGCTGTCGTCCGCATGATTCACCTCCCGGCAAATCCTCCCTGGCCGGCGTCCCTTGCGGGCATGGTGCGCGGAAAACCCTGGATATTGTATTCCCATTCTCACGGCTTGCAATCAGGCACACAATCTTTCTCTGTGCATTATACGCTATCAACCAAGGGGAACGCCTGATCGGAAATTGGCACCCCATTTCAGGCTCAAAATCCCTGACGCACCCAATCACGATTGTCTTCGTCTACCCGCGTACTCGGATCGAACGCCGTCCAGAGGGGGGTGGGCAGCGGTCCGATCCTGGTGGGCGAATCTTTTCACAACGTGCGATCTTCCAAAACGGCATCGTGGGCAGTAACCTGTTAACTTGTAAATCTGCCCCCGGTCCTGAATTTCCTGATTTGATTTTTTTGAAGACACACAAATGAACTCACGAAAGGCCCCCGGCCAAGCAATGATCGGATCTCAGCAATTCTCCGGGCCTGCCCCGATTTCGCAATTTCTCCCGGTGGTATTCTGCTTCAGCCACGGCCATGCCAGGCCCCCGCGGCACGGACGGATTCCTCATCACGAATGGCGCAGATCACCACCCATTCCACATCCTTTGGTCCGTAGGATTCTCTCAGTACATCAAACGCGCCCAATTCTTTTGCTCTCAGATACGTCCGCGATTCTTCATGGCTCCGCGGGGAAGGAGCCACCACGATCCTCGTTCGCGACCGGACTTGCCTGGCCGCCATCAACAGGTCTTCATATGTTCCATCGATCAGTTGATTCTCGCAAAAGACAACCAGCACATTTTCGCGGCTCAGTGCCCGGCGGACTTCCTGTACCGAGCGGAACCGCGTCAGCCCAAGACCTCTCGCTTCCAGTACATTGATTAAATGATCCCAGGTCGCCAGATCCTCAGGACCAATCATAACTTGCATCTTTGCGACCATCCTGACCTCAAGGCGTGGCCGAGCCTTCCATTCACCGGCGGTTCGCTCTTGACTGCGCCCGCGGGGTTGCGTCATGCCGGGTTTTCATGGCCTCGCACACCCGGTTCCCGACCATCTCATCAGTAATGGTTTTTTTATTATTATTGGATCGGTTTGCCTATAGAAATAAAACTGTATATGTGTGAGGGGAAAACATGTATCTGGACCGCGAACGCGTCCGAGTTCCAAAATGGACTCGGCAGGCGCCATTGCTCGGTTTTCTTTTCGCTTAAATGGTTTCCATTCGGCGATGAAATTCAGGCCATGGTTAACTACAATCCAACACCTGAATATAGGTTGGCTGTTGCGAAAAATCGGCTGCTGCCGCGAAAAATATTCTCTCGGTCATTCGCTTAGCGGACACGCCCGCCGAACCAGGAGATCTCCAAGCACCCCGCATTCAAAGAGATAAAGCAGTACAGGACAATCCCCGCGCCCTTGGAAGACGACTTGCCCTGAACCCGTTACCTGCCCAACTACTCAGCAAGCTTGCTTGATTAAGGAGGTAGGACCCTATGCGAAAGCTTCTGCTCTTTGCCTCAGTACTCCTTGCCGGATTTTTGCTAAACAATCCTTCGGCAAGGGCGCAGCCCACCCTTAGTGCTCCGCAATCGGATCAACAATCGCCACAATCCACCAAGTCCGTTGCCGGGACCGTGTCGTCCATTGAAAACCAGGGACACTCGTTTTCTCTGGAGGTAAAACAAGGGGAAAGCAAGGTTACGCTTCAGTTCGTCCTGGACAAGGATACTCGCGTGCAAGGCAACGTGAACGTGGGCACTCCCGTCACTGTGGAGTATGTCGCGATGGCCGACAAGAATGTGGCCAGGACCATTACGGTGGCAACCTGAAGGTTCACTCGTTAACGACCCCGCAAGTAGAACCTACCCGGGTGGAGCAGGTCAAATGGCCGGCTCCGCCCTTTTTTTCAGCGAGCAGATTACTCTCGACCTCTGAATACCCGTCCAGGAATATGGCTCACGCCACCCGTGCGCTCTCGGTACGGCCGTTGCGTGCGCCTCGCATAGCCTGGCCCGGGTGACTGCCGGAATCCCCTGATATTCGACGATGTACGACGAAACGCCGCTCTCTTTCCTGGAAATTCGCGCTCTTATTTCCTCGGACTCCCGCCTTTGGCGATTGTGGAACGGTAGTCAGGCCGTTCAATGTAATCTCGCGCCGCGTCGGAGTTGAGCAGGTATTCAGCCTGGCCAATATCCGTGCGTGGTTCCAAACTTCCAGGTAATTCGCATACTGAAGCACATCCACAACACCCTTCATTTGCGCGCTGCCCCGCAAGACAATTGGGATCAGCAGCCTGCCTTGCCGGTCGACCTTGACACACTGGCCGAAATACTTCACCCGGGCGAGAAGCCTCTGGCTGTTCATATTCCGCAGGGAAAGAAGCTCCAATTGTTCCTCGACATTCTCCCAAACCCGCATCGGGTAGATCCGGACGGAGCCGCCATTCTCGCTGGTGACGTAGAACTCGCCGCCCGTCCCCCGGGCGGAAGCAATGAAATTCGCGGGAATTTTCAGCCTGCCTTTGGAATCCACTTTTGGTGAGTGGCACATGCGTTCACACCTCCCTGTAACGAAAGAATCGGATCAAGCCGCTTTCCAAGGAATCGCGGCCCTTTGGTTGGGGCCCGCGCCCTTCAGATATGCTGCCCACAATGCGCCTTTGGTCGCTTCCACAGCCTTTGGCTGCTCGCACATTGCGTCCAGGACGTCAAACGCTCCTTCTTCCAGCGCCGCCCCCCAATCGTGTAAATCAAAGTTACGCGCCCATAGCACGATTTCGTACCCCAGGCCATAATGATTGGCGATGTCCGCAAGCCGCCTCCAGGTACCGTCCGCCAGTGAGGGCGCCGAAAGCACTACCTGAAACCGGCCCGATTTCGCGGCTTCACATCCGGACGTAATACTTCTTGCGCACTCCGAAAGGAATCCCTCTTCCCGCAGGATGGTTTTCAACCGTTCCGTGTCTCGGTTATCGTCGCACACGATCAAGATTCGAGCGCCCTCTGGAACCTTCAGTGGTGAGCCCGAGCGAATCTCCTTTTCCGTATGGGGAATCACACTCATGAGATGCCTCCTGTTTCCTGCTGCTTGTCGAGGGTGCGTTTCATCACGCGAAGAATCCATCCAGTAATTCCTGTAGATACGCTAAGAATGTGTTTGACCAGTTAACCGGGGGCCTTGCCGGCAATGGATCGGTGCATAGTTCTTACGGCATATTTGACAAATCCGGCTGAGGGGCGGTGAGGCCAAAAGTGCGGATGACCCATGATGAAACATTTGGTCCTACGAAAGCACGTAAAGACATTGTTCGTACATGCCGAAGGTACAATAGACAAAAAATCTGTTGGTGCGGAAGAAGGGACTCGAACCCCTACGGCCTTTCGGCCACCAGCTCCTAAGGCTGGCGCGTCTGCCAATTCCGCCACTTCCGCGCGGACCGACAGTATAACATCGGGGGAGCCATGGAATTAGCGCGTGACGCACGGCGTACGATCTTGTGTTGCCTACTTGTTCTGTGCACCTGCGCGGCAAAAAGCGCGGCTCAGTCCCGGGACGCGCAGGAACCGGATGCAAACCCGGCCCGCCCGACGGTTTCGACTCCCGCCACGCTTACCCCGGTTGGTTACCTTCAATTTGAAACCGGAGGATTGACCGCGGAAAACTCCCCTGAGTTTTCAGGCCGAATCAGCTTGCAGCAGGTGATTAAGCTTACGGTGCATCCCCGGCTCCAACTCCTCCTGCAATCCGAGCCCGTGGTCTGGAGCAGGACGAACGGCCAAGGCGCGTTCCAAACCGGAGGCGTCGCGGCCGGCGCGCAAGTGGTTCTCTTGCCAGGCGCAGATCATCGTCCAACGGTTTCGGCCAGCTACCTTCGATCCGCATATTCCGGGCCGGCTCCGGACATCGACATCGGCTCGGCCGTCCAATCGGCGACAATTCTGGTGAGCGGAGATGTTCTTGGCTTCCATTTCGATGCCAATGGGATCGCCAACGAACAACAGGAGGGCGTGCTGCGGCGGGCGCAGTGGGGACAGACGCTTTCTGTTTCTCATCCCTTGAAAATGGTCACAATCTCCGGAGAAATCTGGCATTTCTCCCAACCTTTGCTGCGCGGCAATACCGTCGGAAATCTTTGGGCCGTGTCCTATGCTGCGCGAAAAAATCTCGTATTCGATGCTGCGTTCAATCACGGTTTTAACGCCACGTCCACCCGCACTGTGATCTTGTTCGGGTTCACATACTTGCTCCCGCACCGGCTTTGGTAGTACGAAAATTCCCCGGCAAATCATGCCGTGAATTCCCGCCATCCGGCCACGAACTTCGCCCATCCGCGTCGCAAAAAACTGTCCGTCCCAAACGGGGTGTTTCCAAAAGAACGCAACCCGGCGGCAACTTGGTTGGGTAGATAAGACAGGCCTGCGCGTCCCGTTCACGGTGAACGTTCTCGATGAACCGCAGTCTTCGTGAAGCAAAGGGCGAGCCCACATTCAACCTGGTTAAAACTCCGGGTTTCAATCAGCCATCCCCGGAATTTGATCCTGGGTTCAGGCGGTCTTGTGTGTACAGCGCAGCAGTGATAGCCTTCGCACCATCTCGGCTGGGCCTGTTCTGGCCGGCCGGCGGAGGAGACTCACCATGGCCTTTTGCACCAAGTGTGGCGGCGAAGTGGGAGACGGCGTAGCGTTCTGCCCCAAGTGCGGGCAAGCGCTGACAGGAGGACAAGTGGCGCAAACATCGCAAAGTGCGGCACCGGGCATGGCGGAAAACGTGGCGGGATTATTATGCTATTCGCTTGGCTGGCTCACGGGCATCGTTTTCTTCCTGATCGACAAGCGGCCCTTCGTGAAGTTCCACGCCGCGCAATCCATCGTGGTCTTCGGCGGCCTTCACATCATCAATATTGTGGTCGCGATCTTTTTTGGCACGGGAATGATGATGGGCGGATTCGGAGCGTTTGGCATGGGTGCCGCGCTCTACGGCTTGATCAGCCTGATCGCCTTCATCCTCTGGATCCTCCTGATGGTGAAAGCCTACCAGCACGAAAAATTTGAAATCCCGGTGGCGGCGGGCATCGCCAAGAGTTTTTCCGGAACCTAGAACTTGCCTCACAACTAATCTTTGTGGGTCGCGGCTTCGGCCGCGGCATTCGGAGAATCGAAAGAACAGGGCTTTAGCGGCTGGCACCCCTGGCGCATCATGCTTTTCTAAGGGCGCTGGCCGCCATGGTTTCAACATCGGGACAATCTCTGCGATTTTCATTCTTAAGTCCGTCCGTCATTTGATCGTCTCGTATTTGGATTAGTTTCCGCCACGCCGGGGTTTTGTAGGACAGACACTCTTGTCTGTCCTGTTTAAGCGCTGGCGAGGAGAATCTAAACCGGACAGACAAGAGTGTCTGTCCTACAAAACCCGTCCTTTTGATCTTGACATTCTCGGTCGCCCCAGCCATCTTTTAGGGCTTTCGCTTTCGCGCTCCTCCCCGTGACGGGGTTGCGGACGCGGAGCTTGCAGGAAACGATTCGGACGAGAAGCTAAATCCGGACCTGGAGCATAGAGATAAATTGCCGGACTCGATCAAAGTTCGCTTGTGTTTTCACGATCGCTGCTTCGATGGAGCGGCGTCGGCGGCCGTCTTCTACCGTTTTTTTCGCGAACGTATCAATCCCGCCGCGCAATTTCAATTTACGGGGATGGCGCACCAGGCCCGCCAGCAATTCGCGGACGGCCTGTTCGACGGCGATGAAAACGCCATCGTCGATTTCAAGTATTCCAGCTCGCCGCGCGTGACCTGGTGGTTTGACCATCACCAGAGCGCATTCCTCACGCCTGCCGACGCCGAACATTTCCGCCAGGATCGCAGCGGCCACAAGTTCTACGATCCCGATTACAAATCCTGCACCAAGCTGCTCGCGGACGTGACCAGCGCGAAATTCGGCTTTGACACCAAACCCCTGGCCGAGCTCATCCATTGGGGCGACATCATCGACGGCGCGCAGTATCCCACGCCCGAATCCGCCGTGGCCGTCGACCAGCCCGCCACGCAACTTGCGTTGGTTATCGAGTCGGCCCCGGAAGACGGACTGGTGCCAAAACTCATCCCCGACCTGTCGCGCCTGTCGCTGGCTGAAATGGTGAAGCTGCCGCTAGTCGCCCGGCACCTGGGGCCGCTGCTGGAGCGCCATCACCAGTCAATCGACATCCTCCGGCAGCGCTCGGACGTGCGTGGCGGCGTCATTTTCTTCGACATCAGCGACCTGCCCATCGAAGGCTACAACAAATTCATCCCGTACATGCTGTACCCCGCCGCGCGCTACACCGTCAGCGTCCTGAAATCGCCCACGCGCTCAAAAATTTCCATCGGCTCAAACCCCTGGAACCCCGACGCGGCCGAGGACAACCTGGCCAGCCTCGCCGAACAGTACGGCGGCGGCGGCCACCCGCGCGTGGCCGCCATTTCGCTAGACCCCGGCGATCTGGAGCGCGCCAGGCAGGTAGCCCGGAACATCGCCGAAAAATTGCGCCGTGATTGAGCAGGGACGTCGAGGGTTGCGTAGGCAATGTAGCGCCCGCCTTCAGGCGGGCACTCTCGCGCCAAGCACATGCCCGCCCGAAGGCGGCCGCTACATTGTTTAAGCACATGTTTCTCGCACGACGACGCCATTGCGGGATTTATTTTTGTGACGCGCCCCAGCCGGTCTGGAATAATCCCCGGGCCGTGGTAAAATAAAAAGTTCGTGGACCGGTAGCTCAATGGTAGAGCAGCTGACTCTTAATCAGCGGGTTGTAGGTTCGAGTCCTACCCGGTTCACCACTATTTTTCAATAGGTTAGCCTCTTCGGGCCTCTCAGAAATAAAATACTGTGCCCAATTTTGTGCCACACCCGAGTCAAAATCGGTCCCGCTAAGGTCATCCACGGCTCGGCGCTTTGCTTCCATGCGGATGTGCGAGTAGCGTTCCATCATTGCGCGGGAGACATGCCCGGCGAGCGCCATTACGGTTGAGTCCGACGCCTGAGATTCGGCCAGTCGAGAGATAAACGTGTGGCGGAGATCGTGGAAGCGGCAAGCGACGCCAGCGGCCTTCCTTGCGCTCTCCCAGCCCACTTTCCAGCGGTGCATCGGCTCGGTTGGGATAATCTCGTAGGCGCATAATTTGCGGTCATTCCCGGCAAGCCCGTACTTCTCATGCGGGAATACGTAGTGCTCAGGTTGTGCTTCGGTGAAAACTGCCCGCCAATGCTCCAGAACGGCCACAGCGCGGGGGTTTAAGGGGATGATGCGGCCCGTACCCGCAGCCGTCTTGGATTTGCCCACTGTAAGGGCGCTGGCGAGGAAATCCACTTGTGCCCACGTTAGGCCGCGAATCTCGCTCGCACGCATCCCCGTATTCAGGGCCAGCATTACGACGGGGTAGAGGCTCCGGCAGCGACTCTTTGAGGCCGCTTCCAGTAGCCGGGTTTCTTCATCGTGAGAGAGCGCCCGGCCCGGCGACGGGCTTTCTTTCAGGAAGTCCACTTCCGCCGCGATGGGTTCCCACATCCGATAGCGCCGCAGAATGCTCCGCAATACGCCTAGCTCAAGGTTAACGGTGCGGTTGCTCACGCCATCGCGCTTACGGCGCGTCTGGTACGCTGCAACGTCTTCCGCCGACAGGTCACACAGCAAGTGCTTCCCGAAGTCTCCCGTCAATTGCGAAATGGCGAGTTTGTAGCTGCGCTCCGTCGAGGGAGCAATGCTCGTGCGCGTCTTGAGCCAGTCTGCCGCCGCGAGGGAGAACAGCGGAGGGAGTTTGCGGCGCTTAATCTGATTCCAGCTTTCCTCTAATTCGCGTCGTCGCACGCGCTCCGCATCCTTTGCGACCGTCTTGCTTTCGCTCTTTGAGGATTCGCGGATCATTTGCCCAGCGAAACGGAACTTGTACCACCACACGTCCCCGCGCCTGTAAACACTCATTTTGATTCTCCCTTCTTCGGCGGCCTGCCGCCCTTTTTCCCGTTCTCTCGCGCAATTTCGCGTATGCGCTCAATTCCAAGCCGCTGTACGCGAGCCGCATAACTGCGCTTTCCAAGCCAACTGGTGAATCTCTGAATTTCGTTGCCTCTCATATCTAATAACCTAAACTGTTTCGGTTTATTTGTCAACTCTACTGATGAAAAAATCGCTCCGCGCATTAGGTGAGCTACCAAACGATTGACGCATTCCTGCTATCCAGTCGCATGGTAATCTAAATCAGCCGCCTAGCTCGACGGGGCGATAAGCCGGGGACCCTGCCCGGTTGGCGGCAATCTCATTCAGGGAATCGCGGAGGGAGCGATGGTTATCCATATTCCGAAAGGCCCGCACCCCAAGACCTACGCTCGCGAAGATGCCATTGTTAAAGGCGATTCTCCTGCCCCTGGTGTTTCGATGTCAGCTAAACCGACCCAGCGCGCCTCGAAAGCTTTCCATCCCATTAGGCCAGTTGTCGGGGGCGGATATTCGGCCAGGCTGGAACATACCGTGATACCGGAGTTGCCGGAGTCCTATCCAATCAATCTAAAACCACAGACCGATCTGATCCTTGCGAAGGCCGGGCTGGAATTTCCTGTGCAGACGCAGATTCAAAAATACTGTCGGTACGTCATTTCCAAATTGAAGCCGCATTTCTTAGCGGCGGTAGAAGACAAGACACTGAGGGCAGACGAAATTCTAGACATAATGAACCGGGTGCTTAGACGAATCGCCATCTTTAACGCCGAGACCTCGGAAGATCAGTACCGTATTGCACAGGAGGCGAAACGATCCGACGAGTGGCTGGAATTGGCCGAGGGAGTTGAGCGAGTGGTTGCTGACGTCTGTACAGGCGGTCCCGTCGGCCCCGCCAAACGATTGAATGTGACCATCGGAAGCCCGATTGCAGCCAGGCGAATGGAAGCCTATCTCGAATCTAAAGGCATCGGGCTAACTGAATTTGCAAGTCGAATAGGCACGACTGACAGGACCCTTCGGACCTTCAGAAAGACGGGCAGGGTCCGGCGAGATATATTCGAAGCTATCGCTAAGGCTATGGGGACCACCAAGGAAACCCTTTTGAAATCAGAATAGGCTGCCGGTAAGTTTTTGTTTTCCGAATATCTTCCGAAATATTTCCGCCTAGTTGTGTGTCGTAACAATCCTCAAGTGTGTAAATTGCACTTGCCAGTGCGATTTCACACGATGGAGGATTACGATGACGGAAGGCCGATTATTGACGGTACGCGAAGCGGCTCGACTTACGGGGTTTACTGAGGCGGCATGGCGTAGTTGGATTTTGCATAGGAAAGTGCCGTTCCACCGGATCGGTCGCAGCGTTCGAGTTGCGGAGCGGGACCTTCAGAAACTTCTTGAGGAATCGCGCATCCCCGCGCGAGAAGAGCGGCGGCGATAAGTCGTGCGCAAAAAGCCACAGACCGAAGATCGTCCGGTGCCGCACGACAGCAACGCTGAGGTTTCAGTCCTGGGCGCGGTAATAAGAGACGCACGAAATCTTCGTAAAGCATCTCGGTTTGTGGCTACTGGAGACTTTTTCTCCGAGGAACATCGCATAGTCTTTCAGGCACTTTCTCATTTGAGCGGCGAATCGAAACCGACCGATGACGTAAGCCTGATCTCGCATCTATCAGATTCCGATCTGCTCTCGAAAGCAGGTGGGGCAGCCTATGTCGCGAAACTGGCGGACGGACTATACGACAAGTTTGACGTAACGATTCCCGCAAGGCGCGTGCATGACCTATCTGTGCTGCGCCAAATCGCTACGCGATCAAATCAAGTAGTTGAAGCCGCACTAAAGCCTGGAGCCAATTCGCGAGACGTGGTTACCTGTGGCATCGCAAGCTTGCGTGAACTATTGCCACATCTAGGTGTGAACGGTTCCGTTGAACAAGGGGACGGCCCGGAGATTCTTGAACATCTGGAGCGATTTATACGTCGATTCGTTTTTCTATCTGCGGATCAGGCCACAATTCTTTCACTCTGGACGGCGCACACGCACGCTTTCACCTGTGCTACCGCTACCCCATACATCGCTGTTTCGAGCGCAGAGAAACAATCCGGCAAAACGCGATTGCTCGAAGTGCTTGACCTCCTGACCGCAAATCCCTGGCTTACTGGCAGAACATCAGCGGCGGCGCTCGTCCGAAAAATTGCCGCCGAATCTCCGGTGCTACTCCTCGACGAATCAGACGCGGCCTTCGGCGGTGAAAAAGAATATGCGGAGACTCTTCGTGGGATTCTCAATTCGGGCCATCGCATCGGCGGCAAGGCGTCTCTTTGTGTCAGAGAGGGAGAAAATTTCGTTGTGCGCGACTTCCCCACCTTTTGCCCGAAAGCTATCGCCGGGCTTGGCAAACTGCCGGATACCGTTGCAGACCGCTCGATTCCGATTGTCCTAAAGCGGGCTGCGACCGGAGAAATTCCCGAAAGGTTCCGGCAGCGCAACATTGGGGCGGAAGCATCGCAAGTGCGGGATAGTCTCGCCCAGTGGGCCGCGAGCATATTCGAGATACTAGACGGAGCCGATCCATTTCTTCCTGAATCTCTGACAGACCGCCAACAGGACGGCGCGGAGCCGCTGCTCGCTATCGCGGACGCAGCGGGTGGCGATTGGCCCTACAAGGCGCGTAATGCCTTTGTGTCTCTGTTCTCCGGGAGCGATCACGCGGAGTCCAACGGGACGCGCTTGCTCGCGGATATTCGCTCAATCTTCGAGGAAACGGAAGCAGACAAAATGTCCTCACAAGAATTAGCGGACGCACTTGTCGCAATCGAGACTTCTCCGTGGGGAGATTGGAGGCGCGGCAAGGGACTGAATCCGTCGAGCCTTTCCAAATTACTAAAGCCGTTCCGAATCGGCCCGCACAACATCAAGTTAAGAACCGCAGACGGCAAAGATCACGTTCCTAAGGGGTACGAGCGCGCCGACTTTGAGGACGCATGGAGTCGCTATCGCTCCACTGCCCTCTCCGGAAACGCTACTCCGCTACCAACAGCCAAAGATGCGGCTGTTATACAGTTTTCACCCGCTACCGGGCAGGACACGGTAGCGGCTGTGAACAAGCGAGACCCCGCGACAAATGGGCCTCGTAGCGGGGTAGCGGCATTCGGAGAAGCATAAGAGGTGAAAGAAGTGGAATGAGGGACAATTTTGCTTAGGTCGCCCCACTGTCTAATGCGATCTTGTTATGTCTAGGACTAACCGTGGAGAAATGAAACAGCGGGAACGGGCTTCGCGAGTGGATCAGCACTATCAAGTCTAACAGAGGGTTGTTCATGAACCAGGGTGAGCAGGCAATGCGGGCACTTAACAAGGCACGTCGAGCTGCGGCAAAAAGACCTGAATCTGTGGATGGAGCCGTCTCAAATAAGATGGACGGAATACTAGCCAACAGGGAAGCTGAGGCGTGTCTGAAACTACCAGAAGACCTTGTGAAGTCCTCCGGTGAAATAATCCAGAAAGATTTCCGATTACCCCACGTTGTGGATACCTTGAAGAATCCGACCATGATAAATGTGATTGCCTCGGAGCACCGTCTTGACCTTGCGGCGTGCGTGGCTGCCCGCGTTGTGGAGTCGGCGGTTGATGCGGCAGAATCCATCCAAGCCGCGAATTCGCTCGAAAAAATGCTCTGCCATCAAATGGCAGCGGCACATCGTGCCGCGATGAAGTTAGTCGCACGCGGTCTTGACGGTTTGGATGGCTCTCTACTGCCCGTCGAAATGGCGCGGCTCACGAACGCGGCGGCACGCATGATGCAGGTCTACCAAGAGGCTCTTTTGACTCTACAGAGAATCCGAACCGGGGGAAAGCAAATCGTAGTGGTCCAGCACGTTCAGGTATCGGATGGCGGACAGGCGGTGATCGCGGGAAACATGAAGTCTGGGGAGGGGGTCTAGTGAGGAACCAAGGGGGGAGGGTTGAGAAAATTAGGGAAATACCCCATGAACGGCGGCACGGGTGGCTCAAGAACGACAACCCGCCGGGAGACCTCTCCAAGGCGAGGCGCTGTGGCGCAAAGACGAGACGTGCAACGCGTTGCCAATGTCCCGCGATGGCAAATGGACGATGCAGGCTGCACGGTGGATTGAGCACAGGCCCGCGAACAGTGGCGGGGATCGACGCAATTCGTCGTGGGAAGACAAAACACGACTTCTATTCAAACGCAGCGATCATAGAACGGCGGCGGGAGCGAAAAGAATTGAGAGCGCTCCAGGACGCAATCGCGTTTCTCAAGTCTGATTCTTGACTTCGCAAGTTCAGGAACAATTGCTAGTAGACAAATTTTCTTGCTTCTTGCAGTTTAGAAAATGCGGTTGTAAGAAAGGGAGCAGGGTCATACTTGCTTGGATTGAAGTATGGCCCACCACCCTGTTTTAACATTTCGATGTAGTTCTGCGCAGTACGCAGGTCGCTGAATGCATCGTTTAGCAAGCTTACACATTCGTTTGAAATCTTCCTTGCATGTTCCAAGACGGTTTGAGCATTTCCTGGAAGAATCCCACTTGATGGAGGAAAATACTTCGCGGTCGCTAGATTATGACTTATGTCTAGCTTTTTCCAGTCCTCGATATTTCTAATCGTGCTATCGATAGCAGTACAGACAACGGAACTTCCTAAACCGAGTAGATTTTCGATCTGGCCTCTCAATATGTTCAGAGATTCCTGAGCTGAGTTGGCCTGCGACGCTGCGTAGGTTGCTTGGCGTTCCGCAGCCTGCCTCATTTTCTCCGACTCTCTCAAAATCCTTTTTGTCGTCCGTGCGTAGTACCAAGTAACCAACACCAACACGACAACGCTAATGGCATTCACTATCTGCGAGGCTTCACTCAACCACTGAATCGGTATGTTCATGGTCACCGGCAACATTTGGAGATCACTTTTACAGGCTGGTATAACCTTTGGGACCGCTAGCAGTGCTCGCAGACGCTGGACCAAGGAATCGAACCGCTGGATGAGTGCGCCAAGGCCGCGCAACATGTACAAGCAATGGCTCCAACTCAGACAATAATGCCTCCAAGTTGTCATTCATCGTCCCAACAGGCCACGACTTGCTTTCAGTTCTCTTCATAGTACAGTGGTGTAGATATTTGGCAATCACGTCTGACCCGGTATCTTTGTCTTCCCAGAGGCGTGTCCCGGATGCGTTTAATTTCCTGAGAATGGTTGGGTCTTTCGGCTGTGACCCATCAAGAAAGTCAGGTTCCGATATGTGTAGGTCAGTGCGTCGTGGATCGTCATGCCCCAGAAAGTCGATTAAATTCCTGTAGTGAAGCAAGAAATCCTCGATAAAGGTCCACGTCTCCTCTTCGGACAATTTGCCGATAAGAAGTCTGCCTGCCACAAATCGAAACATGTCGATCTCATAAAGAATAGTTTGGCCGTGAGAGAGCTTGTCCGGTCTCGAAGCATACATTAATTCTTACCTCCAGTACCGATTCGATGCGCTAGCAAAAGATGTAGCGCACGGGATCGCGTCGTCCCCATAGACGATCATCTTCTCTATTTGTACTCCCTGAAGCCGTTAATTAATTGGCGGAATGAAGTTGGCTTATACCGCTCAAAACTCTCTTGGTCCACGTAAACGAAGTCATATTTCACGTCCGTTTGCACGCGATTGATGTCTTCGCACCACAGCCGCAGCCGTTGCATTTTCAGGGGCACGTCCAGGTCTTCCAGCCCTTTGGTTTCGACAACAATAATGCGCCCATCGGTTAGCTTGACCAGAAAGTCCGGGTAATAGTTAGAGATGTCACCGTCCGCTTTCACGTAATCGAGCTTGAAATTCACTGCGAAATAATTCTTGGCGTAGGAAACCACGTCATCGCAATCGTCCAAGAAACGGGCAAATAGCAACTCAAGAGGGCTGTCCCCGATGATGCGGTTAAAGACGCTCTTTCTCGGGATTAGGTAGCCCTGGTCTTTTGCCACGAATGGACGTGTTTGCCGCAGCTTGATTGTGTCGCGGATTTGCGCGTCACCCTTATCCTGCACGGTCAGAGCGTTGATCGCTTTCTTAAATGTCTCCATCACGGTTTTGGTCGCGGCCAATTCCGAAAGGTTCCGCAACGTGTTCGGGCTTTCAAGGTCCACGGGCTGGTCGAAAAGCTCAGTCAGGACAAACGCTTTGACCTTGCCATACAGAACATCGTAGCCGCTGACCAGTCGCAAATCCTTCATCATGGTTTGTGCGAAATATCCGATCACACTGCTATAGTCCGCGATACCCGCCGTATCCAGGATGGTAGTGTGCGTCACTTCGCCGGTAGTAACATCCTTGAATACGATCTCCCGCTGTTGCTCTTCGCTAAATTGCAAGTAGGCCACGCGCTGATGCGGCATTGCGCTCACATCGAGCGTGCCCAAGTTCTTATATTCCCGGTAGACGCGCGGCGTCAGCACCGGGATTTCAATATCCAGCGCTTCCATGTCCTTTTTGGTGTTTTCGTTGTCGATCTCCACCACCAGCGGAGTTTTGGGCTGCGTCCCTTCGCCCATCGGTTTCCGTTCCAGCACCACGCCTTCAGCTTGAATGGATTCCACGAACTCCATAAACGCATTTGTGCCGACGACGCTGACGTATTCCTCCACGTCGCCGGGATACATTTTGCGCAAGCCGCGACCTAGGGTCTGTTCGGGCAAAATGTTGCTCTTCGCGGAATAGGCCCGTAGGCCAACAATCGTGGTGACGTTCCGCACATCCCAGCCTTCTTTCAGCACCATTACCGAGATGATCGCTTTGTAGGGGCTATCCAGCCCGTCAATCGAACTGGCTTGTTTGCGAAGCTCGTCCAATTCTTCCTTGCTCTTGCCTGACGCTGATTCAGAAATTTCTCCGTTGCTCTTGGTGTGAATGACGAGCACCGCGTCTTTTAGATCAGGATAGGTGCCGTCGAGATATTCGGCCACGTCGTCGCAATTGTGGGTGTCGTCGGTCATCACGAACAGGATGGCTTTTTTGCCCATCTTTTCATGCTCGGCATACGCCTTGCGCCATTCGATCACTCCCAAATGAATGTAGTCGGCATATTTCTCGGTGAACTTCGCGCTCTGCCGCTCCACCAGTTTCGCTCGGCTAGGGGCATCGGGCAGTACGGGATGCTTCACGACGTTTTGCGAGATAGCTTCCACCAGCGGGTAATCGGCGACGGTCTGCACGAAAATCGCACCATTGTTGTGCTTCGGCGTGGCGGTCACGTCCACTTGCAACGAGAGGGCTGCGCCCTTTTGCAACATGCGGTTGTGAATATCTTGTATGGATTTGAACCAGGCCATGCGCGGATCGTGAATATGGTGGGCTTCGTCATTGAGCACAACCAATTCGTCAATGTCTCGCACGATCATTCCCAAGTCCACCTTGGAGTCGGTGGTTGCGCCGCTAGGCCGCTTACCGAGGAAATAATCCGTCATGTCTTCATCGTCCGGCGAAGCTGGAATATCGCCCCCGGCATAGACACGGTGAATGTTAGTCAGAAAAATGTTGCCAGTGGGCCGGGTGATCCGTACCTCGTCCTGTACATGCAGAGTCAATTGAAAATCGTCGCGCCAGTTGTGCCCGTCCACGCCGTCGTCGGGCAGAATCGGATCGTCTTTGAGAAAGATGCGCAGACCTTGAAAGTCCTTGTAGATACGGTCCAGCACAATGATGTTGGGCGCGATCACCAGGAAGTTCCGCGCCAGTCCTGATTTTGGCTCGTACAACTTGTGGAAGAAGCTCCATGCCAGCACAAGACTCAGCACTTTCGTTTTGCCGGTGCCCGTTGCCATCTTCACCACAAAGCGTCGCCAAGTCTCATCGAACATACCGGTTGAGACCAAACCGGAACTGTCGAAGCGAATCAGGTCGTACTTGTCTTTAACATCCACCACGTCGTACAGGTAGATGATCGACTCCAGCGCCTCGCGTTGCGCAAAGTAGTATTGAAACTCGGCCATGTTGCCGTCGGCCTGGGGCATTAGGTGGGGAGTGTTGAACCACCAGTTGAGCAAGCTCTTGCTTGTACCCGTTGCGCCAGCGTAACCGCTGTTACGCCACTCTTGCACCTTCTTGCGAAGTTGCGCTACCAATGGCGGTATCAGCTTATCGGAACTTGATTCCCGCAGAGCTTCGTCCGCAGGAAACCAGCGGATCGCCGGGTCGAGAATGGCGTATGGCGACTTTGGAAAGGTGGGATGCAGAGCCATTACTTCTTTCCTCCCACGCTGACTTCGACAATCGTCATGGTGTCGTTGCCGAAGATGTCCACCACCTTCACGGCCAGCTTGCGCCGTCCAGGCGGGCATTCGTGAAAGACGCTGGTCAGTTCCAGCGAACGGTCTTTCTTCGTGCGGAAGGATTGCCACTCATTTTCAAAAATATAATCGCCGGTCCACACTTCCTCATATTCCACTAAGTCAAGTTGCTCGGGCTTCTCCATCCCCGGCGTCTGCACTTGTTTCGCCTCACCGCGTAGCACGCGGACGATTTCGCGTTTGCTCTCAAAGTTGAAATCCACTGCCCAATAATCAATCCAATCGGTCCATTTCTTTGTCAGCCGTTCGCGTGTGACGACACCCTTCTTATCCTTGCTCACCTTCACGATCTGGCCTTTTTCCACCACGATTTTGCTGGAATTGTCCTTGAGCAATGCTTCGGCAGACGCGATTGAATCCTGCGAATAGAAAACAGAAAAATCCGTCAGTTCCACCGCTACGCTGTTCCCCTTGATGTGCGGTTTGACCTCGATGGCAGCCACATCGTGGAAGACGACCTGATTCCTTTCCACTGCCTGCTTATCAAAGACCTGGGCAGGAATATATTTGGGAGCGATGTCGATGCCCTTGGCGCGGGCCTCGTCTAGAACATTGGGGAAAAGTCCCATCTCGAACTCAAACCCAAGAATGTCCACACGCGTTATGTGTTTCTGGCGGCATTCCAGGATAACCTCTTCCACATACAAGCGAGTCACCGGCAGGTTGACCGGCCCCACAGACACCAGCCGTCCGGCCTTCTTGCCGTGGAACGTGGCAAAGCCGTCGGTCTTTTCTGCGCGGTAGGCCCGCAGGATTAGGTCAACGAAGGCAGCTTCCTTCGCCGCCAATTGCTTTTGCTGTTCCGCCTCGCGCAGATTGGGGTTGACGCCAACATAGTGTTGGCGCTCGTACTTGCCCAAGTTGAGGATTTCGAAGGCACGGTAATCTATGCCTTCGACTTTGAGTTCCCTCTGTACGCCGATCATGCGTTTGCGGGTCGTGTGGACGGCAAACTTGCCCAAGTCGCTCACGATCCATCTGCGCCCCAACTTTTCCGCAACGGCGGCAGTTGTGCCAGAGCCGGAAAAGAAGTCGGCAATCAAATCGCCTTCTTTAGAAGAAGCCATGACGATACGTTTCAGCAACGCTTCTGGCTTCTGCGTGGGGTAGCCGAGCTGTTCATGTTGCCCCTTGGACAGATTTACGATATCAGTCCATATGGAGCCAATTGCAAATTTGGCTTCATCAAGGTAGTACTTCTTGTATTCGCGGCCAGACTTGGTTTTGTAGATGAGATTTTGCAGTCGAAAGTTCTTTATGGAGTCTTCGGAGTAGTCGCCTAGCGTGACCTTCTTGAATTTTCTTCCGTCTGGTTCCTCATACATATATTCGCGTAGCTGAGTGTCCGTGAGTTCTTCCTTATAGACCGTGGTATAGCTAGCGCTGTCGCTTTTGCGGAAGACGATAATCGTATCTCCTTCTCTCGACCACTGCCTTGATGTTTTTTTTGCACCTTTTGCGGCAGAATCTCGCAGCCAAATAATAGTGTTCATGAAGTTGTCTCTCCCAAAGACTTCCTCAAGAACATTCCTAATGTAAGCGTCCATTCTCCAATCGCAATGCACATAGATGGTTCCATCCTCGGCGAGTAAGTCTCGCATGAGGATAAGGCGTTCGTAGATCATAGCGATGAAGGAATCGGTGCCGTTCCCCCAAGTGTCGCGGAAGGCAATCTCTTCCAGGATGTTGGGTTTCTTGGTGAAGGTGTCGTCCCCAATCTCGATATCCATACTGAAATCCGCGCCCACGTCAAACGGCGGGTCAATATAAATCATCTTGAGTCCGCCCTGCTTTTCAATTTCCTCACGCAGCGGGCCGTTTTTCAGCGATGAAAGAATCAGTTTGTTGTCGCCCCAAATGAGCTTGTTGGTCCAGCCCTTGAGTTGGCGACCACGGGCGTCAAAAAGACCGGCTTGCAATGCCGTGTCGGCTGGTTTCTCGGCACGAGGTTCGTCCACTTGCTCGATCACCTGAAAGGGCAGCACGATATTGCAAACCTCGCTGCTCTTGCCGTTCCAGACCAGTTCCACCTCACGCTTATCTTCAAATAGCAGAAAACGAAACTTATCCGGCAGCGGCTTATCCGCTTCGATGTAGCGGATGATCTCTTGTCGTTCTTGTTCTGTCAGTCGCGGCATGAAAAAACTCTTCTTCCTAGTGTCCGTTCGAGGAACGCGATGACAATTGCGGGCGTCACTCTTTGGAGCAATGCTAGTAAGGTTCCCAGCGGAGTTTGTGATCTGGTGAACCTGTTAGACCGTTCGGGGTGTGATTTTAATGTGAAAGCTTACACTGTGACAACGTGTATCGCATCGTAAAACGCTCTAGTCGAAATAGATACCAGCCTGCTCGACTATTGGGAATTAGCCTTGCAGAGAATTCCGCAAGTAATTAGCATAGCAAGAGCTTCATCTTGCCTCTCGCCACAGACCCCTGTAATGTCCTGCCCTGGGTACCGCTTAGGCTTGCGATATGAGTTGTCGCTCGGTGGCGAGCGCAGTCGAACCGCCGTCGGCGGGCAGGGGCGGCCTCTTGTTGTCGTCATCGGCTATTACCAGTACGTTGACGGTAATGATCTGCCCGTGTGCCGAATCCCGCTGGAAGGCCCCCATCATTCTACCTTGCAGCTCGAACGCCCTACCAAGCTCCCGCAGCGCCAGCAGCGCCGCCCTGAGATCGCCTGCGCTCTCTGCTTTTTTCCCCAGCCTCTGGGCCTCGGCCTCCATCGCGTGTATCTTCTCCAGCAGAGAAGCTCCGCGATCTGCCTCGCAAGTTTCGGCGGCGTGAATCACTTCCTGGGCAATATGGCAACGATGCCGCTGTAACGCCCCCGTGGACGTGCCAGTCCGTGCCGCGATGTGACGATACGGCGTTCCGATCAGCAGGTCCGCGTCAATCTTATCCCGCTCAGCATGTCGGCAAACTGTGCAGGTTGGTGGCATGGGTCACTCCTTCATGGGAGTGTACCCTGATATTTCAAATCTTCCACATGGGAGACAGCGAGAAAAGCCTTTGGTCGCGCAAAGGGGATAGCGACTCATTTTGAAAAGATCAGTGATTGTAGAGGGTAAAATCTCGGTCAAACCAAACGATATGGAAGATCCGACCCAGCCGGAAGCCGACCATCGGGGCTTTGTCATGGAATCGAACGGCTAATATTGCATTGTCCTCCGTAATACAAGCAGGGATCGCTCTCTTGATTGAAGCTCTTTCTATTTTCTCAGTACCTAATCCATGCCTGTGGGTGCCCTTGATTTGTTGCCAAGTTAATTGGCTCAAGTTTATTAAGGCGTCAGCGAATGCTGACTTTTCCGCGTCCGTGCATTTGTTCAGTGAATATGCTGGAACCATAAATCTGAGACAAAAAGCAGGTGGTTCTCCGTCAGTTCCGGAAAACTTTGCAGGTAGCGGAGCTGTAATCCGAGCACCCTTTGTCGGATTTGGAGGACGGAAAGTCACGCACTAATCTGCGTCTTGAAATATGTCTTCATCAATTCATGGGGAATCGGGAAATTTAATGGGGTATCTTTCCACGGGGGCTCTTCATGTGTCAACGCGCGTAGCTTACTTGCCGAGAACTGACCATAAACCGAATAAACCTCATCCAACAGTTCCCTAAGTTTTGGGTCGTACTTTTCCAAGTCAATTTCTTCGGGCGGGATTGAGCCTGCACCATATTTCTTGTAGCGATGGTACAGATCGACGACTACGGGGCCATGCTGCCAAACAACGATTTCCTCATTGAAAAGAGGTTCGTCAAAGACTGCAAGGTGAAATCCCTGGCCATAATAGACAAGCTTCTGCAACTTAAGATTCGAGATAGAATCTCCAGCGTCTTCATCAACTTTTGATAGGAAGTATTGAGCTATCTCGTGACAGGAGAGCATTGAGCTATCCCTCCTCCACTTAGGCTACCTACTTTCTTATAGGCTCGTCAACTAGTAATCCAGCGAATTCTTCGATAGACCAAACATGATCCGTAACATGCACCAAAAAGTTCTACCACCTGGACCGCGACCCCAGCACATCCAAATCGATAGCTGTCTCGCAATTTTCGGGGCTGCCGGGGTGGGTAAAATTGAAAAAGCCCACGGTACTCGACTGTGCCCCATTTTGTGCCCACACTGTATCAAAAACGAAAGCAGATAGTAGTAGTTGGGCAGGGAAGCAAATCGCCTGTACTCGTGCAGTAAATCAATACGATAGCGAACCATCGCACACAGTCTCAATTGTCTTTGGACGGTCTCTTAATCAGCGGGTTGTAGGTTCGAGTCCTACCCGGTTCACCACTCATCTCAATCAGCTATAAAAAGGCCTGAAATTTTCCTTCTGCTCACCCGATTGCGGGAAGATTTGTGGGCGTTCTTGACTCTCGCGCTCCCTGTTCACGCTCCGCAAACCTTGACCCTGGCTTTGATTCACATAACGAAAACTAAAGTCTTGTCTCGGGATACCTGTGTATTTACAAGCCCGAATTCAAAATCATAGTCTCAAACGAAGCCGCAGGTTCGGAACCAATGTATGCCGAAAACCTCCAGACCAGTCCAAGCCAATCAGAACGGACCCGACCAGAAGGTTGCGCCCAAGACGGTTCTTGCAAGTTTGGGCCCCGGCCTGATTACCGGAGCGGCGGACGACGACCCGAGCGGAATTGCGACCTATTCGCAGGTGGGAGCAGTCTTCGGCTACTCGATGCTGTGGACGATGCTGTTCAGTTTTCCGCTCATGGCGGCCATTCAGGAAATCTGCGCAAGGTTGGGGCGAATCACAGGCGTCGGCCTTGCCGCGAATCTCAAGAGGGTTTATCCAAATTACGTTGCGTACTCGGTGGTGTCACTGCTGTGCGCCGCGAATCTGTTCAATCTGGGCGCGGACATATCGGCGATGGCCTCGGCGGCAAAACTGCTTGTGCCCGGGCCCGCTGCGGCCTTTGCCGTTGGCTTCGGAGGGCTGTCCCTGTTGCTGCAGGTGTTCATCCCGTATCGAAAATATGTGCAATACCTTCGCTGGCTGACGTGGAGCCTGTTTGCATACTTCATAACCGCTTTTTTGATTCACGTGCCGTGGCGGCTCGCGATCCGCTTGACCCTGGTCCCGTCAATTTCGCTCGACACGCCGTACTTGATGGCCCTGGTGGGCGTGCTGGGGACTACGATCAGTCCGTACCTGTTCTTCTGGCAGACATCGGAGGAGGCAGAAGAAGTTCGCGTCCGTCCGCAGGAAGCACCGCTCAGGAAAAAACCATGGCAAGCGTCCGCAAGCTTTCGCAGAATCGCGCTGGACACGCGCACGGGCATGGGCTTTTCCAACCTCATCGGCTACTTCATCATCCTGACGACCGCAGCCACGTTGCATGGATCGAAATCGGCGACAATGATTCAGTCGTCGGCCGATGCTGCCAAGGCTTTGGAGCCGCTCGCGGGGAAATCAGCGTTCCTGCTTTTCGCATTGGGGATAATCGGAACAGGTATGTTGGCGGTACCGGTATTGGCAGGCTCAGCCGCCTATGCCGTCGCGGAACTGTTCCACTGGCGAGCCAGTCTGGACCACAAGCCGGGGCAGGCGCCAAAATTTTATGCGGTGCTGGCAATTGCAATCATCATGGGCATAGGCCTTAATTTCCTCGGCATCGATCCCATTCGCGCGCTGTACTTGTCCGCCGTCCTGAATGGTATTGTTGCGGTGCCCCTGATGTTTTTGATCATGCTCATGGCTGCGAACACGGCTGTCGTCCGCCAATTCCGCCTCCCAGCGTACCTTCGCATCGCGGGATGGTTTGCCACCGGCGCGATGCTTATGGCGTCCGTGTTCTTTATCGCAAGCGCAATCAGGCAGGCTCTGCGGTAAATGCGGAGCGTACATTTTTCCCCATGAATTTTTACGTGAATCGATTCATAGCAGGTCATTGCTCCCAGGGAGTAACATCAATGCCAATGAATGCCATGCAAGCGGCAGCCGGGTCTCCAATAGGGAAATTCCTGGCGTTCAGCTTGCAGGAAACGCGAAAAAATGGGAGGGAGAAATGCCTCGTTACGGACAAGCCGCAGGCAGATCGGTGAAGAGCGCCATGCGCCGCAAAAAGGCCGGCACTTTGCGCTCAGGCAGAGGAGGCAAGGGCGGGAAAGTCACAAGCAGGAAGCAGGCAATCGCCATTGGCCTTTCGGAAGCGCGCAAAAAAGGAGCCAAAGTGCCGCGAAAGAAATCAACCTGAGGAACATGGGGCAAGGGCTGTCAGGCCCGCCATCCAAAGCTTTTCCGTACTCCGGGCAAATGATCGCGCCCGTCCCTTGCACAAATTGCTCATTCGTTAAAATCTGAAGGCTCATGCGGAGCGATGTCTCCGGATTATTGGACCCTCTTGTAGACTTCGCTCACGGAATTCGCGGTATCGATGGTCTTAACCGCCCCGCCGGGTAGCGTGATCTTCGCTCGCACCGCGTAGGCGCCGTTCTGCGCCATCTCATAGCGAAATTGGATTACGTTGCCGTTTCCGAATTCCTGCATCTCCACCCAGTGCGTTCGAACGTCATAGAAATTGTGAACCAGCAGGCGGCCCGTCTCGTCGCGCACATAGGTCATCCGGCCATCCTCATAAAAATAAAAACGAGAGGTGCCGTCCGAGTGGGTGACCCCGGTAAGAAACCCTGCCGAGTCGTACGTGTAGGTTGTCCACGCCTCGCGGTTGCCTTCGGCGCGCACGATCCGGTCATGGTCATCGTAGGACAACTTGATGGACGCCCCGCCCGGCCCTCGAATCTCGAGCAAATCGCGCTTGGGATTGCGGATGAGTTCGATCTTGTTGCCGGCGGAGTCGGTCATTTCCGTGGCCGCGCCTTGCGCCAGATTTCTGGCGCTGTAGGATTCGGGAAAGTGAATCGTCGAACCGTCCTGCAATCGCATCTGCCACCCGCTCCCGTCCCACTGTTGCACTGCCTTGTAGAAGCTATTGCCCGATTCCGACTGTCGATAAATGGCATCGCTGTACCCGGTGCCCTTGGAAACCCGCTGGAAAAATAGAAAATCACCGTCTTCGAGCATCAGGGACTGCTCGGTATATGGATTCCGCGTTCCAAGCGGAGCAATATCGTACGGGTGGTTCGCATTCATACCGAAAGCGTGGGATTTATTGCCGGGAACCCAGTCGTCCGAAGTGTAGGTCCTGGTGAAAGGAATCTCGAACCCGGCCTCGCTGACCGACAAATCGGTCTGACGAAGATTGAATTTTCCCCTCCGCAGGTCGGTCTCAAACCGATCCACGGGGGTTCTGCTGGCCTTGGACATCGGCACGGGTGTCGTGCAACTCCCGACCTGAGGCGCCGAGCCAGGGATTGCCGCCGCATACACGCACGGAATTTCTCCACTCCATCCAGGGCTGGGGACGTTTTCCATGACGTATTCGGGAATCGTCGCAGCTTCCAGATGCGTCTCGACGTATGCATCCGGGCTGTAGTCGACAATCTTTCCGGTAATCAGGTCGGCCTTTTTCTTTAATTCCGGCATCGCGACTTCCAGTGTCGTGAACTTCCACGGGCCGTTTTCCCTCCCTCCGGATATCTGCACGGTACCGTCGCCCTTGGGCCCGTGGACCGGGATGGTCAATTTCGCTTCGTGCCAGCCGGTCTCATCCTGCTTCACCAGCCCCGCGACCTTGCCTTGAATCGCGAGCGGCTTGCCGAGAAATTCCGTGATTGGGGAGTTTTCCTCCAATTGCTTCAACACATCCGCAGCCACTGCTTGGCGCTCGGTATCGCGATGCATGGAGTACATGAGGCCGATCACAAGCGCGACCAGCAACAGCGCGGCCAGCATTACAAATTGAATCGATTTGCGGTTGGATATCGGCTGGGCTTGCGAGTGCCCGCAGAGCGGGCAAATTTCCCCGTGTTTCTTTGCATCCTTGAGCGATGCGGTCAGGACGTCAGTAACAGCCTGATTGGCTTCTTCCAGCGTGGGGTCGACAACCGAGCCGCAGCCTTGACAGTTGGACATAGGACCGCCTCAAGAAGAATTGGTATTGCTACGCCTTCGCCCGCCAGACCGTCGCGAAGTCGCCGGTCCGGAAAGGTTTTGACGCTTCCTTCGTTGTGGCGTACCGATACAGGGCGGCAATGAGCACGCCTTCCACGGTCGCGCTGATCGTGGAGAGCAGAAGAAAGTACAAAGCCATCAGCGCGCAGCCCGCAATCATGCCCATCGTCCCGAACAGGCGGAACAGGATAAACGGCGCTACGACGCCGGGAATTGCCAGCAGCAAAAAGTAGAGTCCCAAAGCGTAGCCGCCCGCCAGTTTTTCTCCCCATGTTTCCTTGAATATTTGGGAGGAACGACGCAGGGCATCGATCGGCCCGATGTCCTCCGCGGCCAGGACCGGCGCGATGAACACGGTCGCCAATCCCCACGCCATTTCAATCAGCCTCAGACCCATGCGTTCCAGAAAACTCAGGCGCCGTTCGGCGACCTTCATCAGAATTCCGAACGTCGCGGCAACCACCGCCCACTGAAAAATCTTGCCCTTCCGGCGCCATGCCAGATCGAGCCCCTGGTTGATCGACGCATGGCCGCCCGCGATCCGGTCAGTCGCCGAGATGACCAGTCCGACGTTGAAAAACACGACGATGAAGTAGTTCACCACGTACAACAGGAACAGGCCCGCCCACATCTCGTGCGTCATCATCAGATGCTGCGGGTTGCTCATGAAAAGCGACCGCACCTGGTCGCCGTATGCAAAACCGAAGATGCCGAGAATCCACATGGAAGCAATAATGCAGGAGGCGGCGGAAGCCGCGGGGAAGATCAGTAAGTCTTTATTCGACCCCAAAATGGCGAAGCTCTTTTGGATGAAGTCCCAACCTCGAGAGAAGCGATCCATCGCACCCTCCATTGGCTCGCGGGGTTTTGGGATTGTAACTCGGATGGCTATATAATTTATTCGTAATTCTATGCCTTTTTGGTACTAGTAGGCCTGTACCGACGCCCCCTTTGAGGATCAGTTCACCTTCTGCTTTCGTTTGCCGGGAATGTTCTGCCGTAACAATTTGAGAAACTGAGAGACATGTTCCGGCTGTGCGTGTCTTTGTAGCGTGGCGGCCAGCCAGTGGCGCTGGTATCCGGCCTTGGTCAGCGGCCGCGCCGCCAGGGCGCCGGCGCGTAATTTGGGGGCGATCGCCCACCGCGCCAGGAATCCGATTCCTATGCCTGCCGACGCCATTTCGATAATTGCTTCGGTCAGTGGCACTTCCAGAACGGATTTCGGGTCTAGGCCTTCAGCGGCCAGCAGTTGGATCAAGGTGCTCTCCCTGCGCGGGGGATAAATCAGCAGCGTTTCCTGGGCAAGATCGCCGGGACGGATCCAAGGTTGCTTTGCGAGGCGGTGTCCCGGCGGCGTGATCACCATCAATTCATCCTCGAACAGCGGCTCGTACCGGATTCTGCGGTCGTTCCGCTTGGAGCTAACGATGGCGACGTCCAGCTTTCCGTCCAGCAGCGCGGCAAGAGGCCTGGAAGTCGCGTCCAGTTCGATGCGCACGTCCACCTGAGGGAATTTTCCCTTCACTGCTTCGAGCACCGGGGGGAGCCAGTGGTAGCAGGTGTAGCACTCGGTGGTCAGCCGCAGCGTCCCAGACGGTCCTTGAAAGCCCTGGATCTGGTCTTCCGTGTTTTTCAGGTCGCTCAAAATCCGCCGCGCGGAGTCCAGCAGCTTTTCCCCCGCCGGCGTGAGCGCCATTTTGCGATTGGCTCGCTGGAAAAGAGGCGTGCCCAGCTTTTCTTCCGCGTCGCGCAGTTGGTGGCTGAGCGCGGATTGCGTCAGGTGCAATCGCTGCGCCGCGCGCGTGATGCTCCGATGCGCCGCCACCTCCGCCACCAGCCGCAAATGCCGCACTTCCAGTTTGGGTTGCATTGCTCCATGAATGTAATTCATGTATTTCGTGAAATCAAACCATTTGTTTCATTTCTCGCAAGGCCCCTTAATCCCTCTTGCCGATTGCCTGACGTTCTGACGGCGGCAATCCCAGGGAGGGGAAATGAGCGGTTCCACCGGTTTCCAATGCGTTCCTCGCGCGTCGGCGATTCTTCTGCTCGGGAGCCTGCTGCTGGCTTGTGTTTCTCCAGCCCTCGGGATTTCCATGCGCGCCGAAAAAGGCGAACCGCCCCTCATCATTACAATCCGAATCCACGATTACACGCATGTCCCGCCCGAAACGCTGGCGCGCGCCGAGGCGGTGACTTCGGAGATTTTACGCGGCGCAGGCGTGAGCATCGTTTGGGTCGATTGCAACGTCGCCGTGCCTGTGGAACAGAGGCAGCCTGCCTGCGCCCGCCCCATGGGCCCGTTGGACTTTGTCCTGAATTTTGTCGACCGCATTCAGCCCCTTAGCCCGAATTTGCGGGAGATTGCCATGGGTGTTGCCGCGGTCCCGCCGGACGGCTCACAGGCCTACTTGGCTTATCTTTCCATCCATCAGGCCGCGGGCGCCGCGCAGGAATACGCAACGCCACTGGAACAGGTGTTGGGACTGGCCGCGGCCCACGAAATCGGCCACCTGCTGTTAGGGGAAAACGCCCACTCCTCTTCTGGATTGATGAAGGCAAGCTGGGGCGCAGGCGAACTGAAACTTGGCTCGCTCGGAAACCTGATCTTCACAGCGGAACAATCCTGGCGCATCAGGTCGAACCTGCTGCAACGGGACCGGAAAGGTTCATATCTATTTGCCGAAATCCGAACCGCTAACGCCAGGTGATAAGCCGCGCGGCGGGTGCCTGGATTCATTTTCAATCGTGGCGCCCTCCGGTCATCTATACAACGCAAAGGGAGACCGGGCGGTCCCCCTTGTTGCGTTATCTTGATTATGCATGGGCTTTCTTGCGGGGCGAACCCGTAACCCATGCGATGCACCGCGTGCGCGGTGTAAATTTAAAACTGCTCACAGCTTGTATGAAGTCCGGCGGAGTTTGCCTCCCTTCCATGACTTTCAAGCTTTCGTTATGTTTATACATCGCGCGGGAAACAAAAGATGTGACCTGCGGCATAGATCAACGTGATAAGGGGCACAACCGGGGATAAAGCATTCCTTTTCTATCTGGACGCGCCACGGCCGCCGTTCCGATCCGCGGTTCGCGCAACATTCGCCGCTCCGCTGCGGCTGGCCAGCGCCTGCAACTCCTGCCTGGTCCGGAATTGCAGGCGCACGACCTTGCTGGTCATGAATGAAGCTTCCCAGACTTCGACGGAATTCTTGTGATCGTCCACGGTGATGAATCGCGTGTTGGTTCCGTGGCTGGGCAGGTTGTAGACGGTCCACTGATGCGTGGCCGGGTCCAGCTTGGCGACGCGATCGTCGTTCGGCATAGCCACCCACAGCATTCCGTTTCTATCCGCGATCATCGCGTAGGGAGAGAGGTCGGGCAGCGGCGCGTGGAAATATTCCACTTCCCGGGTGCGAATATTCGCGCGCGAAATACTTTGCGCAAACCAATTGGACCACCAGACGTAATCGCCTTGTGCGGCCATCCGCCGCGGCCCTTCCGCGGAGAGAATGCCGTTCGTGAAACTCGATTGCGCCGCTTGATCGAACTGGCGGTCTTCGTCCGTTGAAATCTCCTCGATCCCGGGCCGCGCTGGCAACCGGATTTCACTTGTTTTCTTGCTTGCGAAATCCGCGATTCCGACGACATCCAGGCCCGGCTGGCAGAACCAACCGTTCCCGGCGCTATCGCCCGTCACTCCGTACCCGCCCGTGCCCGGCGTGAGAGGTTTGAACCAGGTGAATTGCTTGCTCGCGGGGTCAAACACAACGGCCCCGTCGGACGTCGCCCAAATTTTTCCTTTTCCGTCCACTTCCACTGAGATGCCCACCGGTCCCATATCCGCAGGCGGCGTGTAGACTTCGTATTTTTCAGTTTTTGGATCCAGGCGCAGCAGGCTTCCTCGCCCAAACGTCCCGCCGAGCTCGAAAATATTCGCCCAGATGATTCCGTTGCGGTCCTGCGCGATGCCGTGAGTGCCGCGCGCAAATCCGTTGGGAGCCGGCAGCCTGAAATTGGTCGCTTTGCCGGTTTCCACGTCCAGCTTCAGGAAACTACGATTGCGATTTTCGGTGCCGTTGGTCACCCAGGCATTTCCATTCCCGTCGATGGTGAGATCGTGGAGTCCGGCCGAGCCGTTTCCGCCGGAGGGAATTCCGCCGGACCAGTCGCTGCCGTCCTGATCCACCAGTTCGTCCGGGTTGGCTGCTGAAGGGACATTGAACTCGGTGACCACCACGCGGGCCGCATCGCCCGAGGGGCGGGGAAGCGGCTTGATCTGCAAGGGAGACGGTTCCGGCCCGCGCACACGAAACAGATATCCCGCCAGCTCTTCCGTGTAATGTCGAATGACCGGATTCGGAGGCTCCCCGGCCTTGCCGTACACATTGATCGTTTCCATGCGCGCCAGAATTGCTTTCCATCCTGCTTCGTCGAACTTGTTTTGCAGGACGAAGGCCGCGGAATGACAGGTGGTGCAGTTATGCATGAAAATCAGTTTCAGGCGCATGTCTTCCCGATTTCCGGAGGGCAGCGCGGAAAGCCATTCCGGCGAAGTCAGCTGCCTTTCAAAATTATCGATGGCCGTAAGAGTGAAATTCAGCGGTGTCCGGCCCGTGGCGGAATTTAATTCCGCATCCGCGCGCCCCGCCTGAAAGCCGACCGCCTGCGCCCAAACGCGATATTTTCCTCCGGGCGCGATCGGGAAGAAGTAGCGGCCTCGATCGTCGGTGTACACCGAAGTAGTAATTGTTCCACCCACTTTGGCGGCTGAAACGGTGACGCCCTCCATGGGCTCCCCGCCGGCCCCGCGCACAGTCCCGGCTAGCAACCCGCGCGACGCGGGCTTGTCCTGCGGTGCCGCGGGCGACGGCCTGACAACCGTCAGGCTAAGCAGCGTAGCCGCGCATATCAGCCAATTCACTCGCAACATTTTGCTTCGTCCCCTCAATCCTTTTTCAAAATGGCCAGGGTCTTCAGATACTCCACGATTGACGCGATTTCCGCGGGGCTGAGCGTGTACTGGTAACCGGGCATCCTCGCGGAACCTTGCGCGATTTGACGCCGTATCGCGTCTTCCCCGCGTTCGGCGACCACCGAGCCATCCACGATCGGGCCATACGCGGTGTAGGAGGGCAGCGCGGGCAGATGGCAGACCGAGCATCTCTGCACAAAAAGTTTTTTCCCGGCGGTTTGCTCGGCTGTCAACGACTTGATGGAAGGCAGCGGCACAATGTCGCGCGTCGAGCGCGGAGCGCCAGTTGCCACCTGCTTCCCGGAAGGCTCGCTCGCCTGCGCTCCCGCCCAAACGGCGAACGACAGCAAACAAAAAACAAATATCAGGACCTTCACGGGCATTCTCCCTTTCCCGGTTGCGCCTCGGGCCGGTGAATGCGAGCGTACCCCCGGCGCTTAGCGCGTACAAGAGTCAGTTTCCCGGATCTCGTGTGTCGCTAGAGCGATTCCATGCGGGGAGCGTCGGCCAGCCAGGAGTTCAGAATATCCCGTTGTTCCGCGGCCGGATCGACGAACAGGATGCCCATGCCGATTCTCTCGTGAACGTAGATCACTTTGCCGTTGGTCAGGAAGGTTTCCTCATCGCGGGAGATGACAACTTTCAGAACGCTGTTCACGGAAAGCGTGCTCGGCGTATTCACGTAACATCCATTCTTGCTGACTTCTGTCATTCTGCCCACGATGCATACGGTGCCCTCGTTGTCGGCCAGTTCCGCGATGGCCAGCATGGAGTAGCGCGGCACCATGCGCTGTTGTCCGTTTGGCCAGCGTGATTCGGGTTTTGCCTCTGAAAAATTTTCCAAGGTTGCAGTCCCTTCATCCCGCGAATCTGCAAATTACCATGCTACGGCCCCGCCATAGAGAGTCAATTCACCGTATCCACCCACTTAGGCAACTCAGAATTGGCGGTTGTCCGCGTGATCGAATTTTCTCAAGACTTCCGTAACATCCTCATTGTCGTATCTCGCTTCTGCTTACGATAGAATGCCCTCGGCAAGGGGCGGGGTCGCGCCCTTGCGATCAAAAAACGGGAGGGACGACATGTCACGAATCCGGTTAACGGGAATGGCCGCAGCGGTTGCCATTCTGGTCGCGGCAACAACCTGGACGGCAATTCCGCAAGGCAAGGGCCTGCTCACGGAGAAAGCGATTTCCACCGACATGGCCATCACCATGGCGCAGGCGGCCCTTGCCAAATGCCGCGCCGATAATTATCACGTCAGCGTGCACGTGATGGACGTCGACGGCATGGACAAGGTCGCCATTCGCGACGACGGCAGCGGCGAAGTGAACTTCACCGTGAGCAAGCAGAAGGCTTTCACCGCCCTTACCTATAAGCGGCCTTCGTCCGTCACCGAAAAGGCCATGGCCAATATTTCTCCCGCGCGCATTATTCCCGGCATTTTCGCCGTGGGCGGGGGACTTCCCGTCAAGGTGGGTGACGAGGTCATCGGCGCGATCGGCGTGGGCGGCGCTCCCGGCAGCGACAAGGATGAAGCTTGCGCGCAAGCCGGTCTGGACAAAGTCGCCGACCTGCTCAAGTAGCGAACCGCGCGGCTGTTTCTCGTGCGCGAATCTAATTCTTGATTTCTGCCAGCGAATAGGCCATTGCTCGGTGAATAATTTCGTTGCCAATTTGATCGAGTGGCAAGATTTTTTGAGCGAGGCCGGCGCGGGCCACGAACCCGGGCATGCCCCACACAACGCTCGTCGCTTCGTCCTGGACGATGACGGATGAGCCCGCCGCGCACAGCGCTTCGCAACCTTTCAGCCCGTCCTGGCCCATTCCGGTCAATATGATTCCCAGCGCGCTCGCGCCGTACACCTGCGCCACCGACCGAAATAGGACATCCACCGACGGGCGGCAGAAATTTTCGCGTGGCCCCTGGTTGGTCTGCAAGCGCACGCGCCCTGCTTCCTCCTGCACCACCATGTGAAAATCTCCCGGCGCGATCCAGATGCATCCCGGCTCCAGCAATGTTCCCGGCTGGCATTCGCGCACGGGCACCGCGCATTTGGTCGACAAGCGCGAGGCCAGCAGCGTGGTGAAAATTGGCGGCATATGTTGCGCAATCAGCACGGGGACGGGAAATCGCGCGGGGATCGCGGGCAGCAGCTTGGCCAGTGCGTCCGGACCGCCTGTGGATACTCCAATGGCCACAATCTCAACACGCGTGGAGCGCGGGGAAGTCGCGCGCAACCGGACGGCCGGGCGCGGGATCGCGATGGCCGGTTTCGCGGCCCCATGCGGCGCGGCGGGAATCGCCGAAGAAAATTTGCACAGCGCCTTGATCTTGGGAATCAGCTCCCGGTTGATGCTCTCGGATGTGGCGGCCATGTCCTGATTGCTGGGCTTGGCGACGTAATCGGTCGCGCCCAGAGAGAGCGCGTCCAGGGTTGCCGCCGCTCCCCATTCGGTGAGCGTGCTGAACATGACGATCGGCGTCTTCGGCAGAATTTTGCGGATTTCGGGAAGCGCCTGCAGGCCGGTCATCTCCGGCATTTCAATGTCCAGCAGAATGATGTCGGGCCGGAGGGAATGAAGTTTAGCCACCGCCAGGCGGCCGTTGCTGGCCCATCCCGCGATGTGCAGGTCGGGATCGCGAGAAAGCACATTAGACAGGATCTTCCGCACGACCACGGAATCGTCGACGATCATGATTTCAATCTGCGGCATCGTTTGCCAAGGCCCCAATCTGATTTCCGCGAAGATCGCCGCGCCAAGCGCTCGGGAGACAACTCTTCAGTTGCGTCTCATTCGCCGCCCATCTGCTACCCGTGGCGGGCGAATCGCCGTTCCAGATCACATAACGCTTACTCAATCGTGCGGGAAGCGGCGGAGTGCTTCCCCCTATTCAGGCTGCGCGCAGTCTGCCGTGGCCGTTGACCTGGCCATCCGCGCTGACTTTGAACTGCTCCACCAGGCCGCGGAGTTGCGTGGACATGACCGCCAACTGCTGCGCGGCTTTCATCGATTCATGCGCGCTGGACGAAGTGCCTTGCGCGGCTTGCGACACTCCTGCGATGTTCTGAGTGATTTCGCCGGAGCCCTTGGCGGCTTCGGCCACGTTGCGGGTCATCTCGTTGGTCGTCGCGCTTTGTTCCTCGACGGCCGTGGCGATAGTATTGGAAATGTCGCTGATCTGGTTGATGACGGCGCCGATGGTGGCGATGGCGTCGACCGCGCCTTTGGTGTCGGATTGAATGGCCGCGATTTTCTGGCTGATGTCCTCGGTGGCCTTGGCGGTCTGCTTGGCCAGTTCCTTGACTTCGTTGGCGACCACGGCGAAGCCCTTGCCGGCTTCACCGGCGCGGGCGGCTTCGATCGTGGCGTTCAGGGCCAGCAGGTTGGTCTGCTGGGCAATCGAGGTAATGACCTTGACGACCTGGCCGATTTCGGCGCTGGAAATGCCGAGCTTGGAGACGGTGGCATTGGTGGTTTCCGCGGTTTTGACGGCCTTGCTGGCGACGCGGGCGGACTCGGTGGCGTTCTTGGCGATTTCCTGAATGGTGGAACTCATCTCCTCGGCGCCGGTGGCCACGGTTTGCAGGTTGCGCTCCACCCGTTCGGTAGCCCCGGAGACGACGTTGGCCTGCGCGGTGGTTTCCTCGGAGTTCGTGGTGATCTGCTGGCTGACGGCGGAAAATTCCTCGCTGGCATTTGCCACTTGCTCCGCGTTTTCGGCCACTGAGCGGATCAACCCCGAAATTTTGGCAATCGCCTGATTCAGAGCCTCCCCCATCTGGCCGATTTCATTCTTGGAATCCACGTCCAGCCGCGCCGTCAAATCCCCCCGGGCCAGCGCATCCAGCACCGTTATGGTTTGCCCCATCGGCTTTGTAACCATGATCGTTGCCCAGATGCCTCCGCCGATTGCCACTGCCAGTCCAATCACGATCATGATTGTCATTTGCCAGATGGCGGAGCTTGCCAATGCTTTGTTTTTCTCCAAATTTGTCTTGCCGTCGGCGACCTCAAGCTCCTCAAGATTCTCGATGGCCCCCTGCACTCCCGTCGCAGCCTTGAGATAATCGGGAAGCCACAGCAAGTCCCAACCCTGTTCCGGCTTTCCAGCTTTCGCGGCAGCGACGACCCGAGGCACGTACCCCATATAGGTATTGATTGAGACTCGCAGCCCATCGAAGACCGTTTTTTGTTCTGGCGACAAAGTGCTCGCGTCAAAGGTTTGAATCCCTTTTGTCAGATCGCTCGAGTTCTGCTCAATCTGGGCCTCGAACTTCTGATGCTGTTCCGGAGTCCTTGCGGCCAGGTTGTCTCTCAACGACACCCGGAGTTTTTGCAGCGTGACGATCAGATGCCCGTACCCGGGCAGCGGGACCGTATTGTTCAAGTACATTCCCTCGTCGGCTTTCGAGAGTTGCCGTATGCCAGCCATGCCCGTCAGGCCGATCACCCCCGCGAGGACTGCCAGAAGTAACGATCCGCCCAGCAATCTGTTCTTGATCTTCATGTCTTTCAGCACGTTTTCCCCTTCTCGATTGCAGCCCTATTTCCGTTCTTGCGGCAAATCACTTGCCAATCCGGCAAATCCGAGTCAGTAGCCGCCCGAATCTTGATGTTCATCCTTCGACCAGGGCGGTCTCGCTTCGTTCCGAGGTCTCGCATGCTTTGTCCGTATCCAGAACATGTAGCAGCTTCTTATCGAGCTTGTGCACTCCCAGAATTACTTCGCGGACTTTGCCCTGCAAAGTCTCCGGCGGAGGCTCGAAGGAGTCCTCCTCGACCTCGATTACATCGCCGATCTCGTCGACCAGCAGGCTCACCGCGCCCCCTCCACTGCGGATCACCACGTTCATGGGAAACGTTCCTTCCGGCCGGTCTTCCATCTCCAGCCGCCGGCGCAGATCGATCCCGGTGACGATTTGTCCGCGAAGGTTCATCAACCCGCTGACGACTCTCGGGGCCAGCGGAATTTCGGTCAATTCCAGGTAGCGGATCACTTCCTGAACCTTCAGCAGATCGACGCCGAACATGAGTTTGTCCAGGTAGAACGTGCAAAACTGATTAGGTTGCGCCATGGCTTAGTCGATGACCTCCGCGTGTTCGTGGGAAAGGCTGCGATTTTCCTCGGCGATGCGCTGGATCGCGGGGACGTCCAGAAGTTCGGTGATCCGGTCGTTAATCACCACCGCGTGCTGTACGCCTTCGCGTGTCGCCGGCGATTTGATCAGCGCCCGGTCCTCGACGATGTCGAGGATGCGTTCGACGATGATTCCGAGGGTGCGCCCGGCGTCATGGCAGACCAGCACCTGCAATGGATCGGGTTCGACATTTTTTACCTTGTGGCGCAGTCGCGTTCGTCTCTCTTCCAGGACAATATCGAGGCGAATCAACGGCAGGATTTTTCCGCGATATTGCACTACCCATTCATTTCCGGATTTTTCCACCATCGAGGCCGGAAATTCCTCCAGGCGGGCCAGAAGCGAAAGCGGCAGGGCCATGCGGCCGTCGTCGGGTCCGGAGAACAGCAGGAAAGTTTCCTTTTCCGACTGGTCTTGCGACTCGGTTTCCAGCAGCTCATCGGACTTGTCGGCCAACGCGTACTCCCGCGACTCGGTCAGGATGCTGGCGCTCTGCGCCAGGCCCACCACGTCCAGGATCAGGGCCACCTTCCCATCGCCCATGATCGTGGCCCCGGCGAACACCTTGGTTCCTTTCAACTGATTGCTCAGCGGCTTCACCACGATTTCTTCCGAATCGTTGATTTCGTCGACGACCAGCCCGAACAAATGATCGTCCGCCTGCAGCACGACGATGTTGGCCGCGTCATCCTGTTGGTTTCCCACGGCCACGTTCTTCTTCAGCTTCAATTCCTTGCTCAAATACACCAGGGGCAGCAGGCGTCCGCGGATCCGGTAAACGGGCACTCCGTGCACCTGCTCGATTTCGGATTGAACGTTGTCTCCGTCAAGCCGTACCAGTTCCTGGATGCTGACCTGGGGAATGGCGAATCGCCGGCCGTTGCTCTGTACTATCACGGCGCGGACGATCGCCAGGGTCAGGGGAATCTTGATCTTTACCGTGGTGCCCTTTCCCGCGCGGCTCTGCAGTTCCACCGACCCGTTAATGCGGTCGATGTTGGTCTTGACCACGTCCATTCCCACGCCGCGCCCCGAGATATTCGTTACCTTCTCCGCGGTCGAGAAGCCCGGGAGAAAAATCATGTTCAGGATCTCGCGCTCGGTCATGTGCGCGCCCTGCTGCGCCGTGATCAGGCCACGCTCCACGGCCTTGTTCCGGACGCGAACTACGTCGATGCCGGCCCCGTCGTCCGAGATTTCCACCAGCACCTGGCCGCCTTCGTGGCAGGCGCGCAGCTTGAGGTGCCCTTCGGGGCGCTTGTCGGCGGCGATGCGCTGCTCCGGCATTTCAATTCCGTGGTCCACCGAATTGCGCACAATGTGAGTGAGCGGGTCCTTCACCGCTTCCAGCAGGCTCTTGTCCAGTTCGGTTTCTTTTCCCTCCATTTCAATTTGCACCTGTTTGCCCAGGCTCATGCCCACGTCGCGAACCACGCGGGGAAACTTGTCGAAGATATTGCTGATCGGCTGCATCCGCGTCTTCATGACTTCTTCCTGCAGCTCGCTGGTCAGCAGATTGAGTTGCTGGGTCGGGGTGGCCAGATTGGCGTCGTTTTGTCGCGCGGAATACTGCGTGATCTGATTTCGCGTCAGCACCAGTTCGCCGACCAGATTCATCAGCCGGTCGAGCAGGTGAACTTCCACGCGAATCGTTTCGGAAGGCGCCCCGCTGGCGCGCGTCTCTTCGTGGCCGTGCGCCGCCGCGGCATTGTCTTCCGCCGGATCACGCGGCGGAGTGGCTGCGGAGTCGCTGCGTGAGGAGGAGGCAGTTTCTGCCGGGCTTTTCTCCGGCGTCTTTCCGCCGTTCTTTCCCCCCTTCGCCGATTCCGGGCTGCCTTTCTTGGGGCCTTCGGATGCGGCCGGAGGGGATTGCGGCTTTGCACCGGCTTCCTCCGGGGTCAATTGCAGGCGCTTCAGGGTTTCAATCAGATCCGGGTACACTTCTTCGCCATCCTGCTCGGTTGACTGGATGGCGCCCAGCATCGTGCGTATGGCGTCAACCATGGCCAGCAGCCCGGTGGTAATTTCCGGAGTCAGCGAAATTTTGCCGTCCCTGAGGCGGGAGAGAAGGCTCTCGCCCGCATGGGCCACTTTTTCCAGCTTGGCGAACCCCAGGAACCCGCAGCTTCCCTTGATCGTGTGGATGGTTCTAAAAATGCTCGACAGGAGTTCTTGCGAGGAGGGGTCCGACTCCAGCTTCACCAGTTCGCTGTCGAGCCGGTCCAGGTTCTCGTTACTTTCAACCAGGAATTCTTTAATCAGGTCATCCATCGTTTCGCTCCGTAATCGTTTCCTAATGTCTGGCAAACCTGATTCCGCACGCCTCGGGCGAGCATTCCCAGAAAAATGGCTATGCCGCGCGTGAAGAGCACGGACAGTAAGACACTCAACGCCGAACATTTAATCGGCAAACCATTGCGTCCACTTTAACGGGGGGATATGTGCTAAATCGGAATCGCGATTGTTCCGGCGGCTAGGCCGAAGTGGAAATGGCCCGTGGCGCGGCAAGTCGCGCATGCAAATGGGAGTTCACGGCTGGTCGCGCTTCGCCTTCTAATTTCATTGTCAATAAACGACTTATGGTGAGAACGGGCGCGCGGCTTAAGCGCCCTGGCTTGCGCCGCAAGGGGGCTTACTTGTTCTGTGATCTTTCCTGGAAGACTTCCCGGGCCGCTTCGATGCCGTTCAAGGCCGCGGGGAACCCTGCATACAAAGCAATCTGCATCAGAATTTCGATGATTTCCTGCTGCGTGCACCCGACATTCAATGCGGCATGGATGTGGGCGCGGAGTTGCCGCCCCGCGGTCCCCAGCGCCGTAAGTGCGGCAACCGTGGCAATCTCTCGCGAGCGCGGATCGAGCCCCGGACGGCAATGAATGTCTCCAAATGCGAATTCCGCTACGTACCGCCCCAGGTCCGGGGCGATATCCTGCAGCGAATCCAGCAAGAGCTTGCCTTTTTCGCCGTAAATTTCATTCAATTTTGCCACACCACGTTCATATCGCGTGGTATCGCTCATCGCTTCTGCTCGCTTGTGGGAGGCGTCCCGGCTTCCATCGTATCGGTTTTCCGTGAATTCCGGACGGATTAAAAATCGGCCGGGAATGTGGAGAGAAGGTGTTCAGCAAGGGAGCGGCAAATGGTTTCCGGCGGCCTCGCGGGCGGTCGCAATGGTTCAAATCCTGGAAGGGTCGTGCAACTCCTCGCGCGTCACGGCATACAGCGCCAGCTCGACGCGGCTCGACACGCCCAGTTTATCGTAGACATTGCTGAGATAATTCCGCACCGTGTGCTCGGTGAGTTGCAATTTCAGGCTGATTTCCTTGGTGCTCATGCCTTCTGCAAGCAGTTGCACTACCTCCGCTTCCCGCGGAGTCAGCCGGCTGATCCCGCCGCCCGGCTTCAGTTGACGCAACGGCTTCAGCCGGGTCAGGAATTCCATGACAAAGTGCAGATCCTGGCTGTCGGCCCACACCTGGCCGTCATGCACGGTGCGGATGCACTTGGAGAGCATTTTCACGGGCTGAATACGGCAGAACACCCCTCGAGCGCCGCCGCGAAATGCGTCGATCACCAGTTCGCGTTCCGAGTCCGGAATCATCATGATGGCCACGGTTCTGTAACTCATCAGCTGCAGGTGCTGCAGGACCCGGTAACCCGCCAGAGGCCCATCGTCCAGGCGGGCGTTAATCACGGCGATATTGGGCTGCTTGCGTTCCAGTTCGTAGATGGTTTCGGCGCAGGTGTTGGCGACGGAAACTACGGAGATATCGTGACGCCCGCGCGCGATTTCGTCCGCGATCAAATGTGCGCTCATGCTGTCCGCATCCGCGATGAGGACACTAATGCTTTCGTGAAAGCCCGTGGCCAGTTGACTCATTCGCTATCCCTCGAGAGGTGGGGGTACATGGGGAAGACTATATGAAATAGGCTGTGCAGGCAAGCTATTTTGTCCAAAAATGTCATGATTCGTGTCACTTGCGGGACAAAGCCTTCCCGGACGCTAGATAACACAATCGGTAATAAACATATCCGTTAAATGATTGTGGCTTCGGCGGCGCCCGGGTTGGCCGTCCCGGCACTGCATATACCTGTCCCGGGCCCGGAGAAGGGCTTTGCGCCGTGGCAGGGGAGACCAGCCCTGCATGCTCTCCGGGTGCGTCTTACTTCTTGTTCAACTGGGCACAGAGCTACTATTGTGCGCTCACCCCGGCCGCGGTATGCCGTACCGACTCTGTCGGGGTTTCGAAAGCGAACCGGTTTTGCCCATGGACATGAGGAAGGAAATCCGCTATCGGCTGGAGGCTCCCGCGGTTTTCACCTGGGACAATTTCCAGAACCATTGTCTGCAGGGAGAGGGCCTCACACGCGACATCAGTCTGCTGGGCGCGTTTATTCTCTCGCCCACCTGTCCTCCCGACCGCGCCATCATTCGCGTGGAAGTGGCTCTGCCTTCGCTCACCGGCATCCATGCCGATATTCGCATCCTCGGAGAAGCTCGGGTCGTTCGTGTCGACCACCGGTTCGGCGGGCGCGGCGAAAATGGATTCGCGGTCGTCCGGGACGACCTGATGAATTGGGACTTGTCCACCGTGCAACACGAACCCGAGTGGGATCACGAACTCATTGCCGGCAGGGCCATGCATTGGGATTAGTGGGAGCTTTACGCGGCTCGCGGATTTAACGCGCGCGGGCAGCGAGGGCCAGGACGCAACAGGCATCCATGCCTCAGCACTACTCATGGATGACGCTTCAGTGTGGGCTTCTCTTATGAATGGAAGTTTTTGCATCTCCAGTGCAATGACAGTCACAGGGCGGAGCTCTATGCATTCATCGGACCTTTCGACGGCATTGGATCTGGGGATGCCGCAGCCCGGGCCTTCCGGCCATTGGCACGCGGTGCATACGCGGTACCAGCATGAGAAGTCCGTGGTGCAGGCGCTTTCCGGCAAGGGGCATCATGTCTTCCTCCCGCTTTACGGCGCGACGCATCTCTGGCGCCGGCGTCCCGTGCACCTTCAATTGCCTTTGTTTCCCGGCTATCTATTTCTCCAGGGCGGCCTGGACCGCCAGTTCCAAATTCTGAGCACACCGGGGGTCGTGGGCCTTGTGAAGTCCGGCGTGAACGCGGCCATCGTGCCGCATGAACAAATCGCCGCCGTCCGCCGCCTAGTGGAGGGTTCGTCCCGGGTCGAGCCCCATGAATATCTCCATACTGGAGATCGCGTCATGGTCACCTCCGGCTCGCTACAAGGTATCGAAGGAATCCTGATTCGCACCAAGGGCGCGTTCCGCATGGTTGTTTCCATGGAATTGCTGGGCCGGGCCGCCGCCGTGGAAATTGACATTTCTTGCGTGCAAAGAGTGTGCCAACCCCTGCCGGCCGCGCGGCCCCGCAGGATTGCCGCTATCGCCTGAACAAACATCTCATTTTATTTTCATTCTCAAGACATCTCGGCGGATTCCCGCCAATCTTTCATCATCGAGGCGAGAATTTTCCTGAAAGGCATTTTATGATGAGAATAGTTCCATCCCCGGCCTGGTTCCGTGTTCTGCAGGCATTTCTTGCCATTACCTTGTTTTTCATCTCCGATTGTGTTGGTGCTCAGGTGCGTCCTGCTGCCGAAGCCGCCTCGGCGGGTCAGGGAGAGTTCAGGCAAATTTCCAACCGGACCGTAAATGCGGTTGCCGCAGCGGAGGCAAACGCGCTCGCCGAGATCCGGAATGACGAATCCCGCATTGGCCCCGGAGACTTGTTGGACGTCACAGTTTTTGAAGCCCCGGAAATGAACCGCACGTTCCGCGTTTCGGCCGGCGGGGAAATTTCCATGGAATTGCTGGGCGCCGTGAAAGCGTCCGGTCTGACTCCCGGGGAATTGCAATCCTCTCTGCAGGAAAGACTTCACCGCACGTATATGAAGGATCCCCACGTCGGCGTTTTTGTTCGCGAACTCCAGAGCCACCCGGTTTCCGTGGTGGGCGCAGTGAAAAAACCCGGCGTTTTTCAGATCCAAGGAACTAAGACCGTACTGGAAATGCTCTCGATGGCCGAAGGGCCTGCGGATGACGCGGGCGAATCCGTCGTGATCCTGAGGGGAGCGGGATTCTCAGCGCCCGGCGAATCGGCCACGCGCGGAGCTCAACCGGAATCGGGCGGCAAAATCGATACGCTAAGCCTTTGGACCTTGATGGAGTCGCGTAGCGCGGCCCTTAACCTTCCCGTGTACCCCGGCGACATCGTGAAAGTGACTTCCGCCGAACTTGTCTACGTCGTGGGAGAAGTGAAAAAGCCCGGAGGTTTCGCGCTGAAGAACAATCAGAGCATTTCCTTGCTGCAGTCGCTGGCCTTAGCCGAAGGCTTGACGCATACCGCCGCCACCGGCCAGGCGCGGATCGTCCGCGTCGATGCCGCGACGGGCCAGCGAATTGAAATCCCCGTAAATCTCGGCAAGATTCTCGCCAACAAAGCTTCCGATCCGGGTCTCCAGCCGAAGGACATCCTTTTCATCCCCAATAGTTCGGCAAAAAGCGCCTTCTACCGGGGCGCGGAATCCGCGGTTTCCATGGCCACTGGTGTAGCGATCTATAAATGGTGAGCGTATGAATCCATCCGAATCAGACAACTATCAAATCGAGCTCTTCAAGGCCCGCGACGGGTCGATGAGCCGACGACACGCATCCCAACACGCCGTGCGCGCCTCCGAACTGGAGAAGCCCCCTGACCTGTTGGCGTGCTGGAGGGTAATCCGCAAACGGCGCTGGACCGTGCTGCTGGCGTTCGGCGTCTTGTTCGGCATCGTTTTTGTGGGGACGCTCCGGCAGAAGCCCGTGTACCGTGCCAAGGTTCTGATCGAGATCGACAAGGAAAATCCCGGTCTGGTGACCGCACAGGAAGTCTTCCAACTCGACGAAGTCACCGACACATATCTGGAAACGCAGTACAAGGTTTTGAACAGCGACGATCTGGCCCAACGCGTAATTGCGCAACTGCGCCTGGACCAGGTACCCGAATTTCGCCCTGCGGCGCATGGCTGGCTCTGGAACAGCATCCGCGGCGGCGTTCGCTCAGTCTCCGGGCTTGGGAACCACCCGCCCGGACCAACCGCGGACCTGCAGGAAGCGGTGCTCGAACATTTTCAGCGCGGGTTGGGCGTCAAACCCATCCGGCGCAGCCGCGCCGTCGAAATTGATTTCGATTCACTCGATCCGAACCTTTCCGCGAACATCGTGAACGCCATGGCCTCCGGCTACATGCAGAAAAATCTGGAGGCGCGCTACGATGCCACCCAAAGAACCTCCGACTGGCTTTCCCTGCAGCTCGCCGATCTGAAATCGAAATTGGAAAAGTCCGAAGATGCCATGCAGCAATACGCCGCCGGCAACGGCCTGCTGGTCCTGGATACCGGCAACGGCAGCGCCGAAAGCATCACCGATCAAAGTCTCCGCGAACTGCAGCAGGAGTTGAACCATGCGCAGGATGCGCGTTACGAAAAGGAATCCGTCTATGGCCTGATCCAGGCCGGCGATTTCGGATCGTTGCCCGGCGTTCAGAACAACAAGCTGCTGCAGGACCTCTCCACCCGACTGGCCGACCTGCAGCGCGAGCGCGCGCAACTCACAGTCACCTTCACCGAGGATTATCCGCGCGTCCGGCAGATCCAAAGCCAGATCGCGGAAATCCAGGCGGCGCTCGACCGCGAGCGTGGACGCGCAGCCCGGGAAATTGGCAACGAATACTCGGCCGCGGTGCAGCAGGAAAAACTTCTGCAGCAGGCGCTGGCTGAAAAAAAGCAGGAGGCCAACCAAGTCGCCGAAAAATCGGTGCAGTATGGCATTCTCCGGCGTGACGTCGACACGAACAAAAATTTATATGACGGCTTGCTGCAGCGACTCAAGGAAGCCGGCGTTTCCGCCGGCTTGAATGCGAGCAACATTCGCGTCGTCGACCCCGGAATGCCTTCTTACCAGCCGGCGGCTCCAAAGATCGCGCTCAATCTTGGGCTGGCTTCCGTCTTGGGAATTGCCCTTGGAGTTTGCGCCGCGTTCTTTCAGGAACACATGGATCAGACCTTCCAGGATGCCAGGGACGTCGATCGCTACCTGCATATTCCCGCGCTGGCCTTCATCCCCTCGCTCGAATCCCTGCGCCGGCGAAAGGGACTGGGCATGGATCCCGTCGATTCCAGCATCAGGCTCCACCTTACCAATCCCAAGGAAACAGGACGCAGAACGCTGGTCATCAGCCGTCCCCGGCACGATCCCGAAATGTACCTGAATTCGGTTTTGTCGGAGGCATTTCGGGAACTGCGCACTTCGCTACTTCTTTCCGGGACGACTCTGCCCGCCCATTCCATCCTGGTGACCAGCGCGCAACCCAGCGAAGGCAAGACGACCGTCGCCATGAACCTCGCCGCCTCGCTGGCGCAATTGGGCCGGCGCACACTGCTGATTGACGCGGACATGCGCCGGCCAAGCATTCAAAAATATTTCCCGCAAAGCAAATCTCAACTGAGCGCGTATCTCGCGGGAAAAGGCAAATGGCAGGACATGGTCAGCCCCACCGAAGTTAGTGGGCTGGACGTGGTCCTCAGCGGCCGCCCTCCCGCGAACCCCGCCGAACTTCTCTCGTCCGAAGCCATGCGCGCGCTCATGTACGAAGCGGCCGCCAGCTATCAGTTCGTGGTCTTGGATTCGCCACCGCTCTTGAATGTTGCCGACAGCCGCATTCTCGCCAGCCTGGCCGATTCCACCCTCCTCGTTGTGAAGTGCGGCGCAACGCCGCGCCAGGTGGTGCAATACGCCGAATCCCAGGCGCGCGCCGCCGGAGCTAATCTTGCCGGCGTGGTCCTGAACTATCTCAATGTCTGCAATACCGGATATTCCTACCAGGTTTATCATCCTTCTTCTTCCGAGGAAGGCGTCGCTTAAAGCACAAAAGAAAAAACACCGTCATTCCGAGGCATGGTCTTTGCCAAGGAATCCCTCTTTCCTTAAACAGAAATGCCGGTGCCGGCATCCGCGCCCCGGCCGATCCACCCGATGATATTTTCCAGAGCTAACCTCGGAACCTTCTTCACCAGTTTGGCCATCCAGGCCTGCGGCGTCGTCACCGGAATTTTGACCGCGCGCATTCTGGGCCCATCCGGCCGTGGTGAACTGGCCACCGTGCTGTTGTGGCCCATCATCCTGAGCAATCTGGGTCTGATGGGCTGCAACTGGGCTTTGGCGCGCGGTGTGGCGGAAAATCCGGGCACCGAACCAGACCAGGTTTGCAGCGCGATTGCCGTTGGACTGGCCGCCTCGTTCGCCTATTCCATGCTTGGCTATTTCCTGATTCCCCTCGTCCTGCCCGCCGACCGCGCCGGTCTGCTCCCGCTCGCGCGGCTTTGCCTGTTGCTGATTCCGCTCGACATCTTCAATCAGACACTTCTGGCGATCGAGCACGGTCGCATGCGCTGGCGGAGATTCAACGTCGTCCGCGGCTCGTTCTATCTTTTTTATCTGATCCTGATCTGCCTGATCTGGGCAGGGCGCGAAGCGCAGTTGCAGCGATTCGTGTGGGCGTTCCTGGCCAGCCAAGTCTTGGCGGTCTTGTTGCGGCTGTGGGTGCAAAGGAAATCCTTTGCTAATGGCCGTCCCAGCATGGCGCAGGGCCGCCGTCTGCTGCGTTCCGGATTGCCGTATTGGGGAGCCACGGCCGGAAATTTGTTCGCGCTGCAAATCGATACGGTCCTGGTGGTCAGCCTGATGAGCGCGGAGGCAGCTGGAATTTACGCCGTGGCTTCGGCATTCGGCAACGCGCAGTTTTCCCTGGGCGACGCCCTGGGCATCACTTCATTTGCGGCGCTTTCAAATGAAAAGGACGCCCGCAACCAGCGGATAATCCTCACTGAGACGTTTCGCCAGTCCACGCTGCTCTCGGCGGGACTCGCGCTGCTGCTGTCGTGCCTGATTCCGTTTGTGGTCACGCCCTTTTTCGGCACGGCATTTTCTCAAGCCACGCTTCCCGCCGTAATTCTTGCCCTCTCTGCCGCCCTGACCGCCTCGGGCAATATTTTGAATCAAGGACTGCGCGGCGCCGGGCGCCCCTACGCGGGCCTTGCCGGTCAATTGATTGGCAGTGCGGTGCTGGCGCTGGCTGCGGTCCTGCTGCTAAAACCATTCGGACTTGTCGGGATGGCCTGGGCCGTGGCGCTGGGCGCCGCGGCGCAAATCACGGTCCTGGTAGCCTCGGCGGCCAACTGGCTGCGAATTTCTCCGCTGCATTTCTGGCCGTTCGGCGCGGGCAACATCCGGAATTTTTTCCAGCAGGTTGCCGCGCTGCGCCCGCGCATTCTGCGATCCCCGGCCTGATCTCGATAACCTCTTTCCGACCATGAATCGAACACTCGGATACGTGACCCCGGTCCGTGCCTACTGCAGCGCGGGCGAAATCTACATGCAGGCCGCTTCCGGCAAGGTTGCCGACGCCTTGGCCGCGCAATACGACAAAGTGTATATGTGCAGCCGCGTCGTTGACGGCCCGCCCGATTCGTCCGCCGAATCGCCGCTGGCCGCGAAAAACATCGAACTGGTTCCGCAACCGTTCTGGCGCACCTCGGCCGCATCGTTGCTGCATGTTTGGGGAATCGCGCGCGCCTACCTTCGCACGTGCCGCAGCTCCGACGTCCTTTTTGTCCGGGGAATGTGCCCCTACATCGGCGTGCTGTATTTGTTCGCCTGGCTCTTTCGCCGGCCCATCTGTCACTGGATCGTGGGCGATCCGGTAGCCCTGCTGCGCACCAGCACGCGCAAAGGCCGCTTGCGGGATACATTCGCGTGGCTCTACGCGTTGCAGGACCGCGCCGTCAGCCGCATGGGCCGCTGGCTCACAGGCGGTGCGTTCATCTGCAACGGCGGAGAACTCGCCCGCGCGTACCGCTCGCCGCGCACCATCGCAACCGTTTCCAGCACCGTGGAAGAAACCGATTTTTCTCCCCGCCTGGATACCTGCCAGGGCCCTTGCGTGCGCATCCTTTTTGTCGGCTATATCCGACCGGAGAAGGGAATCGAGTACCTGCTCGACGCCGTCAGCCAACTCCGGCACGACGGCCCGTGGGAGTTGGAAATTGTCGGCCCGGATCAATTCCCCGCATACCGCCGCAAGCTGGACGAACGCGCCGCCGCACTCAAGATTCAAACCAGAGTACGCTGGACAGGCTACGTCCCCTTCGGCGAGCCGCTGTTCGATCGCATGAGGGCCGCCGACATTTTCGTCCTCCCCACTCTCTCCGAAGGCACCCCGCACGTGCTGGTCGAGGCTCGCGCCAGCGGCCTGCCCTCCATTTCCACCACGGTGGGAGGCGTGCCCACAACCGTTACACACGGAATGGACGCACTGCTCGTGCCGCCCAAGGATTCGCGCGCGCTGGCCCGCGCCATGCAGCGCGTCATCCGCGACGCCAGTTTGCGGCGCGCCCTGATTCGGAACGGATTGGAGTCGGCGCGCCTACAAACGCTCGGCCGCTTCACAGAAATTGTCCTGAGGGAATTGGAAACAAACACGGACCAGGGCAGGCCCGAGGTTGCTCAGGAGATCGGCCCAAGGGCATGAGAGTGCTGAAGTATTTGTATTTCCACATCGTGACGCTGGCGACGTGCTGGCTGCCGGACCTGCGCCCGATTCTGCGGCTTCGCGGATTCCTGCTGCGTCCCGCGTTCAAGTCCTGCGGCCGAAATTTCCAGATCGCGCGAAATGTGACCATCAATTTCGGCAACCGCCTGGAAATCGGCAACGACGTCTACATTGCGTCCGGCTGCTGGCTGCACGCTTGGGGTGGAATCACCATCGAAGACGAAGTGCAGCTCGGCCCCTACGTGGTTCTGGTCACCGGGAACCACACGCGCAGGGACGGTTCGTTTCGTTGGGGCCCGGGCGAGCTTGGCCCCATTTATCTGTGCGAGGGCTGCTGGCTGGCGGCTCACGCCACTGTAACCAAGAACGTGACCGTGGGCCGCGGCGCCCTGCTGGCGGCAAATTCGGTAGCCACGCACGATGTTCCGCCGATGGCCCTGGCCGGCGGAGTGCCCGCGCGCGTGATTCCGCGTAATCCGCGCATCGAAATCGTCGGCATGAGTTCGCAACTCCCAAAAAATAATTCATCTACCCGTACTGGAATTTGAAATTGGCGTCGCGATTTTGCTCGCTGGCATGATTCTGTGGGCCATGCCGGAGTACGGGCTATTCGTGACGTCCAAGGATTCGCGCGCGCTGACTCCGCCCCGGCGCGTCACCCGTGACGTCCCCCTTACGCTGCGATCGGCTCGATGCCGGTTGCTGGCCAGGGATTCGGTGGGGAACGGGTGTATCTCAGCCCGATAGGCGGAGGCGCGGAGGCCCTAATTGAGAAAGGCTGTGGAAAGTATTCGTCGCATGAGGGGTGGTTCGCAGGCCCAACTCATGCGATGTGACGATGACTCATACTATGTGGTTAAATTTAAGAACAATCCCCAGCACCTACGCGTTCTGGCAAACGAGATGCTTGCCACGCGCCTAGCGGCGCGAATGGGTATACTCGTGCCGGACGTGGCGGTCGTGGAAGTGTCTGGGGATCTGATTAAGAACACCCATGACCTAGTCATCCAGTATGCGGACAAGCGTGTCCCCTGCTCTGCGGGAAAGCAGTTCGGGTCGAAGTACCCGGGACACCCATCCAGAATTGTGACTCTCAATGGCGTTGACGATCGTCATATCCCTCGAATCAAGAAACTCGATGATTTTCTTGGAATTCTCGTGTTCGACAAATGGACATGCAATACGGATGGGCGACAAGCGATCGTGTTCGAACAACTAGAGCCCGACATCGAATTTCCATCCGCAGGGGCGCTCCACGCAATGATGATCGACCAGGGATTTTGTTTTAATGGGGGGGGCTGGAATTTCCCAGACAGTACAATTCGAAATATCTACGTGAACCATGCGGTGTACGCGAATGTCCGGGGAATGGATCAATTTGAACCTTGGCTCAGTTGGCTTGAAGCCAAGCTGACGCTTAATATTTTGCACGAAGCGGCAGCAACGGTTCCACCGGAATGGTATGAGGAGGATCACGAATCCTGGAACCGTCTAATCGAACGTCTTTATGTGCGGCGTACGCGGGTGCGGGAACTTATTTGGGCGGCCGGAAACTTGATCCCCAGCCCTTTTTCCAACTGGAAGAATAACGCACCTCGCATGCAAATCCGCAAGGTCAAACCCCGACCGAGTTTCGCGGCATGACCTAGTGAATCGCGATCTATGCCGAAGCCCTTTGAACTCATTGCCTCTCCTTATTCCTCGTAAATCTTCGAAATCGCATTTGAGCAAGGATGCCCACCCCCATGGCCCGCCACCAGGCAACTAGGGGCAAAAAAGTCCCCAGACATCGTCGGTATATATTGCTGAACTCGCGAGAGGCTGATCATCGGGCAAGAGGGAAGACCACCCCCGTGAATTCCCATCATAGGATTTTATTATTTGAAAGTATACCGTATTGGAACGCAACGACGCATTCCCCTGTTCGACATTCCACCCAAAACAAGAGATTAGTCATGAGTTAGCTATGTTTCTTGGAATGGTCTCATCCGTGCACGGTGTTCCGCCGAAGAGGGAGTCATCTACAGTGACTTCTAGAATTACCTCGAAGCATCTGACAAGTCATCGGAGGGTTGGCATCGTGGAAGAGCATGGAAATCATAGGATCCACACGATCTTTTTTATTCTTTTTTTGTGCCTTCCGGCCCTTAATGGATGTGGGCTAGCTTCAGCGTCCAAGACTTTTGCAGGCAAACCATCGCCTGCCGCCGCCATATGCTACGCAACCAATAAGGGAAATGACAAAAATGACGGCTTATCTTGGGGCACCTCGAAGTTTGATGTCCTTGCGTGTCTCGATTCATTGCCCCAGGGGCCGGAGATTGGTTCGGCCACAGGCACAATCTATTTTACTGACCAGACAAAAATTGGACCAACTGGTAAAGAATGTCTGTGTATCGCCGGATTCGGCGACGTGAACGGCCGATATTCCTCAATATCGTCTATAACGCGGGTCAAGAACACCGTCACGGCCTCAATCGTTCAGGGCCACGCATACACCGCAGGGCGTGTTGTAACGGTATCCCGCGTAGATGATCCGTCGTTCGATGGAACTTTTACGGTCACCGAAACCACACCGACAACCGTCTCTTGGTCCCAAGAAGGTCCGGATGCTTCTTCAAAGACCGGCCATGTTCTTCCGAAAGGATTTTGGTACAGCAGTGCCATAACTCTACAGGGGGTGGGATCCGGAACCCAACAGCAGCAATTCGCAAATGGCGGTCCAACGCCAATGCTCATAGGCGGGAGCGAGCCTGACCATATCCCTTGGATGTGGTTTGCCGGGAATTCAATCTCGGCCTCTGTTCAAAATGCGACATCTGGAGCCGTATTCAGAGGAGTTGAAATTGGTCGTGACTCGAACGGAGATTTAACAAATGCAGGGTCTGTGAGTCTCCGATTCTCCAATGTCAATATTGGGGTCTATCCATCCCCTGACAACGGCCCGTGCTTTTTCATAGGTGCCAACGTGTACTGGCTATGGATAGAGCACAGCACGTGCGCCACAAACACCAGCGCGCCCCAGCAATCTGACCAACGAGCTGCTGTAGTCTGGGATGCGAACGGAAACAACGGGGGTGGACCGGTCAATATTTCCGACATGAACATTGCCGGGGCTGGAGGGCTAAAGATTCATGCTGAACATATGGGGACGAATTGGCTTATCCAGTTGAAGAATATATTCGTCGATGACGACGGCGTTACTCTGGCGGCACCCCTCCTCTGGATTACGGGGCGGGTCAATGGCGCTGGGAAAGTTGTTGCCGATGGTCTAAATGCTTCCGATGCCCCCATCGGATCGATGCCCCTCGTGGATATCGATCCGAGTTCTGATGGTTCGCAAATACTTCTTTCAAATCTTTTCCCTTCTAACTCCCCCGCTATTCAAGGACCGGCTACATCGATTGGGGGAGTTGGGGTGGGAAATACTGCACCGGAATTACAGAAACAAGTGGGCATATTCACCAGTTCGCTAGATCCGTTCAGCGGACGATTCGTAGGAAATTACGAGGGATTGAATAGGGCATTTTCTCCTACTGCAGTCCGGTTCCAAAATGTCGTGCCACAGGACCAATCCCTTTGGACAGTTAAAAACGGGATAGTATCCGGGGGTATCTTAGCGCCTGACGGGACATCAAAGGCAGTTAGAATCTCTACAAGTAGTGGGGTCTCTGACATAACTGCCGCATTATACAAAGTTACCCCGCAAGTCGGAGACTGGGTTGTTATGGGCGGTTGGTTCAAAGCGGATGATGCGGCTAATGGTTTACCGAATAGTTTACTTCAGGTCATATGGAGCAATAACCAAGGATTGCCTTCGATTTCACTCACGGCCCCATATAAATCCGACGGGAATTGGATCTGGATGCATGGCGCCATGAAGGTAACTGCGGTTCCGGGTGTTTGGGCTTATTTGATTTACAATCTCTCCGGAGTGGATTCCGCTCATCCGCTCGATGTATACATGCCAACGATGCTCTACATTCCGAGCGGGACGCTTAGCGATAGTGAGGTAATGGAACTCGAAACAACATTTGCCAGCTATTCAGACCAGTGCCCCGTCGCGACAGTTTGCAGCTCGGGGCCCCTCGCATTCGGTGGTTCAGGTGACAATTTCACAGCGACCCTGGACCATTCTAATCTGACTGTAAATCAAACATATGTCTTACCTGATGTGAGTGGGCATTTGGCTCTTCTTGAAAGCCCGCAGACGTGGACCGCTCCCCAAACTTTCGACAATCCAGTCTTAAATGATCCGACAATCGACGGAGAGAAAATGAAATCCGTCCCGCGATCCGTTTACAGCGTAGTGTTCGCCGGGCCGCTCACATCTCAATACACTGCTGCAACATTCACGTTGGATGATCCTATTGTAGTCGAGAGGCTAGAATTAACGGTAAAAACACCGCCGCAGGGATGTTCGACGGACGCAATAGTCCGGATGGCTGGAAGCAAGACGTACGACATGGTAGTTTCATCCGGATATGTTGATTCTGGACCAACTGATTTCGATCTAGATTCAACAACGCCCGTTCAGGTAATCCTTCAAGCACCGTCTCAAGGTTGTTCGATTTCGCCGGCGGACGTGAACATGTTTATTCGCTATCGACCGCAGTAGGGAACTACCCTGACCGGCCCGGACGACCCGCGCGTCACGCGCGTGGGCCGTTACCTGCGAAAATGCAAGCTGGACGAACTCCCGCAACTGTTGAATGTCGTCAGAGGCGATATGCAACTGGTGGGCGTGCGTCCTCAAACCGAGCGGTTCGTGGAAGTCTTTCCCTTTGAATACAG
>JAIQFG010000109.1 GCA_020073375.1 Terriglobia bacterium | reverse complement strand
CGGACCGCGGCCGAGCGTTTGCGGGCGCGGAAGCTTTTGGGATTTTGCCGCCAGATTTTCTTGCGGTGGAATGGCTGCCCCACGTGCGCTGATTGCAAACACAAACGTCAATCCGATCAGCATAGCAATTGCGGCGGGTCGAGGCGCTCGGAACACCCGATCAGTATGACAGATACGCCCGTCAATGAGTGGCTGATTGGGGCGCGGAAAATCTGCGGATCAACCCTCTTTGCGTGTCATTCCGAACCCGCTCCTGCGGGTGAGAAATCTCTCTTTGTTTTGACGTGGACACCAGGAGAGATTCCTCACCCGCAGGAGCGGGTTCGGAATGACAACTTTTTTGAATTGTCCCAAGGTTTCTACAGATCGAAATCGCGGAGCGGCTTTTCGGCGGGCTGGTCCTTGGCTTTTTTAAGAGCTTCCTCGAATTTTCGGTTCAGGACGTCTTCCTTCTTGCTCTCGGCTTCCCAGGAATCGCGGAATTTGTCCTCTCGCTTGCGTGCCTGCTCGGCCAGGATGCGCGCGGCGTCGCTGATGTCGACATCCGGCGCTGCCCTGGGCGGCGAGACGTGCGACAGAACCACGGCCAGTTCGGTATCCACCGTGAGTTTGGATTCGCAGCAGGGGCACGTCACTTCGATGGGCGGCGCGGATTTTTTGGCCATGCGCGTATTCTACGCCAAAACGGAGGTGGCGGCATCCATCGGGGCGAACCGGCTCTGCCTGGTGTAGCGCCCGCCTGAAGGCGGGCGCTACATGCGGATTCATTTTGCCGGCGACGAGGCGCGGCCGTGCGATGCGTCGCGCTTGATTTCGCGGCACGATAGCCGCAAAATCCGTTCATGGCCCTGGAATTCACCGTTTCTTACGTGAAAGACGCGACCGACGTGTTCCGCATGTACAAACGTCTTGGCGACCGCGCCATGGAGCAGATGCCGGACGATGCGCTGTTTGCCGCGCTCGATGCGGAGTCCAACTCCATCGCTATCATCGTGAAGCACGTCTCGGGCAACCTGCGCTCGCGCTGGACGGATTTTTTGATCAGCGACGGCGAAAAACCGGACCGCGACCGCGATTCCGAATTTGAGGCGCCTCCCAAAACGCGCGCCGAATTGATGGACCTCTGGGAATCGAGCTGGAAGATTCTGTTCGGTTCGCTGGCCCAACTCGCGGACGCGGACCTCACGCGCACGATTACCATTCGCGGGGAAGCCCACTCGGTGATGCAGGCCATCAACCGCGGCATCACGCACACGTCCTACCACGTGGGGCAAATTGTGTTTCTCGCCAAGCACCTGGCAGGAGCGAAATGGAGTGTGCTGACGATCCCGCGGGGCAAATCCGCGCAATTCAATGCAAAAGTATCTTCCGGAAAAGCCTCGCAGCGCTGACCAGCCGCGGCTGCGCCACCAAAATAAGTTCACCCACTTTCAGAGCTTCAGCAGGCGCGCCGCGTTCTCGCCCAGGATCATTCTGCGTTGACCGCTGGTCATATTCACCTGCTCGAGGAAATGCACGGGTTTCTCGTAGCCCATGTCGAGGCAGTAGTCGCTGCCGATCATGATGCGGTCGGCGCCCACCTCGCCGATCACGAACTCCATCACGGATTTGGAGTGGACCACGGTGTCATACGTGAACCGCTGCAGGTACTTGCTGGGAGGCTGCGGCAACTTTAATTTTTGGATTTCCGGCCGCACGGTCGCGCCGTGATCGATGCGCCCCAGTAGCATAAGCAGCACGCCGCCGCCGTGCGGCAGCGTGAATTGCAGTTTTGGATGGCGGTCCAGCACGCCGCCGAAAATCAGGTGGCACGCGGCGATGCCCGTGTCGAAGGGAAAGCCGATCAGGTTGGCGAGGCTGAAGGGCGCGATGCGCGGGCCTCCGGCCACGGTCAGCGGGTGCAGAAAAACGGGAAGGTCCAGCTGCTCAATGCGCGCGAAGATCGGCTCGAAAAGCGGGTCGTCGAGATCACGCTGATTGATGTTCGTGCCCATGTAAACGCCGCGCAGGCCCGGGAGTTTGCTTGCGCGATTCAGTTCGTCGACGGCGCGGTCGGGGAACAACATCGGCAGCGTGAGCAATCCATACAGCCGAGTGGGATATTGCAGGTGCGCGGCGCTGGCCGCGTCGTTCCAGGCGCGCGAAAGCTTATGCGAAACTTCCTCATCGCCCCAATGCGCCATCGGCCCGGTGAGCGACATCGCCTGCACCGCCGTGCCGTTCGCGTCCATGTCCGCGATGCGGCTTTTCAAGTCCACGGCGCGGTACGGCAGCGGGCCCTGAAAGCGCGCGTCCGTCTTGATGTAGAAACCTTCCTCGGCGGCGCGATATTCCACGCCGAAGCGCGCGCCGTCTTCCGCAAGGACGTCCAGATATTCTTGCGGAAAAAAGTGCGCGTGAATATCGACGGGCCGCACGCCTGCAACGTCAGTGTTTGGCATACTCAGCGATCTCCCGAATGGTCATGGCGCGTGAGTCGAACACGATTGCGAAAGATTTTCTTAAGTTAGAGCGCTTCCCCTGCTATCGGGCTTGGCGTCTATACGCTTTCCGGCCGTTGATCATAATGTAATTTCAATGCGGCGTCCCCAGGGTTTCGTAGCGCCGGCGTCTCGCCGGCAATCTTTGGATCAAATGCGCAGCAGCAAGAGCCGGCGAGACGCCGGCGCTACAATTTCGCGATGGCCAGGCGGTCGGCAAGCTCATCCAGCGCCTTGCGCAGCGGCGCGCCCAGCGGAACGCCGCTGGCCATCCGTTCGCGGTACAAATTTTCCGAACGCTCCCCGGGCAGGCGGACTTCGTCAAAGCCCGGAAGCGTCGGGGACGATTTCATCTCGTCCCACACCTCGTCGACGTCCTGCTTGAAGGCCGTGACGTCCGCGAACGCCGAGATATCCACGGCCATCATGGACTGCCCCGTGTTGCTCGGAGTTTTCGAGTCCACGGTATAGTCGACCACGTCGCGGCCAAACGCGGCGCCATTCAACGTGCCCGCGAGCAAGCCGAACATCAACGCCAGGCCATAGCCTTTCGCGCCGCCGATGGGCAGGAGAAAACCTTCGCTGGCGCGTTTCGGATCGGTCAAGGGTTTTCCTTCGCGATCGATCATCCAGCCTTCCGGCATGGGCTCGTTGCGCTGCGCCTTCAGGCGGATTTTTCCGAACGCGGCATTCGTGGTGGCCATATCCAGGACGATGGACGGGTGCCGCAGCCCGGGCACGGCGATGGCGATGGGATTGGTGCTGAGCAATGCTTCGGTGCCGCCCCACGGGGGCACAAGATTTGCATTTCCGACGCAGAAATAAATTCCGATCATATCCTGCGCGGCGGCCATGCGCGGGTAGAGTTGCGCCGGGCCCGCGTGATTGCCATGCCGGGTCCCCACCCACGCGACGCCGCAGCGGCGAGCCTTCTCCACGGCCAATTCCGCGGCACGTTTCATGGCCAGATGCCCCAGGCCGTTATCGCCGTCGACGAGCGCCGTGCCCGGCCTTTCGCTGACGACACGAATGTCGGGCCGCGCGTTGACCGCGCCCTCCTGAATCTGCTTCACGTACTGCGGCAGGCGAAACACACCATGCGCGTCCCCGCCGCGCGCGTCGGATTCGGCCATCAGGGCGGCCACCTGCGCGGCATCCTCCGGGGGAACGTTTACGGACACCAGGGCCCGCGTGATGAATTGTACGATTGCAGCCACTTCAACACGGGGCGGGGCCGGCGCGGGCTTTGCAGTCTCGCTCATGATCGAATCCTCTTATCCACCTATCCATTTTCCCAGGGCGCCAGTCGGCGATGCCACCGGCACAATCGCTCTTTGTTGCGATCCACGGGAACTACATCATACCGGATGCCGAAAAAATCGCATTGGATATTGCCCGGCATCGAGTTCAATGCTAAATCTCTTAGCAGTTCGGAGAGCGATTTCCAAAATTTTCGATCTGGCACAGGAAGAGCGCACTTCAAAATGAAAATGCGGGCCGGTTCCGCCTTCACCCTTGGCGCGCAAGACGCTGCGTTCCTGCGAATTGAGCACCTTTCGATCGTGGCTGCATCGCGCGGCGCCGGAAATATTCCGTTCATGTCCCGGGCGCTGGGAAGCCGCCTGTCCCCGGACAATCGTAGAATGACGCTCTTCTTCTCCGCCGCGGACGCACATGGCTTGCTGGCTCACATTAAGACAAACGGCATGATTGCGGCTATTTTCTCGCTGCCAAGCACTCACCAGGCCTTGCAACTGAAAGGCTCGGATGCAAAAGCGGAAAAACTTTTGAAATCCGACGGCAAGCTGGTGGCTTCGTACCGCGGGGCGTTCGTGGAGCACCTGAAACAATTCGGTCACTCTCCGACCTTGATCGAGGCCCTGCTCACTCCCGTGTCGGACGACATCGTTTCGGTCACGTTCACGCCATCGGCGGCATTTTCGCAGACGCCGGGACCGAAGGCGGGGCAGGCCGTGGGTCCGGCAAGATGACGCTGAAGGTCGATGCCATTCGCGAATGCCTGGACGGTGTGATCCCCGGCACGATCGCAACCTGCGCGGCGGATGGAACGCCGAACGTCACCTTCCTGTCGCAGGTCGAGTACGTGGACAGCGAGCACGTCGCCACCTCCTATCAATTCTTCAACAAGACGCGGCAAAACATCCTGGAAAATCCCCACGCGCAGGTGCTGGTCATTAATCCGTTCACCGCCGCGCGGTACCGCCTGCGCATCCAGTACCTGCGGACCGAAACGCAGGGCCCGCTGTTTGAGCGCATGAAGGCAAAGCTCGCGGGCATTGCGTCCCACACCGGCATGGCCGGAATTTTTCGATTGCTTGGGTCGGACATTTACCGCGTGCTGGAAATCGAGAGCGTGCCGGGCCGCAGCATGCCGGCGCCGCCCAGGCGCAATTGCCTGGCGGGGCTGCGCGCCGCGTCCGAACGCGTCCGGTCTTGCACCGATCTTGAGGGCCTCTTTCAAGAAACGCTCGCTGCGCTGGATGCTTTTTTCGGGATTCGCCATGCCATGCTGCTGATGCTGGATGGCCCCGCGGGCCGCCTGTACGCCGTCGCCAGCAACGGATACGAGGAATCCGGCGTCGGATCGGAAATCGCGGTGGGCGACGGCGTGATTGGCGTATCGGCGCGCGAGCGCACGCCGATCCGCATCGGGCATATGACTTCGGAATACGGCTACGGCCGGGCCATCCGCCGGCACATCGAGCAGGACGGCATGGGCGTCATCCTGGAGAATGAAATCCCTCTGCCCGGTTTGCCGGAATCGCGAAGCCAGCTCGCGGCGCCCATCCTGGCCTTTGGCCGCTTGCTCGGCGTGTTATTTGTAGAAAGCACCGAGGACCTGCGTTTCAGCTATGACGACGAAGACGCGCTGGTGACGCTGGCCGCCCAGCTCGGCGCTTCGATCCATGCCCTGCAGCACATTTCCGAAACATCGGAAGAGCCGGCCGCGCGCGAATCGGTGTTGCCGGCCGTTGCCGGCGCTCCCTTGCAGGTGCGTCGCTACGCCGAAGACGACACGATTTTTCTTGGCGACGATTACCTGATCAAAGGCGTGGCCGGCAATATCCTGTGGACCCTGCTGTGCGATTACTCCGAAAAAAAGCGCACTTCGTTTACCAACCGCGAGTTGCGCCTCGACCCGCGCATCCAATTGCCCGACGTCAGCGACAACCTGGAGGCGCGCCTGGTGCTCTTGCGGCGCAGGCTCGCCGAGCGCAACGGCAATATCCGCATTGAAAAGACCTCCCGGGGCCGCTTCAGCCTGATTGTCACTCGCCCGCTTGAGTTGATTCAGATCCGCACCGGCTTGGTTCGCTAACCGCCTGTTCCGTTTTGCCTGAGCTAACATAAGCGTGGAATCTTCCAGCACGGGTCCGCCCCCCGCTTTTCGTAAAACTTTCTTAATCTCTCCGTAAGAGTTTCATAAGACCCACACAAGATTTCGAGGTCGTGGTTTACTGCGCCCGTCAGTCACGAAACGCACAGGTTTACAGGGAGAATGAAATGGATCGACAAAGAGTAAGAACAGGAACAGATGAAACGCAAGCCGCCACCCCGGCCGCACTGCTCGAAACCATGATGTTGATTCGCGCGTACGAGCTGAAGCTGCCGGAGATCGGGATCAAGATGGTCTGCACTTCGGTGGGACAGGAGGCCTCCGCCGCCGGCGTGGTGCACGCGCTGGCCGCCGAGGACCTGATCCTCACCAATCACCGCAGTGCCGGGCACTTGATCGCACGCGGCGCCGACCCGGGCCGGATGCTCGCCGAAGTGATGGGCAAAAGCACGGGGTACTGCAAAGGCAAGAGCGGCACGCTGCACATTTCCGTAAAGGATCTGGGAATTGTGCTCACATCGACGATTGTGGGCGGCGAACTGTCGCTCGCCCCGGGCGTCGCTCTATCGCAGCAGCAACTCGAACGGCCCGGCATCGTCGCCTGCTTTTTTGGAGACGGCGCCGCGACCGAAGGCGTATTCCACGAGTCACTCAATCTCGCGGCGAAGTGGAACCTGCCCATCCTGTACATCTGCGAAAACAATCAGTGGCAGGCATACGTCCACCGGCGCGAGACGATGCTGACCGATCACATCAGCACGTGGGCCGCAAAGTACGGCATCGAATCGCTGACCGTGGACGGCAACGACGTGACCGCGGTCCATGCCGCCGCGCGCGTGGCCGCCGACAAAGTAAGGACCGCCCGCAAACCGTTCTTCCTCGAAACCTATACCTTCCGCATGCACGGGCACATGGAGGCCGACGACCTGTCTTACGTGGATCGCGAGGAGCTGGCCGCATGGGCGGCCAAGGACCCGATCCAGCGGCAAACCGAGCGCATCGTTCGCGAGGGTTTGCTCAGTGCCGAAGACGTCGCACAAATGGAAACTCGTGTGCGCTCGACCATCGAGTCGGCGGTAGCCTTCGCTGGTTCGTCACCCTATCCGGAGCTCTCCGAGCTCACGACCGAAATTTACGCTTAAGGAGAAAACGATGCCAAACGTCTCAGTGCAGGAAGCAATCAGCCAGGCCCTCACGGAAGAGATGAGGCGCGATCCTCGCGTCCTCATATTCGGCGAGGGAGTCGCCACGAAGCGGTACGACATGGTCAAGGAATTTGGCGCACAGCGCGTGCGCAACACGCCCCTTGCGGAAGGGATTATCGCGGGAACGGCCGCCGGCGCCGCCGCCACGGGCTTGCGCCCGGTGGTCGACCTGCTCTTCTCTCCATTTCTTTGTTTCGCGATGGAGGAGATCGTGAACAGCGCCGGAAAATTGCGATACATCTCCGGCGGGCAGTTTTCCTTTCCGATGGTGGCGATGGCCCTGACCGGCGCCGGATGGGGAGTGGGCGCGCAGCATAACCAGAACAACGAGGCGTGGTTCGTGCATTCACCCGGATTAAAAGTGGTGATGCCGTCCACGCCAGCCGACTTCAAGGGGCTGCTGAAGGCCGCGATCCGCGACGAAAATCCGGTGCTGTTCTTTACCGACATCGCGCTTGCATTTGAATCCGGCGAGATTCCCGCCGGCGGCGAAATCGTGCCGCTCGGAAAAGCAGCCGTGCGGCGCGAGGGCACGGATGTGACCTTGATTTCGTACGCCAAGACGGTCCATTCGTGCATGAAGGCCGCCGAGCGTCTTGCCGAACGGGAAATCTCCGCCCAGGTGATTGATCTGCGCACCCTCAAACCCCTGGACGAGGAAACGATTCTGAACGCGGCGCGCAAAACGGGCCGAATCATCGTCGTCCATGAGGCCAGCAGGATGTGCGGAGTGGGGGCCGAGGTTGCGTCCATCGTCGCGGAGAAGGCGTTCGCCAGCCTCAAAGCGCCGGTGAAACGCTTGACCGGCCCGGACGCTCCAGCGCCGGCGAGCTTCCCGCTGGAGCAGGCGTTCGTGCCCCAGCCCGACGCCATCGTCGAAGCCGCCGTGCAGCTTGTCGAGTACGGTCAAACCGTCGCGGTCCGGAATCTGCCGGATGTTGCGGTAGCGAAGTAAGGAAAGATAAGGAGAGATTCCATGAAGAATCTGAAAAAGAAACTGATCATCGCGACCGGCATTTTCGTGCTCATCCTGGTGGTGGGCATTAGTCTGACTGCTGGGTGGCGCCCGTTTCTGGGACCGCGCGCACGCCCGTTGATCAATCGCAATTTCCTGCGCACGCCCCAGCGCGAGGCGCGGGGAAGATATCTGGTCGAAGCAGTGTCGGGATGCATGGATTGCCATTCCCCGCACGACTGGACGCGGCACGATGCGCCCATACTTCCCGGAAGGGAGGGCTCCGGCCAGGAAATGAGCGCCATGCTTCAGGATTTGCCCGGCCACATTGTGGCCCCCAACCTGACACCGGATCCGGAAACAGGCGCGGGCAGGTGGAGCGATGACGCCCTGGCCCGCGCCATTCGCGAAGGAATCGGGCATGACGGCCGCGCGCTGTTTCCGCTCATGCCCTACCAGCATTTCCGGCAGTTGCCGGACGAGGACGTAGCTTCGATCGTCGTCTATCTCCGGTCGCTGCCGCCGGTGCGCAATCCACTCCCGCAAACGGAGATTGCCTTCCCCGTGAAATACCTGATTCGCGATGTGCCGCAACCGTTGACCCAGCCCGTGGCGGAAACGGATTTGAGCGATCCGGTGAAGCGCGGGAAATTTCTGGTGAACGCGGCCGCCTGCGAGGATTGCCACACGCCACAATCGCAGGGACGACCGCTGCCAGGCCGCGATTTCTCCGGCGGCTTCGCCCTGGACGGCCCGTGGGGCCATGTGGTGAGCGCCAATCTCACTCCGGATCCTTCGGGGATTCCCTACTACAGCGAGGAGCAGTTCGTGAAGACTTTGCGCACGGGTTACATCGGCGCGAGGCCGCTGCGGCAGATCATGCCGTGGTCCACTTTCCGCAACATGAAGGACGAGGATCTTAAGGCCATCTACGCCTACCTGAAAACGTTGCCGCCGGTGCGGCATCGCGTCGATAACACCGAGCCGCCCACTTACTGCCCCGTCGACAAGAACTGGCACGGCGGCGGAAACTTAAATTAAACAAGAAACAGAATGGGGCGTGTCCGATGCAATTGCCGATGAGCATGGACACGCCCTCATTTTTCAACGCCGCCGAAAGAAATTCATCGCGCCGCTCACGGCGCGTAATCAAAAACCATCAGGTGAGCTTCCTCGATGACCAGGTCAGAAAGCATCGAAGTTTGCCAGCCTGCGGCTTTTTCCTTCGGCGTCACGCCTTGCGCGATGTTCAGTTCCTTAAGCAGGTCGGCCTGCAGGTCAGCCGTTCCGTGGCGCGCGGTAATCACATAGTGTCTGGGAACAGCCGAGTAGAACCGCTTCAGTTCCGGCACCCAAAGTCCGGTTTTGGAAATGGCCCCGGTCGGAACCTTCCCCAGAAGCTCGAAATGGTTCGGGTCGTTCTCCTTGAATACGGCAACCGTGCCCGTGGTCCCCATGAAGTAGATGCGTCCGCTGGGCGCGTCGTATTGCATATCATCCGCGCCGGCAATACTGTCCAGCACCTGAATCACTTTCCCAGTCTGCGTATCCATGACCACCAGTTTTCCGGGCTCGTGCTGGTGCCCGCCTCCGACATTGCCGGTGTGCGCGATCGTCCGGCTTCCCACAAACAGCCGGTGATGGGCTGCGTCCAGACCCGCGGTGTGAGGCACCGGTCCTCCGGTGATCGGCCATTGCGCAACCACGGCGCGCCTTTCCAGGTCCACCACGGCGACGTGGCTTTCCCCATCCACAATGTCTCCCATGGCCACGTACAATCTTTTTCCCGACGGCTCGAGGGCAATGCCCGCCGGATCCCCTCCCGGCAACTTGATGCTTGCCACTAATTTGGCCGTCCTGGTATCCACGATATCCACGGAAGCGTTGCTCGATCCGTGATCGCCGCTGCCGCCAAAATCCTCAAACACTTCGACGCACGCGTAAATCAGGTGGGTGGCAGGATCGTATGCTCCGTTGTCCGCGCCTCGGTTGGGGTCGCCGAATCCGGCTAGTGGGACGGTCTTGAGAACTTCGTACGTGGTCCCGCTGATGGCGACCGCGCTGGCGTTTGCCAGTTCCAGCCAGATTTCATTGCTTTCCGGCAGATAGAACGATTTCTTGGGCATGTCGGCCAGCCCCTTGGTTTCGTGAATCACTTTGCCCGCGCGCAGGTCCACAACGATCAGGGATTTTGCGGCCTCTCCGGAAATGAACAGGCGCTGGCCCTTGACGTCCACCGCCAGATGGTCCATGTAGCCGTCGCCCGGCAAGGGAATCGTCTCGGCCAGATTCAAAAGGCCCGCCATGTGCGTCATGGGCAGCTGCTGGCCCGTCGTATACTGAGCGCGGGCTACGGGAACGAAAACCGTGACAAGGATGGCGAGAAACACGATGGATTTTTTCATTTCGCTTATTCCTTAGGCCTTGCTCGGCCGAGAGATGCGACGCCTGAGCGCCAACGCTGACTTCCAAACTGTCAGCAGGATACACGGACTATCTGAATGGTGACTGAAGATCAGCGGAACGGAGAACGCCTGCGCAATAACAAGGCTTTACACCAGCACAGGCCCCGGCCGGCAATACCGGAAGCATTGCTATTGCTTGTAATGCAATGTTCACATAATGTAGGGCAAAATGTCGGGGTGCATTTCCCAAAGTAGTGCTTTCCAGTGTAGGATTCTGGAACCGATAAGCCCTGACAATCAGCCCCATGAACGGCACTCCTTCCAATACGAATGTGCTCGCCAGCGCGGAGCGTTACCGCACGCTTCTGGAGATCAACAACGCCATCATCAC
>JAIQFG010000016.1 GCA_020073375.1 Terriglobia bacterium | reverse complement strand
GGAGACGGCGGACGCCAACCCGGCGCATTTTACGCCGTGCACAGCATCGCGACCGATTCCAAGGGCAACATCTACACCACGGAAACTTATCGTGGACAGCGCCTGCAGAAATTCGTGTACAAGGGAATGGGCCCGGTCACGAAAATGGATCAGGGCGTGCTCTGGCCGAAAAAGTAAGCGAACTGCCGAGCCAGATTCAAATTGGTTTGGAATTCCGGGTGCCGCACCCTTGCGCTTTTCAAGGGTGTGGGTTTTAATTTTCATCCGTTTCCTTTTTCCCTGTGCGCGCTGGTTTGAAGTCCTGCAGTCAGGAGACGTAATGCGCAAGAAGCTGCCGTTTCTGTTTTTTCCCGCCCTGGTTTTGACCTGCGCCATGGGTTGGGCGCAATCCGGCAAGCCGCTGAACGTATATTTCATTGACGTGGAGGGCGGCCAGTCCACGCTGTTCGTGACGCCCTCCGGACAATCGCTCTTGGTCGATACCGGTTGGCCGGGAGCGCGCGATGCCGATCGCATCGTTGCGGCAGCGAAACAAGCGGGCGTCTCCCAGATCGACTACCTCGTGCTCACGCACTATCACGGAGACCACGCAGGCGGCGTTGTCGATCTCGCGGCCAGGATTCCGATCAAGACATTTGTCGATCACGGCCCAAACGTGGAAGAGGCACTAGGCACCCCCCAGAATTATTCCGCCTATCTCCCGGTGCGCGAAAAAGGCCAGCACATCCTGGCTAAACCCGGCGACAAGCTTCCTATCAAGGGCGCCAACTTCCAGGTTGTTTCCGCAGCCGCCGAAACAATTACCAATTCCTTGGCTGGCGCGGGGACTGCAAATCCGTTGTGCGCCGATTTCCAGCCGAAGGATGAGACGAAGGACCCGCTGATCGGAGGCGAAAACAAGCAATCCGTCGGGATGGTGATTTCATTGGGAAAATTCCGCATGGTCGATTTCGGCGATCTCACGTGGAACAAGGAACATGATCTGGCCTGCCCGAACAACCTTGTGGGCACGATCGACTTGTACGTCGTGTCCCATCACGGTCAGGACATCTCCAGCCTGCCGATGCTGGTTCACGCGATGCGGCCTCGCGTGGCCGTGATGGATAACGGCGCGAAAAAAGGTGGAGCGATTCCCACGTTTGAAACCTTGAGGAAATCTCCCGGACTCGAGGACCTGTGGCAGCTGCACTATGCCGTTGACGCCGCGGATCATAATTCGCCCGAACAGTTCATCGCCAACACAGGGGTCGGGGGCACACTCATGACGGGAGTGCCGGATGAAACAATCCCGAACGTAATCAAAGTTTCGGCCCGGGCCGACGGCAGCTTCACCGTCACAAACACACGCAATGGATTCCACAAGGACTACGGGCCGCGCAGATAAACAGAGGTGCACTCTACTTTCGTCGGAGGGATATTCGTATGAAATACGCGTGGGTACTGATTGTATTCATGCTTGGCAGTTTCGCTCTACCTGTCCGGGCTCAACAAGAGAGCCAAAAGAGCGCTGGAAATGCAGCCCTGGAAAAGGAACTCTATCAAGTGGAGCTGAAGTGGATGAAGGCCGAATTCGATAAGAGAAAAACTGGTCCGGATAGCATGGGAGAGCTCTGGACGGACCAATTCTTCGATGTGCTGCCTAGCGGGCAGGTGGTAAACAAAGAAGAAATGATGGACATGATGAGCCAGGGGGAACACAAACCAGGCACCGGCGCGTTCCCTGTGGATTTGAAGATCCGGGCGATCTACGGAAACGTGGTTCTTGCGACCGATCACACGACGATTAAAGGCGTTGACGCCGATGGAAAAATCGTGCCCGTATTGCAGATGAGCGTGCTTCGCATGTTTGTAAAGGAAAAGGGAAAGTGGAGAGTTGCTGGGGCAGGACTGGTTCCCATTACCGGTAAATAGCCGAATTGAATTTGCGCGCTGGGCAAGTTGTAGCCGCGATGGCGCGGCAGAATGAAGTGGCACAATGAAGTGAATGAATTCGTCCATTGATTCGCGGATGGCAAGACACTTTATCTGACAGCTCGCACCGGACTTTATCGGATTCACCTCAACATTCCGGGCATTCGACCCTGACAAAAACGCTTTTGTCGCATCCAGAAACCGCATCGCCAGATTGCGCGCAGCGGTTTTGTTTCTTGTCATTTTCAATGAACGCGTTCCGCAAATCCGCGCTGGTAAATACTTTTCTTCTTGACATTGGAATGATAAGGAGAGTAGAAAGCGCATAACAAACAAGCCCACGCAATGTCGGGGAAAATTGTGCGCTTACGAATACCGGAGGCCATTGAATGAGCCTGAGCAGAGTCGTCTCTATCGGTGCATTTGCAGCCATCAGCACGGTCTTGGTCACGTCGTCCGCAAATAGCCAGCAAGATCCGCTTGAGAACATTCGACAGAATATGCATGCATCGAACATCTCCGTCCTCAGCTATAACGATCTCAACGGCAGGGGGGACGGGGGCGAGTCCATGGCGATTCAGAAAAAGCCCGACGGCAGCCGCATTCTTTACATCCCCCACCGTGGCGCACAGAACTGCTTGAGCGTTGTGGACGTGACGCATCCGGAGAAGCCCGTGGTGCTGAACCAACTCCCGTCCCCGGCGCCGGGCAATACGCGTTGCGATGAGCTTGCGCTTTCCGGGAACGTGCTGGTCGTGGCCGATCAGGGCAGCGGCAGCGGTCCTAGCGTCGTGAATCACATCTTGACCCCCGAGGTTCGCGCCCAAGGCAAATCGGGCATGTGGGTGCTGGACGTCTCAGACCTCGATCGTGTTAAGAAGGCGAAAAGTTTGCAGGATATCGCCTTCTCTTTCTTCAATACGGGCGGACCACATTCGGTGGGTATTCATGCATTGTGGTTCATCGACGGCAGGTTTGCGCACCTCGCTTCCGGGGTCCCGGACGACGATCCGATTTACGAACAAGATGACCAGATGTATGTGGTCGTGGACCTGAAGGATCCCAAAAATCCTCGTGAGGCGGGCCGTTGGTGGCTTCCCGGAACGCAGAAGGGCGATGCCTGCCTGCCGGGCTGCAAGCCAAAACGACTCGTCAATTCCTATGGCGGCGCGTTTCGACCCCACGAGGTGCTGGTTCCCAAGGACCGCCCCGACCGCGCTTACATGGGCTACCTGGATGGGGGCGTGGTCATTCTGGACATTTCCGGAATTGAAGAAGTTCGAGCGGGACGTGCGACCAAGTTCACTCCCAAGCTGATAGCGCAGATGAAATTGAACCCTCCCGACATCGGCTTTACTCACACTGCCATGCCACTGGTCAGCCGCAATCTGATGGTGGTCAATAGCGAGGGAGATGTATGCTCGGAGAGAGGGCCGCGGCCCATGTATCTGGTGGACATTCGTGAGGAAACCAACCCGCTCATCGTGGGAACGTTTCCTTACCCTCCAAATACTCTCGAACTCTGCAAGCGCCCCGGGGCCGGCACCCACAACTTTGCTCCCTCGGGCCTCATCGAGAACGACGTAAGCTTTCCATTGAAGGACACAGTCCTCGCGTCGAACACCAAGTTCGGTCTTCGAATCTACCACCTGCAGGATCAGCATGTTCCGTATCCAGCGAAGACTCCGCCCCTCATCGAGGAGATCGGTTACTTCCTTCCGCCTCCCGCGGCAAAGAACAATGGCGAGGTGAACATCAACTATTCGATCGTCGACGAGAACGGGCTGATTTACGTGCTCGATGGCAAATGGGGTGGGCTCTATATCATCAAGTACACCGGTGAGATCCCTCTGAGTTAGGGAGGGTATCGCGGACGAAAGACGGATTTTCGTTGGGATCCAGCGCGCGGTTCGGGTAATGATGGCCGGAGAGTGCGCTGGATCCCATCAGCAAAGGATTTCTGAACAACGATTCCATTTCTTCACAAAATGGAATAACTCTGTGAGAAAGCATAGAAATCAGACGGAGTTCATGGATCATTGCAGGTGTGGATTTATAATTCGCATGCGTTCAGTGGGTTGCAGGTGCAAAAATAATAGCAGGTGTGGCAATTGGCGTGACCTAATTCATGCCATAGCGGTTTAACTTTTTTCTCGCCATTTTACCGACGAACGCGGGCCAAGGTCAGAACAGCTTTTGGGTGCGGAGGAAAGGCTGTTTCGTCGACTAAGGAAGCAGGCTTGGTCTATTGGCTTGCTCGCTCGTCAGGTTCATACGTATTGACAACAGGACCGCCTAACACGGGACATGGGCATAGTGTGTCAATTCAGGGGCGTGCGAACGACCAGCAGCACGGGACTCCGGGCCAAACAGAAGAAATAACACAAGGGAGGATCCGCCGTGTGTAAACGCGTGTTCTTGACGTTGGTTGTGGTGTTGCTCAGTGTGGGGGTAATGCGGGCGCAGACCGTCACCGGTACAATTGTGGGGACCGTGGTTGACTCTACTGGGGCATCTGTCCCAAACGCCCAGATTACCATTCTGAATCAGGACACAGGCATCAGCCGCACGGCGGTCACCACCGAGGATGGACAGTTCCGCGTGCCGCAGTTGCAGTCAGGCTCCTATACGGTCTCGGCGGAGGCGCCGGGCCTTTCGAGAACACAGATGAAGGACGTAAATGTGACGGTCGCCGGAGAGTTCCGTGTGGACTTGAAGCTATCGGTCGCTGCGACTACAACGGAAGTCCAAGTAAGCGGCGAGTCGGTGATCGTGAATACCGAGAATGCCGCTGTGAGCTCGCTGATGACTCAGTCCGCGATCGAGGAAGTGCCTCTCAATGCGCGTGATGTGCAGCAATTGGCGGTTATTCAACCGGGTGTTCAATCGGACCCCAATGACAACTGGGGCAACCAGATCGTGATCGCGGGGAGCCGCCCGCAGCAAAATCGCTATCTACAGGAAGGAATAGACACAACTTGGACCTCGAAGACGGCTCCCGTAAGCGCGGCCGGTGTCGTGCTTGGGGTCGAAGCGGTCAAGGAATTCCAGGTTCTGGAATCAAATTATACCGCGGAGTATGGCGAGCGGCCCGGCGGTACCCTGAATGCAATTTTTAAGTCGGGCACGAACTCATTGCACGCCAGTGCTTACGAGTACCTTCGCAATAGCTCGTTTGACGCGACGAGCGTATTTGACCAGCGAGTCGGGCTTACCGCCCCGCCCCATTTCATACGGCATCAGTTTGGCTCTGCCGCCGGCGGACCGATCAAGAAAGACAAGCACTTCTTCTTTGTCAACTATGAAGGATACCGGCATACGTTGGGACAATCGCAAACCGATTTCGTCCCGGACGCCAACGCGCGGAACGGCATGTTGCCCTGCAGTCAGCTTACTTCAGCGCCAATACCTGCCGCTTGTGTGGGGGCCCCTGGGACGACTCTTGCAACTGTCCCCGGATTCGTCCCGAATGGCTTCATCCAAGGAGCCCTTAATTTAATGGAACCCCCTTGCACCGGGCCATCCAAGGTTGATGGGTCGTGCGAGTCGCTGAATGTCACAAGCCAGAAGGTCGGCGAGAATTTCTTTGTCACCAAGTTGGATTTTACGCTCAGTTCCAAGGATAATTTGGCCACCAGCTACAAATACGATGCCTCGCTCAGCAATTCACCGCAAACGAACCCGTACTTCAATCTTCTGCAGAAAGTCCGGGCACAAATCTTCACGGCGCGAGAAACCCACATTTTCTCACCAAACTTTCTGAACACGGTGAATTTCGGGGTTAACCGGACCTTCTTCTTGTGGAATTTGGGCGCGACGATTCCCATTCCAGCGTCAATCAACGGAGGGAATCCCTTTACTATCCCGAATGGCGGCGTCATGAGCCCGGATGGACTGCCGGTGCTTCCCGTTGTGAGCATCACGGGATTGACGTCCATTGCCGCTTTTGCCAGCGGGACGACGGTCACCCCTCGCTGGATTGGTTACACGGGAGGCACCCTCAATGACGATGTGGACATTCTTCGCGGCAAGCATGCCTTCCGATTCGGAGTTCAATATAAGAAGTGGGACGACAATGTCTACAACAGCGCGAGCACATATCAAGGCACGATTGCGTTCCAAAGCTTGCGCAGCCTGCTTGCAGGGACAGCTAACACGTTCACCCAAACGATTCCGGGTTCGGACGTAGGGCGCAGCTTCCGCACGTGGCTGATTGGACTCTATGCCGAAGACACCTACAGGGTTATCCCTCACTTCACTGTGACTCTTGGTTTGCGGTGGGAAATGGTGCCCGGGCCACATGAGTGGCTTAACAGGATTTCAAATCTTTACAACCCGTACACCGACGCCAAACCGGAATCGGGCGGCACTTACTTTCATGCTTCCCCCCGCAACTTCGAACCGCGCATTGGCCTTGCCTGGGATCCATTCAAGAATGGCAAAACGAGCGTGCGGGCCGGTTTCGGAATGTTCCATGATGAGATTGAGGCCTATTACTATTTCATCCAAGAAGGGCACGTTCTCCCGTATGCCAACAATGCGTCTCTGAAGGCCACTGGCAATCCTCCTGGAATTCCCTTGCCCTCTTGGCCGACTCCTACAATTGCACAGTTGCAGGCGCTTCCCACCACAGCGCAGGCATTTGCAGCGGTAATGCCTCTGTATCCGAAGTCGCCCGTAAAATACAGTTACAACATGGAGATTCAGCAGCAATTGCCCTGGAAGATGATCATGTCGGTTGGATACGTCGGATCTTTTGGAAGGAATCTGGGGAGGGCCATCAATTTCTCGGACTATAGGCCCATCATCCAGACCCCGGGGGACACGACAGGTTGTGCCGGAGTAGCTGGCTGTGGTTGCCCGTCTAGCTCGACTGTAAACTGCTTGTTCTGGCCCGGAGGCAGCGGGTCCGCGGCAAACAATCTGAAGGCGACTCAGTGCTCGGCAACTGTAACAACAAACTGTTCGACCCTGCTGAATCCAGCCTGGTCGACGATTTCCGGCACGGTTTTTGACTCCAATTCTTTTTACAATTCCGTCGAAGTGAGGTTGCAACGGCAGATCACAAACGGCCTGAGTCTAAGTTTCGGCTACACCCATTCGAGCTGCTACACCGACAGCTCTGGCGAGACCCCGGGGCAGGCTCTGAATGGCGCCAATGCCGTGACCGTCGCCCAGGACGCCAGTTCCAGCCGCGGCAGGTGTGCGTTCACCGCGAACGATCGGGGCACACTAACCCTCGGATATGACATCCCCTTCCCCAAGTCAGCAAATTCCGCCTTGGTAAAGGGGATCTTCTCCGGCTGGCAGATCAACACGTTGACGGATATTTCCAGGGGATTCCCGATGAACGTCATAGACGGAGTGAACGTATCGCGTTCCGTGCCAGGTGGCGGGGCGGGAGCGGACCGTCCAAATCTGGCGCCGGGCTGCACACTCCAGAACGCGATTAACCCGCGCAATACAAACTACATCAAGGGCAGCTGCCTGGTGGAAGCCACCCCCGGTTATCTCGGAACTGTGGAAGCGAACGCGTTCACCGGACCGTCTTATTGGGCCACCGATGCAAGCATGAAGAAGGACATTCCATTGCACGGTGAAAGCATGAGCTTGCGATTGCAGGTCGACATGTTCAACGTATTCAACCGCACGAACCTCGGCACAACTACAAACTCCGTCGGAGCATTCAACAACACCGGAGCCCACAACGCGGCATTCGGCCAAATCACTACCATCGTCGGAACTCCGCGCCAGCTCCAACTCGGCGCGCGGTTTTCATTCTGACGGTTAACTTGTGAATCGGAGGGTAGCGCAGCACCTCTCTGAAGGCAAAGAGACCGAGCATGAACGGGTCTCTTTGCCCCAATCTTGATAAATGGATTATCGGATTGTGGTCGGGGCCTGTTCAGGGCAGTTAGCTACATTCCGATAAATGGAAGCAATATAAAAAGGGTGCCCTTTCTGCGGCAGGTTTTGAGTGTTCACCTCAAACCCTCCAGGAAGGAGCACTTTTTTTATGGATAACAGCAAGTGACTCGGGATGGATTTGCACAAGGAAGTGATCTCCCTCGCGGTCCTGAGTTCGGCGTCAGTTTTGGCCTTGAGATTTGCCGCCGTCGCCAGAAGTGTACTGCACTCAAAAACCCGGTTGCCGCTTTGTATGCTGACAGGGTTCAGCGTACGTTCTCGGTCATCGAGGAAGTCAATATGAAGATACCGGAACAAATGGCCGGGGCCGGACCCAGGTCAGAGTAAGGAGTCGAGGATAAATATGGCGACCAAATTTCGACTCGGATCGATCGTTGGACTAGCCTTCGCCGCGGTTCTAGGATCCGCGGTTGCGCCGTGCGCCCAGGTCCTGCCGAATCCTTATCGCATGGTTGATGGCTGGGCGAAGATGCCGGCCGGGCGGACAATGGGAGCGGTTGGCGACGTAATGATCGATCCCGACGGCCAGCACATTTGGGCGATCGTTCGATGCACCACTCTCGAACCGGATCGCTTCGGCAACGAGTGCCTCGACTCAAACCTCGACTCGATCCTCCAGTTTGATCTCCAAGGCAATGTCGTCAAGAGCTTCGGTGGCGGCATGTTCATCTGGCCTCATGGGATGGCCATTGACCGCGAAGGCAATGTGTACGTGACTGACGCCGTGGCCCCGGAGCGAACGCCGCCCGGTAAGAGAGGACACCAAGTCGTCAAGTTCAGCCCGGAGGGCAAGATCCTCACGACTCTCGGCACGCCCGGAGTGCCAGGCGGCGGCCCGAATAATTTGAACGCGCCTAGCGATGTGGCCATCGGTGATAATGGCGACATCTTCGTTGCGGATGGCCATACGCTCGATGGAAACAACCGCGTGGTGAAGTACTCGAAAGACGGCAAGTTCATTAAGGACTGGGGGAAAACCGGCTACGCACCAGGTGAATTTCGGACGCCGCACACCATTGCTATAGATTCCCGAGGGCGGGTGTTCGTGGGCGACCGATCGAACAACCGGATCCAGATTTTTGACCAGGACGGAAAATTTCTCACGATGTGGACGCAGTTCGGCAGGCCAAGTGGCATCTTCTTCGATCAGCACGACCAAATCTATGTGGCGGACTCGGAGTCCGACAATGAGGAGAACCCGGGTTGGGAGATGGGGATTCGCATCGGCGATGCCAAAACCGGGTGGATCACCGCGTTTATTCTGAACCCCTGGGGCGATCCGCGTATCGTTCCCGGGGATGGCGCGGAGACCGTTACGGTGGATCGTGAAGGCAACGTCTATGGTGGCCAGCCCAGACCAGCGCGACTGCAAAAGTACGTCAGGGTCAGGCCATAAGAAACCTTCCTGGTTCCCTGCCTTGGCCCTCCGTCAATCAGACTGTTGCTGTCCGCAAGAACTATGCCGTCAGTGGACCCCAGCGTCTTATGATTCCGTGCGCGGAGCTACGGAGCAGATCACGATTAAAACCTGATCTGGTTGAATGCAAAAGAGAAAAATGGTGGGGCTGGAGGGAGTCGAACCCCCGGCCTAAGGTTTAGGAAACCTCCGCTCTATCCATCTGAGCTACAGCCCCGTTTCGCGAATACCCCAGTTTAATATGTATTTCGCGGCTTTGTGAAATATTCTCGGGCGGCCGCAGGGAAATTCTTTATCAGGGCATTCCCCATTACAGAATTCCCCATAAATCCGCAAAGTAAGTTAGTCTGCATTCATGGAAAAGCCTGAAATCCTGCAAGCAAACGGGAGGGGTGGAATGCTATGCCTTGGGAATAATATTTTGCGTTCACTCGCACTTGCTGCCGTGCTGATGGCCATGGCGATCCTGGCGCAGCCCCCAGCCAAAGCCGACCAGATCCCGCCCGGCTGGGAAGCCAGCAACATGAAGCCCGTCGGCTACACGGGCATGGACGGCCGCGGCGGCGCGTTCAAAATGGCCATTCGCCACGTGAACGGGCGCTGGTATCTCTACACCGGCCATCTCTGGAACCAGGGCTGGAGCGTCGTGGACGTCACCGACCCCGCCAATCCCGAATACCTGAAATTCATTCCCTGGCCGCATGACAATACCTGGACGATCCAGATGGAGATGCACGACAACCTCATGATCACCGCGCTGCAGCGCGAGCAAGCCAACGGTTGGGGCGGCGACGTCACCAAGCCGTTTGACGAAGGCGTCGTTTTCTGGGACATCAGCGATCCGGTAAATCCTAAGCAGCTCTCGCACTGGAAGACGGGCAGCACGGGCGTGCATCGCCTGGGATACCCGGGCGGAAAATACGTCAACCTGGCCGCCAATATGCCCGGATTTCGCGGGCAGATTCTGGTTTTCCTGGACATCAGCGATCCCAAGAATCCAAAAGAGGTGAGCCGTTGGTGGGAAACAGGCCAGAAGGAAGACGAGCCCATGCCTGCGGGCCCGATTTCATTTCACGGCCCCGCCATCATCGATGGAAACATGGCCTACCTGGGCTATTCCAACGAAGTCGCCATCCTCGACATCAGCGACATCGCACATCCCAAGACCATCAGCGAATTAAAACTGAGCCCGCCGTTCGGCGGAGGCATCCCCGTCCACGACGTCATGTACATTCCTGACAAAAAACTTCTCTACGCCCATTCGGAATCGACCACCGGTGACAACGACAATTCGGCGCCCTGCTCCGGCGCAATTTTCCTCTCGGGCCTGGTGGACATCCAGAATCCCGCAAGGCCGCGGCTGATATCGAACATGCCCCTGCCCGTCCCCCCGGCGGATATGCCCTACAAGGATTTCTGCGACAAGGGCGGCCGATTCGGCCCTCACAACACCAATCTCGAATATCATCTCCCCGACGTGGAAAGGCCGGGCAACTTGATCTACGCAACGTACTTCAACGCCGGCCTGCGAGTCTTCAACATTGAGAATCCCCGCGTCCCTACCGAAGCGGGCTGGTTCATTCCCCCCGCACCCACCAAACGCGTCGGCCCGATTCCCATCAACAAACTTGTCAATCAAACGGAAGACGTCCTCGTGGATACGCGCGGAAATATCTACATCACCGACAAGCAATGGGGGCTGTTCATCCTCCGCTATACGGGCAAGGGTGAGCCGGCTCCATCGGCGAAATGAGAAATGGAAGGCTATTCGCGGGTGCGCCCATTTGTCACGCAGCATGACAGAAGGGACGCCTGATTGCGGTTTCTTCATCGAACACTGCATCTGGCTATTGGGCTTTGAAAATCGCACCAAGAGCCCCGCCCTTGAGCTGCATCCGCGTCCCGCGAATATCCCGGTTCACAGCATGTTTCGCAGGACCATGAAGAAGTTCCAGTCGGCTGCGGGATCAAGTTTTTCTTCGGGCATAACCCATCACAGAATTTCCCATGAATCCGCAAAATAAGTTAGTCTGCAGCAATGGACGGCGCCCCCTGGGCCGGCCGTCCGATGGCGCCATCGCCCGAGCGGAAAGGCAATGCGAAAAGTTCCGGCGGAGACTCACCAACGGAGGGGGAAGATGCGAAATTTTCAGCGCGCGCTTCTGGCATTCGGCCTCGCGTTTTTTTGCGCCGGCCCCGGCTGGGCTCAGGCCAACGTCGAAACTTTTTCGGCGGGATCGGGCGGGGCTTATGACGCCAGCGACTGCAACGATCCGTCCATCGCAACTCACGCGCAGCAGTTGAACGCGGTTCCCTACCACGATCCCAACTGGAATACGCCGGGCGACCCGCTGGTTGCGACGCTGCGCTACCTCTCGAAGAAATACAATGACGACGACATAGATCACGCCTATGCCTGCGCGCACGCCCCGGGCGTCGTCTTCTTTGTGCCCACCAACCGCGTCGCCGAAGTCACCAAACTGATCGGACAGATTGAGGCCAACGTGCCCGGCGGCACAAATAATGGGGCGGGCGGGACGCCTTCCTCGGGACAGCTTGGCGGAACGGGCGCCAACGGCGGGCCCGGCGGACCGGGAGGACCGGGCGGAAGCAATGGAAACAACACGCCCGTCAATGGCGGCACCACGGGAAACGGCGGCCCGGGAGGCAATCGCGGCGGGCCCGGGCCTAACTATCGCGCGCCAATTCCCGGCCCGGCCGGCGGCATTGGTTACACCCCTGGCCCCAACCCGTGCCTTCCGAAAGGCCCTGGCGGCTACGACTATTGCCAGAACCCGTCGGGCACGCGCAAACCGCCAGGATGTTATTGCGACGGCCCGCCACCGCCGCCCCAGGTTGCCAACAGGCCTGTACCGCCTCCCGCAAAACCTCGCGTGGGCGGCGGGCGGCCCGCGCCAGCCGCGACTCCCGCGACCGATCCGAACAAGCCGCTTGTAGATACTATTCAGTATACTGCAGGATTTGTTAACGGAGTCGGTAACTGCGTGCAGGGCCTGGTGGACCTTGCCGCTGGCGCCGGCTGGATGGCCCGGGGCGTCGCCGACTTGATCAACCCCACCCCCTTCCACTTCGCGCAGGGCGATGAATTCATCAACGCCGCGCGCAACCTCGGCGTCCAGCCCGGCCAGTCGATGATCCTTCGGCAGATCGCGGTCGAATCCACGGCCAAAGTCATTGGCCAGAAATCGAATCCTTACGACGCCGCCACCGCCGCCGGTCGCCGCTTCTGCGCGTTCGGCGTCGTCCCAGGCGTTGTCAAAGCCGCCGGCGGCGTGAAAACTCCCCCCGCCAGGACGCCCGGCGCCGCGCCAAAGACTCCGGCGACCGAACCTCCCGCCGAAGCCCCGGCCGAACCTCCCGCCGGACTTGCCGGCGCCAGCCCGGCCAAACCGCTGGGCGGCCCGGCGCTGCAGGCCGCGGTTTCCGAGGACGGCACAGTCGGCTCGCTGCCCGGCAAGTGGGCCGCCACGCCCGATGGACCGGTTCAACTCGGAAACTTCGTTGGCAAAGGAACCTTCGGCGGAGTGTTCGAGGTCGCGAAAAATCCCGGCCAGGTTCTCAAGATTGCCACCGACAACCCTGGCAGCCCCGCATCGTTCGGGCGCCAGGCAGCCGGTACAAAGATGTTTGAGAAAGCGGGAGTTCCCACCGCCGCCATTGATGAGGTGATTCCCGGCCAAGGGGTCCAGCCGCCGATGTTGAAGCTGGAGAATGTTCTCAACCGGCCCGGCGCATTCCAGCTCACCAGCGGCGGGTTGAAGCGCACGCAGGCCAGCGTCAACGCGCGCCCGGGTAACGGCATGAATCCGGCAGCCGGCAATGCGCCGATGCAACGCGCCAACGTTTCTGAAATAAACGGGGTTGACGCCGCCGTGAAACAGCTCAGCGACCAGATTGCCGGAAAAGGGATGGTCCTGGGTGACCTTCATCCCGGCAACGTCGTGTTGGTGCCCAAACCCGGCGGCGGATTTAATGCGGTGGTCGTGGACGCCGATTTCGTCGATACGCAAGCCAATCTGCTGAAGGAAATTGGAGGCAGAACCGGGCCGCAGTTGCTGCAGGATCTGGCCAACGGGAAAATGCTTTCGCCAACGCTGGAGTTGCTGGTAAACATCTTCGATTCCGGAGGAGAATTGGGCTCGCTGGGCCCCGGTTCGACGGCGCAATCGATCATGGATTCCCAGCTGCGTGCGCGGCAAAATATCGCCAGCGGCGGCGCGCTGAACCCGCGCACGCCCGGTTCAAGTTCAACGCCGACCGTCGCGCCGTAGCGAGACGGCGAACCTCTTCGCCTCTCATCCGGCCCGGGTGCCATTTTCCGAAACTTACGAAAACCGAAGTGAAATAAAAGTTTGTTTACCAGGCAGTACCTCGGGTGTATAACAGTCCCGTCCCGATCAACCCAGGCGCCTTGGAAGATGCCTGCGCATCCTCTGTCCAGGAGAGGTCATGATCCCCCAGCCCTTGCTCCATATCCTGTCTTCATATTGGTGGGCCGTCGCCCTGTTGATTGCCATCGTCGGCTACCGCTGGCTGCTGCGCCTGTTTGGCGTGGTCCTGATTCCGCAAAGCAGCATCGGCATTGTGGACAAGCGCTATGCCCTGGTGGGCCGCAACCGCACCTTAGCCGAAGGCCAGATCGTGGCCCTGAACGGCGAGGCCGGCGTGCAGGCCGATACACTGGCGCCCGGGCTTCACTTCTTTCTCTGGCCCTGGCAATACAAGATCAAGCTGCAGGATTTCCTGATCGTTCCCCAGGACTCCATTGGCATCGTGGAAGCGCGCGGCGGAATCCCTCTGACCGAAGGCCGCGTGCTCGGCAAGCGCGTCGAATGCAAAGCCTTTCAGGATGCGCGCGCCTTCTTGCAGGGCGGAGGACAGCGAGGCCCGCAGATCACGGTGATCCCGCCGGGAACGTACCGCATTAACACCTCCGTATTTTCCGTGGCGACGGCTAAGGTTCTGGAAATCGCCGTCAACGCCGTGGGCGTGGTCACGATCAAGGATGGCAAGCCCCTCAACACCGGTGAAATTGCCGGTCCCGAAGTGAAAGGCCACAACTCGTTCCAGGACGCGCAGGCGTTCATCGACGCCGGCGGCTACAAAGGATTGCAGGAGCAGGTCATGCTGGCGGGCCGCTATTTTATCAATCCCATGTTCGCCACCGTCGAGATCAAGCCCATGACCGCCGTGCCCATCGCCAACGTGGGAGTGGTCATCGCCTACGTCGGCGAGCCGGGCAAGGACGTAACCGGAGACTCCTTCAAACACGGTAACATCGTCAGCAAGGGAGAAAAAGGCGTCTGGAACGAGCCGCTGGACCCGGGCATGTACCCGATCAATCCCTACGCGCTCCGCGTGGAGTTGGTGCCGACCGCAAACGTGGTCCTCAACTGGGCCGACGGAAAAACGGAGGCGCACCTGCTCGACAAGGATCTCTCCACCATCACGGTTCGCTCCTCCGATGGATTCAAATTCAATCTCGACGTCAGCCAGATCATTCACATCCCGCGCAACGACGCGCCCAAGGTGATCGCGCGTTTCGGCAGCATGGTGAACCTGGTCACGCAGGTCCTGGAACCCACCATCGGCAACTATTTCCGGAACGCCGCGCAAAATTCCGACGTGATCGATTTCCTCAAGAACCGCCAGACCCGCCAGGACGAAGCCAGAAAATCCATTTCCGACGCCTTGGCCGAATACAACGTCGGCGCGGTGGACACACTGATCGGCGACATCACCCCGCCCGATGAGTTGATGAAAACCTTGACCGACCGCAAGATCGCCGACCAGCGCAAAGTCACATTCGATTCCCAGCGCCTGGCCGAGGACAATCGCCGCGAGCTGGAAAAATCAAAAGCGATGGCCGACACCCAGGCCAGCATCGTGACCGCCGAACGAAGCGTCACCATCGCCGGTTTCGCCGCCGACGCCGCCATCAAGCAGGCCGAAGGCCAAGCCAAGGCCAAAACCGTTAACGCCGAAGCCGACGCCACAGTCACCAAGGTCAACGGAGGAGCCACTGCGGAAGTCACCAAGATAACGGGAGACGCCGATGCCGCTAAAACTTTGGCCGTCGGCTCGGCCGAAGCCGACGTCATCAAGCTGAAAATCGCCTCCATGACCTCGGACAACTACGCCGTAATCGAAACGGCCAGAGCCCTCGCCACCAGCGGATTCAAACTCGTCCCCGACATCGTCGCCGGGGGCGACGGCGGCGGGTCGAATTCCCTGATGAATATTTTCCTGGCGCGATTGATTAAGGATCAAAACGCGGCGCCGGCGAACCCGAAAACGTAAGGTGACACGCGGGAACTGCTCAAAGGTAGAATTGAAAACAAAAGCCCCGCCCTGAAAGAATTTTTCGGGGCGGGGCCAAATGATCGTAATCGGCGAAGACGAAGCGGGAGCCTCCCTCACGCTTCATCCAGGCTAAGACATCCGGAACTTGACCTCCACTCTCAGATCAATGGGAGTCGCCTCGCCATCCAGAATGGTAGGCTCGTATTTGCGTTTGGAAACGGCCGCCAATGCCGAAGAGATCAGCAAGGGATGCCCGCTGACCACATGCATTTCCACTACATTGCCGCGTTCGTCGATGATCGCCTCGATCACGACGACCCCTGAGAGGTAGGTCTGCTTGGCAAGTGGCGGATAAACCGGATCTACGGAAACCAGCAAGCGCGGCGGCTTCACCTGGCCGCCCACGCGTACCGGCTTGCGTGGACCTTCCGCGACCGTACCCGGCCCAGACACCGGCACCGGCCCATTCTTCAATACGCCACCCAGCACGCCGCTGAGAACTCCTCCCACTTGCCCTCCCGGGATTCCTCCGGGTACGCCGCCGGGCACGCCCATCAGCGCCTCGTCCGGGAGGGCAGGTTCAGCGGGCGTGATCGCCACAACTTTCGGGATTAACGTTGGAGCCGTCAGTCTTCCGGCCACGTAGGCGCGGCGCGGCAATTCGCGAACGGCGCGCGGCGCGGCCGAGGAGGTCAGCGGAGCGGGCGGAGGTCCGGGAGGAGTCACTGGCGGAGCAAGGAACGTCAGATTGAATCTCTGGATATCGAGCCCGGAGGTGTAATAGAGCGGCAGAATCAGAAGCGTACCCAGGATGGCAACGTGAACCCCCACCGACGCAACCCAATCCAGCGCGCTGCGGCGCTGGTGCGTGGAGTTGTTCTCCAGCATCGCTTCGTCAAACACCTCATGAATCGGCGCCACCGCAGGGGGCGGGAACACGATATGCACACTCTTCTTGGCCACAAATCCCATTTCCCCAAGGTGGATAATATTTTGGCTTCGCATAAGATTCCCCCCGGCACTGCCCTGCAGCCCGGCCGCGAACCATCTCAAATCGCCAAAGACTCGGCCAAGCCCTCACGGCTTATGGTTCTCTCCACGCATCCTGTAAATAAAGCCGTGTCGTAGATTCAGCGATGACTGCCGTCACAGCTTCTTGTGAGGGAGATCACAATTCCGCCCGCCAGCCGTCGGATGGCCGATCTTTTCGTTGGGAGGGGTTTGAGTCGTTTCCGCGGGTAAGGTCATGGAGCGAGGGCGGCCAGGGGCGAGAGATCTTCACGGGAGGAGCGATGATCGCTCCTCCCGCGATTTTTTCGATTGGCAAGCGCAAACGAACGCGAATCCGATTGCGTGATGGCGTCTGCGGCGCTTACTTCAGGCCCTGCACGATCGCCAGCGCCTTCATCACATGCTCGTCGGGAGCGATGTGGTCGGCGTTGGACGAAAACATGGCGATGATCTTGTGGTCCTTGCCGACGACAAACGTGGTGCGCTCGATAAAGTCATGATCGATGGCCACGCCGCGCACATCGGCCTGTCCGGCCTTCACGGCCGCCGCGGTCAGGTCATAAGACTTGGAGATCGCGAGGTTCGCATCGGATGTTACCGCGAATTTTCCGGCGCAATATTCCGGGTCGGCCGAAAACTGGTTGAGCCGCTCGATGCTGTCGCCCGACACGCCGATAATCGTGGCGCCGGCCGCGGCGAATTTGTCGCTATTCACCGAAAACGTGTGCGCTTCCAGGTCGCAGCCCTTGGTGTAGGCCGAGGGATAGAAATAGACCACCACCGGGCCCTTCTTCAGTGCGGCATTCAGCGAAAAACTGATTTCTTTTCCGCCCAGCGAACCTTTCGCCGAAAAATCCGGCGCCATGTCGCCCACTTTGAGCGCCGCCAGAACGGGCAGGCTGATCAGCAGCGAAACCCCAAGAATCAAAACCAATTTCTTCATGATATATCCTCCCTTTACCCCCTGAATTACCGGAAAGCATACCACACACAGCCTCCTTGCCGGATTGCAAAGTGAACCGGTCCGCCATCGCTTTCCGCAACCCGTTGGATGCCGCAATTTCCGGACGCGGCTTGCCTCAAACCAGCGCGCGATTCTGAATCCGCACCGAATTCGTGGTACAACAGTACAGGAAGAAACGGACTCGATTTTCGGTTGCGCGCCGCGCCCGTCAATCATTCCAACCTCATCTTACGCAATATTAAGGACAGGAAGAATCATGGCTATCGCAACAATTAATCCCGCCACGGGTGAAACCCTCAAGACCTTCGAGCCGCTCACCGACGCCCAGGTCGACCAGAAAATTCAGAAGGCGGCGGACGCCTTCCCGAAATTCCGAAAATTATCCTTCGCGCAGCGTGCCCAATGGATGCTGAAAGCGGCCGATATTCTGGAAGCCGAAAAGAACGAGCTTGCCCGCATCATGACCCTTGAAATGGGTAAGACGTTCCGCTCCGCCGTCGACGAGGCCGTGAAGTGCGCCTGGGCCTGCCGCTACTATGCCGAAAACGCGGAACGATTTCTCGCCGACGAAATCATCGAAACCCCGGCCAGCAGGAGTTTCATCCGCTACCAGCCCATGGGGATTGTGCTGGTGATCATGCCCTGGAACTATCCGTTTTGGCAGGTCTTCCGCTTCATCGCCCCGGGATTGATGGCCGGCAACGTCGGCCTGCTCAAGCACGCCTCCAACGTGCCGCAGAGCGCGCTGAAAATCGAGGAGATCCTGCTGCACGCCGGTTTTCCGGAGGGCGCTTTTCAAACTTTATTGATTGGCGCGAGCAAAGTCGACCGCATCTTGGCCGATCCGCGCGTCGCCGCCGCCACTTTGACCGGCAGCGAGGGCGCAGGAATCGAGGTGGGCGCGGGCGCCGGAAAGCGCATCAAGAAGGTCGTCCTGGAACTGGGCGGAAGCGACCCGTTCATCGTCATGCCCAGCGCCAATCTGGACGAAGCCGTCGCCGTCGGGATCAAGGCGCGCGTGATCAACAACGGACAATCCTGCATCGCCGCCAAGCGTTTCATCGTCGCCGAACAGATCGCCGATCAGTTTGAGCGCGCCTTCGTCAGCCAGATGGAAAAGTTAAAGCTTGGCGATCCATTCGACGAGAAAACCGACGTCGGGCCGCTGGCCAACGCCGCCGCCGTCACCAGCCTGGATGCCGACGTCCGCAAGAGCGTCGATGCCGGCGCAAAAGTCCTGACCGGCGGCAAGCCCGCAAATATGCCCGGTAGTTTCTATCTTCCAACTGTGCTGACGAACATTCCCAAAAACGCCCCGGCCTACGGCGAGGAACTGTTCGGCCCGGTGGCCTCCATTTTCCGGGTCAGGAATATCGACGAGGCCATCCGCGTCGCCAACGACACGCGCTTCGGCCTGGGCGCCAGCGCCTGGACCAGCGACAAAGCCGAGCAGGAACGCTTTATCAACGAACTCGAGGCTGGCATGGTCTTTATTAACCAAATGGTAGCCTCGGACCCCCGCGTCCCTTTCGGCGGCGTCAAACGCTCCGGCGTCGGCCGCGAGCTGAGCACCTACGGCATTCGCGAATTTACGAACGTGAAATCCATTTGGGTGAAATAGGGGCAGGCCTGCCCGCTTTCCTGCAAGCGGCTGGCGCACTGTGCTCGAGCATGCATTTCGGAATTGGATAGTTTCCTGGCGGGCTCGGATGGAACCATCTTTATTCCAAGCCCTTTGAAACCTAGCAGGGAGAGGAGCGTCTAAATTCTCGACTCCGAGTAAGGGCATCACGATTATTGCAGTTTGCCTATGCCCTTGAATTTGGTAAATTTGGTCGAGAAAATAGAATTGCATCGAGTTTCAACCAGTGATATGGTGGTCATACCATTGGACCATACGGCAATATGTGGCCCCGTGCGGCTCCTGAGATCTTTGCAAGTGCCTGATCGAGAATATTCGCCCTGGAAGCGTCGGAGGGCGTAGCGGAGTGTCTTAATTTCCGGGGAGACTGGCTCGTGTACAAAGTAATCCAGCCATCGCGGCTCTATCAGCAGATTGTCCAGCAGATTGAAGAATCCGTGCAGAAGGGCGTCCTGAAACCTGGGGACCAGCTCCCGGCAGAGCGCGAACTGGCGCAGCAATTCGGCGTCAGCAGAACCGCCGTCCGCGAAGCCATCAAGACGCTCCATGAAAAAGGTCTCGTCGAAGCGCTCCCGGGGCGCGGAACCTTCATCACCAGCGGCACATCCCATTCGATGCGGCAGTCGCTGGACCGCATCCTGAGGGCCGGCGAGCCGGGCGGAACCGCGTGGCTGGTGGAGTTTCGTGAAATCCTCGAACCGGAAATTGCTGCGCTGGCCGCCGTGCGCGCCGGCGAACAGGACATTACGGCAATGCACGACGCGATCCGCGTGATGGACGCCGCGCAACGCGATCTGGAAGCGTTTATCGAAGCGGACCTGGATTTTCACCTCGCGCTGGCCGAAGCCGCCGCCAATCCCATCATCCTTTCATTGATCGATTCCATCGTAGTGCTGCTCCGCGAACAGCGCATGCAGATTTTCAATACCGCTGGAGGCCCTGCGCGCGGCCAGGCGCATCACAAGCGAATCCTGGAGGCTGTGGAACGCGGGGATGCGCAGGAGGCGCGCGAAGCGATGCGCCTTCATTTGCAGCAGGTGCGCGAGGATTCCAGCAAACTGGCAAGCATCCGGGAGCCGGTGGATTAAGAGCGGATCACCGCTCGGGAGACGAATGGGAATGGCGAAACTCGGATTTTTGGGACTCGGCGTGATGGGCAGCCAGATGGTGGCCCGACTCCTCGACAAAGGGCATACGGTCACAGGCTACAACCGCACGCGCTCAAAGGCGGAATGGCTCGTGGGGCGCGGCATGAAATGGGGAGACTCGCCTCGCGCGGTGGCCGCCGCATCGGACTTCATTTTTTCCATGGTCACCAACGCCGAGGCCGTGAAATCCCTGGCCGAGGGGCCCGACGGGTACCTTGCGGGCCTGGCGCCCGGCAAGGTGATCATCGACATGAGTACCGTCAGCCCGGCGACCAGCCGCGCGATGGCCGCGAAAGCGCGCGAAAAAGGCGCGGACCTGGTCGATTCGCCGGTGTCCGGCAGTGTGATCACCTTGCAGGAGGGGAAACTGTCGGTAATGGTCGGCGGCCGCCGTGAAACCTTCGATCGCGTGCTGCCCCTGCTGATGGACGTGGGGCCGAAAGTCTCCTACGTGGGAGACAACGGCCTGGCCCTGGCCATGAAGATTGCCATCAACCTGAGCCTGGCCGTGCAGATGCTCGCCTTCTCCGAAGGAGTTTTGCTGGCGGAAAAAAGCGGCATTTCGCGCGAAGTCGCGGTGGACGTCCTCACCAACAGTGCCATCGCCTCGCCGATGGTCAAATACCGCGGGCCGTTCGTATTAAAATTGCCCGCGGAAGCCTGGTTCAACGTCAACATGATGCAAAAGGACATGCTGCTGGCGATGGAGATGGGCCGCGCGCTTGACGTCCCTCTGCCCACGACGGCAATCTCCAACGAATTTCTCACCGCGGCCCGCGGCATGGGCCTGGTGGAGCAGGATTTTGCGGTAATGTTCGATGTGCTCGCGCACATGTCGGGAGTCAAGAGATGACCGCCGCAGCCACGGAATCCGGGACCGGCCCCGCGCTGGGCGCGGAAAAACTGCTTCACATCTACAGGCAAATGACGCGCATCCGTTTCTTCGAGGAGCAGGTTAACGATCTCTACCTGCGCGCGGTGATGCCAGGACTCTCCCATCTCTATAGCGGCGAGGAAGCGGTCGCCGTCGGAATTTGCGAGGCATTGCGCCCCGACGATTACATCACCAGCACGCACCGCGGCCACGGCCATTGCCTGGCCAAGGGCGCGACGCCCGATCGCATGTACGCCGAGTTGCTCGGCAAGGAAGCGGGCTACTGCCGCGGCAAAGGTGGATCGATGCACATTGCCGACCCGGCCAGCGGCAACCTGGGCGCCAACGCGATCGTCGGTGGCAGCGTGGGCATGGCTGCCGGCGCCGCATTTTCCGCGAAGATGCGCGGCTCCGGGCAAGTGGCCGTGTGCTTCTTCGGCGAAGGCGCGCTCGGCCAAGGATTGCTGTACGAAGTGCTGAACCTGTCCAAGCTGTGGAATCTGCCCGTGATCTACGCCTGCGAAAATAATATGTACAACGAATACACGCATTATTCCGAAACTACCGCGGGAGAAATCCTCGCTCGCCCCGCGGCCTTCGGCATTCCTGCGGAAGCGGTGGACGGCCAGAACGTGCGCGCAGTGCACGCCGTCGCCGGCCGCCTGGTTAATGACGCGCGCGCCGGAAATGGCCCGTCCTTCCTTCTCTGCAACACTTACCGCTACCGGGGACATCACGTCGGCGACGTAAACCGCGAGTATTACCGCGCCAAGCAGGAAGAGACCAACTGGCTGACCACGCGCGATCCCATCAAGCTTCTCGGCGACTGGATGATTTCGGAAAAACTCGCCCAGCAACCCGCGCTGGACAAAATCCAGGCGGAAGTGAAATCCGAAATCGAAGCCGCCGTCGCCTTCGCCATCAAGTCTCCCTATCCCGCTGTGGATCAGGTCAAGGAGGACGTGTATGCCTGAGGTCGCGGTGCGCGAATTGACGATGGCCGAAGCCGTGCGCGAAGCCCTGGCCGAGGAGATGCGCCGCGACCCGCGCGTCTTCATCATGGGCGAGGATGTGGCCGAAGCCGGGACTCCGTTCAAGGTCCTTTCCGGCATGGTCGAGGAATTCGGAAAGTCGCGCGTGATCGACACGCCGATTTCCGAGCCGGGATTCACGGGCATCGCCGTCGGCGCGGCCATGACGGGAATGCGTCCTGTAGTCGACATCATGTTCGGCGATTTTCTGACGCTGGTGATGGACCAGATGGTGAACCAGGCCGCCAAGGTGCACTACATGTCGGGCGGCGCGTGGAAAGTGCCGATGGTGATGCGCACCACGCTCGGAGGCGGCCGTCGCTCGGCCGCGCAGCATTCGCAGTCGCTGCACGCGTGGATGAGCCACGTCCCCGGCCTCAAAGTCGTTCTGCCCTCGACGCCCTATGACGCCAAAGGCCTGATGAAGACGGCCATCCGCGACGACAACCCCGTCGTGTTTTTTGAAGACAAGATGATGTTCAAGGTAAAAGGCCCTGTGCCGGTCGAAGATTACACCATCCCCTTCGGCGTGGCCGACGTCAAGCGCGAGGGCGAGGACATCACCATTGTCGCGACCAGCAGCATGGTGCCCGTGGCTCTGGCTGCGGCAACGATGCTCGAGGAAATCGGGATCAGCGCCGAAGTGGTCGATCCGCGAACGACCTGGCCCTTGGACGAAAAAACGCTGATCGAATCGGCGAAGAAAACTTCGCGCGCGATAGTCGTCGACGAGGGCTACGAAAAATACGGCGTGACCGCGGAAATTGCCTCGGTAATTGCCACCGGAGCGTTCTATGATCTGGACGCCCCGGTGAAACGGATCGGCGCGATGCACGTGCCCATTCCCTTCTCGCCGCCGCTGGAAGACGCCACGATTCCGACCGAGCAGGTCATTTTTGAAGCGGCGAAAAAGATGTGCAATAAGTAAGTAGGACAGGCTTCAGCCTGTCGGTTTTTGTTGTTGGTCAAAGTGCGACAGCCCAAAGCCTGTCCACCCGAGAGGAGACACCTCATGGCATTGCCCACATACGGATCGATGGCCGTGGATTGGGAAAAGCGCGTGGATTTCGACCGCCTGCGCACCGAGCGTCTGGCGCGCGCGAAATCTCTGCTGCAAAAATCCGAAATGGGCGCGCTGCTCTGCTTTGACATGAACAACGTTCGCTACCTGACGGCCACGCACATCGGCACGTGGGCGCAGGACAAGATGAGCCGCTTCACCCTGCTGCCGCAAAACGGCGAGCCCATTCTCTGGGATTTCGGTTCGGCCGCAAAGCATCACCAAATCAATTGCCCTTGGCTCGGAGAGCGTTCGCGCGCCGGAATTCCCCTGCTGCGCGGCGCGATGTCCCCGGAAATGGGCCGCGCCGAGGACGTGGCGAAAAAAATCCGCGTGGAACTCGAGATGCGTGGCCTGCACAAGGAGCCGCTCGGCGTGGACATCGTCGAACCGCCGATCCTTTTCGCCCTGCAAAAGGAAGGCATCACCGTGGTCGACGGGCAGCAACTAATGTCCGACGCGCGCGTGATCAAGACGCGCGATGAAATCACTCTGCTCAACATGTCGGCCATGATGGTGGACGCCGCCTACCACGACCTGTATTGCGCGATGAAGCCGGGCATGAGGGAAAACGAAGCCGTGGGTCTGGTCAGCAAAGTGTTGTACGACCTGGGCTCGGAATACGTGGAAGCCGTGAACGCGATTTCCGGCGAGCGCTGCAATCCCCACCCGCACGTTTTTTCCGACCGCACGTTGCGCCCCGGAGATCCCGTGTATTACGACATTCTGCATTCCTACATGGGCTACCGCACGTGCTACTACCGCACGTTCACGATCGGCTATGGATCCCGCGCAATGGTCGACGCCTACAAGCGTTGCCGCGATTATCTCGACGCCGCGATTTCGCTGGTGCGTCCCGGACGTACCACCGCGGAAATCGCCGCGGTCTGGCCGAAGGCGCAGGAGTTTGGATTCCCCAATGAAGAAGCGGCCTTCGCCCTGCAATACGGCCATGGCATCGGCCTCGCCATCTGGGAAAAGCCGGTGATCAGCCGCCTGGTGTCTCTGGAGCATTCCCACGAAATCAAGCCGGGCATGGTATTCGCACTCGAAACCTTCTGGCCTGCAAGCGATGGCTGGAGCGCCGCGCGCATCGAGGAAGAAATTGTGGTCACCGAAACAGGCCACGAAGTCATCACGCGCTTCCCCGCCGAAAAATTGCTGGTCGCCGGCGCGCACTACGTCAGCGTCGACGGGCCGCTGGAAACCTTGCGCGAAACCGAAGCCCCGCCCAGCCAGAACGTGGTGGAGATGGTCGAAGCCAGCGCCAGAACGGAGCGCGTCGGCATTTCCAAATAACAGCGCTGTTTGCTGCAGACACCAAACACCATGGCCCACAGCATCGTAATGCCCGCACTCGAAATGGCGCAGGAAAGCGGCAAGCTCATCGCTTGGCGAAAAAAAGAAGGCCAAACCGTCGCCAAAGGTGAGCCCCTGCTCGAGGTCGAAACCGACAAGGCCGTCGTCGAAATCGAATCTCCCGCGGACGGAATTCTTGCGGGCGTAAAGGCCCATGAGGGCGATGTAATTCCCGTGGGGCAGACCATCGCGTGGATCGTGCAGCCGGGGGAGCAGCCACCGGCCGAATCCGCGGATATGGCCACGGGCCGGCGCATGGAAGCGAAGCCCGCTGCTCCGGCGGCTGGCGCCGCGGCAAAAACAGAACCACAGACTGGGCCTGCAACCGCGGCAAGAATTTCGCCGAAGGCTCGGCGGCTGGCGAAAGAACACGGAATCGACCTGGAAAACGTGCGCGGCTCGGGCGGCGACGGAGAGATTCTTACAGAAGATATTTTGGCGCTCGTGAATGCGGCCCCGTCGCAGGCCGGCGCGCCAACCGCAACCAAAACCGCGCACGCTGAAGCCAACGCTACTGAACCCCTTTCCCAAGTCGCGCGATTAATGGCCGAGCGCACCGCGCAGAGCTGGACCACTGCGCCGCATTTTTTTGTGACCCGGGAAGTGGACGCGGCCGCGATGGGCGCGGCGCGCGAAAAGTTTGGCCCCGCAATCGAGCGGGAAAAAGGCGTAAAGCTTAGTCACACGGACTTGCTGATCGCGGCCGTGTCGCACGCACTGGAAAGACATCCGCGCGTGAACGCCAGCTGGACCGGCGGCGCCATCCGCCTCAATCCCGAAATCAACGTCGGCGTTGCGATGGCCGTGGACGACGGCGTGGTCACCGCGGTCGTCCCGTCGGCAAATCGCAAGAGCCTCGGCGAGATCGCCGTCCTTCGCCGCGACCTGGCTGACCGCGCCCGCGCTGGCAAATTGCGCCCCGCCGATATTTCCGGCGCGACGTTCACGATCAGCAACCTGGGCATGTACCAGGTGGATGCCTTCACCGCGATCATCGTCCCGCCGCAAGCCGCGATCCTGGCCGTGGGCAGCATCGCCGATCGCGTGGTGGCCGTGAACGGCCAGCCCGCGGTCCGTCCCATGATGAACCTCACGCTTTCCAGCGACCACCGCGTGCTGGACGGCGCGCGCGCCGCGCTTTTCCTGAACGATCTGGTTTCCTCCATTGTTGACCCCAAAACGCTCCTGCAGTGATAGACTCCCAGAACCCGGGCAGACCTAATACCTGAAGAAGCGGAATGGATGAGGCGCGGTACGGCCTCCGCCTGGCGCTCGACTCAAGGAGAATCCACGATGGGCGACACGCCCCAAATCAATCAGTCGCGAATTTCCGGCGAACCCGCTGCCGCGCGCAAAAAAGCGCCGTTCTACTTGACACTCTGGGGGCAAGTGCTGATCGGAGTCGCACTGGCCATCGTGTATGGATATTTCTTTCCAAAGTCGGCGGTCAAGATGAAGCCGCTGGGCGACGGATTCATCCGGTTGATTACCATGGTGATCACCGTGGTGATTTTCTGCACGGTGGTCACGGGCATTGCCGGCATGGAGAACCTGAAGAAAGTCGGCAGAATCGGCGGAAAAGCACTGCTCTATTTTGAAATTGTTTCCACGCTCGCGCTGCTTACCGGGATGGTCGTCGGAAACGTAATGCATCCGGGGGCCGGCTTCAATGTGGACGCCGCGACACTCAACGCTAAATCCGTGGAGAGTTACGCCGGGGCCTCCAAGTCCCTGACTGTTCCTGAATTCCTGATGAACATTATCCCCACAACCATGGTGAATGCATTTGCCCAGGGCAATATTCTGCAGGTCCTGCTGGTTGCCGTATTGGTGGGATTTGCGCTATCCATGGCGGGACAGAAAGCGAAGATCATTGTCGATTTCGTCGACGCGCTGACGCAAGTGGTGTTCAAGATCATCAATATGATGATGTGGACCGCGTCGATCGGTGCGTTCGGGGCCATGGCCTTCACGGTGGGCCAGTACGGAATCGCCTCGCTCGGCCCGCTCGGCAAATTCATCGCCCTCTTCTGGATCACTTCCACTCTTTTCGTGTTCGTGGTCATGGGTCTGATTGCATGGGCCGCGGGTTTCAACATCGTCAAATTCCTTCTGTACATTAAGGAAGAGATCATCGTGGTGCTGGCCACCAGCTCATCGGATCCCGCGCTGCCTACGCTGATGGAAAAGATGGAAAAGCTGGGCTGCTCAAAATCGCTGGTCGGCCTGGTCGTGCCCACCGGCTATACATTCAACACCGACGGCAGCAGCCTGTATATGACCATGGCGGCGCTGTTTGTGGCTCAGGCCACGAACATCCATCTGACGCTGGGGCAGCAGTTCACGATTTTCGGCGTGGCCGTGCTCACATCAAAGGGAGCTAGCGGAGTTTCCGGCGCGGCCTTCATCGCGCTGGTCGCGACGCTGATGGTCGTGCCGACAATTCCCGTGGCGGGGATGGCTTTGGTCGTGGGCATCGACCGCTTCATGAGCATGTTCCGCGCGGTGGTCAACATGATCGGAAATGGTGTAGCGACGCTGGTGGTAGCGCGCTGGGAGAACGAACTGGACGTGGAAACGCTGCGCAAGAATATGGCTTGAGCGGATTATCCGCGCGTAGGGCACGGCATTGCCGTGCCCCTACAACTTCGACGCAACCCTCGCCCGCAGGGACAAAATCGCGAACACTTTCAGGTTTCCCGCGAAAAATCCTGCCTACCCTTCGCGAAACGTAATCTCCACGCGCAGATCGACCGGCGTGGCCTGCCCGTCCAGGACCGTGGGTTCGTATTTCCTCTGGGACACGGCCTTCAATGCCGCTTCCACCAGCAACGGATGCCCGCTGATCACCTTTTCCTGGATCACGTTGCCGTGCTCGTCGATGATCGCCTCGATCACCACGATTCCCTGCACGCGCGACTGCTTGGCGAGAATCGGATAGACGGGCGCGGGCCCCGAGATCAGTCGCGGCGGCTTCACGCTGCCGCCCACTCGCACCGGCCCTTTCGGCGTTTCCGCCGCAACCAGGGGCGCCGCCGGGGCCGCGACTCCGTTCATCGCGCCGCCCAGCACTCCGCCCAACTGGCCGCCGGGCATTCCACCCGGCACGCCTCCCGGCATTCCCGCGAACGCTTCCGCGGGCGGTGCCACATCCGGCGTGCTGACCACGGCGCGCGGAACGTAAGACGGCGCCGTCAATTTTCCGGGCGTAAACGTTTTCGGAATTACGCGCTCCACGCGCGGCGCGGCCGCCGGCGGCGGCGGTGGCGGCGCGGCGGCAGGCGGTAGCGGCGCGACCAGCAGAGTCATGTTGAGCCGTTGCAGGTTCAGTCCTTGCGAAAAATATAATGGCATTAAAATGAGCAGCACCAGGATGGCTACGTGGGCCCCAAGCGACGCCGCCCATTTCAGCGGGTGCCTCTTCTGCCGCACCGAACTCTTCTCGAGGATCGCCTCGGCAAAAAGATTCTGTTTCGCCGCCACTTCCGGGGGAGGCAGCACGAAACTGACCTTGGGCTTGGCGCCATGAGGCGTGTCCTCCATCAAAAACACATTTTGATTCAGCATGGTTCATCTCCTCCTTGTTGCCCCAAATACAGTGAGATCAAACACTCCGGCACGGCAATTCCGCGAACCGGCTCCAGGCCGGAATGAAGCTCCGGCCTTCCATTTCGATCCTGGGGATCGCGCGTTAAACACAAATGACGCCGGGATAAACTTCCAGCATCGCTCGTGCCGCTTTGGTCACAACGGTGTGCCTGTTACAACTCGGAACCTGCGAACCGGCTGGGGGATTTCTCAATTCATCGAGGAAAAGAGAGGCATTGCAAACGGCAGATTCAAACGAATTACACTACAGGATGTATTTTGCAAGGTCTTCGCCCGGAGGGCAAACTCAAAGTCCTGATGCTCTCCATCACGAAACGCAATCCAGCGCCGGGCCCGCCGGAAATGCATTCAGGATGGATGGTGCGGGCGGTGGGAGTTGAACCCACACGGGCCTTGCAGCCCTGCGGATTTTCTTACCGTCTACGGCTTTCGCCGCCCTGACATCGCAGGTTTGCGGTCTGGACTATCCCTTCACCTTACTCCGCATTTCCGGAGGTTAGGCGCTGCCCGTCTAGTCTCTACACCTTCCTGAAACCTGGCTTCCGGCTTCAGGCTTGGCTCGGGATCGCCAGTTAAGGTTTCCCCGAATTTGAGCAGTTCTGCATCGCCGGTTTCCCGGCGAGCACTCAAGGTATTTTAAGTCCGCTGCGTATGCCATTCCGCCACGCCCGCGTGGCAGTTCGATTGCAGCTACGTATCATAGTGCAGGCAGGCGGAATTTGCATGTCCGTTTGCGGCTGTATCCTCACGCGTCCCGGCAGGCAATCTACTTTTGCAGAAAATCCAGTGTTCTGGTCCACGCCATCTGGGCGGCTGCAGCGTCGTATTGCGGGCCCTGGCTGTAGAATGCTCGTTGAACTCCGGGATAAACGTAGTACGTGAATTTCTTCCCGGCTCCGGTCATGGCTTTTTCCGTCTGCAGCGCATTGCCCGTGGTGCGGAAATCGTATTGCGCGTAGTTCGCCAGCACCGGCGCGTGCAGCTCGTCGAATCCCTGCGTCGGCGTAGCTCCGGAATAGACCACCGCGCGATACAACTCGCCCTCGGACGAGGCCAGCATAAAACTTCGCCACCCGCCCCAACCGAATCCCACCGAGGAAATCTTCGCGGGGTCAACGCTGGAATCTTTTCGCAAAAACGCAAACGCGGCGCGTAAATCCTGCACTGTTCGGTTTGCCGGGAGCTGGCGCAACGTCCCTGCCATCTGCGCGGGCGTGCGCGTGCCGCCCAATCTTGAGGCCAGGTCCGGCGCGAGCGCAACGAATCCCGCCGCGGCAAACTGCCTGGCAATCGCGCGCATGGAATCGTCCAGCCCCTGCTCGCCGTGGATCACCAGCACCGCAGGATGCCGGCCGCCACCCTTCGGCCTCGCCACGTAAGCGTCCATCGCAACGCCGCTCGAATCAAAATGGATCGTATCCGTATCGATGTCCGCATCCTGCGCGGGCCGCGGCGCCGCCGAAGCGCCTGCAATATGCAGAGCGAATACAAGCAGAAAAGCCGAGGCGGCAAAAGCTGCAATCGAAAGTGTTTGCGACAAGAAGTCGAGTCGGAATCGGGTAATCCGCAAGGTGAGTTGTTTCATACTCTCTCCAGTAGCACAGCCACTCTTTATCTCGAGCCCCTGCGATGGGCTGGCTTTGTTCTTTTGGCAGCCCCCAATACGCCACCAATTCCAACATTCTCGCAAATCCCACACAGCCAAAGTGGCTGTGCTTCCAGAAGCCTCCACACCACTCCTTGCATAGACAAACATGTATTCCAAGCCGGTGCAAGGGTCAAGAATATTGTAAAGCTCCCTTCACGCCGATCCGCGCCGCGCGACAATCTTCAATCAAATTCAGATTTTGCGCCGGCCAGCGATGTGCGACAATGGCGCGCATTGCGCACGATCCGGAGGCGATATGCACGCGTTTACGCCGGCGAAAAAAACAAAAAACGAATCGAAATTCAGGATTCTTGCGTTCCTGGCCATTCTCGCGATCGCCGCGCTCGGTGTGCCGTCGCCCCGTCCCGCGCACGCGCAAGCCAGCGCGCAGCAGGCAGAAAAACCCGCTCCCTCCGGCAACAAGGACAACGGCAAAAAACTCTACCGCAGCGACGGCTGCTTCGAGTGCCACGGCACCGAAGGCCAGGGAGCAGCTGCTGTCACCGGCCCGCGCATCGGCCCGCCGCAACTATCCTTTGAAGGTTTCACCGAGCAACTCCGCCATCCCAGCAGCCAGATGCCGCCTTACACCAGCAAAGTCGTCTCCGATCAGGACCTCGCCGACCTCTACGCCTACTTGCAATCCAGGCCAAAGTCCGCCCCAGCCAAGGATATTCCTCTTCTCAATCAATAGGGGAACCACGGAAACAGCGGATCAGCCCGCATTGTGGCGCCGGCGTTTCGCCGGCGAGACGCCAGCGCCACGAGAAGCCGCGTTCACGAATGCCGAGCGGAATTAATCATTACCGCGGCTGCGTCACCGCGTCCACCAGCGCCGGCTCGCCGCGCTTCACCACCGCCACGGCCCGGCGGATCGCCGGGCCCAGGTCATTCGGATTGGTAATGGGTCCTTCGGAATACACGCCCAGCCCCTTGGCCACGGTGGCGAAATCGATGTTGGGGTCGGTGATGCTTGTGCCGATCGACGCGCGCGTGATGCCCCGATTGTGTCGGTTGGCCATGCGCTGCACGTGCATCACTTCCTGATGGTAGGCGCGGTTATTGTGCATCACGCTCAGCAGCGGAATCTGATGGTGCGCCATGGTCCATAGGATTCCCGGTGCGTACATCAGGTCGCCGTCATTCTGGATGGTGACCGTGAAGCGCCCGTGTTTTTTGTTCGCCAGCGCTGCGCCCGCTGCCGCCGGCGCTCCGTACCCCACGCCGAATCCGCCCGATGAACCCATATATTGGTGGAACTTGTCGAACTTCCACAGCCGCAGCGGCCAGCGATTGACCCACGGGGAAACTTCCGAAACCAGCGACCAGTCCTCGTCCTTGATCGCCGCGTAAATTTCGGCGCACAATCGCGACGTGCTGATCGGGCTCGCGTCCCACGCGAACGCAGCTTCCTCGCGCGAACGCCGCAGCGCGTCCCCATGCTGCGCGGCCAGTTTTTTCCCGCGATCTTCATACGCCCGCTTGCGGTCATCTGTGATCTGGCGCTTCACGGCCTCGATCAAGGACGGCAGCGTGGCCTCGCCGTCGGCGGCCATCGCCAGGTCCACTTCGGTGTAGCGCTGGATATCCTGATAGTTGCTCTTCATGAAAAGATCAGCGGCGGTAATACTGATCAGCTTCGCGTCTTTCCGCGCAATGGGTTTGGACGAGCGGTACAACTGATCGGAATAGGAATTTACCGCGCCCCACAAATTCGGTGTCTCCAGGCCAAGAATCACGTCGGCCCCGGCAATCAGCGGCCGCGCGCGCTCGGTCTGGTTCAAGGGATGCTGCGAAGGGAAATTCATGCGTGCGGCAAGATCGATCACCGGCGCCTGCAACGTTTCGGCCAGCTCGACCAGAAGCTTCACGCCATTTTCCGACCGCGCGGTCCGCTCCAGCAGGATCACCGGATTTTCCGCCGCAACCAGCATGCGCGCCGCTTCGGCCACAGCGCCCGAATCCGCCTGCGGCGCCGACGCCAGCGTCAGCTTCGGTATGTGGTACTTGGAATCGTCGGGAATCGGCCGTTCCTGCAGTTCGCCGTCCGCCACCAGCAGGACCGGCGCCATCGGCGGCGTCATTGCGATCTTGTAGGCGCGCACCGCCGATTCCGAAAAATGCTCCATCGACATCGGCACGTCATCCCACTTCAGGCAATCGCGCACCATGGCCGCGACGTCCTGCGCGCTGTGATCCCATTCGACGCCCGGCCTCCGGCTGGCAATCTCCAGCGCGTTTCCCGCAATCAGATACACCGGCACGCGATCGCAAAACGCGTTGAAAATGGCCATCGATCCGTGCTGCAATCCCACGTCGCTATGCAGAAACACGGCGATCGGTTTGCCCTCCATCTTGGCGTAGCCGTGGGCCATGGCCACCGCGGACTCTTCGTGGCAGCAGGTGATGAATTCCGGATTCTGATTTCCGCCGTAATTGATCACCGATTCATGCAGGCCGCGAAAACTCGATCCGGGATTCGACGCAACGTACTCGATACCCAGCGACTTGAGCACGTCCACCATGAAGTCGGAGCCGGAGCGCGTCTCGGTCTGCACGTCCACTTCCGCCGGCGTGGACGCCTCGGCTTCCCTGGGCATCGGCTGCGCGGATGCGGCGCGGGGAGCGTCGGCGGCGCGGGGCCCGGCCGCCGCCGGAATCGCGGCCAGCGCCGCGGCGCCCGCAGCGGCGCCTTGCAGAAACCTGCGCCGGTCCATCGCATCTTTTTTGGATTTTCGCATGGCGTTTCCCGTTCCCAGCAGGGCGAGATTGCACAAATAATTCTATTTCCGCAATTCTCCGGCTACCTTATGCCAGGGCACAACACGAGTCAAGTAGGGGCACGCCACGGCGTGCCCTCGCAAGAGGCGTCCCCGTATCTCTGTTCAAGAACCTCCCGACCGGGAAGCCCTTGACCCGTGTCCGGGCAGTAAGCAAAATTATTAGACAGCCTGCTAAGTACACGGAAAGCCGCCGCGGAACCCTTCCCCAACCCCCAGAGGCCAGCGGTAGAACGGATATCCCCGTATGCCAACAACAAAGCAACAATCGGAACCCAAAACGCACCCGGTGATCCTTGCAGTGGATGACGACCCGACAGTTCTGCGCATTATCGAGGCGCAGCTCATGCGCCACGAGTACGTGGTGATGAAAGCGTCCAGCGGCGAGGAAGCCCTGCAGATCCTGAAGGACCAGACGCCCGCGGTCCTGATCTTCGATGTCATGATGCCCGGAATTTCCGGTTACGATCTTTGCTATCTGGTGAAAAGCGAACCGCGGCTCGCCAACGTGCCCGTCATTTTTTTAACCTCGCGCGGCGATCCCAAGGATTACAAGACGGGCCACGATCTGGGTGCTGTAATTTACATGGTGAAACCGCTGAAGGCGGAACAGTTGGTGAACTTAGTGCAGATGTTTTGTCCCGTGACGGCCTGACCGCCGTCCCGCAGTCGAATTCCACTTGACCCGCCGCCGGATCCATCCCTTTAGGCTCGCCGCCTGTTCTAAGACTTCGCGTATTCCTTATCGATATCCCGCAATGCCAGCTGCAGCCGGGAAATTTCCGATTCCAGCACAGCCAGCATTTCCCTGGCCCCGTCGGTAGAGCCCGACCGCCCCAATTCCTCTAGCTTCAACGATGCTTCCACCGATCCCTGTGCGAACAGGTTCGAGGCCGCCCCTTTTAGCGCATGAGCGGCAAATTCGATGCCGATAGCGTCGCCCTTGGACACGGCTTCGCGAAGTTTCCCCATGCACTTCTCGCATTGCGGCTGGAACATGACCGCGATTTCGCGCAGCAGGTCGGCGTCCCCGCCAAGATATTCCAGCGCGGCATCCATATCGAAGGCCGGAACTCCGGAAGACCCCGCGAGAGCGAGCGATGCGCTCGTCTCCGATGAATTTGCCAGGGAAGCAACGCCCGTGAGTTTCTCGATGGCTTCGAGCAGCGCGGCTTGCTCGATGGGCTTGGTCACGTACTCATCCATGCCCGCTTCCAGGCAGCGGTCGCGGTCGTCCCTCATGGCGAAGGCGGTGAGCGCGATGATCGGAATGTGCGACCCCGCGCCTTTTTCCTTTTCGCGGATGGCGGCGGTAGCCTCCAATCCGCTCATTTCGGGCATTTGAACGTCCATCAGGATCAAATCGAACTGTTCGCGTTCCAGAATGTCCACGGCCTCGCGCCCGTTGTTGACGATGACCATCGAATGGCCCCACCTGCGAACCAATCGCTCAGCCAAAATTTGATTCACGGTGTTGTCTTCCGCCAGCAGGATGCGCAGACTGTGCGTTCCTTCGCGCAAGGAGTGCCGGGTTGCGAGGATTGCATGCTCCGGATCGGCCGTGCGCGAGTCCAAGGCGGTGACAAACGCTTCGGTTAACGTCGTTTGGTCCACGGGAAGCGTCAAGTAGGCGGAAACATGCAATTCTCGGCAACGCGCCGCATCCCCGGCCTGTCCGTCGGAGGTGAACAGCAGAACCTGGGTCTGCGCGATCTCCGGATTCTGCTTGATCTCCTTGGCCAGTGTGAAGCCGTCCAGTTCCGCAAGATTCGCGTTGGCCAGCACGAACGGGATGGGGTGCCCGTCTCTCACCGCCAGGGTCAGGGCCGCCAGCGCTTCCCTGCCGCTATCGAAGACCACGGGTTGCATATCGCAATTCAAGAGCATGAGCTCCAGCAGCCGGGAACTGGTCGGCAGATCGTCGGCAAGCAGCACACGCATCCCCTTCAATTCGGATCGCGCGGAAATTTTCTTGGCCGCCTGCTTCTGCACTCCAAACCGCGCCGTGAAATGGAACGTGGTGCCCCTGCCGATTTCGCTTTCAATCCAGATTCTTCCGCCCATGAGTTCCACCAGGCGCGAGGAAATCGAAAGACCCAGGCCGGTGCCGCCGAACTTGCGCGTAATCGAGTTATCCGCCTGCGTGAACGCCTCGAAAATCAGAAGCTGCTTCTCCCGCGGGATGCCGATGCCCGTGTCGGTCACCGAAAAATGCACGCAGGCCTCGGGCTCGGAGCGCGATTCCACTTCCATGCGCAGCGTTACGCTGCCCCGCTCGGTAAACTTGATCGCATTGTCGATCAGGTTGAACAGGATTTGTCGCAGCCTGCCGGGGTCGCCCAGCAGTGCGTCCGGCACCTCCGGCGAAATCTGCGTCTGCAATTCCAGCCCTTTTTGCCGTGCCCGCAATCCCAGAATTTTCGCGGTGTCGCTGGTGGCGTAGCGCAACGAGAACTCGATGCGGTCCAGGCTCAGCTTTCCCGCTTCGATTTTGGAAAAATCCAGTATGTCGTTGATCAAGGCCAGCAGCGATTTTCCGGAACTGCGCACCATGGTCAGGTATTCGCGCTGCTCCTCGGTCAGCGGCGTATCCAGCGCCAGCTCGGTCATCCCGATGATGGCGTTCATCGGCGTGCGAATCTCGTGGCTCATGTGCGCCAGAAACCCGCTCTTGGCCTTGCTGGCCGCCTCCGCGGCATCCTTCGCCTTTTGCAATTCTTCTTCCGATCGTTTCCTCTCCGTGATATCCACCAATGTTCCCTGATGGCGGATCATGCGCCCGGAGGAATCGCAGAGGGCGTTGGAATTGTCGATGCACACCACCGGCGTGCCGTCCTTCTTGCGCAGCAGCACTTCGCGCGTGAGCGGAGAAGACCGCCGGCCCTGGCTCCATTCCGGAAAGGGATTTTCTGGGGCCTGATGATACAGCTTGCCGATATTGCTTCCCACTAGCTCATCGCGGTGCGAGTAGCCCAGCATCTGCACCATCGCCGGATTCACATCCAGCAGTTTTCCGGCCGTGTCGCAGAAATACACGCCTTCCTGAAGGGTTTCAAACAGCTCGGTGAAGCGCGATTCGCTTTCGCGCTGTTCGGTGATATCGCGCGCCAGCCCGCTGGCGCCGACCACTTTCCCGTCCTTGACGATCGCCTGGAAAACGCAGTCGAAATAGCGCACCAGGCCCGTTTTCTTTACGCGCGCGCGGACCGTGCCTGTCCAGTGGCGCTTCTCGGCAAACCAGGCGACGGATCTTTCCATGTTTGCGCGGCTCGGTTCGTCGAAGATCTCGTCCAGCCGGTGCCCCACCAGTTCGGAGTAGGAACATTGTAATAACTCGCTGATGCGCTGATTCACGGTGCGAATTTCCCCATCCAGCGAGATCGTGAATACCAGATGGTCCAGGCTGTCGATCAAATCGCGATAACCCTGGCGCGACGCAGCGATCACGTCGGCGAGTTTGTCGAGCTGCTCGGCGGTGGGCGGCGCCTCCTTCATCTGCTGGAAACCCTTAACGAAGCCGCGCAGTTCGTCGATCTCCCTCTTCTTCTTCCAAAGGTAAAATCCGAACAGGATGATCAGAACTCCCACTCCCACTGGAAGCGCTTCCAGGTTCAGCTGCCCTTTTTGAAGGCTCTCCTGGGACAATACCCCCACGCCAACGGCGAGAATGGCCAGCATCAGTAGCGCCAGCCGCCAAAGCTCCTTCTCCTTATGATCGAGCCGCTCGAATTCTTGCGGCGTATCGTTCTGGGCTGGGTTGGTCTTCGACATGCTTTCTCTCCTGGGCAAAATCAGGGGGGTAATCCGTGAAGGAAACCTGAAAACCCTCATTAAATCGTAGGGTATAGTGCCGTTTTGGAGCAATCGGATTTGCCCGCGCAGTTTCCAGACCGAAAACGCGGCACTTGAAGGGAGTCCGTTCGATTCCAATGGCTCTCCCGGGAGTTAACCTTAACCGTAAATGATTGATTGTAAATGCCTCTAGCGACGCGAGCCTGGCACGATTGCCAAAGTTCAAGTGCAGCTTGCAATTTCCAGTGATTGCAGGATCAGACGGCAAAACATTTCAGGTGAACTACGGCTTCTTGGTATGTGAAACTGGCTTTCGGGTATAACAATTCATGTGGCGACCCCCTCTATCGCAGACCATTCAGCGCGCGGCGCACTGGCGATGCCCGAATTGCGGGCGCGGGCGGCTATTTCGCGGGGTATTCCGCATGTTGCCGCGATGTCCGGAATGCGGGCTGTCGTATTTTCCCGAGCAGGGGTACTACGTGGGAGCGATGATCATCAACTACGTGGTTACCACGGCGTGTGTGGTGGCGATTTTTCTGATGTCGCTGTTGATTCCGGACTTCACCCACCTTACCGTCAATCAGAAAATCCTGCTGTGGATGGGCTTCGCCATTGCCGTATCGCTGGCGCTAACCAGGCACGCCTACAGCTTCTGGCTCGGGCTGGACTACTGGGTGAAGCCCAGGCAGCCGGATGCGCCAGGGAGCGCACCTACATAATCTTGCCGTCGCACGCAGGCGTGTCCCCCCTTGCGAGGAGCGCCGATGCCTTTCGTGGCGCCGGCTCCACGATCACCCACCCCGCACAAGCTGCGCCGCAATGCCGGCCAGCGCGCCGCCCAACACCAGCCATGCCGAGTTGATCCTGAACCGCAACAACAAAATGGCGCTGGCCGCCGCAAGCGCAATCGTCAGCGTGTCCACAATCGCCGAACGCCCAAGTTGATAGCTGACCGCGGCCATCAACGCAAGCGACGCGACATTCACCCCGTCCAAAAACGCTCCCGCCGTTGCCGATCTTCGCAGGAACGGAATCAGCGGCCCGCTCGCGGCAACAAGAATAAACGCGGGCAGAAATATTCCCACGGTCGCAACCACGGCCCCGGCCGGGCCGCGCAGCAGGTAGCCGAGGAATGTCGCCGTCGTGAACACCGGTCCCGGCGTCACTTGCCCAATTGCGACGGCGTCCACCAGTTGCGCGTCGGTCACCCAAGCGCGGCGCGCCACCAGATCGGCGCGAAGGAATGCGAGCAGGACGTAGCCGCTCCCGAAAACCACCGACCCGATTTTCAGGAATACCAGGAATATTGCCCAAAGCCCGGGCACCAGCGCCGCTGCGTCCGCGGCGCCCGCCAGCGGAATAAATCGCGCCAGACTTGCGCGGAAATTTCCCGAAAGCAGAATGAGCTCGCCGTTTCCCGAGCTTGGCCGCTCCTTGATCCCCTTGGAAATTGCGTGGAAGCAGGCAAGGATTGCGCCGGCCCCAAAAAGTATCGTCAGCGCGTTCGTTCCCCAAAAACTGAGCGCAACGCAAATCACGCCCGCCAACGCCAGAGCCCGGCTTTTGATGGCCGTGCGCCCCAGCCCCCACAACGCTTGAAGGACCACTGCAATGACCACCGGCTTGACGCCATACAGCACACCCGCAACCGCGGGCAAGTGGCCAAACCGCGCGTAGGCCCACGCAATGATCGCGACCAGAATCGCCGCCGGCAGGATGAAGCAGATTCCGCCCACAACAAGCCCCGCCCAGCCCGCGCGCAAATATCCGATGTGGATTGCCAGTTCGCTGGAACTGGGACCGGGAATCAGGCTGCTGGCGCCCAGCAGATCGAGAAATTTTTCGCGCGTCAGCCATTTCCTGCGGCGGACCAGTTCGTCTTCCATAATGGCGATGTGCGCGGCGGGCCCGCCAAACGCCGTGGTTCCGAGGCGCAGAAAGAAAAGTGCAAGCTCCTTGAGGGAACCCCTCCCTTCCCGGCCCAATGCGTTTGCTTCAATTTGGTCGAGGCCGTCCATGCTACGGTGTTTTCCGGCTGGTGCGCCGCGCGTCCAGCGACAAGCTCCCCGCGCCTGCGAACAACAGGAAGATCAGCCCCATAAGCATGGAGTAGTCGGTCCGTGCGGCATCCTCCATCCGCCAAAAGCCGAATTTCAGCAGGATGGGAATCTTCGTGGTGACGATCGCCGTGCAAATCACGATCAGCAGGGGCACGGCCGCAAGGCTGGCGCGGATTCCGAGCATCACCAGCAGCCCGCAGATGGTTTCCACCGCTCCCACAAACGGGCCCATCACATGTGGTACGGGGATTCCGAGTCCCGCAAACCTCCCCGCGCCCCATTGTTCGGGAAACAAGAATTTTTTGATTCCCTCCAGGAAAAACACCGCTCCCACAAGCAGGCGAACCGCCAGGATTGCCGCCTGCGTCTTATCCGATCGCGAATTGCCGCCAATGGACATGCCCGACCCTCCTTGCGATGCACGCTTCCAAATTGCTCATGAATTCGGCAGGAGTGTAACGCATTCGGCGGGCTGAATGACACTTCGACGTCAAGACTGGAAGGAACAGAACAGCGCGCACCTTGGATGAGTGAATCTTGCGGCCAGCTAAATGGAAAAACTACGGCGTGACGGTTCCCGTCGAGTAAGGGCTCATGTCCACGGATTGCCAGTCTCCGTGAATGATCGCCGCACGGATCTGCGCGGGCGTTTTTCCCTTCTTCGTAAGCTGATAGGAAAGCACGGCTTCCTTCAGGCACACGTCGCACTCCGAACCGTGCTTGCTGGCGAAGCAATCCAGAAGGCTCTTGTGCCCCTGGTGCCGGTCGCAATAGCAGTAGCAGGGCTGCTGATACAGGACCGGCTTGATCCTTCCCGCGAGGGCATAAACATTCCGGATGATGGCGTCGGGAAACTGTTTCGGATCGAGCGTGGCCGGGAACGGCGGCTTCAATTCATAGGCGTGATAGGAAGGGACTCCTTCATCGGCCATGCCGCTCATATTCATCTGCATATCCGCGGAGGCGCTCGCCGATCCGGGGAACAGCGCCGGACGAAGCCTGGCCAATCCCGAACCCACCAGGATGAAGCTGAACATCACGGCGACGGCCAGCTGTTTTCCGATCATGGCAATAACCTCCAGCGAATAAGGAAACGGTAACGCATTCGGAAGTCCCGCGCAACCAAGTCATGGGCGAATCTGCCACTAAGGTTGGAATCCCGCAAACGGGTGGCGAAAGCGCTTCTAGGAAGTAATGGAATCGGGCGGAGGCGGATCCTGCGGATCGGTGGAATTTGCGGCGGATGATGCGGCGGGAGATTCCGCCGGAGAAGAATCACCTCCGGCCGCAAGTTGTTCCTCGATGGGAGCAGCCGCACTCGAAGCGGCTGGTTCACTGCTTGGCACCGGACTGGGCGCAACTTCCAGCCGCGTCGAAAGCACGTCCGCCAGCAGATCGACAAGCTTCCGCGCCCCTTCGCCGTTTGGATCGAGGTCCGGGTTGTACGCGGCAACTTCGATGGCCACCAGATTGGGCTGCGCGGCGAAAACGCGCAGCGCTTCGCGAACTTCATTCCAGGACAGGCCGCCGGAGCCGGGGAAATTGGTCCAGGGAAATTCCTCGCTGTTGATGACGTCGACGTCGAAATGAAGCACAAACTCGTGATTGGCGGCATGGACGCGCTCGATCGCCGCGCGCGCGGCAGCCGCCGGGCCCACGGCCGAAACTTCCATCGCCGGGTGCCGGCGCAGCAGCGAACCCGCCAGAAACTGTTCCTCCGGAGGATCCAGGCGCTCGAATCCGAACAGCGCCACGTCATGCTCGCGAACCAGCGGCGGCTCGCCCCAGAAGCGCACCAGCTCCGGCGCGCCGCGACCGATGACTTGCGAGATGACCATGCCATCGACGCAGCCCGACGGCGTGGTCGCCGGCACGTTGAGATCCGCGTCGCGGTCCATGTAAATCAGGCTGACGTTGCGATGATAGCGGCGCGCGGCGGCGATGACGGCCAGTACGGAGATGCAATCGCCGGTCAGGATGACGGGAAGCGCGCCGGATTTCACGGCCAATTCGACGCGGGGGCGCAAATCGTTGAGGGATTTTAAAACCGCGGAAACGTTACGCGCGCGGGGAAATTCGTCGTCCTGCTGAAACACGTACGTGGCTGTGTCGCCCAGGTCGGCGACGTCAAATCCCCGGGACTTCAGGCCCTCCGCCAGGCCGGCGGCGCGCAATGCAGCGGGCGCGCGCTCGTGCCCGGCGCGCAGCGCCGCCGCGCTGGTCGCCGAACCCAACAAGGCAATTTTCTTCGCCTGACGGATGATCTTGACCGCCAAATTCGCCCTCCTGAAAACGGGTGCGGGCTTCGCTCACTTTTCCCGGCATTGGAAGAAACGCCCGCTGCAACATTGGAGCTCGAATCCCCTGGTTGACCGCAAACCGCATGGCTCACTCTTTACACTACAATCGCATTTCACAAAAACCTGCCCGTGAATCCTACTTCGGCATCGGCGCGATATTCGTAAGTTCCGCCGGCAGCGTGAACCGCACATCTTCGCGGATCAGGTCCAGGTCGCGCTGATCGGTGAAACCCTGATCGGCCAGGTGCTCGCTTACCTGCTCGACCAGAACTTCCGGCGCGGACGCGCCCGCCGTCAAACCCACGCGGCGAATTCCCTCGAGCCACTTCGGGTCGATGTCGCTAGCGGCATCGATCAATTCGGCCGGAACGCCCGAACGCTTGGCGACTTCCACCAGGCGGTTCGAGTTCGAGCTATTGGGCGAGCCCACCACCAGGATCAGGTCCACTTCGCGCGCCAATTGCTCGACCGCTTCCTGCCGGTTTTGCGTCGCGTAGCAGATGTCGTCCGACGCGGGACCTTCAATAGATGGAAAACGCTCGCGTAGCCGCGCGACAATTTCCTGCGTGTCATACAGGCTCAGCGTGGTCTGCGTCAGAAACGAAAGCCGGTTGGGATCGGCAACCTGCAGCGCGTCCACGGCCTCAACGCTGTCGACCACAACGGTCTGCCGCGGAGCCTCTCCCGAGGTGCCTACAATTTCCTGGTGATCGCGATGCCCGATCAGAATGATGGTGCGCCCCTCGCGCGCGAATTTCAGCGCCTCCAGATGCACTTTGGTGACCAGCGGGCAGGTGGCGTCTATCACGCGCAACTCGCGCAGCCGCGCCTCTTCGCGCGTGGTGGGCGGCACGCCGTGCGCGCTGAACACCAGCACCGCGCCCAGCGGAACTTCCTCGACCGTCTCCACAAAAATCGCGCCGTTCTGGCGAAGCTGTTCCACCACGTACCGGTTGTGCACGATTTCGTGGTGCACGTACACCGGCGGCCCATAGGCCTGCAGCGCCAGGTCCACGATGTCCACCGCGCGCACCACACCCGCGCAAAATCCCCGCGGCCGCACGCGGATTAAACTCTTCTCCGCACTCGACGATTTGGCCTGTTCGCTCATTCCCCGCCCTCAAAATTTCCCTAATACAGTATCACGGCGGGGAAGTGTTAGGCGACCTTTCGAGGGACCCTGCGTGGCTCAAAGCGGAATGCGGAGTTTGGGCCGGCCCAATCGGAGTGTTATCCTGCAAAACTTGGCCGGGAGGCGCAAATGTTACTTGAATCGAAGATTACAGTGATTACAGGCGGAGGCCGCGGGATCGGGCGAGCCATTGCATTGAAGTTCGCGGCCGAAGGAGCGGCAGTGGTAGTGGCAGCGCGCACGAAAACAGAAATCGAGTCGGTGGCAAAGGAAGTCAGCGATGTTGGAGGCCGCGGCCTGGCAGTTGCCGCCGACGTGGCGGACGAAAATCATTGCGAGAATCTGATCCGCGCCGCCACTTCTGAATTCGGCCGCGTGGATATTCTGGTGAACAATGCGGGGCACTATGGTCCGGTGAAGCCGGTGGAGGAAATCTCGCCCGCCGAGTGGGATCGCGTGATCGCCGTGCACCTGCGCGGCGCCTACCTACTGACGCGTCTGGTGCTTCCCGCGATGTACACGCGTGGCACGGGGGCCATCCTGAACATTTCGAGCCTTTCGGCTAAATCGGCCTTTGCATGGGGCTCGCCCTATGCCTCGGCCAAGGCCGGAATGCTCGGCTTGACGCGCGTGGTGGCCGCCGAAGCGGCGCGCAAGGGCGTCCGCGTGAACGCCCTCTGCCCTGGCCCGGTCACCGAGACCCGCATGTCCAAGGATCTGGGCCACGTGCTCGCTGAACGGCTGGGTGTTTCCGAGGAAGACCAGCTGAAAGGGTTCCTGAACACGATTCTGCAAGGAAGAGGGCAAACCGCCGACGAAATTGCCGCGGCGGCGCTCTTCCTGTGCTCGGAACATGCCAGTGCGATTACTGGGCAGTCTCTGAACGTGGACGGCGGAGCTGCTTTTTACTGAGGTCCTCAGCCAGGGCCATGCCCCGGCGCGCCTGATTCCCGGCCCAGCCCAGGCCCCATTGCCCGGCCCGGTCCACCAGGTACAGCACAAGAGCCACCAGCGCGAAAATCACGAAAACGCCTGTAAACAGTATCAATGCGGCCAGCATTTCCTGTACGAAGTAAATCTGCAGGGCGACAAAAGCCGCCAACCCAACCCACATCCACTTGCGGGCTTTCTTCTCACTCCACACCTTGCTTGCTTTCACCTGAGAGGTCCTTTCCCCCGTGCACTTACTTTTGATGCAAGTCACCATCCAAAAGACGCGAGCCAACATTAAACCATGAGATGGCACTAATCCCATGGTACAGAGGTGTGGAAATCTCTAGACCCCTGGTTGCACGCGTACCAGTACGCTAGAAACCGCACCTTTCTATGAAAATCAGGATTGGAAACTGCAATTTTCTGGAGGAATCCGACGAAGTTTTAGAAAGTCGGTTCGGCTTCAAACCGGGCTGTGTCTCCGAAAAGAGACAGCTCAAAATGGGGATTGGATGAGTGAGAATTCAGGAGGAAGGCCGCTGAGGGTCGGCCGTAGGCGCATTCGCCGCGGCGGACTGTGCCCCGACGTCGAGAGAAAACAAATGGATGAAGCTAAGCGGAACTGACGGCTAGGCGATCTTGGCTTCAGCGCCCCTCAAATGGGTACCGGTCCCCAGCCTGAACGGCCGCAGCAACACGCTCCCGCATGGCCACCGTATTGGCCGGCTCGCGCTTGAGGAACCGGCGCAGGACCGCCAGCTGCGTGCGCAGCATGTCGCCTTCCAGGACAGCCGCCAGCACCTTGCGCGCCCCGATTTCAACCTGGTCGACGGCATCGTGCAGGAAAACGCGGGAGGCATCGGCCATCACCGAGACAGACTGCGCGCCGCGCCCCGCCTCCGCCTTTTGCACGCGCCGCAGGGATGACTCAATCGCGTAGCAGGCCATGACGATGTCTGAAAGCTCGGCCACCACCTCCTGCTGATCGGCCAGCCGGTCGCGGTATTTTTCCAGCGCAGCCCCCGCCGTTAGCAAGAACGTCTTTTTCACCCCAGCCAGAATGCGCTCTTCCTCGGCCCAGGGACCGGAGGGTGGCTCCTCAAACGAAGGCCCGGCCATGATCTCCTCGCGCAGTTTCGCGCCGGCCTGCATCAGCGGCAGAGCCCCGGAAGTCGCGCGCCTCATCAGCATCTGGATGATGAGCATGCGGTTGATTTCGTTGGTGCCCTCGAAGATGCGGTTCACGCGCGAATCGCGATAGCCGCGCGCCACCGGATAATCCTCGTGGAATCCGTAGCCGCCGAAGATCTGCACGGCCTCGTCCACCACGAAATCCAGCAATTCCGAGCCGTACACCTTGCTGATCGAGCTTTCGATGGCGTATTCCTCGAACACTTTCATCGATTGCAGGGACTGGTCGGCGCCCTCGCCGGCCGCCTGGATGGCGCGGTCCATCAGCCCGGCCGAGCGGTAGATCATGGACTCAACCGCGAAGATGCGGATGGCCATTTCGCCCAGCTTGGCGCGGATCAGGCCGAAATCACCGATGGGCTTGCCGAAGGCGGTGCGTTCCTTCGCGTATTTCGAGGCGATTTCAAGCGTGCCCTTAGACCCGCCGGTGCAATACGCGCCCAGGCTGAATCTTCCCGCGTTCAGGATGTTGAACGCGACGATGTGGCCGCGGCCGATTTCGTGCAGCAAATTTTCCTTGGGCACCTGGCAATTTTCAAAAAACAGCGCGGTGGTCGAGCTGCCTTTCAGCCCCATCTTTTTTTCCTCGGCACCCGAGGAGAAGCCCGGAAAACCGCGCTCCACGATGAAGCAGGAAAACTTTTCGCCGTCCACCTTCGCGAATACGATGTAGACGTCGGCGAAGCCGCCGTTGGTGATCCACATCTTCTGCCCGTTCAGGATCCACGATTTGCCGTCGGGCGACAGCACCGCGCGCGTGCGCGAATTCTGCGCGTCCGAACCGGCTTGCGGCTCGGACAAGCAGTACGCGGCCAGCTTTTCGCCCGTGGCCAGCACCGGGAGATATTTCTTTTTCTGTTCAGGGGTGCCGAAGAATACGATGGGCAGCGTGCCGATGCCGGAGTGGCCGCCGTGGCTCACGCCGAAGGAGGCGTAGGCCGACAATTTTTCGGCCAGCTGCACGTACGAAACCTTGTCCAGGCCCGCCCCGCCGAACTCTTCGGGCACGCCGCCGCCCAGCAGGCCGATCTCGCCGGATTTTTTCAGCAGTTGCGCCAGCAGGCCGGGCTTGTGCTGCTCGAGGTCTGCAATGGCGGGAACCACTTCGTTGCGGACAAACTCCTCGGCGGTCTGGCCGATCAGCTTTTGATCATCGGTTAGTTCGGCGGGCGAGAAAATATCTTCGGGGGTGCAGGACTCCACCAGAAAACTTCCGCCGCGGGATGCGGAGCGCGGCAATGACGTCGTGGCCATGATGCCTCCTGGTTGGCAGACAATAAGTCAGATGCAACTCGCGGCGATCCGGCTTCTCGGAGTTTTCAGGCCTGTCAGGCCGTCCCGGCCGCGGTCTTGATCTCGCCTATATACGATGCGGGAAAACTGTGTTCCCCCGCGCCGTCGAGAATCAGCTGCAAATAGTGCGCCGCAGGACGCAAGCCCTTTTCGATCCGCGACGCAATGTAAATCTGCGCCGGAACCGGTTCCCCGTCATCGGGCTTCACGCGCACCTCGATGCGCCGGTAATGTTCGGGAACGCCTTCGTAGCGGTCCAGGCTCCGGAAACTGTTTTCCTCGATCTTGTACAGCACGCCGTACACGGTTTTTCCGGAAGCGGGCTGAATATTGGCGCCGGCCGTGCCGCCGCGCACTTTCTTGTTGAAGCGCAGTTCGTAGTTATCCAAATGCGCGTTGTGTTCCTCGAGAATGTTTCCGACGCGCGAAAGCATTTGCGCCCGGTTCATATTACTGCCATAAGCAAAATGCCAGACAGTTCTGGAAGCCATATTTCCTTTCACAATGATCGGACGGGTTGAGACGTTTTGAGATGATTCGGCGTGAAGTTTCATTGTATCGGGGTTGGCGCGGGAGAGCAAACGCCCGAGGGGCAAGTCCATATCTGATTGAGCAACCCTGCGGCCTTCGCCGCGCGATGGAGAATTCCCGTAGCGCCAGCATCTTGGCAGCATCCTGTAGTTGCGGGAGAACGGAAAAGAGCCGGCGAGACGCCGGCGCTACGAAACCGTTCCATAACTTCGACAAGTCGTAAGTGAAAATGCATCACTGTCGGTCTCCTGCCGCCTTGCCAACCCGGTGCGCAGGTGTATTATGGGCGCGCACTGCATCCTGTGTCTGCGCAGTTCGAGTGACCTAACAATGACCGGAATCCCCCCAGCGCATTTTCGCCGGGCCTTGCGGGCCGCCATTTCCTGCGCCCTGATTGCGGGCGCATTCGCCGCGCCGCCGGCCCGCGCGCGCATTACAAAAATTCAAATCACGGCGAAGGAATCGCCCACATTTGGCGGCTATTCCTGGCCCGGCGTCGGGCAATACGAAAAAATCGCCGGAAGAGCGTTCGGCGAGCTCGATCCGAAAGATCCCCAAAACGCGGTCATCGTCGATCTGCAGCTCGCTCCGCGAAACGCCGCGGGCAAGGTGGAATATTCCTTCGACTTTTATATTCTGAAGCCCATCGACCTCGCCAAGGGCAATCACAAAATGGTGTACGAGCCGCCCAACCGCGGCAGGAGAACCATCGCCGCATTCAACCGCGGCGTCGGCGGCGACGATCCGGGCTCCGTAAGAGATACCGCATTGCTTGCGGACTCCTTCCTGATGCCGCAGGGCTACTCGATCGTCTTCAGCGGCTGGGACGCATCGGCCGGAAACAGTTCCGCGGATTTCAATACGACCATCACGTTGCCAGTCGCAAAAAACCCTGACGGCTCGCCCATCACCGGGCCTGCCTACGAATACATCGTGAACGCCGCAACGTCCTACGAACTCGCGTATCCTGCTGCGTCGCTCGACCGGTCGAAAGCGACACTCACGCACCGCGTGCATCTGAACGACACGCCCGAAAAAATTCCCGCCTCCGGCTGGCAATACAATTCCGACGGCACCGCAATTCAATTGCTCCCCGCGGGAACTCCTTTCGTGCGGAACGACATCTATGAATTCAGCTATACCGCGAAAGATCCCACGGTCAACGGCGTGGGCTTCGCCGCGGTCCGGGACTGGAACGCCTGGCTGCGCTACGCGGCCAAGGATGATTTCGGCAACGCCAATCCCCTGGCGGGCGACATCCAGCGCATTTACACTGAAGTGGTTTCCCAGCCTGGCCGCTTCCTGAACGACTTCCGCTACCTGGGCTTTAATCAGGCGGAGAATGGCAAGCAGGTCTTCGACGGCATGATGCAGTGGATCGCCGCCGGCGACGGCATCAGCATGAATTACCGCTGGTCGCAACCCGGACGCACCGAGCGCAACCGCCAGGATCATCTGTATGTCGAAGGCCGCTTCCCGTTCGCGAACGTGGCCACCACCGACCCGATCACCGGCAAAACCGACAGCCGTTACGCGAGGTGCGAGAAGACTCACACGTGCCCCTTCGCCATGGAGATTTTTTCCGCGAACGAATACTGGGTGAAGGCCGCGTCGCTGATGACAACCGATCCCGCGGGCAAGGAAGATTTGCCGGACTCGCCGTTCACGCGGATTTATTTCATGTCCAGCATGCAGCACGGCACCGGCAACGGCGCGTCGCGCGGCGCCTGCCAGCAGCTCCTGAATCCCCTCGATTCGCAGGACGTGCAGCGCGCGTTGTTCACGGCCATGGACAAATGGGCTACCGCCGGAACGCCGCCGCCGCCCAGCCGCTTTCCGAAACTTTCGGACGGAACGCTGGTGAAACCCGATCAGGCCTCGACGGGATTTCCCCGCATTCCCGGAGTCGCCTACACCGGATTCAAAACCACGCGGTACCTGCTGAACTACGGCCCGGATTTTTATGAGACCGGAATTCCCGCGCTGAATCCGCCGAAATTCCAACTGCCCTACCAGGACAATCCCGCCAACGGCGCGATCTATCCGAGCTATGTGCCCAAAGTGGATGCGGACGGCAACGACATCGCCGGTCTCCGCTTGCCCGAAATTCAGGTGCCTTTGGCAACGTACACCGGCTGGGCCGTCCGCGCAGCCCCGCAAAACGACGACGGCTGCGAAGGCGCCGGCCAGTACATCCCGTTCCCAAAAACCAAGGCAGACCGCGTTGCCGCCGGCGACCCACGCCTGTCGATCGAAGAGCGGTATGGGAACATGGATGGATACTCCGCCCTATTGCACAAGGCGATCGACAACCTCGTCGCGGCGGGGTACTTGCTACCGTTCGATGGGGAGCGAGAACTTAGGAAAGACCTGAAGGAAGTATCGAGCAAAAACCTACTGCCGAAGTAGCCCTAAGTAGGACAGGCTTCAGCCTGTCGCTTTTTGTTTTGGGCGGACGAAAGGCAGACAGGCTGAAGCCTGTCCTACTGAACCCCATTCCCATTGTTCAGAATTTTTTCAAATATTCGCGGAATCTCGAAAATCGCCTGATTGTGCATGGCGGCCGCGCGCCGGCGATATCTCTCCAGCTCCCCCGGCTGCAGCAACTGCGTGACGGCGCCGGCAGTCTGGCGGTGATTGGGCACCACGATTCCCACCGCTTTTTCGCGCACCCACTGCGCGTTGTAGCGTTCCTGCGGTAGCGTCCAGGCGTTGCAATCGATGATCACCGGCAGATGTTTGGCGAGCGCCTCGCTGATGCTGCCCGGGCCCGGCTTGCCGATGAAGAAATCCGATAGCGCCATGAAGTACGGAATCTGCGTCGTGAATCCTTCCACGTGGATCGGAATGCGGCTTTTTTCGCTGCGCAGGGCCGCCGCCAATCTTTCATTTTTCCCGCAAATCAGAATCAGCTGCACCTGCAGCGAGGACTGATTGATTTGCCGCAAAATATCCAGCATTTTCCAGGTGCCGTACCCGCCGAACAGCACGATGCCGGTGGGAAGATCGGGATCCAGCCCCAGTTTTTTCCGTTCGGCGATCCGGTCGGCGGGGTCCGGCTCGTAAAACCGGGGATGCAGGATCATGCCGGAGGTCTGAAACACGCCGCCATCCGTGTGTCCCAATTCCCGGGCCTGTTCCACGGCATGCTCGGTTCCGCAGACCAGGTATTGCGGCTGGCTTTCAATCCAGAAATGCTTCGGATAATCCGCCAGGTCGGTGAGAACGGTGACGAACGGCCGGCCCGGAAACGCCCGATCGAAACTTTCGCGCATGGCGCGGTTAAAATGCGGCACCAGCGAGACCAGCATGTCCGGCGCGCCCTCTTTCCAGAACTTCTCCAGCACCTTTACCGTCGGCCCATGGTTGATCCGGATCACCCATTGCAACACGCGCATCAGTTGCGGGCTGCCCAGTGTCCAGCCATTGCGCAACATCTTGTTGTACATGTCTTCGATTCGAATGCCGGCGTATTTCCGCAGGATGTCCAGGGTATCAAGTACTTCTTGAAGGTTTACGAGTGATACGTCGAGGGGAAGGCCCTGGCGCTCGATTTGCACCTGCAGGGCGGTGGCGGCATTGCGGTGTCCGCCCCCGGCGTCAAAAAAAACAAGCTGGATGCGGCGTTTGGAAGGTTGCTGTACGGGCATTCCGTCTGCCATCTATAGTCGATCCTCCCTGGCGGTAACTTATTTGTGTTCAATCAGTAACAAACAATTCTTACGATTTGTTCAACATTGCGTAACAAGTTAGCAAAGTTCATTTGCGAAGATTTCCACACGATGAAATGCGACCTGCACGTTCACTCGCGACACTCAGGCACCCTGCCTGTGGCTATCCTGCGCCATTTTTTTCTGGAAAGCCACAGCGCTCCGAGCGATGTCTACTCCACGCTGCGAAAGCGCGGCATGGACCTGATCACCCTGACCGACCATGACTCGATCACCGGCGCGGAGGAACTGCGCCGCTATCCCGATTTCTTTGTCAGCGAAGAGGTTTCCTGCCGCATGCCCAGCGGGACCAACGTTCATGTGGGCGTTTACGACCTGAATGAACGCCAGCATGTCGAGATCGCCCGCCGGCGCGATGACATGATCCGCCTGCTGGCCTATCTTTCCGAGCAGCGCCTGTTCTTCACCATCAACCACATTTTCGCCGCGGTGACCGGGCGGCGCAACGCCGATGATTTTGAATGGTTTGCCGGATATTTCCCAGGCGTGGAGGCGCGCAACGGCCAGATGCTGCCTGCCGCCAACAAGCACGCCGAGGAGTTTGCATGGCGCCGGTGCAAGGTGCAGGTGGCCGGAAGCGATGCGCACGCGCTGGCTTCGGTGGGCACAACGTACACGGAAGTTCCGGGCGCGCGAACCAAGGATGAGTTTTTTGCCGGGCTGCGCGCCGGATACGGCCGCCTGCACGGCGAAATGGGCGGCTATTGGAAATTGACGCGCGACATCCTGCAGCTGTGCATGGAAATGATGCGCGAGGAGCGCTGGACGCTGCTGCTGGCTCCGGCCGTCGCGCTGGTCCCAGCCGGTGTGGCCGTGGATTACCTTGTGGACCGCTATTTCATACGGCATTGGGGCTCGGCCATCAATCTTCCGAAGCGGGCCCCGAATGCCGGCCTGCGTGCGATGGCGGCGCGGCAAAAGCAGCCGGCATAGGCGTCGCAGGCAGGAGTCTCACTGGCAGCGGAAATGTAGCGCCCGCCTTCAGGCGGGCAGTTTGGCGCCAAGAGAATGCCCGCCTGAAGGCGGGCGCTACATGGATTTAGTCCGGCTCGGGGCTTGCCAAGAAAATGGGCCCGGAAGTACGAGGTGAATCGCCATGTCAGCGAAACGAATGGTTTGGCAATTTATCGAGGCGCGCGACCATGACGTCATGCGCCGCGTCCATCACTGGCGCGCTCCGCGCTGGCTTCGCGTCTGGATGATTTCCGCAACGCGCCTGGGAGACGGCTGGATCTGGTATTCTGTGGGAATTGCGCTGCTGTTCTTCGGCGGCGACCTGCGTTTTGTGGCCATCGCAGCCAGCGCCGCGGCCGAAGCCGCCGCGGTTGGCCTCTTCCGCATCGTAAAAAACGCCAACAAACGGAAACGCCCCTGCCAGCTCGAGGCGCATTGCTGGTCCAATGTCCTGCCGCCCGATCAGTTCTCTTTCCCGTCTGGCCATTCGATGAGCGCATTCGCCATCGCCGTTCCGCTGTGCATTTTTTATCCGGAATTGCAGGCGCCTTTGTTGGTGCTATCGGTGAGCATCGCCGTGTCGCGCGTGATTCTCGGCATGCATTTCGTCAGCGATGTTGTGGTGGGTTCACTGCTGGGGATCGGCCTGGGCTACGGGTCGTATCTGGTATTTCGATAAACCGTACCCGGTGAAAGCCGGTTTAGAGAATTCCTCACTCTTTTCCCTGCTCTGTGTTCTCTGTGTTAAAAGCCTTTGATTTTTCCGTTTACGTCACGCGCTCGAAAATCCCGGCCGCGCCCATCCCTCCGCCGATGCACATGGTAACCATCCCATAGCGCGCGTTGCGCCGTTCCAGCTCGCGCAGGATCGATGCCGTAAGCTTCGCCCCGGTGCACCCGAGCGGATGGCCGAGGGCAATCGCGCCGCCATTGGGATTTATACGCGCCGGGTCGAGCCCCGCCTCCTGGATTACGGAAAGAGCCTGCACGGCGAACGCTTCGTTCAGTTCGATGACGTCGATCTGATCGAGCTTCAGGCCTGTCATCTTCAGGACCTTCGGAATCGCATAAGCCGGGCCGATGCCCATGATTTCGGCGGGGACTCCGGCGGTGGCAAATCCGAGAAAACGCGCGAGCGGTTTTGCGCCCAGCGCGCGGGCTTTTTCGGCGCTCATGACAATCGCGGCGGCGGCGCCATCGCTGGTCTGCGAACTGTTCCCTGCCGTGGTGGTGCCGCGCGCGTGAAACGCGGGCTTGAGTTTCCCCAGTGCCTCGAGCGACGTATCGGCGCGCGGGCCTTCGTCCATGGCGAAAATTGTTGTCGTGGTTTTGGCTTTCGCGGCGTGGCCGTTGGCTCCATTCGGGACGACGGTGGTCCGCACTTCCACCGGCACAATTTCATCCTTGAATTTTCCAGCGGCGATTGCGGCAAGGGCTTTCTGGTGGCTGGCCAGCGAAAATTCGTCGGCCTTCTCGCGCGTGACGCCGTATTTCTTGGCCACGTTTTCCGCGGTCAGGCCCATGCTGAGGTACGCGTCCGGATAGTGGTCCATCAGCCAGGGATTGGGAGAAATCTTGTTGCCGCCCATGGGAATCATGCTCATAGATTCCGCGCCGCCCGCGAGAATCACGTCGGCGTGGCCGACCATGATGCGCTCGGCGGCCATGGCGATCGATTGCAGGCCGGAGGAGCAAAAGCGGTTGATGGTGATGGCCGGAATTTCCACCGGCAGGCCCGCGCGCTGGGAGGCGATACGCGCGATGTTGTTGCCGGCTTCGCCTTCGGGCATGGCGCAGCCGAGGATCACGTCCTCGATGTCCTTCGGGTCAAGGCCCGGAACGCGGCGAATCGCTTCCTGAATGGCGATGGCCGCGAGGTCGTCCGGGCGCGTGGCGCGCAGGGAGCCCTTACCCGCTTTTCCGACCGGGGTGCGAACGGCGCTTACGATGACGGCTTCTCTCATGTTGTGACTCCCGCCCAAGGCGGGTGATTTGTTATTCGTGAATCGTTCCAGCGGTTCACGCCATTGGATGCTATTCCGTTTGAAAAAGGAACAGGCACTGATAAGCCCAAGGTAACACAACCTTTGTGCACGATGCGCGGGAGTCGCTGCGGGAGTGCCTTCGATAACACAGCCACTCCTGGCTGTGTGGTTTTTGGAGATTTGGCAGAATCGAGGGCGCAACTGCGGTCTACAAAACCACACAGCCAGGAGTGGCTATGCTACTTATTGTGCGAGCCGCTCGCAAAGCGTAAGATGGGCGCACTCAAACCATGAAATACACACGGCGCGATTTCATCAAGACCAGCGCGGCTGCGGGCGCGGCTGCCGGAATTCCGAAATTTGCGGCGTTCCGGCCGGGCCGCTCGGCCGCGGCGGATTCGCCCCGGCTGGAAACATTCAGCGACTGGCTGCAAGCCGATCGTGAAACGCGGAAGCTCGGGTTGGAGCAATGCCTGCAGCGCATCCGCGAACTCGACCCTTCCATTCATGCGTGGGTGCAAGTAAAGCCCGAGAGGCCCACGGGGGACGGGGCGCTTTCGGAAATTCCCTTCGGCGTGAAAGACATCGTCGAAACGCAGGGCATGGCGACCGAATACGGCTCGCCGCTTTATAAAGGCCGCGTAGGGACGAAGGACGCGGCGATTATTCGCATGATGCGCGGACGCGGCGCGGTCCTGCTCGGAAAAACCGTGACCACCGCATTCGCCTACCGGACTCCGGGGCCCACGCGCAACCCGCGCAACCTGGAACACACGCCGGGAGGAAGCTCGAGCGGCTCGGCGGCGGCGGTGGCCGCGGGGATGGTACCGTTTGCGATCGGAGAACAGACGCGGGGCTCGATGATCCGGCCCGCGTCGTATTGCGGGATCACCGGATTCAAGCCGACGCACGATCTGCTGCCGATGGAAGGCGTGCTGCCACTGGCCAAGAGCCAGGACACGCTGGGGCTCTACACGAATACGCCTGTCGATATGCTGGCGCTCTGGAAGGCGCTGGGATTTCCGGCGGGCGGCGACGAGCAATTCGCGTTTGGCGTTCCCGAACCGATTCCCGATTGCGAGCCGGAGATGGCTCATGCCTTCGGGCAATGCATGATGCTGCTACGTCGCGCGGGCGTGAAGCTCCAGACGATCGACATCAAAGCGCTGCTGAAAAAAATCGAGACGGCGAACGACCTGATCACTTTCTATGAGGGGGCGCGCGTGCATGAGGCGCGCCTGAAGGAATTTGGCGACCGGCTCGATCAGCCGATTGCGGCATTGGTTCGCGATGGACTAAAAATTCCAAAGGAAAAATACGACCAGGCCATGCAGACCGTTGCCGACGGTAAGGCGCGCATGGCGGAATTTTTTAAATCCACGCCGGTGATATTGACGCCCGCCGCGACCGGGCCGGCGCCTCTGGGGCTATCCACCACGGGCGATCCGGCGATGAACGCGCCGTGGACCGCGCTGGGAACTCCGGCTATAACGATTCCCATGCCAATCGCCGGCGGGCTGCCGCTTGGATTGCAGATGACCGCGGACGTGAAGCAGGATTCCAGGGTGCTTCACGCCGCGATTTTGCTGCAGGGGCGATTCAATTCCGGGTCACAAATTTCGCCGGCCTGAAACGGCGGCATGTTTCCAAGAGCGATATTGGGATGAAATGACCTTGAGACTTCATGGAGGCGCCATGCGCTGGATTCGCGGATCGGCACTGTTTGCGGCAGGAACGCTGCTTGGAATTTTCCTCATGACACCGGCTGCCTCGCCGCAGGTGAAAACGGCCGGCCTCACGCTGAATCATTTCGGAATTTACGCGAAGGATATGGACGAATCCGTGAAGTTCTACACGGAAAAGATGGGCTTTCGCGAAGTGTTCCGGTTCAAGGACGGCGCGGGAAATCCGATCGTCTATCTTCAGATCGATCGCAACACGTTCCTGGAAATGACGCCGGCCGACAAGGATCACGCGCCCGGATTCTCGCACGCCGGAATTCTGTCGGACGACGTAGCGGCAACGGTTGCCGGACTACAGAAAAAAGGGCAGAAAGCGGAAGACGTGCATCTGGGCGGGACCAAAGCCCTGATCTCCAACACGCTCGATCCCAACGGCGTGCGGCTGGAACTTCTTTCTTACCCGCCGGAATCGCTGCAGCGGAAAGCGATGGACAGCTGGAAGTAAGCGGGCCCGTAAGCACTGGTTATTGTTTCCCCGTAATCGCATTGCATGCAATAGCGATACGAACGACGCTGAAGTCAGCGATCCTACTTTGTAGAGGAGAAGATCAGCCATGCGTTGCAAATCGTTGCTGGTGGTGGCGTGCGGGATTTTGCTGAGCGCGGTTTCGATGCGGGCCCAGAACCAGCATCCTTCCACGCCGTGGCGGGGAGCCGGTCCGGTGCCCTGCGTGGGATCGGACGGCGGCGTTGAGCCATGCGCGCCGCCCCCGCGCGTAGTCGCGGTTCGTGCGGGGCGGATGTTTAACAGCATTACCGGGCAGATGCTGACCAAGCAGGTGGTCGTCCTGAACGGCGAACGAATCACGGCAGTGGGCCCGGAAGCGCAGGTGAAAATTCCGGCGGGCGCGGAAGTGATTGACCTCAGCCAGTCCACAGTGCTGCCGGGGCTGATCGACGGCCACACCCACATGTTCAGCCCGCGCAAGCCCGGCGGGAGCACCGAAGACTACATGTTGATCGCCGTGCAGGACGTGCAGAACATTCTGCGCGCGGGCTTCACCGCGGCGCGCGACATGACCTCGCACGGTAACGGCTACGGCGACGTGGCCATTCGCAACGCGATCAATGAAGGCCGCATCGACGGCCCGCGTTATCAGGTCTCGACGCTCGGCATCGTTTGGGGGGATAAGCCCGCGGATCCGGCCCATCCGGATAATCCGCTTGCCAGCACAGTGGTCCGCAATGCCGAGGAAGGCCGCGCGGCGGTGCGCGACCAGATCGCCCACGGCGCCGACTGGATCAAGCTGTATCCGGCGGGCGCGTATTCCTTCACCCCCACGGGCGAGGCGCAATACGTGCTCACCTATCCGCTGCCCGTGCTGCAGGCGATGATCGACGAGACGCATCGGCTCGGCAAAAAAGCGGGATGCCACAATTACGGAGGCGAAGGGCAAAAGAACGCGATCATCGCGGGATGCGACACAATTGAACACGCCTTTGGCCTGGATCAGGAACAGGCCGACATGATTGTCGCCAAGCATCTCTTCTACGAGCCAACCCTGCAGCGTTACATCGAACCGTACCTGGACGATAACGACGCAAAAGCCACCGGAGGCAAATTCCGCATCATCCCCATTTTCGAGCATGCCGTGCAGCTGGCGGCCGCGACCAAGGGAATGAAAATCATGATTGGCAGCGGCGTGGATGGTGAAACTTACGTCCATGGAACCGAGGCGCTGGACCATGAAATGATGGTGAAATACGGCGGATTTACTCCGCTGCGCGCGTTGCAGTCCGCCACCATTGTCAACGCGGAAGCGCTGGGATGGCAGGACCAGATCGGCTCGATCACCGAGGGAAAATACGCCGATCTGATCGCGGTCTCGGGTGACCCTCTGGCCGACATCACGGAATTGCAGCGCGTGAAATTCGTGATGAAGGGCGGGAAGGTGATTCGGAACGATGTGGGGATGCGAGCGTCGAAGTAATTGAAACGCCGTGAAGTGGGGGCGACTTCCAAATTGCATTTCGTTTCCGGAGGATTGCAAGCCTTCTTATTAACACATTTTGTGGGTCGCGGCTTTAGCCGCGAATTCAAGACGTGCCTGAAAATGGGCTTCAGCCCCTGAGGGGGTGTGCGTGAGTTCCGCAATTCCAAGGCGCCAGCGGCTAAAGCCGGATTGATCTGCCTGCACTTACGTCGTGGCTAAAGCCACGACCCACAAAGCTTCGGGGTTCTCACGCAGACTCTGAGGGGTAAATCGTGCCGCGAGAAAGCCGGCATGTTATCCTCGCCGGGCGAGCCCATGCGACGCCGCCGCACACTGATTACTTCTCCGCTCGAATGGCAGATGACCGCGATGCCGGTGGCGCATCCCGCGCTGCCCGTGACGGCCGAACGCGGCGGCACGCAGTTGCGCACGCCGCGCCCCGTGATCGTGGTGGATACGCGCGAGCAGAATCCGTTTTCGTTTACGCGGTTCAACGGATGGTTTTCAGGCGTTGAGAAGCGGGCGCTGGAAATTGGCGACTACTCGGTCGCGGGGCTTGAGGACTCGTGCGTCGTTGAGCGCAAGGATCTGGGCGATCTGGTCCGCTCCTTCACCAGCGAACGCCCGGTGTTCGTCGAGCGCCTGCGGCGCATGAGCGCGTTTCCCGACCGCCTGCTGGTGGTCACCGCGGCGCTCAGCCAGGTGAAGTCGCGTTACGAACACAGCCCCGCGAATCCAAACCAGATCACGCAATCGCTGATCGCCGCCCTCGCCGGGCTGCGCGTCCCCTTCCTGTGCGTCGAGACGCATGAACTTGGCGAGGAAATTGTCGCGTCGTATTTGTATCAGGTGCATCTCTATCACTGGCTCGAAGCGAATGGGGACGGCCGCCGGCTGGGCGAGGATGATTTGTGACCTGTTAGAATTTCGGCCCTCTCCCCGTGTCGTCATTCCGAGCGAAGCTAAGAATCCCTCCATGCCAGCGACCAGAGGCAAGAGGGATTCCCCGCTTCGCTCGGAATGACGGCGTCTTGGCTGGTACTAATTCCTCAGCGGCTTCCCCGTCTTCAGCGTGTGCGCGATGCGCTCCTGCGTTTTGCGCTCGCCGCAGAGGGAGACGAAGGCTTCTCGTTCCAGGTCGAGGATGTATTGCTCGCTCACCAGTTGCGCCGAGGTGAGCGCGCCGCCGGCCAGGACGTGGCCGAGTTTGCGGGCGACCAGCGCGTCGTATTCGGAAATAAATTCGCCGCGCAGCATCATGTGGACGGCGAGCTTTGCTCCGGCGCTGAATTCCTCGCCCAGCACTCGGACCGACGGTTCGGTGGGCGGGGGGGCCGTCTGGCGCCATTCGCCGCGGACCAGGCCCAGCGCGGTTTGCTTGGCGTCGGCGACCTGGCGGTCCGGGTTCATGGCAACCAGATCGGCGCGGCGCAGGTAGCCCAGTTCGCGCGCTTCTTCTCCGCTGGTGGACACTTTCGCCATCGCAATATTTTCAAACACAGGCTTGAGTGCGTGAAATAAATCCAGATCCTCCTCGCCTTCGGCGCGTTCGTTCGCGCGGATCAGCATTTCCTTGGTGCCGCCGCCGCCCGGGATCAGGCCGACGCCGGTTTCGACCAGGCCCATATAGGTTTCGGCCGCGGCGTGAATGCGCGTGGCGTGCAGGACGATTTCGCATCCGCCGCCCAGGGCGAGTCCCTGCGGGGCGACAACCACGGGCTTGGGCGAATGCTTGATGGCGAGCGTGGCGTTCTGGAATTGCCGGACCATCAAATGGAGGTCGTCCCATTCCTGTTCCTGGGCGGTCATCAGGATGAGCATTAAATTCGCGCCGGCGGAAAAATTCACTGCCTGATTCGCGATGACCATGGCGTCGAAGTCGGTGCGCAGGCGCGCCAGGCCCTTGTTGATCATGGCGATCAAGTCGCCGCCGATGGCGTTCATCTTGGAGTGGAATTCGCAGCAGACGACGCCGTCGCCCAGGTCGATGAGGCTGGCGCCGGAATTTTTTTCGATTTCTCTTGCGCGATCCTTCAGGGATTTCAGAACGATCACGCCGGGGATCTGCGCCGCGGGCTTGTAGGATTTGCCGGCGAGATCGAAATACGACGTCTCGCCCTGCGCGGATTCGTAAAACGATTTCTTGCTGGAGGAAAGCACTGCGGCGACCAGCGGAGGCAGCGCCTTGCCCTCTTTTTCCAGTTGCCGAGCCATGGGCTCGACGCCGATCGCGTCCCAGGTCTCGAACGGGCCGAGTTCCCAGCCGAATCCCCAGCGCATGGCGCGGTCCACGTCCAGGATGGAGTCGGAAATTTCCGGAACGCGACGCGCGGCGTACAGGCACATTTCGGAAAGCATGCCCCAGACAAATTTCTGCGCGTTGTCGCCGTCTTTTCCCTCGAGCGACGGAGCGACCAGTGCGCGGAGCCGATCGCGCGTGTCTTCGACGGATTTCCCGGCCTCGATCGAAGCAAACTTCGCCCTCTGCTGCGGGCGATATTCCATCTTCGCGGGATCGAGGGTGAGAATTTCGGATTCGCCGCCGGATTTTTTCACGCGCTTGTAAAAGCCGCTGCCTGTTTTGTCTCCGAGCCAGCCGCGGCGGGCCATTTCCTCGACCAGCGGCGGCACGCGGTAGAGTTCGCGCGATTCATCGCCGGGAATGTTGTCGTAAATATTGCGGACCACGTGCAGCAGCACGTCGATGCCGAC
>JAIQFG010000108.1 GCA_020073375.1 Terriglobia bacterium | reverse complement strand
GGCTCGGAATCGCTGATCCGCGGCGCGCATCTTGCCGGGCTCACGGTCCGCGCCATGCGCAACGTCTCCAGCATCGGCAGCGACGCCACCGCCTTCAATTTCATGCAGAGCCAGCAGGCCGGATTCTCCGGCACCGCCCTGGCCGCATTCGGCGCCGCTGATTCCGGCGTCCCCGGCACGGTGATTGCCCCGTCGCTGCTGTTTGACGACGTGGAAGTGCACGGCGCGCGCGGCGAGCCGGAACGGTTGCCGCTGGTGCCGCCACCGCCGATGAATTGAAGTCCGTGCCTAAAGGCGAGTGGCTCGCGCAAGAACTTTTGCGGGGCCGGGTTCTAGTAGCGCCGGCGTCCCGCCGGCAGTTTTGCTTATTCATGAAAACCAGCGGCAATAGAAAATCGCGCGGTGATGCCGCAGCCATCTGATTTCAATCGTTTGACCGCGATTGACGCTGTTTTGTACGGTGCAGCTCAACCCTTCCTAATAAGCCTCTGCGGGAATTAATCACCTTCAGTGTTCAAAGCTATAGGGTCCGGCTTGCTTAGCGCCTCGGTATTGTTCCCTTCCGGAAAGGTTCGGCTACCAGTTGCCATTCGTCTTCGTAGATCACGTAGCCGGGCTTGTCTGTTCTGATTTTCTTTACGTAGATACCGTTGCGTTCGAGGATGTGGACCATCTCCCAAATGCGGGAAATGTGCTCGGTGGAGCCGGTCTTGAACCAACAGATGCCCAGGCGAAGTGTGTCACGTCCGAATGAAGTTGGTTTTTCCAGATTTTTACTGAACCACGCTTGCACCTCGTTCAGTTGCTCGGCGTCGGAGCCGGTGATGTTGCGCCACTCAAGCGCCTGTCCTGCTGCCTGGAAGATTCCCTGCTCAACGTGACTGTCCTCGTCTTTGCGGCCGATGACAAAGCGGACATATTCGTGTTTTTCCAGCGGATCATGACGCTCAAGGATGAAGCGTTCGTCCTCCGTCTCGACGAAAGCGAGGCGTCCGGGGATGCAGGAGAGGACCGTACCCATACCGCGTCCGACGATCTGCTTGAGGGCTTCTACGAGCGGGAGATCTTTCTGGTCCAGTGCGGGGTCTTCGGAAATGGCGAAGACGATCACGGGAGAGTGCCGTCTCTGCAACTCACGGGCGATGTTGTTGACGAAGAGTTTGCTGCTGGGAATGGGCAGGCGATACTTGGGATCAAAGTCGGTGAAGTGCGCGAGCTGGCTGGTGAATTTGCGGCGCAGACGCGGGCTGGAGAGGATTTCCCGATAACGGTCGCGCTTGTTGCGCTTCACGAATGCAGCGATGAGCGAATGCTCGGTATGCACGGCAGTAGTGTAACGCAGTCTCCCGGATCGACACCAATTCGGAAGTTACCCAGATGGGCGGGAAGGAATCAACCCTGGCCTTGCGATTTCCGCGCACCACCATCGTATAATCCCTCCAAGGCTTCCCCATCACACGCTCCCCCACTTCGGTCAAGCAGATGGCGGCGCTCGGGTCAATCGGCTCGGCGCTGATTCTTCCCACGCTCAAGGTGTTTCTGGCGCTGGCCACGGGCAGCCTTGGGGTACTTTCGGAAGCGCTGCACTCTTGCCTTGATCTGGTCGCGGCGATTCTGACGTGGTTTTCCGAGCGAGTTTCCGACCGGCCGGCCGATTCCGGGCACACGTACGGGCACGGAAAATTCGAGATGTTTTCCGCGTTCGTGGAAACCGGGCTCCTGCCGCACACTTCGGCTTTACCGATCCAAATAACGGCACCGACACGAAGTTGACAGCCCTCTTTTTCGCCGAGATCAGGCGAGGTCGAAGCGATCGTGGTTCATCACTTTGGTCCACGCGGCCACGAAGTCTTTCACGAACTTCTCGTTTGAATCCGCGCACGCATAGACTTCCGTGAGAGCGCGCAGATGGGAGTTCGAGCCGAAGATCAAGTCGACACGGGTGCCGGTCCACTTGACCTCGTTCGTCTTACGGTCGCGCCCCTCGTACACGCCCTCGGAGCCGGTGGATTGCTGCCATTGCGTGCTCATGTCGAGCAGGTTGACGAAGAAGTCGTTGGTCAGCGTCTCCGGCCGCTTGGTGAAGACTCCATGCGTGGACTTCCCGGCATTTGCGCCCAGGACGCGCAGGCCACCGACGAGAACCGTCATCTCCGGCGCCGTCAGCCTCAGCAATTGCGCCCGGTCCACCAATAGTTCCTCAGCCGGCAGGCCCGGATTGCCGTTGACATAGTTACGGAATCCATCCGCCTTCGGTTCGAGCGGCGCGAAGGAATCGACGTCGGTTTGCTCTTGCGACGCGTCCATGCGCCCCGGCGTGAAGGGGACTTCCACGCTGTGTCCCGCGGCCTTTGCAGCTTTCTCGATCGCCGCGCTACCGCCGAGAACGATCAGGTCCGCAAGCGCAACCTTTTTCCCGCCGGTCTGTGAAGCGTTGAACTCCTTTTGGATCCCTTCTAGCTTCTGCAGCACCTTCGCCAGCTGCGCCGGTTGGTTCACTGCCCAGTCCTTTTGCGGCGCCAGGCGAATGCGCGCGCCGTTCGCTCCACCGCGCTTGTCGGAGCCGCGGAAGGTTGACGCCGAAGCCCAAGCCGTCGACACCAGCTCGGAAACGGACAGCCCCGACGCGAGGATTTTCGCCTTCAGAGCGGCAATGTCCTGCGCCCCGATCAGCGGATGGTTCACAGCGGGGATCGGGTCTTGCCACGACAGCGGCTCCTTCGGAACGAGCGGGCCCAGGTAACGCACAATCGGGCCCATGTCACGGTGCGTCAGCTTGAACCACGCACGGGCAAACGCATCCGCGAACTGATCTGGATGCTCATAGAAACGCCGTGAAATCTTTTCGTAAGCAGGGTCGAGCCGCAAGGCGAGGTCAGTGGTTAGCATGGATGGCGATTGGCGTTTTGACGGATCGTGCGCATCCGGCACCGTTCCCGCGCCCGCGCCATTCTTCGGTCTCCACTGATGCGCACCGGCCGGGCTCTTGGTCAGTTCCCATTCGTAGCTAAACAGGTTCGTGAAGAAGTTGTTGCTCCACTTCGTCGGCGTCGTGGTCCAAATGACTTCCAAACCGCTGCCGATCGCGTCGCCACCCTTGCCCGAGCGAAACTTGCTCTTCCAGCCGAGGCCCTGTTCCTCGATGCCGGCGGATTCCGGCTCCGGTCCCACCAGTGCCGCGTCGCCAGCACCGTGGGTTTTGCCGAAGGTATGCCCGCCGGCAATCAGTGCAACCGTTTCTTCGTCGTTCATTGCCATGCGGAGGAATGTTTCGCGAATATCCTTGGCCGCCGCGAGGGGATCCGGCTTGCCGTTCGGCCCTTCCGGATTCACGTAGATCAAACCCATTTGCACGGCAGCGAGCGGATTCTGAAGATCGCGGTCGCCGCTGTAGCGCTCATCGCCCAGCCACTTACCTTCCGGGCCCCAGAAGACGTCCTCTTCTGGCTCCCAAACATCCGCGCGCCCGCCGCCAAAACCGAATGTCTTGAAGCCCATCGACTCGAGGGCGACGTTGCCCGCGAGAATCATCAAGTCGGCCCAGGAGATCTTCCGGCCGTATTTTTGCTTGATCGGCCAGAGCAGCCGGCGCGCCTTATCGAGGTTCACGTTGTCCGGCCAACTGTTGAGCGGCGCGAAGCGCTGCTGGCCCGCTCCGGCGCCGCCGCGGCCGTCGCCGATGCGGTACGTGCCGGCGCTGTGCCACGCCATTCGAATGAATAGCCCGCCATAGTGGCCAAAGTCGGCCGGCCACCAATCCTGCGAGTCAGTCATCAAGGAATGAAGGTCCTTGATCACGGCAGTCAGGTCGAGACTCTTGAATTCCCTGGCATAGTCGAACTCCTTGCCCATCGGATTGGACAGGGCGGAGTGCTGGTGGAGAATCTGAAGGTCCAATTGCTTCGGCCACCAGTCACGGTTCGTGTGCGCGGTGGCTCCGTGAGGAAACGGGCACTTGGATTCGGTTGGCGTCCCCGCTGAGTTGGTAAGTTCTTTGTCCATGAGTTCACCTTTCTTCTAATTGGTAAAAACCGCTACGAACTTCAAACTTATTCCCGGGCCGTCATTCGCGCAATCGCAGCTGCGTTTGTTCATGCGCCCTCGAAGACTAACGGGAAGAGCGCCGCGGAGCGCACTTTGCGCACAGCCCGCGGAAAATGAGCTCGCATTCGCGAAGAATCCGCCTGCCGAGAGTGCGTGAAGCAGGCCTGGGCACGTCGTACCATTCCACGTCCTCCACATTGCCACAGCGCTCGCAGATGAAGTGGTGATGTCGCAGGCCTTTCGCGTCAAATCGCGCGGCACGGCCCTCGACGGCCACTTCACGCACCAAGCCCGCCTGCACCAGGTCCCGCAAATTGTTATAGGTCGTGGCCCTGGAAGAACGCGGATCCACGCGATTCACGGCTTCGAAGATTTCCGCCGCGGTGGGATGCCGGTTGCATTCCATCAAGAATGCCATCACGGCGTAGCGCTGCGGGGTGCAACGCAGCCCGCCGCCCTCCAAGGACCGCTTAATCGCCTGGACGTCCATCAAGTGATTGGAATATATCTAATATGATATTTTGTCAAGATTTATGTTGTTGGTTGCCGGAGCGAGCGGAAAACCGGCGGGTGCCGTAGGAAGCATCCCCATGGCGGGGAAGAACCAACTCTCATCAGGCGATTTCCTTCCGGCCGCATCGTATAATTCCCTTGAGGCTTTCCCATCACACGCTCCCCCACTTCGGTCAAGCAGATGGCGGCGCTCGGGTCGATCGGCTCGGCGCTGATTCTTGTCACGCTCAAGGTGTTTCTGGCGCTGGCCACGGGCAGCCTTGGGGTGCTCTCGGAGGCGCTGCATTCGGGTCTCGATCTGATTGCGGCGATTCTGACGTGGCTTTCGGTGCGCGTTTCCGACCGGCCGGCGGATTCGGGGCACACTTACGGGCACGGAAAATTTGAGAATTTTTCAGCGTTCGTCGAAACCGGACTGCTGCTGTGCACTTCGGTGTACATCATTGTCGAGGCGTTTGTGCGGCTGCTGTTCAAGGAAGTGCATCTGCAACCCAGCGCGCTGGCCATAGTGATTCTGGGCGTGGCCATGGGAATCGATTTGATCCGTTCGCGGGCGCTGGCGCGGGTGGCGAAAGAATTTCCCAGCGACGCTCTGGAAGCCGATGCGCTTCATTTCTCGACCGACGTGTGGAGCACGTTCGTGGTGATCCTGGGCATGGCTACTGTGTGGATCGGCCAGTACACGGGGATCGCGTGGCTGCGCAACGCCGATCCCATTGCCGCGCTGGTGGTGGCGGCGATTGTGATCTGGGTGGGTTCGCAGCTGGGAAAGCGCACGCTTGACGCGCTGCTGGACGTCGCTCCGGCGGGATTGCAGAAGCAAGTCACCGAGGCGGTCGAGGGGCTTGACGGGGTGCTCTCCACCGAGCGCGTTCGCGTGCGGCGCGCGGGGAACCAGCATTTTGTGGATGTCACAATCAGCGTGCCGCGCTCGGCCAGCTTTGAACAGGTGCACGCGATTTCCGACGCAGTCGAGCAGCGCGTCGCTGAAATTGTTCCCGCGGACGTCATGGTGCATATGGAGCCCCGGGCCGCGGCGGGCGAGCATCTATTTGACGCGATCCGCGCCATCGCCGCCCGCCGGGGACTTGCGGTGCACGAAATTTCCGCGGATCAACTCGACGGGCGGCTGTTTGTCGAGCTTCATCTGGAAGTGCCGGAATATTTGACGTTGCGGGACGCGCACCGTCGCGCTTCCGAACTCGAGGAGGAGATTCGCAGGCTTCCGGGCGTGGCCGGCTCCTCGCAGCGCTTCGATCCGGTGGTGAATATTCATATCGAGCCGCTAGGAACGCACATTGCTTCGGTGGACGGCCAGCGAGGGGAGATGACGGGGCTGGGCCGCGCCATCGAGAATTACATCAATACATTGCAGAATGAATATCACGAGTTGGTGGATTGCCATGACGTCCACGTGCGCCAGGTGGAGGAGAAGATTCTGGCGTCGTGCCATTGCGCCATGGATGGCAGCCTGCCGATCACGCAGATTCATGACGTGACGGGGGCCCTGGAAGACCGCGTGAAAGAACATTTTCCGCAGGTGGCTCGCGTCACGATTCATCCTGAGCCGCTCGAAGAGCGGTGAGGCGAATGGAAACCGCCGAGTAGCACAGCCACTCCTGGCTATGTGGTTTTGTGGCCCACACGTACATTTCAAAATTATTTGCGACTGCAAAAATCACACAGCCAAGAGTGGCTGTGCTACTCAAACCCGCGCCCAGTCGACGAATCCCCGAGTGTCTGCGAAGCGCGCCGCTCTCGCCCTGCAAACAGCAATGCGATCAGCGACAGAACGGCGGGATAGCAGGAGACGACGTAGCGGGGTTCGGGCGCTTCGACGGTGGTGAGAAACGCTGTGCGCACGATACAGTAGGCAACAATCAATGCGATGCCCCAGGAGTTCCACGAGTGGCGCGAATCGGAAGCGCCTCCCGCGCGTGCCTCCCGCCTCGCAAACCAGATTCCCGCGAATGCCAGCGCGACATACAGGTAGCCGAGAGCGGCGAATACGGCGATCGTGATGACGTTTGCGCGGGAGTCCTGCCACTGGTCGCGCAGAGGGAACATGTTTCCGTCGATGGGGAGCAGTTCCACGCGCGGCGTGAACCAAAGCGTGAGCGCGCGCTGGAAGGGCACTCGGACATACGTGCGGAAGGGATGCCTCCGCGTTCTCTCCCGGGCGATTTGTGCGAATTCACGATCGACTTCGGGGGAAATATCCAGTCCTGGGTCGCGGTTGTAGGCGTCAAACAGCGCCGCGACACGCGCTTTTTCCCCGGGCGAATCGAACGCGGCGGCCGGCGTGTCGTCCAAGCTCATGGGCTCTTCGCTGATGGCCCAGACGGAAGAAAATGCGTCGCGGTAGCGCTCCAGCCAAGTTCCGGTCCACGCGTAGTAGCCGATGGGCGCGTATTCGCCGGGCAGCGTGGCGTACCGGGGAGAGATGAATTGCACTTCGTGCAGGGTGAAGAAATTTCGCGCGGCCCAGGGCAAAAGGGGCAGCATAAGCGCGCCGGCCATGGCCGAGCCTTGCAAAAGCAGTTTGCGAAAGGCAACAACGCGCCACCATCGCACGGCGTAAATCAGCCCCGCCACCGCCAGGAGCAGAGGCATTTCCGGGCGCACCATCGTAGCCAGGCCCGTGAGGAAGGCGCCGAGCACCGTGTTCTGGAATGGCGTCATTCGGCGAGAGCCGGGAGGCGGTTCTAAGTCTCTTGGTATTTGCCCTAACCCCAAAACGAAACAGACCAGCGCGGCCGTGGTGAAAAACGTGGCCAGAACCTCCGTCAGAATCACGGCGGAATAATTGGCCACGAACGGGCAAGTGGCCGCCAGCCACAAGCCGGCCAGCCAGACCCGGCGGCGAACCACCCGGGGAGCTAACGCGGCCGCCAGCGCAGCCGTCAAAAAACAAGTGGCCATGTCGAGCAGGACCTGAGACAACGAAATGGCCACCGCGGAGCGTCTAAGCAATATAGTGACCCCAGCGAGGAAAGCCGGGTAGCCCGGCACCCGGAGGTCTGTCGGAATCAGTTGGCCGTTCAACCACAAACCGTAACTATGATGATCGAGCAGGCTGCGGCTGAGCTGAAAGTACAAATCGCTGTCGCCGGCCGAAGCGGGGAAACGCAGCACGAACAGGAGCCGTAGCGCCAGCGCTGCCAGTGCGGCCAGGAACACCTGCGCGGAAAGCACGGTGACGCTGCCGCGCGGCGCGGTTATGATCGGATTTTCCGGCGAGGGTTGTTGAGCGATAGGTCGATCGGTCATTGACGGCTTCCCGCCGGACAGTTAGCTTGGGTTCGTATCATGAAGCCACGAAAGCCCATATTCTACGATGAACAACGGCGCCGATGGAGGCGCACCAGCCGCGTGCTGGAAATCTCCGGCGCGATTTTCACGCTGCTGGCCATCACGTTTTTCGTGAGCGTTCTGGTAAGCCCGCGTCTGCCCGTCCCGCTGCTGCCCACGAACCGTTCCGCGCTGCATCCGGTGAATGAAAAAGTCAGGCCGCGGATCACGCTGAAAAGAACCGGGCGTCAGCGGCGCGTGGAGTCGCTGGGCCAGATGCCCGCCGCGTACGATCCCGTGCGCGCCGCATTTTACGTGGGCTGGGAGCCTACCTCGCTGGCCTCGCTGCAGCAGCATTTCCACGACATCGACTTGCTGATTCCCGAACGGCTGCACTCGATCACAGCCAGCGGGCGGCTGGACGTGGAGGCCGATCCCAAGCTGGCCGCCTGGCTGCAAGGTTTGCAGCAGCAAAATCCTCCGATCCGAATGCCCACCATGCCGTTGCTGAATAATTCCGACGGCACCAACTGGCTCACCGACGAGATGGCGGCGATGTTGAAAGACGGCGCCGCGCGCCGGCACTTGACCGACCAGACCGTGCAATACATCACCGACAACCATTACGCCGGGCTGGTGGTTGATTTTGAAGAAATTCCCGAAAAAAGCCAGAAGGATTTCACGCGATTTGTGGGCGAGCTTGCGAGCGCGCTGCATGGCGCGAACGTGAAGCTGATGGTTTGCCTGCCCGCGGCTGATTGGGATTACGACTATGCCGATATCGGCAAATCCTCCGACGCCGTGATCCTGATGAATTACGACGAACACTGGCGGACTTCGGCGGCGGGCCCCATCGCCGCGCAGGACTGGTTCGTGAAGAACATTCAGGCCATCACCAAACTGGTGCCGCCGCAAAAGCTGGTGATGGGCATCGCCAACTACGCCTATGACTGGCCGTCGAACGCCGGAAAAAAGCTGCACGAACAAGCGCGCGTGGAAAGTTTTCAGGAATCGATCGTTACGGCCACGGAGTCGGAAGCGCAGGTACAGTTCGATTCGGATTCGCTCAACCCGTATTACGACTATTCGGACGAGCACAACGTGGTGCATCACGTGTGGATGCTCGACGGCGTCACCGCCTACAACGAATTGCGCGCCGCCGAGCGCTTCGGCGTTCAGGGAACCGCGCTGTGGCGGCTGGGATCGGAGGATCCCTCGCTCTGGCCCACGTGGGACCTCACGCGCCCCGGCGAGGCGGACCGCGCGAAACTCGAGGACATGCCGCCAGGGTACGACCTGATCCTGGAAGGCGACGGAGACATCTGGAAATTCGCGGACACGCCGCAGCACGGAAAGCGCACGATCCGGTTCGATCCGGCGACCGACACGATCGTAGCGGACAATTACACGTCGCTTCCTTCGTCGTACCGGATTATTCAGATGGGCGCGGCGCCGTACAAGATCGCGCTGAGTTTCGACGACGGACCCGATCCGCAATTTACGCCGAAAATTCTGGATGTTTTGAAGGAGAAAAAAGCGCCGGCGACGTTCTTCGTGATTGGCAGTGGCGCCAACGATGCCCTCGGCCTGATCCGGCGCGAGTATGACGAAGGGCATGAGATCGGCAATCACACCTACACGCATCCGCGCTGGAACGAAATTTCACGCACCCAGATCGACGTGGAACTGAATGTCACCGAGCGCCTGCTGAACAGTACGCTGGGTGTGAAGACGCTGCTGTTCCGCCCGCCGTACGGCATCGATCACCAGCCGGAAACCGCGGACGAAGTCGCGCAACTGCCCATCGCTCAAACCATGGGCTATCTGATTGTCGGCGCGCGGATCGATCCGCACGACTGGGGCGAGCCGGGCGGAGTGCCGCCCGCGGCGGCTTCGGTGATCGTGCAGCGCGTGCTGGAGCAAGCCCACGGCAACGGCGGCAACATCGTGCTGCTGCATGACGGTGGCGGAAACCGCTCGCACACGGTGGAAGCGCTACCGGAAATTATCGATGGGTTGCGCGCGGCGGGATTCCAGATCGTTCCGGTCTCTGAACTGGTGGGGCAGACGCGCGCGCAGCTGATGCCTCCGATGTCATTCCGCGAGCGCCTGGTAGCTCACGTCGACGGGCTGGTGTTCACGCTGTACGAGTGGTCGCGACTGAGCGTGGCGTTCATTTTCGTTCTGGGAATAGGCCTGGTCAGTTGTCGCGCGATCGTTATCGGAGTGCTGGCCATCATTGAAAAATTCCGCGCCGGGCCGACCGACCACCCCGATTTTCAGCCGCTGGTCAGCGTGCTGATTCCCGCGTACAACGAAGCGGACGTCATCGTCTACACGGTGAACTCCGCGCTGGAGTCGGATTATCCCAAGCTGGAAGTAATTGTGATCGACGACGGATCGACCGACGGTACCGCCGAGCTGCTCGACGATCAATTCGGGCGCAATCCTGCGGTGCGCGTGATTCACCAGACCAATCAAGGCAAGCCCGCGGCTCTTTCTCATGCCCTGGCGGAAGCCTCCAGCGGCATCCTGGTCACGATCGACGCCGACACGGCCGTCGAGCCCGACGCCGTCAGCAAGCTCGTGCGGCACTTTGTGAATCCGCGTGTGGGCGCGGTGGCCGGAAACGTGAAGGTGGGCAATCGAATCAGCTGGCTGACGCGCTGGCAGGCCCTCGAGTATGTGACCAGCCAGAACCTGGAAAAGCGCGCCTTCGACCTGCTGAATTGCATTCCCGTGGTTCCCGGAGCGCTGAGCGCCTGGCGCGCCGAAGCCATCAATGAGGCCGGCGGATTCAGCGCGGAGACCGTCGCGGAAGATACCGACCTGACGATTACCATCCGCCGCGCGGGCTGGGACATCACCTACGATGAGGAAGCCATCGGCTGGACCGATGCTCCGGAAACCGCGTCGGCGCTGGTCAAGCAGCGTTTCCGCTGGACCTTCGGCACGCTGCAATCCTTCTGGAAGCATCGCGACACACTGGGTCGCACGAAATATGGAAC
>JAIQFG010000015.1 GCA_020073375.1 Terriglobia bacterium | reverse complement strand
AATGAGCATGGGGCCGTTGCCGATGGCGGGATTGTCGAAATGGTAGGCGCCTTGCGCGTCGGTCTTGGTGTTGGCGACGACCTGCATGCCGCCCATGAGCTGGATTAGGAGGACGTCGCAATCGGCAGCGGGCTTGTTGGCGTTGGTGCCGTTGTGGACGACGCCGGAGACGGTGCCGGCCTGGGCGGAGGCGGCCGCCAGGCACAGGCAGAGCAGCAGAGCGATTCGACGCAGTCCCATCCAATTCTCCCAAGTCTTCATCAGCAAGTGGTTTCCTCTGTTCGTGGCGCAAAAGCACACAGCCAAGAGTGGCTGTGCTACTCAGGCGCGCGGGGCGCCGGTTACGGGCGCATCGCGGCGCGGGATCGGTGCCTGGTTTCCGGTTACACGCTCGATTTCCAGGAGAACTTCGGCGGCTTCGTTTTCGAGCGAGTCGCGCATCTGTTCGTAATCCTGTTCGGCGTATTTTCCGGCGCGATTCTCAAATTTAAGGTCGCGCAAATTATCGTAGATGGAATCGCGGCGCTCCATGAGCTGGTCGAGCTGCGAACGGCGCGGAGCGGAATCGCCGGGGTCCGCGTCGATCCAAAAAACGAAAATGAGAGATGCGAGCGTCAGGACCAGGCACGCGGAAAGCATGATGGCGTCGGGCATGACGATGGCCGCGAAGGTCAAGGGCATCACAATTCCTCCGTGTCGCGATCGGCTTGTTCGCGGGCGCGACGGCGCTGAATTTCATCGAGTGTGGAGGAAGCGCTGGCGGCGGTGACCGGAGCCGAGGAGGCCGAGGCGAGCCGCGCGATATCACGCTGTCGCCAGAGGCGGATCAGGACGATGACGATGGCCAGGCCCAGGACGAAGGCCACGCCGGGGATGTACCAGGCGATGGAGTTGAATCCGGTCGAGGGCGGCGAGCTGAGAACTTTTTCGCCGTATTCCTGAACGAAATCCTGAATGATCAGGTTGTCGGCCTCGCCTTTTTCGACGTGGGCGTCGAGTTCCTTGAGCATGGGGCCGGACGAGGGGCAGTTGATGTGATTGCACTGGGTGAGGATTTGTCCGCAGCCGCACATGCACATGAGCTGGGTGCCCAGGGATTTTGCGCGATCGGTTTTTTGGGCGCCCACACGCAGCGGGACCAGCGCAGAAGCCAGCGCCACGAAGGCGGCGCACACCAGAGCGAGTTGTCGACGCTTATTCATGATTCTCTGGAAGCTTTGAGCGGGCGGAAAACGAAGCGCGCACGGGTTGCGGGCCTCCGGGCAAGGGGGATGCTCCGGCGGGTGCGGCGGACATGACCATGACCGCTTGGCGATTCGGGATGAGCGCGAGAATCGTGCCCAGGACGACGATGACGCCGCCGAGCCATATCCACTTTACCAGCGGATTGAGGTACGCGTGAATCACGGGGAGATTCGTGTCGGGATTGGTGCCGGCGTAGACGACGTAGAGATCTTCACGCATGGTCGAGGAGATGGCCACCATGGTGCCCGATTCCTGGTTCGAGGGATAAAAACGGCGCGTGGGATACAGCATCATGACCGAGCGGCCGTCGCGGTCGACGTCAATGGTGGCGCGCTCGGAAGAATAGTTTGGCTGCTGGTCGGAATCGAAATTCTGCAGGTGCAGGGAGTAGGGGCCGATGGTCATGACCGATCCGGCCTTCATGTCCATCTGCTTGTCCTGGTTGAACGCGGTGCCGGAGATGCCGATGAAGACCAGGACCATGCCGAAGTGCACGACATAGCCGCCGTAGCGGCGCGTATTGCGCATGGTGAGCTGCGAAGCGGCGAAGAGCAGGTTGGCTCCAGTGCGCGCGGAGATGACGCGGGCGCCGCGATAGAATTCAGCCAGAATTGTGAGCGTGACGAACACGCCGAGGAGCAGGCACAGGCCCACGTAAAATTCGCGCAATCCCATGGCGACGGCGATGGCCGCGGCGATGCATCCGCCGATCAGGGGCATGCCGAAATTTTTCTTGAGGCTTTCGACCGAAGTCTTGCGCCAGGCGAGCAGCGGGCCGACTCCTGTAAGGAACAGCAGGAACATGGCGATGGGGATATTCACGCGATTAAAAAATGGAGGGCCGACGCTGATCTTGGAGCCGCGGACGGCTTCGGACAGGACCGGGAAGAGCGTTCCGGCCAGGACCGCGACGCAGGCAACGAGAAGAATCAGGTTGTTGAACAGGAAGCTGGACTCGCGCGAGAGCATGGAGTCGAGTTGGTTGTCGCTGCGCAGGTAATCGCGATTTTTGAAATAGGCTGCGAGGCACACGATGATGATCAGCAGCAAGAATCCCCAGAACCAGTGGCCGATGTTGGATTCGGCGAAGGCGTGCACGGAATTGACGGCGCCGCTGCGCGTGAGCGATGTGCCGAGAATGCAGAGCATGAACGTCAAGAAAACGAGCCAGACGTTCCAGACGCGCATCATGCCGCGCTTTTCCTGCATGATGACCGAATGCAGGAAGGCGGTGCCGGTGAGCCACGGCATCAGCGAGGCGTTTTCGACCGGGTCCCAGCCCCAATATCCGCCCCATCCGAGCACGGCGTAGGCCCAGTGCGCGCCGAGCAGAATGCCGGCGGACTGGAAAGCCCAGGCAATCATGGTCCAGCGGCGCGTGAGGTGGATCCATTTTTCGCCGGGATACCGGCCAAGCAGAGCGGCGAGCGCGAAGGCAAACGGAATGGTGAATCCGGTGTAGCCGGAATAAAGCGTTGGGGGATGGATGGCCATTTCCGGATATTGCAGGAGCGGATTGAGGCCGCTGCCGTCGGGGCGCGTCACCAAGTGCAGAATGCCGCCGGGGCCGGCCGCAGAGAACACGCGGAACGGGCTGGCGATGAAATTATTCATCGTCAGGAAAAAAATCTGGACGCCGGCCATGACCACGCCCACGTAGGGCATCAGTTCGGGATGCTTGCCGCGATAGGTGAAGAGGACGGAAAAAACGTAAATCGAAAGCAGGAAGCTCCAGAAGAGCAAGGAGCCCTCCTGGCCCGACCAGAGGGCGGAAAATTTATAGTAGGGGGCGAGGTTACGGTTGCTGTGCGCGGCGACGTAGGCCATCGCATAGTTGTCGGTATAAAATAGGTAAACCAGGCTGGCGGTGCCCATCCAGATGAGGGCGCAGACAGCGAAACCCGCATTGCGCGCGGATTTGATGAGCAGAGGGCGGCGAGTGACGATCGCGGCGATGCCGCCGGCGATGGCGTACACGGCGAAGGCAAACGCCAGGAGCAACGCGTAAGAGCCGAATATATCCAACTCAAATCCTCGATTCCGGCCGGGTTAATTGCAACTCAAGCCCCTGAAGCAGTGCGATTGCTTGCCATTTCCCTGTGAAATTTCTCGGGCTCAAACATAGGGCCCGCCAAGGGCTAAACAACGTGTGTGAGGTACGCGATTCAAACACGCCAGCGGCTAAAGCCGTATTCATCCGCTAGTACTTACGTCGTGGCTAAAGCCACGACCCACAAAGATTCCGAAGTTCTCACAGACACACTTTAGCCCTTGCCGTCGGGATAGGCAGCGGGCGCTCCGCCAGAGGGCTGCGATTGTCCGGGAGCGGCCTCATATTTAGACGCGCATTTGGCCTGAACGGTCTCGGCGACAAAGCGGCCGTCGGGCTGGACTTTGCCTTCGACCAGGCATTGCGCACCGTCCTTAAACGTGTCGGGAAGCGGATCGGTGCCGACGTAGCTGACCGGCATGCCTTTTCCCTGCTCCATCAGGACGAAATCGGTGCGGCCGGAATAGTGCTGGATCGATCCGGTCTTCACGTCGCCGCCGACGCGCAGGCGCTGGTGCAGCGCCGAACCGCTCAGCGTGGGGATCTCCGAGATGGTGTGGTAGTAGGTCTTGCTCTGCTGCGCGCCAACATAGGCCAGGCAGGATATTGCGATAACGATAATTCCCGCGCCGATGGCAAATTTCGATTTCGCTTTCACGAGTGTTCCCCCTGCCGCTAGATACATCTAAGCTTGATTAGACTGCATTCTATCATAATCCGAAAGTCGAATTTCGGATGTTGCGCCAGACGATAACGCTGTTCGCAGGACAGAGCGGAAACCTGCACTCGGGGACAGGGCGGGTGTCACGGGCAAGGACAAGGGCTGTCCGCCGTCGAGGAGCAAGTGCGGGGCGAAGCCGGAGTTTTTCAGGAGTTCGATCAGGGGCGCCGTGGGCGCACCGAGCAGGGCGATATGTTTGGGCTTGTAGTTGAAGCGGATGCGGCGGATCAGCGCGGGGCACAGCGCGGAAATCGCGGCGGCGGTCTCGGCGGGGGCGTCCGGGATGGGGCACTCCGACAGATAGGAGAGATAGCAGCCTTTGCGCTGGAATTCGGTGAGGCAGGCGGAGCGATCGGCTGGCTGCATGGGGATTTCCAGGGCTTCCATGAGCGAGCCAAATAAATTGTACGATTGCGGCGGGCCGTAGAAATCGTCTTCGGGGCGCGGCGCGGGGGCAAGCGCGATGAAGAGGACGTTGATGTGTACGGGGCGGAAGCGCGTGGCCCGTTCCAGGCGGGCGAGCCGCTCGGCAATGTGAGCGGGGGTTGCGGGGCGGGCGCAACCGTCGCAGAGGATGGGGTTCGCTTGTGTTTTCATGGACGGCGCATATCGTACAGCATCCGGTGAGGGGAGTGGTGTGGGAAAGGCGAAAAAAAAGGGCGCGCCGCAATCGGGGGCGGAGCGCCCTTTCCTGCGCAAACCCTGCGGCCTGGGGGTTCCAGGGGAGGAAGTCAAGCCGCGGAGCTGAGCAAATCAAAACGGGTACAGGGGGTGAAACACTGCGAGCGGGAAAAAGTTGCGCGCGATCCAAGAAATTGTGGGAGATGAATGTTGCGGATGCCGCAGGGCGCGGCTTACTTTCCTAGTTTTCGCTGGAGGCAATATTTGAGTTCGGGGCTGATTTCGGTGATATCCATGCCGGCGCTGACCAGAAATTTGCAGCTGAGCATTTCGCGGGAGGTGTCGTCGTCGACCATTTTGCCGACGACGCGGCAATACTGGCAATCCTGATTCCAGCAGAACCTGCCATAGGGGATGGTTTCCGGGCTGATGTACTGGAAGCAGCGGAGAATAGTGTTTTTTTCGGGGACCTCGAAGGTCTTGCCGAGGATTTTGATTTCGACCAGGCGTTCATAGGGGCGAAAGACCTGAGTGGTCCCGTTCCCCGCGGAAATTTCCGTTACCTGAGAGTCCGTTTGCTTTGGCATGGCCCCATCTCCGTTCAAACAGACTAGACGAGTTGCGCGGGAGCGACAACGAAGATGCTGCGCGATGGTGCGAATCCGGCAATGGCGGATGAGGGGCGCAAAATGCGGGCGCGGGATGGCCGAGACAAGGATTCGTCGTGCGGGATCGGAAAAACTGCCGGCGGGACGCCGGCGCTACAGGTGCGTGCCGTGGGGATTTGCTGGATAATTTTCGGGATGGGGGGAGTTTTGTCTTTTTGATTATTCGGCGTTGCGCGGGTTTCGCGCTCCGGGAAATTTAAACCGACAGGCTGAAGCCTATTCTACTTGGATTGAAATTGGGAGATGGTGGTCATGGGCGGATGGACTCGAAGAAGAGGCCCATGCGGCGGAATTTTAGGTAGCGGCGGTCGAGGAGCTCGGGGGTGGGCATGGCCAGGAGATCGCGGAGGGTGCGGTCGAGGACGCGGTCGAGGAGCTGGGCGGCGGCTTCGTGGTCGGTGTGAGCGCCGCCTTCGGGCTCGGAAATAATTTCATCGATGATGCCGAGTTCGTTGAGGTCGCGCGCAGTGATTTTCAGGGCTTCGGCGGCGGTTTCGGCTTTGGCGGAATCGCGCCAGAGGATGGAGGCGCATCCTTCGGGAGAGATGACTGAGTAGACGGAATTTTCAAACATGTTGACGCGGTCGCCTACGGCGATGGCGAGGGCGCCGCCGGAACCGCCTTCTCCGGTGATGGTGACGACGATGGGCACGGGGATGCGCGCCATTTCGCGGAGGTTGCGGGCGATGGCTTCGGCCTGGCCGCGTTCCTCGGCGTCAATTCCGGGATAGGCGCCGGGCGTGTCTATGAACGTGAAAATGGGGCGGCCGAATTTTCCGGCAAGCTGCATGATGCGGAGGGCTTTCCTGTAACCCTCGGGCTTGGCCTGGCCGAAATTGAGCGCGACGCGCTGCTTGGTGTCGCGGCCTTTTTGCTGTCCGACGATGGCGACGGGGCGGCCGCGATACTTGGCGAATCCGGCGATCATGGCGGCGTCATCGCCGTAGGCGCGGTCGCCGTGGAGCTCGCGGAAATCCTCGAATAGCAGGCGGATGTAATCCACCAGGTAGGGGCGCTGGGGATGGCGGGCAAGAAGGGTGCGCTGCCAGGGGCCAAGGTGTTCGTAGAATTCGTGGCGTAACTGGGTGACTTCGGTGCGCAGGCGTTCGACGTCAGCGGCGGGGATTTCGGGGCGCGCGAGGCGCTGGAGGTCTTCGACCTCGCGGCGGAGTTTTTCGATTTCGTCGTTTTGTGAGGCGCGCTTCATTGTTCGCAATATATTGGCACAGGCATCCGGCTGTGCGGTGGTTCATTTTTCTTAGTGGATCGAAAAAGAGCACAGGCTGAAGCCTATGCCACCAAAATCACTCCCGGCCCGGTCAGGGTCGAGCCTCCAGTTGCACTGCGTTCTCGCCGCAGAGGCGGCAGACTTCGCGGACCAGGTCCTGGTCGGGCATGACGCGCTGGTCGGCGCGCAGAGTGGCTACTTCCCCGCTGGGGGAAATCAGGTCGAAGGCCACCGAGCAGGAGCCGGGCTTGCTGGAAAACAGTTCCTTGAGTTCGTCGAGTTTTGCGGAGTCCAGAGCGGACATATCGACGCGGACGCGCATGACGCCGGGAGGGCGCTGGCCCATGTCTTCAAGTTTGCGGGCTTCCATCACGGCCAGGCGCGTTCCGGCGTCCTCGACGTTGATGCGGCCCTTCAGGATCAGCGGAGCATTGCTTTTGAAGACAGCTTCCAGGCGGCCGTAGGACTCTGGGAACGCCAGGACTTCGAGGACGCCGGTGGTGTCCTGAAGGGTGAGTATGCCCCAGCGGTCACCCTTGCGCGAGCGCATGCTGCGCTGGGCGATGACGATTCCGGCAACGGCGATTTCCTCGCCGTTGCGGCGGCCTTCGACCGACGCGAGATCGACGGCTTTCAATTCGGCGAGGCGCGCGGCGTATTTGGCCAGCGGGTGGCCTGAAATATAAAAACCTACAGTGGCGTATTCCGAGGCCAGCATTTCGTGCTCGGGCCACTCTTCCATGTCCGGTAATGGATCTTCGAGAGGCTCGGGCGCGGCGGCGGCTCCGCCGAACAGGCCGTGCTGGCCGGAGGCTTTTTCGCGCTGTCGGCGCTGGGCGCGCTCCATGGCGCGGTCGATGACGGCGTACATCTGGGAACGGCGGGCGCCGATGGAATCCATGGCGCCGGATTTGATGAGGCTTTCGAGGACACGCTTGTTGATCAGGCGCGGATCGATGTGGTCGCAGAACTGGTAGATGGAAGAGAAGCGGCCGAGTTCGGCGCGAGCCTGGAGAATTCCCATCACGGTATTTTCGCCGACGTTTTTGATGGCTCGGAGGCCGAAGCGGATGGCTTCGCCAACGGGGGTGAAATCGAGATCGCTGGAGTTGACGTCCGGGGGGAGGACGGTGATGCCCATGCCGCGGGATTCGTTGATGTACTTGACGACTTTTTCGGTGTTTCCGGTTTCCGAGGTGAGCAGCGCGGCCATGAATTCGACCGGGTAGTGCGTTTTCAGGTAGGCGGTCTGGTAGGCGAGCAGCGCGTAGGCGCAGGAGTGGGATTTATTGAAGCCGTATCCGGCGAATTCGGCCATGAGGTCGAAAATCTTTTCGGCTTTTTTCGCGTTCACTTTTCGGACGGCGCAACCGGCCAGAAACTTTTCTTTTTGCGCGGCCATTTCGGCGTGATTCTTTTTGCCCATGGCCCGGCGCAGGATGTCGGCTTCGCCGAGGGAGAAACCGGGGAGGCGGTTGGCGATCTGCATGACCTGTTCCTGATAGAGGATGACGCCGTAGGTTTCCTCGAGAATTTCCTTGAGCTCAGGGAGATCGTAGGTGACTTTCTTTTTCCCGTGCTTGCGATTGATGAAATCGTCGATCATGCCGCCCTGGATGGGACCGGGGCGGTAAAGGGCGTTGAGCGCGGTGAGATCTTCCAGGCGAGTGGGCTGGTAGCGGCGGAGGATGTCGCGCATACCGTGGGACTCAAACTGGAAGATGGCGGTGGTTTCGCCGCGGGCGAACAGTTTGTAAGTGGCTTCGTCGTCGAGCGGGAGCGTGCCGAGATCGACATGGACGTTGCGGTTGTGCTGAACCATGCGCACGGCGTCGTCCAGGACGGTGAGCGTGGTGAGTCCGAGGAAGTCCATTTTGAGCAGGCCGATGTGTTCGAGGCCCTTCATGTCGTACTGCGTGGTGATTTCTTCCCTGTTCGATTTGTAGAGAGGAACGATGTTGGTGAGCGGCTCGGGAGAAATGACGACGCCTGCGGCATGCGTGGAGGCGTGGCGAGCGAGGCCTTCGAGGCGCTTGGCCACTTCCATCATGTCTTTATAGCGCGCGTCGCTTTCGATCTGGGCCTTGAGTTGCGGCGATTGCTTGAGCGCTTCGTCGAGAGTGATGTTGAGCTGCGCGGGAATTAATTTGGCGATGCGGTCGACCTCGCCATAAGGCAGGTCCATGGCGCGGCCGACGTCTTTCAATGCGGCTTTCGCGGCCATGGTGCCGAAGGTGATGATCTGGGCGACGTTGGAGCGGCCGTATTTTGCGGTGACGTACTCGATGACTTCGCCGCGACGGCGCATGCAGAAGTCGATGTCGATGTCGGGCATGGAAACGCGTTCGGGGTTGAGGAAGCGCTCGAAGAGCAGGTCGTACTGCATGGGATCGACGTCCGTAATTTGCAGGGCGTAGCTGACCAGGCTGCCGGCGGCGGAACCGCGGCCGGGGCCGACGGGAATTCCCTGCGAGCGGGCGTGGCGCATGAAATCCCAGACGATCAGGAAATATCCGGCGTACTTCATCTGCTGGATCATGCGAATTTCGTTGGCGAGGCGCGTTTCGTATTCGGCCAGAGTTTTGCGGAGCAGGCCTGCTTTGGAGCGCGCTTCCAGGATGGGCACGCGGGCGGCAAAACCTTCGCTGGCGACGGCGGCGAAATAGGTGTCGACGGTGTGGCCTTCGGGGACTTGAAAATCGGGAAAGGAATTTTTCACCGCTTCGATTTTTACGTTGCAGCGGTCGGCGATGGCCACGGTGCGTTCGAGGGCGTCGGGAAGTTCGCGGAAGACCTGGTGCATTTCCTCGGCGGTCTTGAAAAAAAACTGGTCCGTGGCGAACTTCATGCGGTGCGTGTCGCTCATGGTCTTGCCGGTCTGGATGCAGAGCAAGACTTCCTGGGCGTGAGCGTCGGAATGTTTCAGGTAATGGCAATCGTTGGTGGCGACCAGGGGAATTCCGGTTTCATTCGAGAGCGCGACGATCTGGGGGTTGACGCGCTTATCGATGTCCAGGCCCTGATCCTGAATTTCGAGGAAGAAATTTCCCTTGCCGAAAATGTCGCGGAGGCGATAGGCGGCTTCGCGGGCCTGGGCGGGGCGCTCCTCGACCAGATTTTCGGTGACCGCGCCGCGCAGGCAGGCGGAGAGGGCGATCAGTCCGGCGCTGTGTTTGGCGAGCAGGTCGTAATCGATGCGGGGCTTGTAATAAAAACCTTCGAGAAAGCCGGCGGAAACCAGTTTGACCAGATTTTTGTAGCCTTCGGCGTTTTCACAGAGCAGGACGAGGTGATTGTTGCCGCGCTGGCCGGGCTCGGACTGAGACGGGCCGCTGGCGGCGTCGCGCGTGGAATTTTCGCCGCGATCGTGGCGGCTGCCCTTGGCGACGTAGACCTCGCAGCCGATGATGGGCTTCACGCCGCGGGTTTTCGCCGTGTGATAGAAGGATTCGGCGGCAAACAGGTTGCCGTGATCGGTGACGGCGACGGCGGGCATTTTGCGGCGGGCGGCTTCGTCGACAACTTCTTCGAGATCGCAGGCGCCGTCGAGCAGACTGTAATCGGTGTGCAGGTGGAGATGAACGAATCTGGGAGTTTCCATGCCGGAGGGTATTCTAATCGGGCGGGGGGAAATTAGCTACGGGGGGAATTGGATTTGGCAGGACAGGCTTCAGCCTGTCGCATTCTTGCGTGTCGGAAAATTATAACCGACAGGCTGAAGCCTGTCCTACTGGAATGCAAATTCACCGTGCGCTACTTTTTTCCGCTCTTGGATTTCGGCTTCGCTTTTGCGGGCTTGGCCGGGGCGGGGGGTTTTGCGACGGGCTTGGCTTTGCCTGCGGGAGCCGCGGGTGGCGGCGCGGGTTTTCCCTTCCCTGCTTCGGCGGGCGCGGCGGCTTCGGGGGCGGCGGAATCGTTTTTCTTTTTGCCCTTTTCCGGTTTTTTCTTTTCTTCCACTTTTTTCGGGGGCTCCTTGATGCCGGAAAGTTTGCGGAGGATTTTGGCGTGGTCCTCGGGCTTGCGGGCGCGGCCCATGAGCTGGGCGCGGAAAAAGTCCTCGATGACTTTGTCGAATTTGGGGCCGTGTTCGAGGCCGATGGCTTCGAGTTCGACGGCGACTCCGGGGAGGCCCTGGCGCAGGGGCTTCCACTTGTTGAGGTAGGCGCGAATTTTGGAGACGGCCTTGCCGTTGGAGGATTCGGCCAGGATATAAGCCTGCAGGTCGAGCGGCGTTTTCTCCAGGAAGTCGTAGGCGTCGGGAATGGAATTGGTCTTGGGGCCGGAAAGAATTTTCGCGATCTTCAGGGCTTCGGGCTCGAGCTGCTGGACGGCGTGGAGTTCGGCCGAACGCAGGGCCATGCGGGAAAGGACGGCGGCGCGTTCGCGGTCCTTGAGGCGGCCGACGATGGCCGAGGCCACGGGAGCGAACAGGCGGGGCCGGAATCCGGCGGTAACCATATCGTCGCGGACGCGGGTGACGCGAGTGACGGCCTCGTAATCGGGATGGCGCCGGGCCAGTTGCGGGTGCAGGACCTCCATGAGGCCGGCGGATTCCCAGGCCTTGAGGACGGCGACGGGTTTTTCCTCGCGGGCGGCCTGGCGAAGTTCGCTGCCGGCATCCTCGGCGGAAATGGTTTCGTGCAACTGGCGCTCGATGGCGAGCTTGAACCAATCGGCGGTGCGAGACTCCATCTTGAAATCCATGCGGGCTTCGTAGCGCTTGGCGCGAAGCAGGCGCACGGGCTGGTTGGTGAAGCTGTGAATGGAAAGGGCGCGAATTTCGCGGCGTTCGAGATCGGCGAGGCCGTTGGTGGGATCGAGGAGCAGGCCACGGGAGTTTGCATTCAGGGAGATGGCGATGGCGTTGATGGAGAAATCGCGGCGGCGGAGATCCTCCATGATGGTGGAAAAGCGGACTTCGCTTTTGGCGCCGGGGCGGGCGTAGACGTCCTCGCGAGCGGCGCCGATGCTGACTTCGACGTCTCCGGCGAGAATCAGCTCGACGCTGCGCAAAGCCTCGTTTTCAGCGGCGGTGTGCGCGCCGCCCTTTTCCAATTCGCGAATCATGCGCGCAGGGTTTCCCTCGACGGCGAAATCCAGGTCGCGGATGGGCATCCCGGAGATCAGATCGCGGACTGCGCCGCCCACGAGATAGAGGTTGGTTTCTCCGGCGGCGGAGAGTTCCTGAATGCGAAGCAGCCCCGCCCACTGGTCGGCGGAAAGCCGGCTTTCGAGTTGGTACATATAATCAGGCATGCGAAAACCGTCCTTGGCGGGAGGCGCTGGGGATCCGATTGCGCCTCCGCACCCGGTTAAATTTTTGACACCACGGAAAAGTTTCCGTGAATCGATTGCCGGCCGTCACGCGCGGGGGTGATGCGCTTTATACACCTGCTTCAAGCGCTCCTCGACCACGTGCGTGTAAATCTGAGTCGTGGAAATATCCGAATGGCCCAGCATGAGCTGAACCGAGCGCAGGTCCGCACCCCGTTCGAGCAGATGCGTGGCAAAACTGTGGCGTAGTTTATGCGGAGTCAGCCGCCCGCGCAAACCCAGCCGGACTCCGTAATCGTGCATGATCTTCCAGATGCTGATGCGGCTAAGGCGGCGGCCGATCCGCGTGAGGAACAGAACGTGATTGTGCGGAGGAGGGCTGCCGGGACGCGCAAAACGGGGCCGGGAGAACTTCAGGTATTGTTCGACGGCCTCGATGGCCTTGCGCCCGATGGGAACCAGGCGCTCCTTGTTCCCCTTGCCGATGCAGCGCACGCATCCCATGCGCATATCGATGTCGGAAAGGCGGAGGTTGAGGACTTCGGAGACGCGCAGGCCGGTGGAATAAAAAACCTCGAGCATGGCGCGGTCGCGAATGCCTATGGGGGTCTGCAGATCGGGAGCGGCCAGCAGGCGGTCGACCTCGTCGATGCGCAAGTAGGTGGGAAGGCTGTGACGGATTTTTGGAGATTCCAGGTTTTCGGTGGGGTCCGAGCGAACCTGCTCTTCCATCACCAAGTATTTATAGAAACTGCGGAGGGAAACCAGATAACGGGAGACCGAGCGGCTGTCGAGCTTTTCCTTGTAGAGGTGGGAAAGAAAATCGACGATGTCGTCCCGGTCGACCTGGGCGGCTTCGCGTTTGCCGCGCTTGGCGAGAAAGGCGTCAAAGCGGCGAAGATCTCGGCCGTAGGCGAGGATGGTATTCTGCGCGAGCCCCTTTTCGACGCGCAGGTAGCTGAGAAAGGCGTGAATGGTCGCATCTATCATGGCTAACCGGTCAACCCCGTCTTTCCGGCTTGCGCGGCTTCCCTATGAAAGGCGATGCCGTAGACCTCGCTGAGTTCGTCGCAGCGCAGCAGCCAGGCGAGGCCCAGGTATGTGAGCGTCGCGGAAATAATCATTCCGGCGAAGACGGCGAGGCGCGGAAGAAAATACTGGATCATGTCAAAGCGGGAGTATTGCAAAGCGCTCCAGCAGACGACGCCCATGATCGCGGCGCACAAGGCAATCTTGCCGATCGACAGCAGAACGTCACGTGTTCCCATGCGGCCGAAGCGCAGGCGGAAGATGACGAATAGAACGGCGACGTTGAAATAGCCGGCCAGGGCGCTGGCCAGGGCCGGGCCGCCATTCTTGAACTTCGCGAAGAAATAAAAAAGAAAAATCACGTTGAGCAAAATATTGACCAGGAGCGTAAAGACCGCGACGCGCACCGGGGTGCGCGTATCCTGGGTCGAGTAAAACGCCGGGACGATCAGCTTCACCGCGGCAAATGCGGGAAGCCCTATCGAATAATACAGCAAGGCGCGCGCCGTCAACCGGGTGGATTCGGCGACGAACAAGCCGTGCTGGAACAGGACCTGCACGATGGGCTCGCGCAGAATGACCAGGCCGACCATGGCCGGAATGGTGATGAACGAAACGATTCGCAGCGCAAAGGTGAAGGTTTTCTTCATCCCCTCGTGATCGCCCGCCGAAGCCTGGTGCGACATCATGGGCAGAATGGTGGTGGCGATGGCGATGGCGTAGCCGCCCAGCACCAGCTCAGTGACGCGGTCGGCAACGTAGAGCGAAACCAGGCTGCCATCGGGCATAACCTTGGCGTTTGCAAAAATCGTATCCACCAGCAGATTAATTTGCGCCACACCGATGCCGACAAAGCCCGGGACCATCAGGCGCGCGACGCGGCGCACGCCAGGGTCCGTGAAGGATACGCCGAACTGGAAGTCCATTCCGCGGTGCACCAACTGAGGCACCTGCAGGAAGAACTGGAATATACCACCAATGAGCACGCCGACGGCCAGGGCCGCGGCGGGACTTGAGAAATGGCGCCATACGGCCGCGGTGGAAAAAACGATGAAGGAAATGTTCAGCAGGATGGGCGTGGCCGCGGGCATTCCAAAGATGTGGAAGCAGTTCAGGATGGCCATGGCCATTGCGGCCATGCCGATAAACAGGATGTAGGGGAACATCAGGCGGTTCAGGTACACGGCTTCGACCTGGACCTGATGCTTGCCGAACATTGAAAAAAGGCGGACGGCAAGGGGCGAAAAAATGACGCCGAGGACGGTGAGGCCGGCAAGGACCACCGAAAAAGTCCAGAAGAGGCGGTTGGCGAAGGTCCAGGTTTCCTCGCGGGTGCGATTGCGCATGTAATCGGTGAAGACCGGAATAAACGAGGCGGTCATGGAACCTTCGCCGACCAGGCGGCGAAGGATGTTGGGAATGCGGTAAGCCAGAACGAAGGAATCGGCGATGCCGGTGGTGCCGAGCAGCAAGGTCAAGCGCTGATCGCGGACATAACCGAGAATTCGACTGACAACCGTAATGATGCTGATGACGGAGGCAGACTTGAGAATCTGCCTCTTATGGATCGCGATTTCAGTCAAAAATCGAGGCCCCCTGGACCCAGCCTCTATCTAAAGCATTGAAAGGTATGCACTTGACAGCAAAAGACCGCTTAACATAACATACCTGGACGCGACTCGCAAGGCCTGTGCCGCGTCTTTATCCCCGTGAAACTACAAGCGCCAGCGTCAACGCACAAGAAGGTGGTCGTGCTTTTGCTCGACCGGGCCGCCCACAGGGGGTACCTGAACCCGGCGCGGTTGGGCGTTGCGGAGACGCTCGATCTGCTGACACCGGAAGGCGAGCACCGGCATTTTGCGGTGGAGGACGTGCGCGGAATTTATTTTGTGCGCGAATTTGCCGATGGTTATGAGCCGGAGCGGAAGACGTTCCTGTCGCGGCCAAAACTGGACGGGCTGTGGGTGCGATTGAAATTCAGGGATGAGGAGACGATTGAGGGCGTGGTGCCCAACGACTTGCTGAGCTTGCTGGATCGCGGCGTGCAGATCACGCCGCCGGACCTTCACGGGAACACCCTCAAGATTTTTATCCCGCGGAGCGCTCTCGCGGAAATGACGGTGCTGGGAGTGGTGGGGATCGCGCGGAGGAAGCCCGCGGCGGCGCCGGCGGCGCAGCCGGGGCTGTTTGCGGAGTAGATTGCGTTCTTTCACGGTTCAAATTTCCACCTCAATCGGAATGTTGTACAGTGAGCGGCTGGGCCGCAGGCACTGCTTAATCCGCTGTGCTGCCCTTTCAAGGAGACATGCACATGAAACTCGGTGAACTGGCTTCGCGGCTGGGCTGCAGACTGGAAGGTGACGCGGAGACCGAAATTCACGGGATCGCGGGAATCGAAGAGGCGCACGCGGGACAGGTTACGTTCCTGACCAACCCGCGGTACGCGCGGGAGCTGGCGAAGACGCGGGCTTCGGCGGTGCTGGTGGATGAGAAGGCCACAGTGCAGCGCGATGCGGGCATGGCGCCGATCGCGGCGCTGCGCTCGCAGAATCCGTATCTGGATTTTGCGCGGACGATTGAGTTCTTCAACGAGGCGGCGGCTTACCTGCCGGGAGTTCATCCGACGGCGGTGGTGGCGAAGAGCGCGACGATCGGCGAAGGGACGCACATCGGGCCGCACTGTTTTGTGGACGAGGGCGTAACGATCGGAAGGAATTGCGTCCTGCACAGCCTGGTGACAATTTACCGGGATACGCGCATCGGCGACGATTTTCTGGCGCACGCGCAGACGGTGGTGCGCGAAGGGTGCACGATCGGCAATCGCGTGATTCTGCAGAACGGGGCGGTAATCGGAGGGGACGGGTTTGGATTCGCGAAACGGCCGGACGGGCGGTGGCACAAGATCATGCAGACGGCGCCGGTGGTGATTGAGGACGACGTGGAGATCCAGGCGAACGCGTGCATCGACCGGGCGACGGCGGGGGAAACGCGGATCCGGCGAGGCGCGAAAATCGACGACCTGGTGCTGGTGGGCCACGCTTGCGAGGTGGGAGAGGACGCGATTTTGTGCGGGCAGGTTGGTCTGGCGGGATCGACGCGCGTGGGCAATCGCGCGATTCTGGCGGGGCAAGTGGGATCGGCGGGACACCTGGAAATTGGGGATGGGGCGATTATTACGTCGCAGAGCGGGATGCATCTGGATGTGCCGGCGGGGGCGGTACGATCGGGGTCGCCGGTGATGGAAAATAAATTGTGGCTGAAGGTGATTGCGGCGATGAAGAGGCTGCCGGAGATGCAGAGGACGGTGCGGCATTTGGCGGCAGAGATGGAAAAAAGGAAGGGCGCGGGGAAATAGACATCGCAAGACGCGATTTTTGACGATCGGGAACGAAGCCCCGGATGGGCGGCATGGCGAGAACATTGTGCCGCCCTTCCGGGGCACCGCATTTTGACGGTGGAATTCCCACTGCTTCCGCAGCGGGCTACGTTGTGTCGTCCCTCCGTGACTTCAGACAAAACGAAATGGGATGCGGGGATGAAGTGTGGATACGAGAATTGGGCATGGTGTCCCGGGTGGGGTGATCTTTTTAGCGGCGGAAATACAAAGGCGACAGGCTGAAGCCTGTCCTACGGGGGGGCGTCAGATGGCGGGTTTTTGCTCCGCGGGGAGTTCGGCGGCGATGGCGTCGTGGACTTGCCTGGCGAGGTCGTCGCGTTGCTCGATGGTGAAGGCGGAGGCGTCGATGGGCTTGCCGAAGCGGACGGTGACTTTTCCGGGGTGGATGATCAGGGATTTCTTTTTCATGATCAGGTGCGCGCCGGCGCAGGTGACGGGAACGACGGGAACTCCGGCTTCGATGGCCATGACGAAGGAACCTTTTTTGAAACGCGAGAGGCGGCCGTCGGGGCTGCGCGTGCCTTCAGGATAAACCAAAAATGAAGATCCCGTTTTCATGTATTCAACGGCCTGCTTGACGCTGGCCAGGGCGGCGTCGCGATTGCCGCGGTCGACGGGGACGAATTTGGCGAGGCGGAAGGCCAGGCCGACGATGGGGATGTCGAACAGGGATTTGCGGCCGAAGATGGCGAGGCGGCGCGGGATGGCGCGCACGATGGCAGCGGCGTCGGCATTGCTGGTGTGATTGGCGGCGAACATGCACGTGCCGGGCGGAATATTTTCGCGGCCCTCGACCTGGACGCGCATGCCGGCCACGCGCGTGATGAACGCGACGCCTTTAACGCCCACCCAGTACATCAAGTCCGCAGATTTTGTGGCCAGCGTGAACAGAATCAGCGGCGGACCCAGGACGAGGGTCCAGAGGCTGAGAAATACGGCGACGATCATTGTGCGAATCATCGTGTGGGGCCGGTGGAGCCGTGAAGAATTCCGTTCCGGATGCGTTTTTGTTTTTCCGTGGCGTCCTGCAATTCGGCGATCTGGTAATTGCCGTCCGCCAGGCGCGCCAGCGAAAAAGAAAAATCGCGCTCTTCACCTCCCCGGCGGATTTTTAGGCTGACGCGATCGCCGGGCTGGCGATCGCGCGCCCAGCGGTCCGGCGCGCGCGGGACCACTTCTCCGTTCAGGCGAAGCAGAATATCTCCCTCCAGCAAGCCGGATTGGCCGGCCGGGGTTTCCGGGTCAAGCGATGCGACGGTAAACCCGCCGCTGGAGTCGCGAGCGACGGTGAAGCCGAGCGAAGCGCGATGCTGCGCGACATCGCGAAGCGCGAGTCCGGCGCTCTCCAGAATACTCGAAAACGGAATTTCCGCGGCGCCGGAAATGTACTGGGCAAAAAAATCCTTGAGGTCGGCGTTTGCGTCCGGGGCCTTTTTGCGGATGACCTGCTCGGCGACGGCGCGGATGCCTTCGCTGTCGTCATAGAATTTGCCGCGCTGCGCGAATTCGACGTTGAGGGCGCGGAGGACGTCGTCGAGAGATGCGCGGTTATCGGTGCGGTCGCGCAGCGTGATGTCCATGGCCAGGCCGATGAGTTCCCCTTTGTTGTAATAGGAGATGCTTTCCTCGGGGCGCGTGTAGAGGGGATATTTTTCGTACCAGGCGTCGAGGCTGGATTGCTCAACACTCTGCCAGCGGTGCGCGGGGCGCATTTCGAGCTCGTCGATCTGGTTGGCGAGGTCGGCGTAGAACTGCTGCGTGGACCAGAGGCCGGTGCGAACCAGGGTGTAGGCGGCATAGGTGTTGGTGACGCCCTCGGCGAACCAAAGCGAGCGGGTGTACATCTCGCGGGTGCGGTCAACGGGTTCGAGCGATTGCGGGCGGATGCGTTTGACGTTCCAGGCGTGAAAGAATTCATGCGCGGAATAACTTGCCAGTTGCGCGGGGATGTCCGCGGAGATGGCCGTGCAGTTGGAATGCTCCATTCCGCCACCGCCGAAATTCTGGCCGACGTGGAAGAGGAACATGTACTCGCGAAACGGCGCGCCGCCCATGAGAGTGACTTCGTAGTCCACGATGCGTTTGAGCGTGTCGGAAAGATGCGCGCGGTCGCCGGCGTCGCCGTGAACGACAATGCGGATGGGGCGGCCTCCGGCCGAGATGCGCGTTTCATCGAAGACGCCGATTTCCGCGGGGGCGTCGACCAGTGCGTCATAGCTGGGAGCGACGAAGGCGGTGCTTCCCGGCGGCGCGGATTTTGCGGCGGGATCGAGTTCGACGGCGACGCGCCAGGGTTCGGGGACGCCGTCAAATTCGATGCGCGCGTCTTCGGCGCGGCGATCGGGAACGTAGAACAGGACCATGGCGAGGTTGAGAAAAGCGTGGTCGGCGTTGAGCTGCGTGGCAAACGGGCCGGGTTCGTCCCAGTAGATGGGATAGGAGATGGTGATGGCGCCTGAGGCGGCGACTTGCCAGGTTTGCTTATCGAGCTTCACGAGCGGCAGGGCGTGATTTTCGTCGTCGCGCGCGGAGACTTGCAGGATGTGGGAGGAGAAATCGCGGATTTGGTAGAGGGCGTCCCAGGCGGGCATCTGGACGGTGAGTGGATTATGGGCATTGGGGACGCGCATGGTGACGGTGAAGATGTGGCGGTCGGGGTGGGCGATGGAGACTGTGTAGTCGATGGTGGCGTGGGCGGGGGCGGCGAATACCGCGGTTGCCAATACAGCTAGCAGGCAGACGCGTTGTCCTCGCGCGATGGGATATCTCGGCGCAAGGCCAGCGCGCGAATTTGTAGCGCCGGCGTCCCGCCGGCAATTTGGGCTTGAGTTTAATTGGAGAAAAGATGCCGGCGGGACGCCGGCGCTACCAACCCCAACGCGGCGGTTTGTTCGGGCGATGCGGCTTAACATCATCCGTTTGATTTCCCTATCGGGGCGGTGCGGTCCTGGAGTTTTACCAGGAGCTTGGAGCAGAGGCCGTCGAAGCTGCCATTGGACATGACCAGAATCAGGTCTCCGGGGCGGGTTTCAGACGCTAGATATTCGGCGATGTGTTCGGCGGTCTCAAAGCCTTCGGCTTTTTTTCCGGCGGAGCGAATCGTTTGCAAGACGCGGTCGGGAGACAAACGCTCGTTATCATCGAGTAGCTTGGCGCGATTCACAGCGCCGAGGACGGCGGCGTCGGCGGTGGAGAGCGATGCGGCCAGATCGGATTCAAAGACGCGGCGGCGCATGGTGTTGGAGCGCGGCTCGAAGACAGCCCAGAGGCGGCGGCCGGGCCAGCGGTGGCGCGCGGCATCGATGGTGACGCGGATGGCGGTCGGGTGGTGCGCGAAATCGTCGACGACCAGGACGCCGGAAGTCTCGCCTTTAATTTCCAGTCGCCGGAGGACTCCCTGAAATTTGCGCAGAGCGCCTTCGAGGGCTTCTCGCTGGACGCCGCGGCCATGAGCGATGGCGATCGCGGCGAGGGCGTTCAGGACATTGTGTCGTCCGGCGAGCTGCATGCGGATGCGGGCGACTTCGGCGCCGCGATAGGAGACGCGGAAACGGGTTTCGCCTTCGGTGAATTCGACGTCGCCGGCGAGCCAGTCGAGGCCGGGGGTGAAGCCGTAGGTTTCGACCGGGCAAAATGCTTTGGCGACGACGCCGCGGACCGTTTCGCTTTCGCCCCAGGCGACGATGCGGCCGGCGCGGGGGACCAGATTCACCATGCGGCGGAACTGGAGTTCGATGGCGGCGAGGTCGGTGTAGATGTCGGCGTGATCGAATTCCAGCGACGTGATGATGGCTTCGCGCGGGTGGTAGTGCAGGAATTTGGGGCCTTTGTCGAAGAAGGCGGAGTCGTACTCGTCGCCTTCGAGGACGAATTCTTTTCCGCCGCCAAGGCCGAAGCTGCGTCCGAAATTTTCGGCCACGCCGCCGATCAGGAAATTGGGGCGGCGTCCGGCGTAGTGAAGTATCCAGGAAAGCATCGAGGTGGTGGTGGTCTTGCCGTGCGTTCCGGTGACGATCAGCGAATCGCGGCCGGGGAGGAAAAATTCCTCGAGCGCCTGGGGCAGCGAGCGATAGGGGATGTTGCGGTCGAGAACGGTTTCGACTTCGGGATTGCCGCGCGACAGGGCGTTGCCGAGGACGACGATGTCCGGAGCGGGGTCGAGATTTTTCTCGGAAAATCCGTTGGTCCAGCGGATGCCCAGGCCTTCGAGCAGCGTGGAGGCGGGGGGATAGACGCCCGCGTCCGAGCCGGTGACGCGGTGGCCGCTTTCGGCGAGCATCCCGGCAAGCGGGGCCATGGCGGCGCCGCCGATTCCGGAAAGATGAAAGTGCAGAGGCTTGGTGACGGATTCAGTCAAGGGCGCACCGCCGGTTCGAGGATGTCAAGGCGGCCTTCGCCGGTGGCGTGCAGGCGCGCGGAAACGCCCAGCGGCAATGTGAGCATGGGCCGCGGCGTGTGGCCGACCGGCGCGCCGTAGACGATCGGAATGCGCAAGGGGCCGAGGATGCGCTTGCAGACGTCGGCGACGGTGACCGTGCTGCCTTCGGGGGGCTCGGACTCGGGAAATTCGCCAAGTACGATTCCCTTCACCGCGTTAAATTTCCCGGCCTGCTTCAGGTGCAGCAACGTGCGGTCGAGCTGGTACGGTTTCACGCCGCGGTCCTCCAGCAATAGGATACTGCCGCGAGTGTTAAGTTCCCAAGGAGTACCAAGCGAAGTTTCGATCAGCGTGATGCAGCCGCCCAGTAGAGTTCCGGTGGCCGTGCCGCGCGCGAGGGTTTCGCCGCGCAGCGGGGCGGACCAGCCGCTATTGGTAGCGGTCATCGCGCACATGAAGGTGTCTGGATCGTAGCCGCCGGTGGCGTTGGCTCCAGCGTCGAAACCTCCGGCGACCAGCGGGCCGTAGAAAGTGACCCAGCGGAGTTTTTGCCAGAGAAAAATATGCAGCGAGGTGAGATCGCTGAAGCCGCAGAAAATTTTGGGGCGTTTCAGGCGCGCAGCGATCAGGCCGTCGAGCAATTCGGCGCTGCCGTAGCCGCCGCGCGTGCAGAAGACGCCTCGGGCATCGGGGCGCATGAAGGCGGCCTGCAATTCCGATTGGCGCATTTTGCGCGCGGCGGAAAAATAACCGTCCGGGTTGCGCTGCGCGGATTGCTCGACGACGCGGTAGTCGAGCTGCGTGAGATTTTCGCAGCCGCGGCGGATGCGGTCGGGTTTGGCGGAACTGGCGGGGGCGACGACGGCGATAGTGCTCCCGGGGACGAGCGCTGGCGGCTTGTGCGTTTTGAGCATGGGCTAGGGTTGAAAAATGAAAGTATACAACGTGCGCGCTCCGCGCGCGGGAGATCGGTGACGGGGGCGTTGCCCTGGATACTAACAAGGGGGGCTGTGGCGGAAAGAGAGGCGCCGTCGGGGCGAGTGCCCTCTCTGTCCCGAAAGGCTCGGGACAGAGAGGCCGCTACAAAAGCTAGAGCGCAAAATGCGTCATTTTTTGGAAATGTTTTGCGCGAGCGGTGATTTCGGAGCGCTTTAGTGTTCTCAGGCGCTCCAGGCCGAATTTTTCCACGGTGAAGCTGCCCATGACCGAGCCGTAGACCATGGCGCGGCGCAGTTCGGCGTCGCCGGCGCGGGGGACGCTGGCGAGGTAGCCCATGAAACCTCCGGCAAAGGTGTCGCCGGCGCCAGTGGGGTCATGGACTTGTTCCAGGGGGAAGGCCGGGACGTGGAAGGTGCGGTTTTGATGGACGAGCATGGCGCCGTATTCGCCGCGCTTGATGACCAGGGCTTTGGGGCCGAGAGTGAAAATGTGGCGGGCGGCGCGCAGCAGGTTGTGTTCGTTCGAGAGCTGGCGCGTCTCGGAATCGTTGATCATCAGGATGTCGGTGTGCTTCAGCGTCTCGCGGAGTTCTTTGGGGGTGCGCTCGATCCAGTAATTCATGGTGTCGAGGGCGACGACTTTGGGGCGCTTGGAGACCTGATGCAGGACGGAGCGCTGGAGCGTGGGATCGATGTTCGCGAGAAAAACATGCTGGGAGGACTGATACGGGCCGGGGAGCTTGGGCTTGAATTCGGCGAAGACGTTCAGCTCGGTGGCGAGCGTGGTGCGATCGTTCATGTTCTCGTTGTACTTCCCCGCCCAGAAAAAAGTTTTTCCGTCGGCGCGCTCAAGGCCCAGGGTGTCCACTTTGCGGCCTTTGAAAATGGAGGCGTCTTTTTCCGTGAAATCGGTGCCCACGATTCCGACCAGGTTCACGTGCGTGAAAAAGCTGGCGGCGACGGAAAAATAGGTCGCGGCGCCGCCCAACATGCGGTCCACCTTTCCGTGGGGAGTTTCCACCGCATCGAAAGCTACCGATCCAACCACGAGTAAGGACATGTTCAGCGCGCTCCCTGGTTCAGGTATTTTCCAGCGATTACGTTGAGGCGTTTGCGGGCTGCGGCGGGGATCACCTTGGGATCGGTGATGATGGCGTGGGCCAGGGCCGATCCGCAGCGGCAGGCGCGATCGGCGGGCATGGAGCGCACCGCTTCGCGCAGGACGTTCTGTGCGTTTTCCGTGTTCTTGTTCAAGTTGGAGATGATTTCCTCGAGCGTGACCGAGGAGTGCTCGGGATGCCAGCAGTCGTAGTCGGTGATCATGGCGACCGTGGCGTAACAGATTTCGGCCTCGCGGGCGAGCTTGGCTTCGGTGACGTTGGTCATCCCGATGACCTCGAAGCGCATCTGGCGGTGGACGTGGGCTTCGGCGAGGGTGGAAAATTGCGGACCCTCCATGCAGATGTAAGTGCCGCCGCGATGGACTTTTACTTTAGCGTGGTCGCAAGCAGCGCCAAGGATTTCTGAGAGGTGGGCGCAGACCGGTTTGTCGAAGCCGACGTGGGCGACGACGCCGCCGCCGAAAAATGTGGAGATGCGATGGCGCGTGCGGTCGAAGAACTGGTCGGGAATGAGAAAATCGAGCGGCTTCAAATCTTCCTGAAGCGAGCCTACCGCGCTGACGGAAATAATTCGTTCGACGCCGAGTTGCTTCATGGCGTGGATGTTGGCGCGGTAATTAATTTCCGTGGGGAGGAAGCGGTGGCCGCGGGCATGGCGCGCCAGGAAAGCTACGCGCTTGCCTTCGAGGGTGCCGACGACCAGGGCGTCGCTGGGATCGCCGAAGGGGGTTTTGACGCGGACTTCGCGGGTTTCGGCAAGGCCGGGCATGGTGTAGAGGCCGCTGCCGCCGATGATGCCGATGGTGACGGCGTCCTTGCTTGCGGTGCGAGATTTTGCCGGTTGTTTCTTTTTGGGCATGAAAGGGTCCTTGTGAAATTTGTCAGGCGTCTAATTGTACGGGTTCGAGGACGAATTTTCCTTTTTGTTCGGTGAGGTAGCCGCAGGGGGTGCGGGCTTCGTGGCCAAAAATTACGAGCCATTCGCCGCGTACGGCTTGCGGGATCCACTTTTGCTTGTTCTCGAGAGTCGTGAGCGGGTAAAGATCGTAGCCCATGATCCAGGGATAGGGGACGTGGGCCGCCGTGGGAATTAAATCCGCCGTAAAAAAAACCGTTTTGCCGCCGCCGGTGAGGCGGACGCACATCATGTCGCGATTGTGGCCGGGGACACGAATGAGATCGAGGCCGGGAACGACTTCGGTGTCGCCTTCGAGCAAGTGCCACTGGCCGGACTTCTGCATGGGCATGAAATTTTCGAGGAAATAGCTGGCGCGGTCGCGATCGGTGGGCGACTGGGCGTGCTCGAATTCGGCGCGCTGGACCATATAGCGGGCATTCGGAAAAAGAGGGATCGCTTCCGCGTTGACGAGGCGCGTGTTCCAGCCGCAGTGGTCGAAATGCAGGTGGGTGTTGATGACAATGTCGATTTGTTCGGGCGGGACGCCGTGTGTGACCAGCTTATCGGGCAGGCGCGGGGCGCCGTCGAAGGAGTAAATTTCGGTGCGCTTAGCGTCCCACTTGTCGCCGGCGCCGGTTTCGATGAGGATCCATTTTCCGGCGGCGCGGATGAGCAGCGAGTTCATGGCCATGAGGATGCGGTTGCGCTCGTCAGGGGGAGCGACGCGCTCCCACATGGGCTTGGGGATCACGCCGAACATGGCGCCGCCGTCGAGGCGGAATGTTCCGTCGGTGATGAGCCAGAATTCCAGTTCGCCTAGTTTCATTTCTTCTCCCGGGATTTTTCCGCGCGGGCGAGGAGTTCGCGGGCCGCGGCGTAGGGGTCTTTTTTTCGGGCGGCTACTTCGGCGGCCAGGGCGTCCAGTGCGGCTTCGCCCTCGCGGCCTTCCGTGATTTGCCGCAGGAACATGTCTTCGGCCAGCGCGAGCAGGCGGCGCTTCCAATGGTCCAATTTCTTTTCTTTTTGCGCAGGGCTTTGACGATACGACTCGCGGTATTGCTCGATGGCCGCGGCCAATTCGTTGACTCCCTTATTTTCCGTAGCCACGGTGCGGATAATTTTTGGCTTCCATCCGTCGCGATCGGGCGCCAGGTGGAGCATTGCTTCGAGTTCGGCCTCGACGCGGTCGGCGCCCTCGCGGTCGGATTTGTTGAGAATGAATAGGTCGGCGATTTCCATCAGGCCGGCCTTCATGTTTTGGACGTCGTCCCCGAGGCCGGGGACCATGAGGACGAGGGTGCAATCGGCGAGGCGGACGATGTCAACTTCATCCTGGCCGACGCCTACGGTTTCTATGAGGATGAATTCCTTGCCAGAGGCGTCCAGCACCAATGCAACTTCTCCGGTGGTGCGCGCGAGGCCGCCGAGGAAGCCGCGCGTGGCCATGGAGCGGATGAAAATTCCTGCGTCAAAGGCGTGGCCCTGCATGCGGATGCGGTCGCCGAGGATCGCGCCGCCCGTGTAGGGGCTGGTGGGATCGACGGCTATGATGCCGACCTGCTTTTGCTGCGCGCGATAGTGGGCGGCGAGGCGGTCGGTGAGCGTGCTCTTCCCCGTTCCAGGGGCGCCGGTGATGCCGATGACGAAAGAGTGGCCGGTGTGCGGGAATAGCGCGCGGAGTAGGTTTTCCGCGTGCGCGTCGTGGCTTTCGACGGCGGTGATGGCGCGGGAGAGTGCCCGGATGTCTCCCTTGCGGATTTGGTCGGCCCAGGCTTCGACGTCGACGGGCGTAGTTTGCGCTGCGGGATTCACTGGAGAACACAAGTTAACACGAATTTGCGTCCGCGAAAAACGGGGGTTAGTAGGACAGGCTTCAGCCTGTCGCATTTGTTGGGCGGCGTGCAAAAAACCGACAGGCTGAAGCCCGTCCTACCTGAAAGCGCGGGTGGCGTGTTGTAGCACAGCCACTCCTGGCTGTGTGGGTTTTGCGATCATTATTGAAATTCTTACTAATGCTGCGCTTCGAAAACCACACAGCCAGGAGTGGCTGTGCTACTCTAGAATCTGGCGGGCGATGACCATGCGCTGGATTTCGCTGGTGCCTTCGCCGATGGTGCAGAGTTTGGAGTCGCGGTAGAACTTTTCGACCGGATAATCTTTCACGAAACCGTAGCCGCCGAAAATCTGGACGGCTTCGTTGGCTACGCGGACGCCTACTTCGCTGGCGTAGAGCTTGGCCATGCTGGATTCTTTTGTGAAGCGGGGGCCCTTCTGGTCGGCGAGCCATGCGGCGCGGTAGACGAGCCAGCGGGCGGCGTCGATTTCGGTGGCCATGTCGGCGAGCTTGAACTGGATGGCTTGGAATTCGCTGATGGTTTTTCCGAATTGTTTTCGTTGCTTGGCGTATTTTACGGCGGCTTCGTAGGCGCCTTGCGCCATGCCCAAGGCCAGGGCGGCGATCGAGATGCGTCCGCCGTCGAGGACTTGCAGGGTGTTGACGAAGCCGCGGCCCTCGGCGCCGAGGAGATTCGCTTCGGGCACGTGGCAGTCGCTAAAAACGACTTCGGAAGTGTCGCTGGCGCGCATGCCGAGCTTGTTTTCTTTTTTGCCGGGGCGGAATCCGGGATTTCCCTTTTCCACGATGAAGGCGGAGATGCCTTTCGCGCCTTTGGCTTTGTCGGTGACGGCCATGGCTACGCAGACGTCTGCGTAGTGGCCGTTGGTGGTAAAGGTTTTCGCGCCGTTGAGGATCCAGGCGGCATCTTTGTGGACCGCGACGGTGCGCGTGCCCCCGGCGTCGGAGCCGGCGCCGGGTTCGGTGAGGGACCAGCAGCCGAGTTTCTTGCCCTGCGCGAGGGGCACGACGTATTTCTTGCGCTGGTCTTCGCTGCCGAATTTATAGATGTGATTGGTGCAGAGAGAATTGTGTGCGGCGACGATCAGGCCGACCGAGCCGTCGACGCGCGCGAGTTCCTCGATCACGCTGGCGTATTCGATGTAGCCCATCCCCGCCCCGCCGTACTCCTCGGGAAAAATCACGCCTAATAGACCCATTTCGGCGAGTTTGGGGAGCAGTTCCGCCGGGAAATGCGAAATTTCGTCCCATTCCATGACGTGCGGGAGGATTTCGGATTCGGCGAATTCGCGGACGCTGCGGCGGAGGTGATGCTGTTCGTCGGTGAAGGAGAAGTCCACGGCGCCTCGCGGGAGCAGTCGGGTGCTTACTTTTCTTTTATACCATAGGGATGAGGCGGGACTAATTGGACAGATGAAGAGATGTTCCGCAGGCGCATCTTGCGGTTTGGTAGCACAGCCACTCTTGGCTGTGTGGTTTTCGGGATCGCACCACCGGGCGCACTTCATCACCAACGCGACTATGCGGCGCGGGCGGAGCCGCGAGCCGCAAATTCCAATTGTGCGGGAGCTTGTGGCCGCCCTTGCAATCTCAAAACCCACACAGCCAAGAGTGGCTGTGCTACCTAATTCCAACCCGTCTTGTGGCCGGCGTTTTGGTCGTCGAGCCATTTTTTCAGGGGGGCGAAATAGTCGAGCATGGCGGTGGCGTCCATTTGGCGCTGGCCGGTTAGGGCTTCGAGTGCGTCGGGCCAGGGGCGGCTTTGGCCCAGGCTCAGCATTTTGGCGAATTTGGCGCCGGCCGCTTTGTTGCCGTAGATCGAGCAGCGGTTGAGGGGGCCGGTGTAGCCGGCCTGCTTGCAGAGTGCGCGATGAAACTGGAATTGCAGGATGGTGGCCAGGAAATAGCGGGAGTAGGGGACGTTGGCGGCGACGTGGAATTTCGCGCCGGGATCGAAATCGTTTTCGGTGCGCGCCATGGGGGGCGCTACGCCCTGGTATTTGCGGCGGAGTTCCCACCAGGTTTTGTTGTAGTCGGCGGGCTTGATTTCTCCGGAGAAGACTTTCCAGCGCCACTGGTCGACCAACAGACCGAAAGGTAGGAACGCGACTTTGTCGAGGGCGCGGTCCAGCAGGATGCCGATGTCGGCGGAGGCGGGAGGGACGGATTCGATCAGGCCGATTTGTTTGAGGTATTCGGGAGTGACCGAGAGGGCGATGGTGTCGCCGATGGCTTCGTGGAATCCGTCGTTGGCGCCGCTCTGGAACAGCGGGGGGAGTGTGTTGTAGGCGCGCTGGTAGAAATTGTGGCCCAGTTCGTGATGGACGGTGGTGAAATCCTCGGCGGTTTGATCCAGGCAAAGTTTCACGCGCAGGTCGTCCTTGAAATCGAGGCTCCAGGCGCTGGCGTGGCAGACAACGTCGCGGTCGCGCGGCTTGGTGAAGAGCGAGCGGGTCCAGAACGTGGAGGGCAGCGGATCGAATCCGAGGGAGATGAAAAATCCCTCGCCGTAGTGGACCATTCCTAATGCGTCGATTTTTTTGGCGTGCAGGGCGGCGGAGACGTCCGGGCTGGGGGCGGCGTCCGCGGGAGCGAGAAGCGGATAGATGTTGTTCCATTCCTGGGACCACATGTTGCCAAGCAGGTGCGCTGGGATGGGCTGGTCTTCGGGCACGGCGCCCTTGCCATATTTTTCGGCCAGCTTCCAGCGCGTGTAGGCGTGCAGGGAGACGTACAGAGGGCGGACCTGGAGCCAGAGGCGGTCCATTTCTTTGGCGAAATCGTCGGGGGGCATGTCGTAATTGGAGCGCCACATGGCGCCGACGTCGGCGAAGCCCACTTCCTGCGCGCCTTTGTTGGCGAGCTGCACAATGCGCGTGTAGCGCTGGCGCATGGGAGGGGCGATCGAGTGCCAGCCTGCCCAGGCGTTCAGTAATTCTTTCGGGTCGCGGCTGGTCGCGAGGATTTTTTCGATGTCCGGCAATTGCTTGCAGTTTTCTTTTTTGTCGTCGGGGCACCAGGTGCCTTTGCCGTAGTCGGAGGGGAAAGAGGCGAGAATTTTGGCTAGCTCGGCCTGCTCGGCGGGATCGCGCGGCGAGGGGATGTCGACGGAAAGTTTTAATAGTTTGAATTTTCTGGCCACATCGGGGGGTAGCTGGAGTTTTTCGTAGCGTTTGGCTTCGGCGGCGAGTCCGGAGGTAGCGGCTTTTACGGCCTGGTCGGCGTCGGCGGAGATGCCTTCGGTGTCCTCAGTGATGAAGTTCGCGGCGACCCAGGAGGCGCGGGCGCTTTTGATCCAGAGATCGAGGAGGCGGGATTCAGCGCGGGCGATGAAGCGTTCTGCGTCCGCGGGGGTGGGAGGCGCGGCAGCGGGCGCGGATTTTGTTCCGGGAGCGCGTTTTGGCGTTGCGGGCGTTTGCGCGCGGGCGATGGGGCTAAGAAAAATAGTGGCAGCAAAAAGCGATGCGCCGAGACATTTTAAGGGCCGATTTGCGCGCCAACGGCGCGGAGGAAAAAAGCCCGGGGTAACCCCCCGGGAAATGTTCTCGCGAGATATCGGCCGCCCTGAAAGGGCGGAAGGCCCCTGCGCCCCTTCAGGGCGCACTACGATCGGTATTTTACGGTACCCAGGGCGTTGCCCTGGGCTGGTCAACTCCGGCGCTTTCAGCGCCGGGAGCAGCGCCGAGGGACGCCACCTTACTTGGGACTGTTGTGATTCATCGGATGGTGCGAATCGCTTCCGATTTGCCCGCAAACTCGCGTGGTGGCCGGCAGAAAACTTTTTGGTCATACGTTTTGCTCCGACGTTTTACTTTGGCGTATTGCTCCAACGTCTTGTGTCGAACCTTGACCTATTCCAAAAGATTGACAAATACCTCGTTGGAAACCGTTAGACGGCCGGGGGCGAGTCGCAGCAGGCCGCCGTGCCATTCGAGCAGGCCCTGGGCGCGCAATTCTTCCACGCGCGGGCCTAGATTGGCGCCGTACCGGGTCTCGATTTCCGCGAGATCGATGCCTGCCAGCTGGCGCAGGCCCAGGAATAATTCTTCCTCGAGGGCTTGTTCGCGAGTGACAGTTTGCAGTTGCTCGACGGCGAATCGGCCCTGAGCGATTGTGGTTTCGTAGGCGGCGGGGTCGTGGGCATTGGCCCAGCGCTGTGCGCCGTTGAAGGAATGGGCGCCGGCGCCGAGGCCGAAGTAGGGTTCGCGGCGCCAGTATTTCAGGTTGTGGAGCGACTCGAAACCCGGCAGCGCCCAGTTGGAAATTTCGTAGTGCGTGTATCCGGCGGCGGCGAGGTGCGCGCCGGCGCGTTCGTAGAATCCGGCCATGGCGTCGTCGGTGGGTAGCGCGGAGGCGGAGTATTTTGTGCCGTTGTTCAGGACTTCGAGGCCAAGGCGGCTGCCTTCGTCGATTTCCATCAAGTAGATGGAGATGTGTTCGGGGCGCAGTGCCAAAAGTTCGGCGACGGAATCGTTCCAGGTGGCGTCGGTCTGGTGCGGGAGTCCGGCGATCAAGTCGGCGCTGATTTTTTGAAAGCCAGAGGCTCGCAGGATGCGGATGGCGTTGAAAATATCCTCGCGGCGGTGCATGCGGCCGGCGGCTTTGAGTTCGTTGTCGTGAAAGGATTGCGCGCCCATGCTGATGCGGTCGAAACCGGCTTCGAGCCAGGCGGCGGCTTTTTCGGGGGTGATGGTTTCGGGGTCGGCTTCGAGCGTGACTTCTACCAATTTGTGTTGGAACCGCGCGCGGATCGCATCGAGGATTGCGCGCAGGGCGTTGGGATCGAGCAGGCTGGGGGTGCCGCCGCCTACGTAGGCGGTGTCGACGAGTGCGTCGGGAATTTCCTGGATTTTATTTTCGCGCAGCAGGCGGGGGTAATCGGCGACTTCGCGTACGACGGCGTTTGCGTAGGGCGCGTAGAGATCGTGAGAGAACACACCGGTGTGGAAGTTGCAGTAGGTGCATTTGGTTTGGCAGAACGGGACCTGGACGTAGATGCCGGCGGTCATGTTTGTGTTTTGCGGGGGCCTGTTGTGGACGCCGCAAGGGAAAACAGTAGCATAGGAAGTGGCGGAGTAGGACAGGCATCCGCCGCGGCAGACCTGTCCGGGGTGGCGTGCGCGCACTAGAATCTAAACCGGACAGACAAGAGTGTCTGTCCTACAAGAGCGAGTGCGCCGCTCGTTTTTTGCGAAACATTTAATTTAGCCCAGGGCTGAGGCGGACGTTGCGCCGTAGAACGAAAACCAGGGTTTGGCGGCGGTCAGGCGGCCGTTTACGTTTTTTATGTTTTTTACGCCTTGATCGCTGAGCCAGTCTTCCAGGGCCTTGGCGCCGTGTTTGCCGTAGACGGGGATGGCGTCTTTCCAGGTGGCGCGGCCGCAGAGGACGCCGGAGAAATTGACGCCGGTTTCGGAAGCAAGGTCGAGGGTTTCGGTGAAGGTGTCGTTGCTGACGCCGGCGGAAAGATAGATGAACGGTTTCTTAGCGGCAGCGGCGGCGCGGCGAAAATGTTCCTTGGCCTCGTCGCGGGTGTAGGCGGAATCGCCTTTACAGGAACTGGTGCCCTTCACGAAAGCCATGGTTACGGGGACTTCAACTTTGAGGACGTCGACGGCGTATTGCGGCTTGCTGAATTCCTCCATGCTGGCGCGGACGACTTCGGGTTTCTTCTTGGCGAAGTCGAGGCCTTTTTCGTCTACGCCTTCCTGGTAGCCGACGAATTCGAGGAAGAAAGGAATGTCGGCGGCGACGCATTCGGCGCCGATGCGCTCGACCCAGGCGTGCTTGACGTCGTTAATTTCCGCGGAATCGAAGGGCGTGTAGTAGAGGAGAATTTTGACGCAATCGGCGCCTTCGGCGGCGATGCGGCGGACCGAGTAGTGGTCCAGCAGGTCGGGCAGGCGGCCGGGGCGCGTGTTGTCATAGCCGCTGTTCTCGTAGGCGAGCAGGAGGCCCGCGTTTTTGGCGCGCTGCTTGGCGGCGGAAAGGCCGTATTCGGGGTCGAGCAGGATGGCGCTGGCGTGCGGCGTGAGGACGCGCACCACGGCTTCCTTGAATTCGGACATCATTTCCTTGGTGACGGCTTTCTTGTCGATGCCCTTGTCCTTGGCGATGGCGCTCATCAGCGAGCCGCGCTGATCCATCGCGGCGGCGGCGATCACGCCGCGCGAATCCGAAACCGCTTCCAGTCCCTTGCGCTTGCCAGGGGTGAGTTTCATCCCGCAATCCTCCGGTCGTATGGTGACGAATATAATCGTTCTAGGAGGCATAGTACCACGGGGGAATTAAGGGGCAATTCCCTGTTCAGATTTGTGCGCGAAAAACGCAATTACGGTTTGAGGGCATTTGATGGAGTTATCCATCTCTTGCCCGCTTGGATCGATCGCGATCCATGCGATTGCACCGTCGGAGCGGAGGATCCCTGCGCCCTTTCAGGGCGCAACAGAGAACGATGAACTTCCATACCTGGGGCGTTGCCCCAGGCTGGTCACCGCCGGCGCTTTCAGCGCCGGGAGACGGAGAAATGGCAGGGGGGAAATGGTTTTGAAAATTGCGCTGTGAAATTTCAGATTTGAAATTCTCGTGATTCAGACTAGGAGTTTTCTCATAAATAATATTTGTGGGTCGCGGTTTCAGCCGCGACATCAAAACGCGAACAAGGATTGGGCTTCAGCCCCTGGCCTGCGATCAGGTTGACTGCCGGATGATATATGAGATGACTTCTGGAAAACATCTGATGAATGGGCGGCGTTTGGATCTAACGGGCCGCCAGGGGCTAAAGCCCTGTTTTTCGTCATGCCTGAATGTCGCGGCTGAAGCCGCGACCCACAAATATTATCTGCGAGGCAAATTCTTAGAGATCGACAACGCAGTGTTCGCCGGTGCCGATTTTTATCAGATGGTCCAGGCGGGAGAGGAGTTCCCTGCCCTCGGATGCCAGGAATGGGAGGAGGGAGAGGGAGCGCTCCTGCAGGGCGTTGTTGGGGAGGAGGGCGCCGGCGATTTCGGCCTCGTGGGTGTTGAGGACGCCGGAGCGGAAGCCTTCGGCGCGTCCGGCTTTGCCGCGCAGGCCGGTGAACTGGAACAGGATTTTTTCGGAGGCGGTGTCGAGGGCGCCGAGTAGGGTTTGATCGAGTTTGGTCAAGGGTTCGCGCAAGCCTTCCACCAGGTCCTTGATTGTCTTCTCGCCTTGCTCGAAGCGCGCGGTCAATTCCTGCGGCAGGGCTTCCGATTCCATTTTGGCGTGGAGGCGGTGGCGTCCGGCGAAAATATCCTCAATTTCGAGATTGTATTTTTTCAGCAGGTTCGCGACGTGCGAGGGGATCAGGGTGAAACCGGCGCGCGGCAAAATCGCTGGGGCGCGGCCAAGCAGGCGCTGGTAGACGACGGAAGTTTGCGCCTGGTAGGCGATTTCGGCGGGGCCGCCGACGTAGGCGGCCGTGGGGAGAAGCGTGTCCTGGATGACCGGGCGCAAGAGGGCGCTGGGGCTGAATTCCTCGGGACGATTTTCCAACGCTCGCAGGGTTTCTGCTTCGGATTCCTCTTTTTTTCCGGCGATAAATCCGCCGTTCGAGGTGCGCAGGGCGAGGCGCTGGCCGTCGACGATGCGGAAAACCAACGTGCTTTGGTCGGTGACTTTTACCTGGGCGTGGTAGCCGGCTTTTTCCAGCGCGGCGGAGCGTGCGACGAGGTCCTGGGCCAGGGCTTTGTGCTCGCGGATGGCGCGCAGCATGGTGGGCGCGGAAAAGCGGTGCAGGTCCGCGGAAAGCGGGTCGAGAAAGATCAATCCTTGCCCCGCGAAAATGCGGGTCATGAGTTTTCCGAATGCAGAGCCGAAATTTTCTCCGGGCTGGTAGGTTTCGGCAAGCCAGCGCTGGACCTCCTCGGACGACGGGCCTGCAAGCAAACCCGCTGCGCGAGCGGAAATTTCGCGAACGGCTTCGCCCAGGAAAATTTCGCCGACGCGGCGGTCGGGGAGGCCTTCGGGGGCGAGATCGAAACGTTCGGGGCCGCCGCGCTTAAAGAAAAAATTGTGGTTCACTTCGGCCAGGTCGTGGTCCTCGGTGGCGAGCCAGAAGACGGGGACGGCGCTGGTTCCCTGTTCGGTGAGTTCGCGGGCGGCGTGGATCGCTGTGAGGGCTTTGTAGACGCAATACGCGGGGCCTCCGAACAGGCCGACTTGCTGGCCGGTGACCACGGCGACGGCGCTTTCGCGGAGGCGGTCGATGTTGCGTTCTGTGGATTCGTCTCCGCCGAGGGCGCGATTTTGGGCGCGCAGAACTTCGGCGACGCCGCGACGCAGGGATTCGTCCATGCGGATTTCGGCGGCGGCCTGCCGGACGCCGGTCCAATTCGGGGGATGGGAATAAAATTGGGAGACGCGGGAAAAATCGTTAAGAAAGGCGGTGTACAGGGGCGTGGCGCCGGGCAACTCGCCCGCAGGGATGCTGTGACACTCCATGGGATGCAACATCATACCGTCCGAGCGGAAATCCGGCAACGCGCAAGCGCCGGTTTATTTTAGATGTGGCGGGGAGGGATTGGATTCAGGTTGAGTAGCACAGCCACTCCTGGCTGTGTGGTGTTGCGGATCAAACTATAGGAACTGACATGGGTGCGATCTCAAAAGGCACACAGCCAAGAGTGGCTGTGCTACCGGTCAATCGCCCGTCGGGAGTTGCGGGGCGGCGGCTTTTTTCAGGTGCAACGTCTGGAGTGGAGAGACTTCCAGGGATTGCTCGACCAGGGCGCGGATGCCGCGGGCGGCGGCGTTAGCGGCCGAAAGAGTGGTGATGCACGGGATGTTGTAGCGGATGGCGGCGCGGCGAATGGATTTTTCGTCGTAGAAAGATTCGCGGCCCAGGGGCGTGTTGATGACCATGTCGACCTTGCCGGTTTTCACCAAGTCGACGATGTTGGGGCGGCCTTCGTTGACTTTGTAGACGGGCTCGGCGGGGACTCCGGCGGCTTCCAGGGCCGCGGCGGTGCCGCGCGTGGCGATCAGGCGGAAGCCGAGGGCGTGCAATTCCTTGGCGAGCGGAGCGAAGTGGCGCTTGTCGTGGTCGCTGACGCTGAGGAAGATCGAACCCTTGCGCGGCAGGCGCTGTCCGGCGGCGAGCTGGGCTTTGGCGAAGGCCTGGCCGAAATTTTTCGATACGCCCATGACTTCGCCGGTGGAGCGCATTTCCGGGCCGAGGATGGTGTCCACGCCGCGGAATTTATTGAACGGGAAAACGGGAGATTTCACGGCGTAGTAATCGCGCACGGCAATTTCCGCGACGCCGTCAGTGACGACCGTGGGGAGATTCATGTCGCGCAATTTTTTTCCGGCCATCAGGCGCGCGGCGACCTTGGCGAGCGGAACTCCGGTGGCTTTGCTGACGTAGGGAACGGTGCGCGAGGCGCGCGGGTTGACTTCGAGAACGTAAACGGTGTCGCGCTGGATGGCGTATTGGACGTTCATCAGGCCGACGACCTGCAAGGCTTTCGCCAGGCGATGCGTGTAATCGCGTATGCGCGCCAGGACCGAGGGCGACAGGCTGACCGGGGGCAGGACGCAGGAGGAATCGCCCGAGTGCACTCCGGCCTCCTCGATGTGCTCCATCACGCCGCCGATGACCACGTCATCGCCGTCGGCTAGGGCGTCGACGTCCACTTCGGTGGCTTCTTCCAGAAATTGATCGATGAGCACGGGGCGCGCTGGGCCCATCAAGGCGGCTTGCGCGACGTATTCCTGCACGGTGTTCAAGTCATAGGCGATGACCATGGCGCGTCCGCCGAGAACGTAGCTGGGGCGGACCAGGACCGGGAAACCGATTTCGCTCGCGACGCGCGCGGCTTCCTCGGGCACGAGCGCGGTGCCGTTTTTGGGTTGCGGAATTTTCAGTTCGTCGAGCAGGCGGCCGAAACGTCGACGGTCTTCGGCGAGGTCGATGGATTCGGGGGCGGTGCCGATGATGGGGACACCGTTGCGTTTGAGTTCCAGCGCGAGGTTCAGCGGGGTCTGGCCGCCGAATTGGACGATCACACCCTGCGGCTTTTCGCGGTCGACGACAGAGAGAACATCTTCCAGAGTGAGCGGCTCGAAATAAAGGCGGTCGGAAGTGTCGTAGTCGGTGGAGACCGTCTCCGGATTGCAATTCACCATGATGGTTTCATAACCATCTTCACGCAGCGCAAAGGACGCATGGCAGCAGCAGTAATCGAATTCAATTCCCTGCCCGATGCGGTTGGGGCCGCTGCCGAGGATGGCGATTTTCTGCTTGTTGGTCGGCTCGGATTCGTCCTCATCCTCGTAGGTGGAGTACATGTACGGGGTGAATGACTCGAATTCGGCGGCGCAGGTATCGACGCGCTTGTAAACCGGCGCGATCCGGCACTTGGTGCGGCGGTGGCGTATGGCAGCGGACGTGGTCTTCCACATCTGCGCGAGCTGCTCGTCGCTGGTGCCCATGCGCTTGGCTTCGCGCAGGAGATCCTCGGGCACGGTTTCCACCGTGACGGCGGCAAGGCGGCGGTTCAGGGCGACGATTTCCTGCATCTGCTGGATGAACCACGGATCGATTTTCGTGAGTTCGATGACTTCTTTTGACGAGAGGCCGCGTTCCAGGGCGACGAACAGCCAGTGAATGCGGTCGGGGCGCGGCGTAGCGATTTTTTCGCGGAGCAGGGAGACTGGAGTATCGGCCGGGGCGCGCCAGGGGGAACTGGGTTCTAGGGAGCGGATTCCCTTTTGCAGCGCTTCCTTGAAGGTGCGGCCAATGGCCATGACTTCGCCAACGGATTTCATCTGCGTGCCGAGTGTGGAATCGGCGCCGGGGAATTTCTCGAATTGCCATTTCGGAATTTTTGCTACCACGTAGTCAATGGTGGGCTCGAAGCACGAAGGCGTTTTCTTGGTGATGTCGTTGGGAATTTCATCGAGCGTCATGCCGACGGCCAGCAGGGCGGCGATTTTGGCGATCGGAAAGCCCGTGGCTTTCGAGGCCAGGGCGGAGCTGCGCGAGACGCGCGGATTCATTTCAATGACGATCATGCGGCCGGTGGCGGGATCGATGGCGAACTGGATGTTCGATCCTCCAGTTTCCACGCCCACTTCGCGGATGATCGCGGCGGCGGCGTCCCTCATGCGCTGGTATTCCTTGTCGGTGAGGGTTTGCGCGGGGGCGACGGTGATCGAGTCGCCGGTGTGGACGCCCATGGGGTCGAAATTTTCAATCGAGCAGATAACCACGAAGTTGTCGCGGAAATCGCGCATCACTTCGAGCTCGTATTCCTTCCAGCCGAGGACGGACTCCTCGACCAGCGCCTCGTGCACGGGGCTGGCGTCAAGCGCGTGGGAAATGGCCTCGGAAAATTCCTCGCGATTGTAAGCGATTGATCCCCCGGTGCCGCCCAGCGTGAAAGAGGGGCGAATAACGACGGGATAGCCGAGCTGGTCGGCGAGCTTCAGGCCGTCCTGCGCGTTGTTGATGAGCGCGGATGCAGGAACGTCGAGGCCGACTTTGCGAATGGCGTCCTTGAACCAGAGGCGGTCTTCGGCGACTTTGATGGCGCGAAGCGAGGCGCCGATGAGTTCGACGCCGTATTTTTCGAGGACGCCGCTTTCGGCGAGTTCGACGGCAAGGTTCAATCCGGTTTGCCCGCCTACGGTGGGAAGCAGCGCTTGCGGGCGTTCGATCTCGATAATTTTTTCGAGGTAATCTTTTGTGAGCGGCTCGATATAGGTGCGGTCGGCGATTTCCGGGTCGGTCATGATCGTCGCGGGATTGGAATTCACCAGGACGACTTCGTAGCCTTCGCTGCGCAGGGCTTTGCACGCTTGCGTGCCGGAATAATCGAATTCGCAGGCCTGGCCGATAACGATCGGGCCGGAGCCGATGATCATGATTTTTTTGATGTCTGTGCGCTTGGGCATGAAGTTACTGAGCCCTCGTCTGTCCGCGCCGCAAAGTGCCGGACAATTTCCAGTGTTTCATCGTCTCGGTGAACTGGCGGAACAAATAATGGGAATCGTGAGGTCCGGGGGAAGCCTCGGGGTGATACTGGACGGAAAATAGCGGCAAGGTGCGGTGCCGCAGGCCTTCGTTGGTGTGGTCATTCAAATTTACGTGCGTGATTTCGACGTCGCTGGACGGGAGCGAATCGGGATCGACGCAGAAGCCGTGATTCTGCGCGGTGATTTCCACCTGCTCGGTGAGAAGATTTTTCACCGGGTGATTCGAGCCGTGATGGCCGAAGCGCAATTTGAAAGTTTTTCCGCCCAGGGCCAGGCCGCAAAGCTGGTGGCCGAGGCAGATTCCGAAGACGGGAACTTTGCCGAGCAGGCCGCGAATCGATTCGACGGCGTAGGTGGCGGGCTCAGGATCGCCGGGGCCGTTGGACAGGAAAACGCCGTCGGGCTTCAGCGAGAGCGCGTCCTCGGCGGAGGTTTTCGCGGGGACGACTACGACTTCGCAGTTGTGATCGACCAGAAGGCGCAGAATATTTTGTTTGATCCCGTAGTCGTAGGCCACGACGCGGAATTTCGCGGCTTCGCCGTCGGATTGCGCTTCGCCCATGGACTCCTGCCAGGGCGAAGCGGTCAGTTCGATGGAGCCTTTGTTCCAGGAATGCTGTTTTTCGCAGGAGACGCGGCTGGCCAGTTCCTGTCCGGCCATGGAGGGCAGGGCGCGCGCCTCAGCGATGAGGGCTTCGGCGGAAGTTCCGTCGGTCGCGAGGACGCCGCGCAGGGCGCCTTGCTTGCGGATGTGGCGGACCAGGGCGCGCGTGTCGACATCCCAGAGAACGGGAATATTGTGGCGCGTCAGGTAAGCTTGCGTCGATTCGCCGGAGCGCCAGTTCGAGGAGATGGCGGAAAATTCGCGTACGACCAGGGATTCGATGTGCGGAGCGGGCGATTCCTCGTCGTCAAGATTCGTGCCCACGTTTCCGATATGCGGATACGTGAGGCAGACGATCTGCCCGGCGTAGCTGGGGTCGGTGAAGACTTCCTGATATCCGGTGAGGCTGGTGTTGAAAACGACTTCCCCGCCGCGCCGCGTGATGGCTCCGGCGGCGCGCCCGTGAAATACTTTTCCGTCTTCCAATGCCAACATTGCAGTGCGTTCAGACGATACTGTCAGTGTACTTTCTCCTAGGCGGGCTCCAAGTAGAGCCCGCACCCGCTCCTAGGCGCGCTCCCAATGGGGACTGCGCCGCGCGGTGTTTGCTTGAGATTGCAAATTTCCCGATGTAGCGCCCGCCTTCAGGCGGGCATTTGCGCGCGATTCCAAAATGCCCGCCTGAAGGCGGGCGCTACATCCGAACAAAACCAAATTCTTCAGCAAGCCCGCGGCGGCGTTATTTTTCCGATTCGTCCAGGACCGGGATCGAACCGAAGTGATCGACCGGCCAGTAGGCGAATACCGCCTTGCCATAAATAAAATTGCGCGGCACCGGGCCGAAGATGCGCGAATCGTTCGAGCTGATGCGGTGATCGCCCATCACAAAATACTCGCCCTTGGGAATTTTCGTGGGCGAAAAATTATTCATGTCTGCGGACTCGGGCGGCACGTACGGCTCGGGCAGATATTTGCCGTTGACGAAGACCTGGCCCTCGCGAATCTCGACGGTGTCGCCGGGAAGGCCGACAACGCGCTTGATGAACGATTTCGACCGGTCGAGAGGATACCAGAAAACGACGACGTCGCCACGCGCAATCGGTTCAAAGCGGTAGACGAACTTGTTGATGAAGATGCGCTCCTGGTCCGAGATGAGCGGGGTCATGCTGGTGCCTTCGACTTTTACGGGCTGATAGAAAAAAATGATGATGACGACGGCGAGACTGAGGGCGATGACGAGGTCACGGCCCCAAGTCCGAAGTTCGCGGCGCAGCGGCGGGGTGGGTTCCGGCGCGACAACAGGGGTTAGTTCAGGGTTCGGCTCCATGGTTCTTACGAAGGATACGCAACATTTATATCATGGCTGCAGGCGGCGCGCCACCGGAACCAAGCGGGGGATCCATCTGGCCGAGATTTTGCGCAAGCAATGTCCACTGCGGCACGAGGATCGAGTAGCACAGCCGCTCCCGACTGTGTGATTTTGCGCGCGCATCCGCGGCCGAGGTCTACGTTAGATTGTAAAAATCACACAGCCAGGAGAGTGGCTGTGCTACACGAACGCCACAAGGCGCAGGCGGCGGTAGTCGGCCCACCACTGCTCTTCGCGGAAGAGATCGGGGCGGAGGAAGTCTTCGACCCGGCGCAGAAAATTTTCGCGCTGCGCGGCGTCGAGTCCTTCGAGGTAAGCCGAACCGAACATCGCTATCCAGTTGCGCAGGCCGGCGGCGCCGTCGGCCAGGCCCGTGGGGCGGTCAAACAGGGTGATGAAACGGACTTCAAAACCGTTTTGCTCGAGCAGCGCCGCATATTCGCTGACGCTGGGGTAATACCACGGATTAATTTTTCCGGCGTTGGGAGAATTCACATGCGCCAGGGCCTGGTCGAATGCTCGGACCATCTTTGCGATGTTTCCCCTGCCGCCGAATTCGGCGACGAAGCGGCCGCCGGGCGCCAGGGCGCGGCGCACGCCTAGGATCACGCGCACGGGCTCGTGAATCCAGTGCAGGACGGCGTTGGAAAAGACGGCGTCGAACTCCCCGTCAAACTTTAATTCCATGGCGTCGGCAACTTCAAATTTTAATTTGGGGTAGGCCTGGCGCGCGGCCTGAATCATTTCGGGGGAGCGGTCGACGCCCAATACGCGAGCGCCGGATTCGGCGATTTGCGCGGAGAGGTGGCCGGTGCCGCAGCCCAGGTCCAGGATGCGCTCGCCCGGCTGCGGGGCGAGAAGCGAGACCACGTCGGAGCCGTATTTCCAGACGAAATCGTGCTTGGCGTCGTAGAGATTTGCGTTCCAGGCCGAAGGGGCCGGCTTGGTTTCCGATTTTTCGGATGGAGTATTCGCGTTTGGCATTTTGCCGGGCCGGGTGGTGGTCACGTGGTTTCTGTCTGCCTTTCAGTTTCCGAGGTTTCGGCGTTGGGGTCCGGGTGGAATGCGCCGAAGGCGTATTGCACGGCGGCCAGCGCGGCGCAGACGGCGGTTTCGGTGCGCAGAATGTTGGCTCCCAGAGCGGCTTCGGAAAATCCGGAGGCCCCAGCGGCGGAAAATTCCGCGGGGGTCCAGCCGCCCTCGGGGCCGATGGCGATGGCGACTCGGGTTGGGGCGCTTTCCGGGACGGCGGGATTGGGCGCGGATGCGGCGGCCTCTTCGCGCGGGTCAATCGAAAAGGGATTCCTCGCGGAGTTTATCGCGTCCCTACCGGGACTCGGAATGACGAGCGGTGGAAGAGTGCTCACACCTTGAGCAGCGGCAGGCTCGAGGAGTGAGCGCAGAGGGGCGGCGCCGGGGCGCTCGGAGAGAAGGAGGCGGACTGGCGCATCAGCCGCGGCGAAGGCGGCGCGCGGCTTGGCGGCTTCGCCGAGGTGCGGGATGCGGAGGCGGCGCGACTGCTGCGCGGATTCGGAGAGAATTTTCCTCCAGCGCTCGGCGCGTTTGGGCGCGGCCGCGATTAAGCCATGTTCGCTGCGATCGGCGATCAGGGGGACGATTTCGTCCACGCCGAGTTCGGTGGCTTTTTCGATAGCCCATTCCAGGCGGTCGAATTTCACGATGGCCAGCAGCAGCGCGATTTGCACGGGAGGTAAGCGAACCGGGAGTTTTTCCCGAAGGGAAAAATGGATTTCATCGCGGCCGACGGATTCGGTTTCGGCCAGCCACAGCGAATCGCCGTCGCTGAGTTCATAGAGTTGACCGGGCTCGGCACGCAATACGCGCGACAGATGGCGCGCCGCGTCGCCCGTGAGGGTCGCGGAACCGCCGTCAAATCCATCGACAAAGAATCGCCGCCGCATGAAGTCTTATGTTATATCAATCCGATGCGAACGCCGATGCGAACGCGAAGGGGGTCGCCAACGGGACCGCGACGCCAGGCGCCTTCCGCTCTCCGCGAAACGTTCGTCTCCGCTGTTTTTTCCGTGATTCTTGCGCTGTTTTTTCCCGGTTTTCTGGGCGCGCAGATGGCTCCGCGCAGGGTTGCCTTACCGCGTACCGTGATCATCGATACCGATGCGGGCAGCGACGACCTGATGGCCATCGCGTTCTTGCTTTCGCGGACGGACTTCCACGTGGAAGCCATTACCATTGCGAACGGGATGGCGCATGTCCCGGCGGGAGGGCGCAACGTTCTGCGGCTGCTGGAGCTGGCCGGGCGGAGGGATGTGCCCGTTTATCTGGGCCGGGAGACGCCGCTTTCCGGCAGCGTGGAATTTCCCGCCGAATGGCGGCGCAATTCCGACGAACTTCCCGGAGTGACGCTCCCGGAGGCGCATCGCGCAGCCGAAACGCGTTCTGCGGACGAATTTATTTCCAAGAGGCTGGTGGACGCGGCGCGGCCGGTGCAAATCCTGGAGCTGGGGCCGATGACAAATCTTGGGGCAGCGTTTCAGGGTGCGTCGCGCGCCGCGCACACGGTGCGGCAGATTGTGATCATGGGCGGGGCCGTGGGAGTGTCTGGAAATCTGGGCGACGGGGGCGCGTACCTGACGAATAACACGGCGTCCGAGTGGAACATGTTTGTCGACCCGGCGGCGGCGAAAATTGTGTTTGCGTCCGGCGCGCCGATTCGGCTGGTGGCGCTGGATGCGACGCAGCGCGTGCCGGTCGATATGGCGCTTTTTGAGCAATTTCAGGCGCGGGCTGCGACGCCGCTGGCGCGGTTTGTGGCGCAGGCGCTGGCGACCAACCGCGACCTGATACGGCATGGATTTTATTTTGCGTGGGATCCGCTGGCCGCGGCGGTGCTGGCGAATCCGATGATCGCGACATTTCGGCCGAAGGCTATCGCGATCAGCGAGAAGCCGGAGGAATTGGGGCGGACCGTGGAGGTTAAGCAAGGGCGCGCGAACGTGCAGTTGGCGGTGGATGCGGATTCGCTGAGGTTCCGCGACGTCTTTATGAACGCGCTGGGGGTGCGGTAGGCGTTGTAGGACAGACGCTCTTGTCTGTCCGGGTTAGGCGGAGTTCAGGCGGTGTTTGCGCGAATTAAAGGCCAGCGGCTTGCGCCGCTGGGACAGACAAAAGTGTCTGTCCTACCCGAAAATATCCTTCACTTTTTCGAAGAGGGAGGAATCGCGCTGGGCGGGGCGATTTTCCACCGGGAGCGTTGCGCCCAACTGCTCGAAGAGGCGGCGCTGGTCGCGCGTTAATTTGGTGGGGACGACGACGTGGATGTTCACATAGAGGTCGCCCTTGCCGCCGCCATGGGGATCGGGGAGGCCCTTCCCTTTCAGGCGGACGATTTCCCCGGTTTGCGTGCCTTCCGCAATTTTAACGGTCTCTTCGCCGTTCAATCCCTGAACGCGAATTTCGGTGCCCAGTGCGGCCTGCACGATGGAGACCGGGACGGTGCAATAGAGATCGGCGTTGCGGCGCTCGAAATAAGGATGCGCCTTCACTTCGAGGACGACGTACAAATCGCCGGGAGGGCCGCCGTTTTCGCCGGGTTCGCCTTCTCCGGGAACGCGCAGACGCGTATTGGAATCGACACCGGGAGGGATGCGCAGGTCGATGGTCTTGCTGCGCTCGACGCGGCCCTGGCCTTTGCAGTCGGGGCAGGCTTCGCGAACGATTTGTCCGGCGCCGCGGCATTCGGGGCAGGTGCGGGAGATGGTGAAGAAACCCTGCTGGTAATGAACCTGTCCGCGACCGCCGCAGGCGGAGCAGGCGGTGACTCCGGTGCCGGCTTTTGCGCCGGTGCCGTTGCAGCTTTCGCAGAACTCCAGGCGCGGGAGGCGAATTTTGGTGTTTACGCCGGAAGCGCCTTCCTCGAAGCTGAGTTTCATGTCATAGCGCAGGTCGGCGCCGCGCTGCGAGCGGTTGCGCGCGCGGCGGCCTCCGAAAATATCCTCGAAGCCGAAGAAGTCGCCGAAGATGTCCTGAAATTCGTCAAAGATGGTCTGGTTGACGCCGCCCTCGAACCCGCCGCGCGAAATTCCCTGATAGCCGAAGCGGTCGTAGGCCGAGCGTTTTTGCGGGTCGGAAAGGATCGAATAGGCTTCGGTGGCCTCGCGGAATTTTTCTTCCGCTTCCTGTTTTTTCTGGGGATTGCGGTCCGGATGCCACTTCAGCGCCGATTTGCGGTAGGCGGATTTGATTTCATCGGCGCCGGCGGAGCGTTCGACGCCCAAAATTTCGTAGCAATCTCGTTTTTGGCTCATCGTGATGAATTAGGCCGAAAGGCTTTAGTTCTCCCCCATATTGGATGCCTGAGCACCGCCCGGGTGCACAGCGACTCTTACGATCGCGGGGCGCAAAACGCGCCCGTGAAACTGATAGCCGTCCTGGAAGACGTCGACAACAAATCCGTCGGGATATTCGGAGGATTCCACGCGCTCGATGGCCTGATGGAAATTCGGATCGAACATTTTTCCGGCGGCTTCGACTCGCTGCAGGCCGTGGCGGGTCAGCGAGTCCCACAATTGTTTGCGGATCAGGATGACGCCCTTGCGATATTCCTCGTAGGAAGGATCGTCGTGGCCCTGGAGTGCGCGATCGAAGGCGTCGAGCACGGGGATCATGTCCAGGACCAGGCGCTCGACGCCGCGGCGGGCTTCTTCGTGGCGGTCGCGCTCGGTGCGCTTCTTGAAATTTTCAAAATCGGCCTGGCGGCGGACCAGGGTCTGCAACAATTCCTCTTTTTCGGCGCGCAGCCTGGCGAGTTCCGCGGCGATTCCGGTTTCGGCCCCCGCGGGCGGGTCTCCGGATAAGGGATCGGCTCCCGCGCCAGATTCGTCGCGGCCGTCGTCGATCGAAAAAATTCCGTCTTCCTCGCGTTTCGGTTCAGCCAAGGGTGTTAACTCCGATCCAGTGTTTCGCTGAAGGCGCGCGCTACGAAAGCCACCGCGGTGATCGCGCGCTCATAATGCATGCGCATGGGGCCGAGAACTCCCAGCGTGCCGAGCGACTGATCCTGATAGGAATACGGCGCGCTGATCAAGGCCAGGTGCTCGCCGGCCGGGTCGATTCCCTGCACGCCGATCTGCACGTGCACGGGGTCAGGCGTGTCGATGCACCCGGCAAGCAAAGCGATGAGCCTGTGTTTTTCCTCGATGGCCACCAGGACCTCACGCAATTGCGCCTGGTCTGAAAATTCCGGCGCACCGGCCATCTGCGCGGCGCCCTCGATGTAGACGCGCTGCGTGGAGCCCTGCTCGAGCATTCCGGGATCGCACAGGGCGAGCGCGTCGCGGGCCAGCAGATCGTAGCGTTCCTGTTCCACGGCCAGGCGGCTGAGGAGATCGGCGCGGATGGATTCCAGGGTGCGGCCGACGTAATGGCGGTTCAAGTAGTCCGCCGTGCGGTCAAGGTCGGGCTGCGTGAAGGCGCGCTCTGTGCGGATAATTTTGTCGCGCGTGTTGCCACCGGTGGAAACCAGCACGACCACGACGCGGGAGTCCGGGAGCAGGACGAAGCGCACGTGCTCGAGGACGGTTTTCGCGATCGGCGGAGACACGACGATGCCCAGGCCCCGCGAAACTTCCGCGAGAATGCGACCGGCGCGTTCGGCGATTTCCTCGGGCGTGGTGGCGGCGGCAAATTCGCCGCGAATCCAGTCCTCGTCTTCCTGGCTGAGCGTAGCCTGCGCGGCAACTTGCTGCGCGAAAAATCTGTAGGCCGTGGCCGTGGGGACGCGTCCGGCGGAAGTGTGCGGCTGGTAGAGAAAGCCGGCTTCTTCCAGGTCGGACATGACGTTGCGGATCGTCGCGGGGCTCAGGGATTGAATGTGGCGGCGCGAAATCATGCGTGAAGAAACGGGCTCACCCGATTCAATGTAGGCGCGGACAATCGCCGCTAAAATTTGCCGGTTGCGTTCGTTATGTGGGGCAGGATGACCCATAGATCCAGTGCTCACCGAAGCTTAACATTCCTGAAACGATTTTATGCTCAGAAGTTGTTTGCGTCAAACCGGATGCGGGAGGGTGTGTTGAGTAGGACAGGCTTCAGCCTGTCGCTTTTCAAGATCGGGCTTGCAATGACGAAAACCGACAGGCTGAAGCCTGTCCTACTTACAGCTCCGCGTCGATTTGGGCACGCTGCAGGCGGTCGGAGTAGTCGATGTAGAGCGTTTTCCATTCGGAATAGAAATCGATGGCGGCAGTGCCGGCTTCGCGATGGCCGTTGCCTGTGCCTTTGGTGCCGCCGAAGGGGAGCTGAATTTCAGCGCCGATCGTCGGGGCGTTGACGTAGACGATTCCGGTTTGCAGGTCGCGCATGGCGCGAAAGGCCTGGTTGGCGTTGCGCGTGTAGATGGAGGCGGAAAGGCCGTACTTTACGTTGTTGGCGATCTCGATGGACTCGTCGAAGGAAGAAAACGAAATGACGGCGACGACGGGGCCGAAAATTTCCTCCTGCGCGATTCTCATGCGCGGGTCAACGCCGGAAAAAATGGTGGGCTCGTGGAACCAGCCGCTGGAGAGGCCGCCCGATTCGGCGCGATGGCCTCCGGCGACGATTTTTGCACCTTCGTTCTTGCCAATCTCGACGTACTTCATCACGGTTTCGAGTTGCGTTTCATTGATCACGGGACCGACGTCGGTGCCGGGATCGAGGCCATCGCCGATTTTCAGGGACTTCACGCGAGCGGCGAAGCGGTCGAGAAATTCCTTGTGCACTTTGGCGTGAACGGCCACACGGCTGGCCGCGGTGCAGCGCTGGCCGCTGGTTCCGAAGCCGCCCCATACGGCGCCTTCCACGGCCAATTCGAGATTCGCGTCGTCCATCACGATGATGATGTTTTTGCCGCCCATTTCCAGGTGGCACGGCTTGAAAGAGGGCGCGCAGGCTTGATTGACGATCCGGCCGGTTTCGGTCGATCCGGTGAAACTGACAGCAGAGACATCGGGGTGCGTGATGAGCGGCGCTCCGGCGTCGGGTCCCATACCGTTGACAATGTTTACGACGCCACGCGGCAAGCCGGATTCGATCAGGATCTGCACCAGGTTGTAGGTGGACAGCGGCGTGTCCTCGGCGGGCTTGATGACGACGGTGTTGCCGCAGATCAGAGCGGGCATGATTTTCCAGGACGGAATGGCCATGGGGAAATTCCAGGGCGTGATCATGCCGACGACACCGAGCGGATCGCGCACGGACATGGCGAATTTGTTGGGCAACTCGGAGGGCACGGTTTGGCCAAAAAGGCGGCGGCCTTCTCCGGCCATGTAATAGGTCATGTCGATGGCTTCCTGGACGTCGCCGCGGGTTTCGGACAAGGGCTTGCCCATTTCGCGAGTCATGTCGCGAGCCATGTCTTCCTTGCGCTTGACGAGGATTTCGGCGGCGCGATACAGGATTTCAGCGCGGCGCGGCGCGGGCATCAGGCGCCACTTGACGAAGGCGGCCTTGGCGGCTTCGACGGCGGCGTTCACATCCTCGTGCGTGGAGGACGGAAAAATTCCGACGAGTTCGGAAGTGTCGGCGGGGTTGCGGTTTTCAAACGTGCGGCCCTGGCGGGCTTCGACCCAATCCCCGTTGATGAAATTTTTATGGATTCTGGAAACGGCGCTTGTGCTCATCGTGCCTCCCGGGAAAATTCGAGGCCATGGAAAATTTCCGCGCGAAAATTCAATGTAGCAGAGCGGTTCGGAGGCGTCAAACCGTGCGCGCAGGGCCTATTGCTGAGTGGTACCGGGTGCGGGAGAACGCAACGGGGGCGCAGCGGGAGAGGAAGACGCGGCGGGGACGGGCGCTCCCTTGCCGGCAGTCTCCGAACCCAGCCCGAGTTTGTTCAGCGTGAGCGCGTCGATTTTTCCGGTGGGGGAGATACCGTTTTTGTCCTGATATTTTTTCATGGCTTCGATGGTGGCGTCGTCCCACCTGCCGTTGGGCTCGGCCTGGTAGGAGCCGTCTTTCTGGAGCGCGGCCTGGATTTCCTTGATGCGGTCGGCGGTGGGGGCTTTTTGGCCCTTGGGTTTTGCAGGGCGTTTTTTTCGTTTGGATTTTGAGGATGCGGTTGATTTGGTGGTTTGCGGCGCGGGCGGGTGTGCGGCGGCATAGACCACAGGGACGGGACTCACCAGGAGCATAGCACTCAAGAAACTCCGCAGGATTCTCTTATTCATCTCAGGATTCGTCCAAAAATTCGGCAAAAAGTCGCAGTCCACAAGAACTGCCATTCCATTAGACCTTGCGCAATGGCATTGTGGCGCCGTCGTCCCGCCGGCGCTGTTTCGAAACTATAACGGGACGCAAAAACGCCGGCGCCACGAAAACCCGGGATTGCGCATGTCTTCCGGGCTACGCGGGGGCACGGCAGTGCCGTGCCCCTACTGCTAAAGATTATTGCTCGGGGGCCGGGACTGCGCCGGCCAGGTACACAGTGTCGAATTGGTCGCTGCCGGTGCGGCGCAGGACCTTGAACAGGACATCCTGACCGGATTTCAGGCCGGAAACGGTGCTGCGGTATTCGGCGACGGAATTGACCGCGACGTGGTTCACCTCGGTGATAACGTCGCCTCGGCCGAACCCGATGTCCTCGGCAAAGCTCGCGGGATCGACTTCGGTGACCAGCACGCCCTTCATGTTCTCGTAACCGGCGCGCTTGGCGCGATCCGATCCCAAGTCTTCCAGGCGCAGGCCGAATTCGGCCGGAGTGGGGCCGTTGTCGCTACTGCCACCGGCGCCGGCGCGGTCGGGGAAGATTTTGGTGCGGTCGGCGACCGTGAGCGATGCGTCGTGTTCCTTTTTATCGCGAACGTACGTGACGCGGACGGTGCTGCCGATGGTCGTAGTGGCGATCGGATTTACAAGATCGTTTCCGTTGTGAACCGGTTTGCCGTTCACGCTGGTGATGACGTCGCCGGATTGCAGGCCCGCTTTTTCGGCCGGGCTGCCGGGTTCCACGCGCTGCAGGACGATGCCGTAGGGCGCGCCGAGTTCCTTGAGGACGATTGGATTGCTGCCCTGGGCTTCGGTAAAGCTGACACCGATGGAACCGCGCGTCACCTTTCCGTTGGAGATAATCTGGTTGTACACGCCGATCGCAGTGTTGGAAGGAAGAGCGAAGCCGACGCCCTCGTTTCCGTGGCCGCCGGTGATGATCGCCGTATTAATGCCGATCACTTGGCCGGCCATATCCACCAGCGGGCCGCCGGAATTTCCGGGGTTGATTGCCGCATCGGTTTGAATGAATCGTTGGAATTGCTGGCCGACGTTCCCGCGGTCCTTGGCGCTGATGATTCCGGCGGTGACGCTGCCCTGCAGGAATCCAAACGGATTTCCGATGGCCAGGGACCAATCGCCAACCTGCACGCCGTCGGAATTGCCGAGTTTCGCGGCGGGCAGATCACGCCCTACCTCGATCTTCAAAACGGCCAGGTCGGTTTCTTCGTCCGAGCCGACGACTTTTGCGGTGTAGGCGGTCTGTTCGCCGTTGAGATAGACCTGAATCTTGGTGGCCTGATCGACCACGTGATGGTTGGTGAGGATAAAACCCTTCTTGTCGACGATCACGCCGGAGCCCAGGCTGCGCTCGGCGGTGGGACCCTGATCCGGAAAATCGAAGAAGCGGTTGAAGAAATCCTGGAAGGGCTGCTGCTGGTCGTCCTGGGGAGGATTCATATCCTCGTGGTTGCGGGGTTGCTGGCCGCCTTTGCCCTTGCCGTGGCCTTCGATCACCTGCGTGGTGGAAATATTCACGACCGCGGGCTGGACCTTATTCACGATCGAGGCGAAAGCGTTGGACAGTTGCACCGGGTCCGGGATGGCCAGCGCCGTGCCGCCCACGCCTGCGGCGGGATGCGAAGCGCCCACGCGACCGGAGATGACCGTGCCGATCAACATGCCGATGGCCAGAGTCACGGTCATGAGCAGTGTGGCGACGATTTTTCGATTGCGCGCCCAAGCGGCGAATTCCCTCAGCTGCAGTCCCATAATCTTCCACTCCTCTAAGCCGGGCCATGCGGCCCAAATTACACGGCATTATACCACCACCGCGGATTGCGCAAGGCGGTCCGCGCATATCCGATTCTAGGGAGCCAACTGCCGGGAGTTCCGGCCGGCTTTGCACAGCTGCATGGTTATAATTCGCTCTTATGCCTCTCACAAGTATTATAAATTTGATTTTGCAGGGGAGGCGGCGTGAAATGGGTTGTGGGCGGTGCGCGCCGGGTGCGGAGATTTCAGGGGCTCGGTTTTTTCGGTGTTGCCTCTTGTATGCCGTCATTCCGAACGGAGCAAGGAATCGCTCCGGAGTTTTCGGCAGAACCAGGAGGAATACCTTACTCCGTTCGGAATGACGATGCTATTTTTGATGATTGCGATCGGCACAAAATCGGGCATGGGCGGGTTGCGGAATTTTCTTGGCCTGCTACACTCGAATATCGGCTTACATTCAGGCTCGTCGAACTACATTTAGGACGCAAAACTTATGACTGCACGCACAATGTACCGCAAAATCTGGGAATCGCACCTGGTACGCGAGGCCCCGGGCGAGCCCTCGCTGATCTACATCGACCGCCACCTCGTTCATGAGGGAACTTCCCCGCAGGCTTTTGCCGGATTGAAAGCCGCCGGGAGGAAGGTGCGGCGCCCCGATCTCACGTTTGCCGTGATGGACCATTCGGTCCCTACAAAAAATCGCAGCTTGCCGATCATGGATGAGGCCGCGACGGGACAGTTTGACGCGCTGGAGCGGAATTGCCGCGAGGCGGGCGTCACGCTGTTCGACATGTTCAGCCACAACCAGGGCATCGTGCACGTGATCGGGCCGGAACTGGGGATCACGCAGCCGGGGCAGACGATTGTCTGCGGCGACAGCCACACGTCCACGCACGGGGCGTTCGGAACGCTGGCGTTTGGGATCGGCACGAGCGAAGTGGAGCACGTGCTGGCCACGCAGTGCCTGGTGCAATATGAATCAAAAACAATGCACATCGTTGTGAACGGAAAGCGCGGAAAGGGCGTCTCGGCCAAGGACATTATTCTCGCGATCATCGGAAAAATCGGGATCGCCGGCGGTACCAGCCACGTGGTGGAGTATTCGGGCGAAGCCATTCGCGCGCTGTCCATGGACGGGCGCATGACCGTGTGCAACATGTCCATCGAAGGCGGGGCGCGCGCGGGAATGATCGCTCCCGACGATACAACGTTCGCGTACATGGAGGGGCGGCCCTACGTGCCACGGGGCAAGGAATTCCAGGAAGCCGTGGCGCGATGGAAGGGGCTGGCGAGCGATGCCGGAGCAAAATTCGACGCCACCGTGGAACTGAACGCGAATGACCTGGCGCCGCAAGTGACTTGGGGAACAAATCCCGGGATGGTGTCGGGCGTGACGGGGCGTGTGCCCGATCCGGCCTCCTATCGCGATCCGGACGATCAGAAGGCAGTGGCGCGCGCGCTGGAATACATGGGCCTGAAGCCCGGAACGGCGCTGCAAGATATTCCGGTGGACCGCGTATTTATCGGGTCATGCACCAATTCCCGGCTGAACGACCTTCGCGCGGCCGCGCGCGTGGTGGCCGGCAAACACATTTCCAAAAATTTGAAGGGCGCGCTGGTGGTGCCGGGGTCGATGACCATCAAGGCCAAGGCCGAAGCCGAGGGCCTTGACAAAATTTTCCGGGACGCGGGATTTGAATGGCGCGACGCGGGATGCAGCATGTGCATTGCCATGAATCCGGATGTGCTGCCGCCGGGGGAACGCGCGGCCAGCACTTCCAACCGGAACTTTGAAGGGCGTCAGGGGAAGGACAGCCGGACGCATTTGGTGAGCCCGGTCATGGCCGCGGCCGCGGCCATCGAGGGGCATTTTGTGGATATTCGCGAGTGGAACGTGGAGGCGCCGGAGTAACGGGCGCCCTTTGGGTCGTTTGTAGGGACATGGCAATGCCGTGCCCCTGCGGATGCGGCAATGCCGCGGGAGAAAAACATGCAACCGTTTTCAACACATACCGGGATGGTGCTGCCGCTGGATCGCGTGAATGTGGACACCGACCAGATGGTGCCGAAGCAATTTCTGAAGGCGCAGACGCGCGAGGGGTTCGGGCGCGTCCTGTTCTACGACTGGCGCTACCTGCCGGGAGAAAAGCCGAATCCGGAATTTATTTTGAACCGGCCGCGATACAAGGGCGCGTCGGTGATGCTGGCGCGGGCGAATTTCGGATGCGGATCGAGCCGAGAGCACGCTCCCTGGGCGGTAGCCGATATGGGGTTTCGAGTGCTGATCGCCCCGAGTTACGCCGATATTTTTTACAACAACTGTTTTAAGAACGGGATTCTGCCGGTGACGCTGACTGACGCGCAGATGGATGAATTGTTCAGCCGGGCCGAAGCCCAGGAAGGCTATTCGGTGACGGCGGATTTGCCCAATCAGACCATCAGCGACTCGACCGGATTGAAATACAGGTTCGAGATCGATCCGTTCCGCAAGCACGTGCTGCTGGAAGGCCTGGACGACATCGGGCTGACGCTCAAGCATATCGCGAACATCGATGCGTATGAGAAGGCTCAGCATCCAGGCGCTACTATGTATGAGGCGGTGGACGCGAAGTATTTTCCGAAGCGGTGATTCGCATTCGGTTCGTCGGACTTCCTTGAAAGACTTAGTAGGACAGGCTTCAGCCTGTCGGGGTTGCGCTTGCCTGCGGAAGGCAAATGCGACAGGCTGAAGCGTGTCCTACTTTGCTTATGCATCGATCGAATGATTTGCGGCAGCGGGGACTCTGCCCATTAATTCGGCCACCAGGATTCCAGCCAGGATCAAGCCGGCACCCATCAGGGCTCTCGAACCCAGACGTTCATGAACCATGAAGTAGGAAGTGATGGCGGCGAAGACCGGTTCGCCGGCCAGGATCAGGGCCGTGTTGGTGGCCGTGGTGTGGCGCTGCGCCCAGACCAGGAGCGGATAGGCAAGCGAAGTAGTAAAGAATGCGGTGAGCAGGACGCCGGTCCACATCGCCGAGGTGGAGCGGATGTAGAACGGCTCGAGGCCCGTCGCGTGCAGCACGGGCACGGCCAGGAGCGAAAGCGAAGCAGTCACGGCGACCTGCAGAAAGCTCAGGCCGGCAAGCGAGTGCGCGGCGCTGTAACGCTCGATGTAAATAATCTGCAGCGCGTAGAGAACCGCGCAGCCCATCACCAGCAAGTCGCCGCGGTTGAGGTCGCTGATACCCTGCCGCGGAACCGTCAGGTAGTAAAGCCCCACGAACGAAGCCAGCGCGCCTCCCCAGGCCCAGACACTGATTTTTCTGCGCCACACGATGGCCAGCAGGATCGGGATCAGGACCACGCTGAAACCGGTAATGAACGCGGCCTTGGAAGGCGTGGTGCGTGCGATGCCCGCCGTCTGAAATGCATACCCCCCGGCCATACACAGGCCCACGATGATTCCGGCGCGGACGTCGCCGCGCGATAATTTGCGCAGGTCCGAGCGGTAAATCCAGGCCATGGGGAGCGCGCCCAGGGTGAAGCGGAATGCCAGGTAGGCGAAGACGGAAATATCGGCCAGCGCGTTTTTCACGATGACGAATGTGGCGCCCCAGAGCAGCGCGCAGAGGAGCAGCGCGCAATGGGCTTTGAATCGCGCGCTCACTGTGACCGCGCGGGTGCGGCGAATGGATGGAACGGATTTGTAAAACCGGATTGGCGCGGCGCGCGTCTCATCGATAGACTGAGTTTAGTGAGGGCGCCGGGCAAAGGCAACCTGCTTGTCCGGGGAGGAATCGCACTTTGTAGGACAGGCTTCAGCCTGTCGCGTTTGCGCTTGCCCGCGGAATGCAAAAGCGACAGGCTGAAGCCTGTCCTACCAAATGCGTCGCGGCAATTACTGGGAAACACCGACTTGCTAAAGCACACCAACATACCGCTTCGTTTTCTTCGCGCCGTGGGCATCCTGGTGGCCGCGCCGATACTGGCTGGCGCGCTTTCGCTCGCGGCGCGCGCCGACGACCAGGACAAGAAGACCAAGGAAAAGAAAGAGAAGCCCGACATCTGGGTGGAAATTCGCACGCCGCAATTCGTGGTGACCAGCGATGGAGGCGAAAGCGGCGCGCGCAAGGTGCTGCACGATTTCGACACGCTCCGGCGCGTGATCGTCGCGACCATGCCGGGGGCGCGCACCGGGCAGTTCATTCCCGGCGCGGAAAAACTTTTCATCGCCATACGCACGAACGTTTCCGGGCGCATGCCGTACGACGAAATCTACCGCGACTACGCGCGATTGATCCTGAAGCTCAGCTATCGCAACCTGCCCCCGTGGCTCGTCGAGGGCTATGAAAACGTGTACTCGAGCCTGGAACTTACGGACAAGGGAGCGCGGCTGGCGCGGCCGGACGCGGAAGACCTGAGTATATTGTTTGAAAGCCCGCTGCTGCCGCTGGATACCGTGATGAAAGTGGATCGCGGATCGGCGTTCGATTCCGGCGGAGACAAGCACACCGTGTTCTACGCCGAATCGCGCGCGCTGGTGCATTTCCTGCTGGCCGATCCGCAATCGATTTCCGATAAATCGCTGGAGAAATACTTGAGCCTGGTGGAAAAGGGCGGCGACCCGGGACAGTCGGCGCGGCAGGCGTTCGGCGACCTGAGCCAACTGCAAAGCCGGCTGGACGCGTACGTGAGGCAAGTGAAGGGGCAGCCGACGGACGCGACCACGGCCGAAGGCAGCGACCCGGGCGGCCAGGTTCGCACACTTTCGTCGGCGGAGCTGGACGCGCGCATCGGCGATTTCTGGTCCAACCGCGGGCGCAATGAAGACGCCGAAATGAAACTGGAAGACGCGCTGATGGCCGATCCTTCGATTGCGCTGGCCGAGCAGAGCCTGGGTTTTCTGGCGGTGCACCGGAAAAATCTGGACGACGCGGACCAGCACCTGGCGAAAGCGCTGCAACTGAATCCGAACGACGGGCTGACCCTTTACGGCCAAGGGCTGGCGGCCATGGTGCGCGGCGGGTTTGTGGGCGTGCCGGCGAAAGCGGTGGATGCGTTTGAGAAATCGGTTTCGCTGAATCCGAATTTTGCTCCCGCATGGAATTTTCTTGCGTCTCTGTACGCCGGCCGGCCGGAAACTTTGCGCAAGGCGCTGGCGGACGCGCAAAAGGCCGCGTCGCTGGCGCCAGGAGACACCGGGTACCAATCGCAGGTGGCGGCCCTGCAGAATCTTGTGGCAAATGGCGAGGACAGGGGCAAGTCCGCGCCCAGTGCACCCGGATCCACGGGATCATCAGCGAACGCGACGGGGCGCGCGGACGGGGCTCAGCAATCGCCGGGCAGCGCCGCGCCGAAATCGGCCGCGGATTTGGGATTGCGGATCGAGCGGAAGACGGAACCCGAGGATAAGCCGGCTGCGGCAAGTGCGGCGGCCCCAGCGGCGCCTCCCGCCTCTGCTCCTGCCCCGCCGGCGCTATCGAACGCGGCGCCGCGCGTGTATTCCATGGTCGGGAGCATCACGGACGTGGCGTGCGCGGGCGCGCCGCAAATTCAGATTACGCTGAAGGCGCAGATGATCGTGATGCATTTACACGCCGATGACGTGGGGAAGGTCGCGGTTACGTTCGCCGGGTTGAAGACACCGGTGAAGAATCCGACGTGCGGGATGCTGCACGGGCACACGGCGCGCGTCAGTTATTTTCTGGCCTCGGGGAAAGCATGGGACGGGGAGATTCAGGCGGTGGAGATTCGGAGCGAACCGTAGGAATTTGAAAATATGGATTGAGTGCTCGTTGGAATCCGATCGAAGAGGGATTCCTCGGCGAGAAACGCGCCTCGGTTCACCGAGAACGTTCTCCGTGAACGGAATGACGGCACTTTTTCTTTTTTACGGTTCCAGGCCGGCGACGCTCAGAGTGGTCAGGGCGACCCGGTGCAGTCCGAGTTCACGGCCGGTGGGGTCAAACCATTCTTCCAAAGTATGGGCGCCGCCGCTGCGGCCTCCGGCTCCTATGGAAATTGCGGGGATGCCGACCGAGAGCGGGATGTTGGCGTCGGTTGAGGAACGCTCCATGCGCGAGCGGTTACCCAGGCGCTTATCGGCGGCGAGCAACGCTTGCAGCAACGGCGAATCATCGGCGAGCTCACCGGACGGGCGCACGCCGAGGACGCTGATTTTCAAATCGAGCAGAGTGGCGCTGCCGGCCATGCCGCGTTCTCGGGCGGCGGACATTTCCTCATCGATACCGGCGCGAATCGAGTCCCGGAGAATGCCTTCCAGCTTGGTGAGTTCCGCTTCGGATTCGGAACGCAAATCCACCTTCATCTGCGCGTTCATGGGAATGGAATTCACCGACGTCCCGCCCTCGATCTCGCCGATGTTGAAGCTCGTGCGCGGCGATTCGGGAACGCGTGCGGCGACGAAGCGGGAGATGCCGCGGCCCAGAGCGTGGATTGGATTGGGCACGCCGAAATCGGACCAACTGTGGCCGCCCGGACCGGCGATGGCGACTTCCACGCGGCGCGAAGCCAGCGCGGCGTTGGTGACGTATTCGGTGGCCGAGCCGTCGAGGGCGATCACGTATTTCAGGTTTTTTTTGTAGGCGTCCACCAGAGCACGAATGCCGCGCAAGTTCCCTTCCCCTTCTTCGCCCACGTCGGCAACGAACAGAATCGTTTTGGTGGACTTGATCTTGGCTTCGCGGAACGCCTTGGCCATGGCCACCAGCGCGGCAAGGCCAGTGCCATTGTCAGAAATTCCCGGAGCGAGCAGGCGGCCGCCTTCGCGCTTGACGCGCACGTCGGTGCCCGCGGGAAAGACCGTGTCCATGTGCGCGGTGAGCATGACGATCTCGGGCGAGGATCCCGCGAATTCGCCGATGACGTTGCCCGTCGTATCGACGGTGACGTGGAGGCCGGCGGCGGACAGAAGCGTTTTCATGTAGGCCGCGCGGGCCGACTCCTGAAACGGCGGCGCGGGAATCTCCGTGATGCGGATTTGCTCCTCGGTGGCGGCCTGGACGCCTGCGTGGAGAATTTCCAGCACGCGGGCGACGCGGGGATCCTCCTGCGCCGGGGAGGCCGAAGCTTTGCGCGCGAAATTCTGGATGAAGGAGGTCAATGCGATACCAATTGTAAACAATAGAAGAATGCGCTTCACGGCCCACTCTGCCGCGGCGTGCGCACGTCAAATTGCCGCGAGTGTGCCAGTGTCCACCATTCCGGAGCGCGGGTCAAACGGTAAACCCGGCCTGCCATTCTCGGTGCGCTTCTTCCGCAGGCGCGAATAATGTTCCTGCGCGAGCTTATCAATCGCGGACGCGCGTTATCCTTCGTAGCGCCGGCGCCTCGCCGGATATTTTTTCCGCCGCGGCGGAATTCAAAAACTGCCGGCGAGACGCCGGCGCCACGAAAACCATTGCGAATCCGGGCGCGAGGCGCAAACGATTTTTTGCGCGGTGGAAACCGGCCCAGTGCGCGAAGCAATCCTTATTAGTTTATCGGGGAGACGGCTGCCTGCATAGGGCGAAGAGTTCTTCATCGGTCAATACGGTGGAGGCGAGTTTTGCGGCGTCGAGGACGCGCTGCGCGGTTTCGTCGCTGGGGGGAATGCCGTGGCGGTGCATCCAGTGCAGGACATTGGATTTTCCGCTCATGGGGCCGACTTCGATGATCTGCTCGAGGCCGAAGAGCGAGGCGGGGACGCCGCTGTAGACGGCGTCGGCCAGGGCGGCGTCGCCCATGCGCTGGGCCTTGATCAGGGCCGCGGCGTGGACACCGGTGGCGGTGCGGAAAGCGTCGCGGCCGACGACGGGATAGTTGGGGGGAATAACGGTGTGCGTGGCGCGCGCGACGGCTTCGGAAAACTGGCGCAGCTTGGAGAGGTCGCGGTCGATCATGCCCAGCAATTGCATATTGACCAGCATCAGTTCGGTGGGCGTATTGCCCACGCGCTCGCCCAGCGAATTGGCCACGGACTGAACCTGGTCGGCGCCGGCGGCGATGGCAGCGAACGAATTGGCAATGGCCAGGCCGCGATCGCAGTGGCCGTGCCAATCGACGCGGATGGACTGGCCGGAGGGCGCGACGATCTTTTCGCGCGCGAATTTCACCAGGTTGTAGGCGCCCATGGGAGTGGCGTGGCCCACGGTGTCGCACAGGACGATGGCGCGGGCGCCGCAACGGATGGCCGCCGAGTACAGCGCCTCGACGGTGGAAGCGTCTGTGCGCGTAGTGTCCTCGGTCACGTACATCACGGGCAATTCCTGGGCGACGCCGAAGCGCACGGCGTTTTCCGTGGTGCGCAGCAGGAAATCGACTGTCCAGCCCTCGACCAGGCGGCGGATGGGGCTGGAGCCGAGAAACATTCCCACTTCGACGGCAATTCCGGCGCGCTGCGAAATTTTGGCGACGGGCCGGATGTCATCCTCGACGGTGCGCGCCGCGCAGTTGGGACGGATCTTCATGCGGGAGCGGGCGATTTCCACGGCCAGCGCCTCGGCGTCTGCGTAGGCGCGCGGGCCGGCGGCGGGAAGGCCGATATTGGCGCTCTCAATACCGAGCGATTCCATCAGGTGTAGGATTTCAATTTTTTCTTCGATCGTGGGATTGTGGACGGAGGGATTTTGCAGGCCGTCGCGCAGGGTTTCGTCGTCCAGCGTGATTTTTCGGCCGGGCGGGAAAAGAAAATCTCCCGCCGTGTTCCAATCGTAGATCAGGCCGTCGTCGGTCATGGCGTACCGCCGGACTTTTGTAGCGCCCGCCTTCAGGCGGGCATGCGCGAGACTCGCAAGTGCCCGCCTGAAGGCGGGCGCTACATGGGCTATGCCAATTGCTATTGCCGCGACTGCCTGCGGCAATGGCAGATAATCGCAAAATCGGACAAGGTCAAAATTAGAACGGCGCCCTCAATACCGCAATGTGTAGCTGTGCGGCAACTGTTTCGGGTCGGGCTTGTATAGGGTCTTGCAGAATTCGCAGCGATAGATTTCGGCGTCCTTGCCGATGCGGGCTTCGACGTCCTTCGGGTAGTCGTACCAGCGCTTCAGATGGCCGCCGCAGAGTTTTCCCTTGGCGTCTTTTTCGTCGCAGGAACGCTGCTTCGGTTTGCGCACCTTGAGCTTCGCTTCCTGCGGCGCGGCTTCGACGGCGGCGGGAGCGGCTGCGGCCGCGGGCGCGGGCGGCGTGCCTTGCGGTGCAGTTTCTTCGGCCATGATCGAGTTCCCCTCCCCGGTTAATCAGCGACTATCGCGTATCTTACTCGAACCCTTCGCTGGAAACCAAGCATGTCTTCGCATCGCTATCGAGTGCGGGGACACATACGGCGGCGGCGAGTCCGCATTTTTCGCTATGGGCCGGTAGCGCCGGCATCTTGCGGGCAGTTTTTCGATAATCGATAAATGGTCGCGGAGCCGGCGGGACGACGGCGCTACCAAAACCGGAGCACGCCGCAAGGAGCGGTCAATGCAGTCTGATTCGCTGCCGCGGTCTTTCCTGCTGTGAAAGCAAGTTAGCCGGCCGCCGATCCGGCGTCATCTATTGCAATCGTTTGCGCCGTCGATTCGTACTCGACGCCCATCATGCACAGACCCTGCGGTGGCATGGTGGGGCCAGACTTGGAACGGTCGCGCATTGCGAGCAAATTTGGGATGTCGTCCGGGGTGAGTTTTCCGCGACCGACTTCGACAAGCGTGCCTACTATTTTTCGGACCATGTAGCGGAGGAAGGATTTTCCGCGGACAACGTAGACCCATTCCTCGGCCGGCGCCTGGCCACTGATGCTTTGCTCCGCGCAGCGCACCAATTCCGAACGAAAAATGGTGCGCGTGGTGAGGCGTTCGCGGTCGTCTTCTTCCGAGCCAGTGGACGCGGCGAACGTGGTGAAATCGTGTTCGCCCTCGAAACGGCGCGCGGCCTCAGCCATGGCGGCGAAATCGAGCGGGCTGGAATCCTGGTGCACGTAGCGCCACGCGAATGGCGGAACGATGCGGCCGCGAAAAATCCGGTAGCTGTACGTCTTGGCAAGCGCGTTCCAACGGGAGTGGAACTCGGGCGCGGCTTCCTCCGCGGCGACCACGCGGATCGACGGCGGCAACAGGGCGTTGCAGGCACGTTGAAAATCGTTGGGGCTCAGGGGCGATTCGGTTTTGAAATTCGCGACTTGCCCGGCGGCGTGCACGCCAGCATCGGTGCGGCCAGCGCCGTGGATCAGGATTGGGCTCTGCGTGAGTTTTTCAAGGACCTCGGCCAGCGTGCCCTGCACGGTTGCCTGGCCGGGCTGGATTTGCCAGCCGCTGAAGTCGGTGCCGTCGTAGGCGAGCGTAAGTTTGATGTTGCGCATGGATCCGGTCCGGAATTATCGCACGAGGGAGCGTTCCGAGGGCTGGAAACGGCTTGCGTCGAAACGCGTGAAATCGGATGAGGGAGGATCAGGGATTAGAACGGGCGAAGCGGCTGCCGGGTTTGATGGCTACGCTGCCGTTGTGGCAGAGGGGGCAGTCGGAGGGCTCATAGCTTTCGATTCTGAGATCGATGAGGGCTTCGGTGCGGACAGGGAGTTCGATGGAGCCGCCGCTGCGGTCGATCAGGGCGCCTGCAGCGACCACGCGGGCGCCGGCTTCCTCGAGGACTCGGATGGTTTCGCAAGTGGAGCCGCCGGTGGTCCAGACGTCTTCGATGACCAGGACGTGTTCATCGGGCTCGACGCGGAAACCGCGGCGCAGGGTGAGTTGGCCGGTGGCGTCGCGCTCGACAAAAATGGCGCGGACGGGCTTGCCATGGGCGTTTGGAGGGATGGCACGGGCGACTTCATGGCCGAGGATTACGCCGCCCAGGGCGGGCGAAGCAACGCAATCGACGCGCAGGTCCATGAATTCAGCGGCCAGGGCGCGGCCCAACTGCTCGGCATATTTTGGATACTGCAGGACCAGCGCGCATTGCACGTAGGTGCCGCTGTGCAGGCCGGAAGTCAGCTCAAAATGGCCCTGACGCACGGCTCCGACCGTTTCCAGAATCTGCTTGATGGCGTCTGGCTTCATCGCGGGCCAAGACTATCGGCCCACTAAACGAAAGTCAAGGAGGGAGGCGCTGGGACGGGGGATGCGGGAGGATGCGTTTGATGGGTTGTAGCGCCCGCCTTCAGGCGGGCATGTGCCTGGCTCCAAAGTGCCCGCCTGAAGGCGGGCGCTACATTGGCTTTACAACACTGCTTCTTCCCATGGGCTCAATTTGGCGAGGCGGGCCTTGACCTTCGGCGGAATCTCGCGTCCAATACGGGGGCGCCGGGCTTGTCCGTCCCGGTTAACGGCGGCGAAATCATGGGAACTATTCGGGTTAACAAGCGGGCGGCTTTGAAACCAGCTTGATGAACTGCAAGGCGGAAAATCCCGGCAGGCGCGGGCAAAATAATTGAAACAATTCGGCCCCGGCGGACGTTTAAATCTCTTAGCTCTCTTACGCCATCACATCGCCGATTCAAAATACTGAATTTTGGATTGAGAGGAAACTTATCATGATTGGAAGGCTCTGTCGTGTGCCGCTTGCCGCCATGCTGGCGTTACTTTTGGTCCTGGCGCCGGTTTCACCCGCGCTGGCGCAGCAACCGGCCGGCGCCGCGCCGCCGGCGCAGGCATCTGGCCGGACTATCCAGGTATCGAATCAGGACTATACCCATGGCAAGAGGTTGTTTCCGCATATCTTCGCACCCTATGTGCCGACGCCGGTTCCGGAGCCTGTGCTGGTAAATTCCGCGAGCCTGGAGCAGATGATCAAGGACGGCAAGCTGACCATCAGCCTGCAGGAGGCGATCGACCTGGCGCTGCAGAATAATCTGGACCTCACCATCCAGCGGTACGCGCCGTGGCTGGCCGAGGCTAATATTTTGCGAACGCTGAGTGGCGGAGCGTCCGGGGGAACGATTCCGGCGCTTGGAAACATTCCGGCGCAGAACTTCGACCCTCAGGTCACCACGACATTGAGCCTGGATTCGCGATCGATCCCGGTGAATAACCCAATCACCGCGGGAGTGGGCGGAAGCGCCGCGGTAGGAAATTTTTCCAAGTTGGGAACGCACGCGGCCATCGGTGACTTGACCTATAGCCAGGGGTTTCACACCGGCACGGCCTTTTCGGCGACCTTCAACAATACCCGGACTTCCACCACGAGCACCGCCGGCTTTTTCGATCCGGTCGTGCAGTCCAACTTCATCTTCGTGGGCAGCCAGCAACTGTTGAACGGGTTTGGATTGCTGGCCAACGAACATTTCATACGCATTGCCAAGCTGAACAAGAACATCGCCGACCAGACGTTCCAACAGCAGGTCATTACTTCGGTCACTGCGGTGGCGAACGCTTATTGGGAACTGGTCTTCGCGCGCGGCAATGTGGACGTCGCCAGGCAGGAGATTGAACTGGCCAATAAGACGTACAGCGATAACAAAAAACAGGTGGATGTCGGCACGCTTGCCCCGCTGGAAATTGTGCAGGCCGAGGCGCAGGTGGCCACCGCCAACCAGGCTCTGATCGTGGCCCAAACCACCGTGCTGCAGGACCAACTCACGCTGCTGAACCTGATTTCCAAGGACCCCAATTCTGCGGCGCTGCGCGACGTGGAGATCATTCCCACCGACACGGCCAACGAGGCGCCAGCCGAAGTAGAAAAGATTCCCCTGGAAGACCTGGTGAAGGAAGCCATCACCAAGCGCCCCGACGTCTTGCAATCCTCCATTGCCCTGAAGGGAGACGACATCAACGTGCGCGCCACAAAAAACGCGCTGCTCCCGGTTCTGACCCTGTCCGGCGAGTACGCGACGGAAGGGCTGGCGGGCAATCGCACGCCCACCTGCACTCCCACCCCGTGCACACCGCTGCCGCCGATCGTGACCGGATTGGCATCCTCGCTCGGTGACATGTTCACCGGCGTCTATCCGGAATACAACGCGCAGATCAGCCTGACCATTCCGATCCGCAATCGCGCCGCGCAGGCGAACAATGTCACCGCACTCTTGAATGAACGGCAGGACGAAGCGCGGTACCGTCAAATCATGAATAACGCGGCCATCGACGTGCACAACGCGCAAATCATTCTGGAGCAAGCCCGCGCCACGCTCGCCGCTGCGAGCCAGACGCGCGACCTGGATCAACAGACGCTCGATGCGGAGCAGAAAAAATTTCAGGTGGGAGCTTCCACGCTGTTCAACATCGTTTCCGATCAGAACACGCTGGCGGCCGCGAAATCGGCCGAGGTGCGCGCGCGCATCAACCTGGCCGAGGGCAAAGTGAATTTTGACCGGGCCATGGCGCGCACGCTGGAGGTCTATAACATTACGATCGCCGACGCGAAGAGTGGGAAGACGTCCAAGGACACGCTGATTCCGGGAACGGCGGCCAGCGGGAAGTTGTATGTGGATCCGGCAAGGCAAGCGGATGAAGTGTTGTTGCTGTCCAACCGGCCGTCAGGCACTGGGAACGGGCAATAGCAGGGAGTAGGCGGTAGGTAGCAGGGGGGTAGGGTGGGATCGTCTATGGCGTGCGCGGAAGGCGCTTCACTGCGCGCGTCATTTGGGCCTCGACTCGTTTTGGTGAATGCCACGTTTGTCGATTTGGCTCTTCGATTCTCTGAACTTTGTTGTTCTGCTTGAGGGGTTCGCCTAGAATCAAATCGCGCCGCGCCGCAATTCTCTTTTCTTACTAAGATTCTTCGCGCGGCCTGCTGACGCATGTCCTCCCGACACGAAGAAACGACGCGGCGCACCGCTTCCGGGCAACCGGGCGAGCGTGCGGACGAATTCACAACAGTTTCCAATCATCCTGTGCGCCGTTTATACACGCCCGAAGACCTATCGGGATGGGAACCCGTCCGCAAGTTGGTACTTCCCGGCGAACCTCCGTACACGCGCGGGATTCATCCGTTGATGTATCGCAGCCGGCTGTGGACGATGCGGCAATTCGCGGGGTTCGGCTCGGCGGAGGACAGCAATCAGAGATTTCGTTATCTGCTTTCGCAAGGGCAGACGGGACTTTCCGTGGCGTTCGATCTGCCTACGTTGATGGGGTATGACTCGGACCATGCGCTGGCCGAGGGCGAAGTGGGAAAATGCGGCGTGGCCATCAGTTCGCTTGCGGACATGGAATTGCTCTTCGACCGGATTCCGCTGGGCGGCGTTTCCACGTCCATGACCATCAATTCGCCGGCCGCAATCATCTGGGCGATGTATTTGGCAGTGGCCGAAAAACAGGGCGTGGATTGGGCCGCGCTCAACGGAACGCTGCAAAACGATATCCTGAAGGAATACATCGCGCAGAAGGAATACATTTATCCGCCGAAGCCGTCCATGCGTCTGGTGATCGACACGTTTGAATTCGGCGCGCGGCACACGCCGAAATTTAACGCCATTTCGATCAGCGGGTATCACATCCGCGAGGCGGGGTCGACGGCGATTCAGGAGTTGGCGTTCACGCTGCGCGACGCAATCGAATACGTCGAGTGGGGCGTCGCGCGCGGCATGGGCGTGGACGATTTCGCGCCGCGGCTTTCCTTTTTCTTCAACGCACACAACGATTTTTTCGAGGAGATCGCCAAGTACCGCGCCGCGCGGCGCATCTGGCATAGGGTGATGACCGAGCGGTTCGGGGCGAAGTCGCCCCGGTCATGGGCGCTGCGCTTTCATGCGCAGACGGCGGGGTGCTCACTGACCGCGCAGCAGCCGTACAACAACGTGGTGCGCACGGCGCTGCAGGCGCTGGCGGCGGTGATGGGCGGCGCGCAATCGCTGCACACCAATTCGCTGGACGAAGCCTGGGCGCTGCCCACCGAATTTGCCGCAACGCTGGCGCTGCGCACGCAGCAAATCCTGGCGCATGAAAGCGGCGTGACCAGCGTGGCCGATCCTCTTGGCGGGTCATATTTTCTCGAGACTTTGACGAATGAAGTCGAAGCTGGCGCCTTGGAGTACATCCGCAAGATCGACGCGATGGGCGGGATGATTCCGGCGATCGAGCGCGGCTTCCCGCAGAGGGAAATTGCCGACTCGGCTTATCGCTACCAGGTGGCTGTGGATCGAAAGGAAAAGATTATTGTCGGGGTGAATGAATTCACCGGCGAGGAAAAACCGTTGGAGACTTTGCAGATCGATGAATCGGTGCGGGGGAGCCAAACCGAACGGCTGCGCTCGCTGCGTGCGGAGAGATCGTCGGATGCGGTACAGCGAAGCCTCTCGGCGCTGCGCAAGGGCGCGGAAGGAAGCGAAAATCTGATGCCGCTGATTTACGATACGGTGAAGGACTATGCGACGCTTGGGGAAATCTGCGCCGCGCTGCAGGAGGTGTTCGGGACGCATGAGGAAGCGGCGGTAACGTAGTTCGTTTTTGCAGTTTTGAGAGTTCACAGAGGACACAGAGAAATGCTTGAGAAGAGAATACGCGTGCTGATCGCCAAGCCCGGCCTGGACGGGCACGACCGCGGGGCGAAGATTATTGCGCGGGCGCTGCGCGATGCGGGGATGGAAGTGATTTACACGGGGCTGCGACAGACTCCGGAGATGATTGCTTCGGCGGCGCTGCAGGAGGATGTCGACGTGATTGGATTGTCCATACTTTCCGGCGCGCATAATACGCTGGCGCCGCAGTTGATGAATCTGCTTCACGAAAAAGGGATGGACGGGGTGACGGTGCTGCTCGGCGGTACGATTCCGGCGGCGGATATACCTGCACTCAAGAAAGCCGGCATCGCGGAAATTTTTCTTCCGGGGACATCCACGCAGGATATTGTCGATTTTGTGCGGCAGAGCGTCGAGGCCAAGGCGCGATAAACTGAGTTTTGATCCGGCCGATAATCGAATATTTTACTTGGTGAGCAAGGTGTGCCAGCCGGCCGGGCCAGGTTTAGGTGGCACAGGCTTCAGCCTGTGCCACCTAAACCCGCATCCAGCAGACCTACTGAACTACATTTCCATCCGCATCGCGGATTTCCACGGCGCCCAGGTCCAGCTGCAGCAGTTGCGGCTCGATCTTGGCGCGGTCGCCCACGCAGATCAGGATCATCTGGTTAGGGTGGAGATATTTTTTAGCGGCGGCCTGGGCGTCGTCCGCGTTGACGGCGTTCAGGCGCTCCGGCAACGTCGCGAAATAATCGGATGGCAGGTTGTACATGTAGATTTCGGAAAGCGCGCCGGCCGCGCCGAAACTGGATTCAAACATGCCGGGCAAGGAACGCGACTGCGAATCCTTGGCCAGGCTGAGTTCCGAGGGGGTCATCGCCGTGTCCATCATGCGGTGAAGTTCCTTCAAAATTTCGGAGACCGCGGGACCGGTCGCGTCGGTGCGGATGCCGCCGCCGGTCAGAAAATATCCGAGCGAACGCCGATAGATGAAGAACGAGCTTGCGCCGTAGGTGTAGCCGTGCTCCTCGCGCAAATTCAGATTGATGCGGCTGGAAAACAGGCCGCCGAGCTCGGAGTTCATCACTTCCATGGCAGGATAATCGGGCGTGTTGCGCGCGACGGCCATCTGTTCCAAGCGCACCATGGTCTGCTGCGCGCCGGGGCGGTCGACGATCACGATTTTTGCCTTGGTGGGCTGGATGTCGCCGTTCGAGGACGGCGGAATCTCGCCCGGCTTCCAGGCGGAAAATTTGCTCTCCGCCAAAGTCTTGAGTTGATCGACGGGAATATCTCCGGCCACGACCAGCGCCGCGTTGTTCGGGACGTAGTTCGTCTTCCAGAAATTCACCAAGTCATCCCGCGTCATCGCCTTGATCGAGGCTTCGTTGCCGGAATTGTCGTAGCCGAACGGCGAGCCGGGGCCGAACAGCGCGGCGACTCCCGTGCGAACGACGAGGACGTTGGGATCGCTGCGATCGTCGGCAAAGGCCGCGAGCCGAGAAGCGCGGCGGCGCTCGATTTCGTCGGGGGGAAACGTGGGATGCAGGACGACGTCGGCCATCAGATCGAGCGCGCCGGAAAAGTTTTTGGTGAGCGAGCTGATTCCTACGTTCGAGCCGTCCATGCTGGAGCCTGAAGAAAGAGCCGTGCCCAGGAGCGCAGCTTCGTCGGCGATTTGCGTGGCGTTGCGCGTCGCGGTTCCCTGCTGCAGCATGTTCGCAGTGAAGCTGGCAAGGCCGGGTTTGTTTACCGGGTTCGCGGAGCTTCCGGTCTGGAAAACAAGATTCGCGGCCACGACGGGCAGGTTGGGGCGATAGTTGTACATCACGGTCAAGCCGTTCGAAAGTTTGAAAATTTCAGGGACAGGAAGATTCGCGGTGCGCAGCGGGCCGGGTTGCGGCGCGTTTTCCCGCCAGGGCGCGTCCACGTTCACTGCTTCCCCGCCGGTGCGATTCCCTTTTGCCAAAGTCTTCGGAGTGGGCACGTCGGGGCCCAGGTCCGGCTTGCCGGGAATTCCATAAACGATAACGCGTGCCGTGGGCTTCAACTGCTCTTGCGCGAAGGCGCGAATCGAGGCGATCGACGCCTTCTGGTAGCGCGCGACATCTTCGGCGAAGTAGCCGGGGTTTCCGAGGTAGTGGTTGTATTCATTCAGACGGTCGGCGACGCCGCCGAAGCCGCCGAGGCGTTCCAGGCCCTGGATCATGCGCGTCTCGACGCCGTTGCGCGCGCGTTCCAGTTCCGCCGGGGTGGGGCCGTCTTTGCGGAAAGCTGCCAACTCTTCGTCGATCGCTTTTTCCATTTCGTCCGCGGAGTGGCCGGGGCGGGCGGTGACCACGATTTCAAACATCGAGCCGAGGATCAGCGAATTTTGCGAAGCGCTGACGTCCAGCGCGATCTGCTTTTCATAGACGAGCTTTTTGTACAGGCGGCTGGATTTGCCGCCGCCCAGAATATCGGAGGCAAGATCCGCATCGGCGTCGCCGGGCTTGAAAATGGGAGAGGTCAGCCAGGCCATGTACACGCGCGGCAACTCCACCTGGTCGTGGACCACCTTGCGGCGCTCGGCGGTGATGGGTGGCGTGACAGCGGCGATTTTCGGAACGGGAGCGCCACGCTTGAGCGGGCCGAAATATTTTTCGACGAGTTTTTTCGCCTGCGCCGGATCGAAATCGCCGACAATCGTGAGGCTGGCGTTATTCGGCGCGTAGTAGAGCTTGAAGAAATTGCGCACGTCCTCGAGTTTCGCGGCCTGGATGTCGGAATGCGAGCCCATCACGTCGGCGTAATAGGGATGGCCCTTGGGATAGAGCTCGTGGAAAACGGATTCCTCGACGATGCCGTAGGGACTGTTCTCGATGCTCTGGCGGCGTTCGTTGCGCACCACGTCCTGCTGATTGGTCAGGCTGGCCTGATCGAGCTTGTCCGGCAGATAACCCATGCGGTCGGACTCGAGCCACAGGGCGAGTTCCAGCTGGTTCGAGGGAAGCGTCTCGAAATAATTCGTGCGGTCGAAATCGGTGGTGCCATTGATGTCGGATGCGCCGGCCGCTTCCAGGTACTTGAAATGATCGTTGCCGGGAATGTGCTTGGAACCCTCAAACATCATGTGCTCGAACAGGTGCGCGAAACCAGTGCGGCCGGGGAGTTCGTTCGCCGGGCCGACGTGATACCAGATGTTTGTCGAGACGAGCGGGAGGCGGTGGTCCTCGGAAAGGATGACGACCAGGCCGTTGGGCAGCGTGTACTTTTCAAATTTTAGCGTGGGCAGGCCCTCCATGGGCGCAGTGGCGGACGATGCGGTCTTCGCGGGCGTTAGTTTCGGCGGCGCTTTCTTTTCGGTGGTTTGTCCGGACACGGACACGGCCGCGACGGCGGCCGAAAGACCCATGAACAGCAAGCGGCTGAAAAAGGCGGACGTCATTCCTGTTCTCCTTCGCGATTCCCCACCCCGTATGAGACGCGGGAAGCGTGGATAAGGCTTCCTGGAATCTTCAAAGACTATACGATAAGTTGCGGATGCGGTTTCCGCGAATTGCAGCAACGGTTCAAACTGGCCCAAGTTGTGGTTCGGTAGCACCTGACACATTCCAATTTGACGGGCATATAGATTGAGCTATTGTGTGCCCGTGGGCATATACGGACGATTGATTGTGGCCGTTCGGATCTTCGAGTCTGCAGGGTTGAGATTCAATCTGGGCATGCTTGGCCTGTCCATAATCCTTATTTTCTTTGGCCTGGCCATCATACGTGTCGGGCTGGTTGGTAAATACCTGGACCAATTATGGCAGGTGTCTTACGTCACAAAGCGCGATCGCGAGCCGCTTTGGTATCATCGGTGCATTACATCAGGGGTCGGGATTCTCAGTCTCGCGCTTGGTACGAGTGTCTTCATTTTAGTCGTTGTCGCTCTGTCGAAGGCCAGGTAGAACCGCGCTCAACCGAGCGCGATATCAGAGAGGAGAATCGGTCCGCTCATCCTCGCTGCACATTCCTCGACTCGCAATGCACAACCGCCAGGATTCAGCTTATACTGTCGCTTCGCCGTTTTACGGCTTGGCACGAAATGAATTTTCCTAAAATCAGGAGCCGCACTTGACGAGTTCCGCTCTCGAAACCAGGATCAAACGCAACTCGCCGGATTTTGAGAAGAACACGCGCCGCATGATCGATCTGGTCGCGGAGATTAAGAACCAGGAAACCGAAATCCACCAGGGCGGCGGCGCGAAAGCCATCGAATCGCAGCACAAGAAAGGCCGCCTGACCGCGCGCGAACGCATCGCAAAGCTGATCGACCCGCACACTTCTTTTTTTGAGCTGGGAGTTTACGCCGCGCACGAAATGTACGAGGAATGGGGCGGCGCCCCGGCGGCGGGAACGATTACGGGGCTGGCAAGAATCTGCGGGCGGTTGGTGATGATCATCGCCAACGACGCCACGGTGAAGGCCGGGGCGTTCTTCCCTCTTACGGCGAAAAAAGTCATTCGCGCTCAGAATATTTCCATCGACAATCATATTCCCACGATTTACCTGGTGGATTCGGCGGGCGTGTTTTTGCCGCTGCAGGAGGACGTGTTTCCGGACACAGACGATTTCGGGCGCGTGTTTCGCAATAACGCCGTCATGAGCGCGATGGGCATTCCGCAAATCACCGCGATTATGGGAATGTGCGTGGCGGGCGGCGCGTATCTGCCGGTGATGTGCGACAAAATTCTGATGACCGAAGGTTCCGGGTTGTTTCTGGCGGGGCCGGCGCTGGTGCAGGCGGCGATCGGGCAGAAAGTTTCGGCCGAAGAGCTGGGCGGCGCGAAAATGCACGCGGAAATCAGCGGCACGGTGGACTTTCGCGAACCGGACGACGAAGCGTGCCTGGAACGCATTCGGGCGCTGGTCGACAAGATGGGACATCCCGCGCCTGCGCGATTCGATTACAAGGAGTCGGAGCATCCGGCGTTCCCTCCGGAGGATATTTACGGGATATTTTCTTCCGACCCGGCCAAGCAATACGACATGCACGAAATCATCGCGCGCATCGTGGACGCGAGCAAATTCGAGGAGTACCGCGCGGAATACGGCAAGACAGTACTGTGCGGCTACGCGCGCATCGGCGGCTGGGCCGTGGGGATCGTCGCCAACAACAAGAAGCACGTGCCGACGATCGACGCGGCCACCGGAGAGCGCCGCATCGAGTTTGGCGGCGTGATTTATACCGAGTCGGCGGAAAAGGCCGCGCGCTTCATTATGGACTGCAATCAGAATCTGGTGCCGCTGATTTTTCTGCATGACGTCAACGGTTTCATGGTGGGCAAGGAAGCGGAGTGGAGCGGCATTATTCGCGCCGGGGCCAAAATGGTGAATGCGGTATCAAACAGCGTGGTGCCAAAAATTTCGGTGATCTGCGGCGGGAGTTTCGGCGCGGGAAACTATGCCATGTGCGGCAAAGCATACGACCCGCGATTTCTGTTTGCGTGGCCCACGGCGCGCTTCGCGGTGATGAGCGGCGACGCGGCCGCGTCCACGCTGGTTGAGATCAAGATCAAGCAGCTGGAGCGCTCCGGCAAGAAACTTTCCGACGCGGAACGGAAAGAGTTGTACGAGACGACACGCGCCACCTATGAACACCAGACCGACCCGCGTTATGCGGCGGCTCGGCTTTGGGTGGATGCGATCATCGATCCGGCGCAAACGCGCGAAGCGCTAATGTGGGCGCTGGAATCGGCAGCGCTGAATCCGTTCGTAAGAGAATTCAAAACAGGCGTTCTGCAAACATAGGAAGAGGTTGAGAGTCGAGAGTTAAGAGTCGAGAGCAAAACCGGTCAGCGGCGGCAAATTGAGGTCTCGATGCAGCGATTCACTGAACTTCGGGTGTGGCAAAGAAGCCATGCCCTTGTTCTGCAGGTCTATCGGTTAACGAAAGGTTTCCCTTCCGAGGAGCGGTACGGCCTGACATCGCAGCTTCGGCGTGCCGCACTTTCGGTTCCAACTAACATAGCTGAAGGCTCGAAGAGGCAAACAAGGATTGAATATGCCCGCTTCCTCAACATAGCGGAGGGCTCTTTAGCGGAGACGGAGTACCTGCTAATGGTGAGTCGTGACCTGCAGTATCTTTCCACCGTCGAGGCGAAACCTGTCTTGGCTGAGGCCGACGAAGTCGCTAAGATGCTTCACAGCTTGCGGAAAAAAGTTGTCAGCCCAGCGTGATTTTTGGAGGTATCGAAACTTTCTGTTCATCGAGTCTGTTCTTGACTCTCAACTCTCAACTGTCAACTCTCGACTAAAAAGGATCTCATTTGCCAGAGGACGTAACGCTAATCGAATGCCCGCGCGACGCGTGGCAAGGACTTCCGGAAATTATTCCGACGGAATTGAAGATCCAATACCTCTTGAATTTGGCGGCAGCGGGATTCAAGCACATCGACGCCGTCAGCTTCGTTTCGCCGAAACATGTGAAGCAGATGGCCGACAGCGAAGAGGTGATGCGCGGATTCATGGCCGGGCTTCCCGCGGATGCCGTCCCACCGGAAATCATCGGGATCGTGGTGAACGAGCAAGGAATGCAGCGGGCGCTGGCGACGCCGGGGGTGACCACGATCGGTTATCCGTATTCCATTTCCGCGTATTTCCGGCGCGCCAATGCCAACATGTCTCGCGGCGAATCGCGCAATATGGTGGAGGAATTGCGGAAGGCCACGAAGGCGTCCGGGCACGGATTAGTGATTTATATTTCGATGGCTTTTGGAAATCCGTACGAGGAACCGTGGGGACCGGAAATTGTCGAGGATACGCTGGTGTGGTTGAAGGATATCGGCGTGCGGACGGTTTCGCTGGCCGATACGGTGGGGAACGCAACGCCCGAGCAGGTGGGCGAGGTGTATAGTGCGGTGAAACAGGCCGTTGCCGGCGTGGAGATTGGCGTCCACCTGCACAGCCATCCGGCGGGGGCTGCCGAAAAAATTCTGGCGGCATATCAGGCCGGGTGCCGGCGGTTTGACGGCGCGCTAACCGGGCTTGGCGGATGCCCGTTTGCGGGAGACGCGTTGACCGGGAATATTGCGACCGAGACGATCGTATCGGCGCTCACCGCGCTTGGCGTGGATGCGGGGATTCGTATGGAATCGCTCGGCGCGGCCGTGGCCATGACCGAGGAGATTCGCGCGAAGTACGCGCAGGGGCCGAAGGAGCGGTTGCAGTAGGACAGGCACCAGCCTGTCGCTTTTGAATTTAGTCTTGCGCCAAGCAAATAAAGCAGACAGGCTGAAGCCTGTCCTACTTGAGATGCCATCCACACTCCAACTCGAATTTGCGGGCGAGATCGCGACCATTACGCTGAACCGGCCGGAGAAGCGCAACGCCATTTCCGCCGCGATGATCGGGGATTTGCTGGGCGCGTTCGCTGAGGCTGAGGCGAACCCGGCGCGGGTGGTGATATTGACCGGAGCGGGCAAGGCGTTTTGCGCGGGGATGGATCTCGATGCGCTGAAGGCGCTCGCGACGCAGTCGCCGACCGAGCATCTGGAGGATTCGCGGCGCACGGCGCGGCTGTACCGGCGGATCTGGAGTTTTCCGAAGCCCACGATTGCCGCGGTGAACGGTGCGGCGGTGGCGGGGGGATGCGGCCTGGCGACGCTGTGCGATTTCACGATTGCCGCGCCGGAGGCGAAATTCGGATACCCGGAAGTGCGCATCGGATTTATTCCGGCCATCGTGTCCGTATTTTTGACTCGGCAGATTGGGGAGAAACGCGCGCGCGATCTGCTGCTTTCCGGAAAAATCATCGATGCCGCCGAAGCCCTGAGCCTGGGATTGGTGAACGAAATCGCGCCCGCGGCCGGGCTGATGGATGCGGCGCACCGGGTGGCGAAGGATTTGCTTGCGTCGAGTCCGGTGAGCCTGTTCAAGACCAAAAAACTTCTGCGCGATTCGGCCGCGCCGGAGCTGGACCGGGAGCTGGAGCTGGCCATCGCGGAAAGCGCTCAGATGCGGTCGACCGAGGATTTTCGCGAAGGGCTGGCGGCGTTTCTGGAGAAGCGCGCGCCGCGGTGGAAAGCGAAATAGGCGACGCCGGCGGATTGCAGCGCGGGGGCGGAAAACCATCGCGGACGCCGCCCCATTTTGGGCGCGCGGAATCTGATTTTCGGAAATTGACGTGAGGGAACGGCAACGTCGTCGAGATTCCCGGTTTTGGTAGCGCCGGCGTCTCGCCGGCATTTTATTTTTTTTGCATGGGCCAGTAAAACCTGCCGGCGGGACGCCGGCGCTACGAAGACATCGCGGGACACGCCTTTCCTGATATGCCGCAGCATTCGGCAATGGACGGCACTGCTGCGCCTGCAAACGTTCTGTTACAATTCCCTTCCCGATGAACCAAACATTCGACACACTGGTCCGCGTGCGGTACGCCGAAACTGACAAGATGGGCGTGGTTTACTACGGCAATTACTACATTTATTTCGAGGTTGGGCGCGTGGAGTACATGCGCAATCTGGGGATCGATTACCGGCGGATGGAGATCGAGGACGACAGCATGATCGTGGTGGCCGAATCAAAGTGCCGGTACCGGCGGCCTGCACATTACGACGATCTGCTGCGCGTGCGCACGCGCGTGGTTGTGGTGAAGCGGCGGACGATTCATTTCGGGTATGAAATTCTGCGCGATGGAACGGGCGAGTTGCTGGCCGAGGGCGAGACGATTCACGTGGTCTGCGGGAGCAACGGGAAACCCAAGGCGCTGGCGGAGAAATACCGGCGAATTTTGGAGAATAAGACGGAAAAAGGTTCTTCAGCATAAGCCGCAACCCGACGGCCGGCGGAAACCCATGAGTAGCACAGGCACTCCTGCCTGTGTGATGTTTGCGATTGAATTCGGCCCGGTGACGCACGAACAGGCTACAAAATCCCAAAGCCAAGAGTGGCTGTGCTACCCAAGCGCTTCAAACAAAAATAATCCCAACTTTAATCCGGCGGGGAACGCAAACGGCGCCAACTCCAGCGAGTAGTGTCCGCAGGGGAGGACCAGCGTCTCGAGGCGCACGCCTTTCTTCCGCAGCGCGCGAAACATTTCGTCGGTGAATTCAAACCAGAAAGTCGGGTCGTAGCGGCCGCTGATCATCAGCAGGCGCTGTCCGGAATGGCGCAGGCGGTCCATGTACGGGACGGGGCTGATAGGGGTCCACCAGCGGCGCAATTCGTCTTCGGTGACATTGGACCGCAGGCCTTCCCAGACATGCATGGTGGTCATGCCGGTGCGCACGGCGTCGGAAAAATACGTGGAGACGTGGAGAAAACCTCCGGCGCGCACCGCTGTATCGTGAGCCATGGTGATCGAGCCGACGGCGGAGCCGATGCTGGTGCCCACCAAGCCCAGGCGCGTGTATCCCTGTTGCTCCAGCCAGCGCAGGCAGCGGCGCGTATCCGTGATGGCCTGGCGCGTGGCCTGCAGCGTGAGGCCGACGTTCGAGCCCACCAGCTGATCGGCGCGCTCGTGTCCGGGGGCGACGCGGCGATCGTGATACGGCAGCGAAAGGCGCAGGACGGAAATGCCCAGCTTGTTCAGCCAGCGGCAGAGATTGACCTGGCCCTCCCACTTCGCATTCCAGTTTGGCAGCAGGACCACGGCAGGGCCCGTTGCGCGAGCGCGGAAAAATCGCGCGTGGACCAGATTATTTTTTGGCCATGGAGAAACGATCTGGCTGGTGAAGGTAAGCACGCGGCCGCCGGAGCCGCCGTTTTCCGAGGGGTGCAGGACGTAATCGTCGACGGGCGTGGTGGCAAACCATTCGTCGCTGTGCGCCAGCGTGTGGTCGACCCAGGCGTTGAGGAATCCGCGCGGGTCGGGTTCGTCGGCGCTGCCGCCGATGTGCTCCAGGCCCCAGGCGAAGGGGAACACGCGGCGGTTGTCGTCCACGGTCCACCGGGCGTGTTCGTAGTGGCGAATTTTTTGTTCCAGCCAGGGCATATTGTGTAGATTTTCAATATAAGAGGCGGGGGGAGGGGTGTCAAACCAACGTGGTGTTGGCAAATGACATCCACCGAGTGCGAGCGGGTTTCAGTAGGACAGACACTCTTGTCTGTCCGGTTTAGATTTTCGTTGGCGCGCGTAAGACCGGACAGACAAGAGTGTCTGTCCTACAACGGCGAACCTATGCCGGCTGTTGCTTGATTGCTTCATCTGCGGCACGGCGAGCATTGTTCCATCGTTTCGTCTATGGCACATTCAACAGGTGATCCCTCTTGGCGTGTTTTTGCTCGGCTTGGTCATCGGAAGTTTCCTGAATGTCTGCATTCTGCGCATTCCCGCGGATAAATCGATCGTTATGCCCGCGTCGAGTTGCCCGAAATGCGGCAAGGGGATCGCCCCTTACGACAATATTCCGGTGCTGAGCTGGCTGATCCTGCGCGGGAAATGCCGCAACTGCAAAACGAAAATTTCCGGCATGTACCCCGCTGTGGAGTTGCTCACCGGGCTGCTGTTTCTGGCGTGCTATTTCGTATTCGGCGTTACGGTGGATGCGCTGAAGTGGCAGGTGTTTTCCGCGCTGCTTGTGGTGCTGACCATTACGGACGTGCGCGAGCGCATTCTGCCGGACGAAGTGAATTTATTCGGATTCGGCGCCGGGTTGCTGTTCACCCTGATCACCAAGCCGTTCGACGGCACCGCGCTGTGGCTGGCGAACCGCTGGTTTGAATTTCCTCCGCCGGACAGGGCGTTGTCGTTTGCGGATGGCTGCCTGGGGGCGCTCGCCGGAAGCGGATTGCTGTGGCTTGTGGCCGAGGGATATTTCCGGCTGCGCGGGCGCGAAGGCATGGGCCTGGGCGACGTGAAAATGATGGCGGCGGTGGGCGCATTCCTGGGATTGAAGCGGACGATGATGACGGTGCTGGCGGGGTCGCTGCTAGGCAGCGTCATCGGTATCCTTTTGATCTCGCTCACGAAAAAGGGGCGCGATTACGAACTGCCGTTTGGTACATTTCTGGGAGCGGGAGCCCTGCTGGTGTTGTTCTTCGGGACGCCCGCGCTTCATTGGTATCAATCGCTACTGGCGGTGAAATAAATCGTGGAAATCATGATTCTAGCCGCGTCGGCCGCACCCGGACTGGGGATGCTCGGGATCTTGTCCGGCGTATTGTTCGCGATCATCCTTGCCGCGGGTGTCCTGGCGGTGCTCGCGGCGCGACGGATGTTTCGCGGCGGCTCCAAGGGCGGCGATGCGCTTGCCGCATCCACACCGCGCACCGACAATCCCACCGCGTTCGTGACCGCGTCGATGCAGGCGGTGATCCAGAAATTAAAGGAACAGGAAAAAGAGCTCGAAGCCCTGCACAAGGCCGAGCGCGAGCGCGCCAAGCAAACCGAACGGCTCAGCGAAGCCGTCACGCGCAACATGCCCGCGGGCCTGCTCCTGGTGAACGACTCTGGCTTGGTGACCAGCGCGAATCCCGCCGCCGAACTTGCGCTGGGCGTGAAAGCGCTGGCGTACCGGCGCTACAACGAAGTGCTGGGCGCCGATTCGGGCCTGACGCAACTGATCGCCGCGTGCCTGGCGCAAGGGCGGACGTTCCGGCGCGAGGAAGTGGAATACATCACGCCGTCGCACGAATTGCGGCAACTGGGCGTGACGATTTCGCCGATCCTGGGCAACGACACCGAAGTTACCGGAGCGATTTGCCTGCTCAGCGACCTCACCGAGCTTGCCGCGCTGCAAAAACAGATTCAGATGAAGGAAAATCTGGCCGCGCTCGGCGAGCTTTCCGCCGGCATCGCGCACGAATTCAAGAACGCGCTGGCCACGATTTCCGGATATGCGCAGATGATTCGCAGCGAGGCCGAATCCGGCACGGAATTGCGCGAGCACGGCGATAAAATCCTGCAGCAGACGCGCGCGCTGACGCACGTCGTCACCGAGTTCCTGAAATTCGCCCGCCCGCTGCAACTGGCCGACGAACAGGTCGACCTGAGGCCCATGATTGACCGGATTCGCGTGGAGGTCGAAGAGACTGTGCCGGGGATTCCAATCACGGCCATGGGAGCGTTCGCACAAGTGTCTGGGGACGATGCACTTTTGTATCAGGCCCTGTTGAACCTTGCGCGCAACGCCGCCGAGGCCGTTTCCGAAAATCCCGCTGGAGGCCGCGTGATCATTCGCGGCGATATCGACCACTCCGGAACGATGCAGCAGGGGCAGCGAATATCCATTTCCGATAATGGTCCGGGGATTCCGCCGGAGGCCATGAGCAAGATTTTCGTGCCGTTTTACACCACCAAAACCAACGGCACCGGGCTCGGACTCGCGGTGGTGCAAAAGATCCTGGTGCAGCACGGGGGCACGATCGAAGCGCGCAACCAGTCCGAGGGGGGGGCTGAGTTCATCGTATGGTTACCCTTTGTACGCGAAGCCGTCAGGGTCATTGATTCGGCCGATGCGCGCATCTAAAATAGTGTCGTTGGGATAATGTTCCGCCGAAATCTCTCCGAAAGGCGGCGAAAGACTATGAATACAAAGACATTTGTTTTCGCAGGGCTGGCCAGCGCACTGCTGTGTTCCTCCGCGGCCATGAACGCGCGCACTCCCCAGGACAGCGTCGCCGACGCCGCCCGCAAGGCGCAGGCCCAGAAGAAGACCGCGCCGAAACCCAAGATGGTCATCGACAACGACAATCTGGGGAGCATCAACGGAACCGTAAATGTCGTCGGGCAGGAACCGGCGCCCGCGCAGGCCCCCGATCAGGCCAAACCCGCCGCGGGTGAAACCACAACCACGGAAGCCGGGAAACCGGTGGTGAAGGACGAAGCCTACTGGCGCAAGGTGTTCGCCGATGCGAACAAACTGCTCGCGGCAGATTCCAAGGAACTCGACATCCTGCAGCGCGAATACAACTTGAAACAGCAGCAGTATTACAGCGATCCGAACGTTGCGATGAAGGAACAGTTGACCAACAAAGACCTGATCGACACCAAGGCAAACATTGACGTCAAGACCGCGGATGTGGCCAAGGACAAGCAGGATCTTTCCGACCTGGAAGACGCGCTGCGCCAGGCGGGCGGCGACCCCGGGTGGGTGCGGCAGCCGTAGGCGACTGGTCCCCGCTGCAAGATTGCCATCCGAAAACAATTCGACTGACCTTCGCGCGTTTTTTGTAGCGCCGGCGGCTCGCCGGCAGGTTTATTCATCCTCAGGCAAAATCAAAAACTGCCGGCGGGACGCCGGAGCTACCAATGCGGCTCGCCCTCGAATCAACCGCGACTGGAATAAAAATTCCACAGTGTTCACTCACCCGCCCGATAGCGAACTCCGCACACGATTCCGGGCTCGCGCCCTGCACGCGCTGAAATCATGGTAGAAGTAATTTGATGGAACCTCTTCTTCTTGTAGAAGACAAACATGAACTCCGCGCCATGCTGCGCAAGGCTTTGGAGCGCGCCGGGCACACGGTGGACGAAGCGCCGGACGGATCCTCGGCGGTGGCCAAGGTCAAGGCGCGGCGGTACCTTCTGGTGCTCACGGATTTGAAGTTGCCGGGATGCTCGGGCCTGGACGTGCTCCGCGAAACCAAGGCGGCCGATCCCACTATTCCCGTAATTCTGATCACCGCGTACGGGTCGGTGGAAGAGGCCGTGACCGCGATGAAGGAAGGCGCGTACGACTTCATTCAGAAACCCGTGGACCTGGAGCACTTGAACCTGCTGGTGGCGCGGGCCACCGAGCAGCAGGAATTGCAGCGCGAAAATCTGCTGCTGCGAGAGGAATACACCGAGCGTTACGGTTTTCCGCGCATTGTCGGCGAACACAAATCCATGCAGGAGGCCACGCACCAGGTGCAGCGCGTGGCGGCCACCGACTCAACCGTGCTGCTGCTGGGACAAAGCGGCACGGGCAAGGAACTTTTCGCGCGCGCCATTCATCATCTTTCTCCGCGGCGCACGCATCCGTTTGTGGCGCTGAACTGCGCGGCGATTCCCGAAGGGCTGGTGGAAAACGAATTGTTCGGCCATGAACGCGGGGCGTACACCGGGGCGGGTTCGCGCAAGGTCGGGAAGATGGAACTCGCCAATCGCGGCACGATTTTTCTAGACGAAATCGCGGAGTTGCCTTTGCCGACGCAGGCGAAACTGTTGCGCGTGCTCGAGGAAAGAAGCTTCGAGCGCGTGGGCGGAACGCAACTGGTGGATATCGACGTGCGCATCCTGGCGGCCACGAACAAGGACTTGCGCGAAGCCGTCGCGGCGAAAACATTTCGCGAGGATTTGTATTTCCGCATCGCCGCGGTGCCCATCACGATCCCTCCGCTGAGCGAGCGCGGCGACGACGTGCTGACGCTGGCCGAACATTTCCTGGACCGCTTCCGGCGGGAATTTCGCAAGCCGAATTTGAAGTTCGCGGCCGCAGCCACTGCCGCCCTGCGCAGCTACGGCTGGCCGGGGAACGTGCGAGAGTTGCAGAACACAATCGAGCGCGCGGCCATTCTTTCGGATACCGACGCGATCGACGCCGCGGACCTGCAATTGCCCGCGCCGCGGCCTCCCGACGGGCACATTCCCGATGGGATGCTGGGCGATTCGTTCGATTGGGGAGGCACGCTGCAGGAAGTGGCGACGCGCGCCGTGGATCACGTGGAGCGGTTCAAGATTGAATCGGCGCTGAAGGCTTGCAAGTGGAATAAGACGCGCGCGGCGGAGCAATTGGGGGTTTCGTACAAGACGCTGCTGAATAAGATTCGACTGCTGGGGCTGGAGAATTAGATTCGTCTCGAACGTCCCCCACCACGCCTTCATTCCGAGCGACGAAGGACGGAAGAAAAAGTAGGACAGGCTTCAGCCTGTCGGGTTTCGGTTTGCTGACGTGACCACCACAAAAACCAGACAGGCTGAAGCCTGTCCTACTTACGGCCCGTATGCACTGTCACGATTCCGCCTGTCCAGCGCTGGAATTGAACGCCGAAAAATCCCGCGCGCTGAAATTCCTGCTGCAATAATTCGGGCGACGGAAATTTGCTCACCGATCTCGGCAAGTACGAGTAGGCGGATGTGTTGCCGGAAATCCAGCCGCCCAGGCGCGGCAAGACATCGCGAAAATAGAAGCGGTACAGCGCGCCGAATATTTTCCCGGGAGGTTCGGCGAATTCCAGGATCGCGATCGAGCCGCCGGGCTTGAGCACGCGATGAATTTCGCGCAAGCCGCGCTCGTAATTCGCGAGGTTGCGAAACCCGAACGCGCAGGAGACCAGATCGAAACTTGCGTCGTCGAACGGCAGCGCCAGGGCATCCGCCTCGACGAAATCAACGGTCGCGCCGGAGGCCGCGGCCTTGGCGCGGGCTCGGACCAGCATTTGCGGCACAAAATCGGAGCCCGTGATTTGCGCGCCGCGCGGCGCTTGCTTGCGGAAAGCAAAGGCGAGGTCGCCGGTGCCGCAGCACAGGTCGAGGACGCGGGCTTGTGGATCACGCAGGATCACGCTGAATCTTTTCGCGACGCGGCGGCGCCACATTTTATCGACGTCGAGCGACAAAAGATGATTGAGCAGGTCATACCGCGGCGCGATGCGCCCGAACATTTCGCGGACTTGGGCGGCGGCTTCGCGCTCGTCAGTGACGCCTTCGGGGCGCGTTCCGGGGAGGCCGCGATCGGATGCCTGCGTCATTGCGAGCGGCCCGCGCGGCGCCGCATTGCGGATTGCGGGGCGGCGCACTCGCGCAAAACGCGCAGAAGATTTTCCGGGGAAACCTCGACGCCGCAGCGGACTTTGCCGATGCGTTCGGGCAGGACAAAACGCAGGCGGCCGGCGCGCGTTTTCTTGTCGGCCTGCATGGCGGCGGCCAGGCGCGAGGGCGCTACGGCAGGCCACGCCGGAAGCGGGCCGACCGAACGGGTCATTTGGATCACGCGTTCCGCGTCGCGCCCCGATAGCAAACCCTCCGCGAGGGCGAGTTTTGCGGCGGCGATCATGCCCCAGCCCACGGCCTCGCCGTGCAGGTATTTGCGGTAGCGCGTTGCGCTTTCCAGGGCGTGGGCGAACGTATGGCCGTAGTTCAGGATCTCGCGCAGGCCGGATTCATGTTCGTCCTCGGAAACGACGCGCGCTTTTTGAGCGACCGAGCGCTCGATCGCGAATTGCAGGGCGGCGGGATCGCGGCGCAGCAGGCTCTCCATCTTTTTTTCCAGAAATTCAAACAGCTTCACGTCGCCGATCACGCCGTATTTGATAATTTCATAAATCCCCGAGCGAAATTCCCGCGGGGGGAGTGTGGCGAGCAGGTCCGGATCGGCCAGTACGGCTTGCGGGGGATAAAATGCGCCGACTAGGTTTTTTCCTTCCGGGAGATTTACTCCGGTTTTTCCGCCGAGCGCGCTATCGACCTGCGCGACGACCGTTGTGGGGATATGGATCAGGCCGATGCCGCGCGCGTAACTCGCCGCGACATATCCGGCGACGTCACCGACGACCCCGCCTCCCACGGCGACGATCAGAGTGCGGCGGTCGGCCCCGGCACGGACCAGGTCGCGGCAGGCGCGCTCGACGGTGGAGAGATTTTTCGCCGTTTCGGCGTCGTTCATCAGAATTGTTTTGCGTCTCGCAGCGCCCAGGAGTCTTTCAATGCGCGAGCCGTGATGGCGCCAGACGCGCGGGGAGGAGATGACGAAGACTGCCTTATTCTTCCCGAGTTTTGCAGTCGCTCGCGGAAGTTGACCGAGCGCGCCCCGGCCCACAATTACGTCGTACTTCCCTTTTGCCGCTCGCACACTGACTTTTTTCATTTCGGGTCGCAATTTCCGCCAATGAAACGGGTGCGGGCTACACTTGTAGCCCGCCAGAAAAATGTAACACAGTTGGCGGGCAGGCCGAGGAAAACCACGGATGATTAGGAATGGGGGGCCCTGTGGGATAGACACTCTTGCCTGTCCGGTTTGGATTTTCGCCGGTGCGCACAAAACCGGACAGACAAGAGTGTCTGTCCTACAATCGGGTTGCGGCTATCTTTTCGGATATGCTGGAGGGGTTTCTTCATGAAAATTATTCTATCGGCGCTGGGGTTGGCGGTTGCCTGGACTGTGGCTCTGGCATTTATTGCGCGCACATATGGACTGCATTCTGGGCCGGGGATTTGGGCTGGCGTGTTTGGACTGCCGGGCGTGGTGATTGCGAACTGGATGCAGGCGTCGCTGCTGCACCGGTTTGATGCCACGCTTGGTTACGCGCTCATGTTCGTGGTGAATTGGGGGTTTTATTGCAGTGTGATTCTCGGTGTGGTTTCGGTGAAGCGGAGTGTTTGGTAGGACAGGCTTCAGCCTGTCGGGGTTGCGTAGCACAGCCACTCTTTGTCCCGAACCCCTGCGAGGGGCTGGCTGTGCGGGTCTGTAGAGTGTGGGTGCGGCATATTCCAAACAATGAATCGCAAAACCCCTTACACCCGGCCCTTCGCACGAACTCAGGACAATGAGTGGCTGCGCTACTGAAATCTCTTCTCACCGTTTGATAATTGCTCAACTGGAATTCAAAACCGACAGGCTGAAGCCTGTCCTACTTGAACTTTTTTTCCAGTTCGGGGACTGTGGCGATCAGGACGTGGCCGGTGACGGCCAGGGTGCGGGGGTCTATCTTGTCCAGCGTGTCCTTGGTGTTGTGCCAGTACTCCATCACGGGGCTCTCGAAATCGATAATGTCGGTGGACGGGACGTCGCGCTGCAGGAATGGGATGTGGTCGTCCTCGATGGCGTTCATGCTGTTGTCGAATATCTTGCCGTAACCGAGGCGCGCCGCCGTGGACCAGACCAGTTCGGTGAGCCACGGGGTGGAATTCGATTCGCGGCGGTAGAGAGGATTCGTGGGGCCGACCATGTCGACCAGGATCAAGGCCTTCACGCGGTGCAGTTCGCCGGAAAGCGATAGGCGCGCGGCCATTTCACCGCTGCCGTAGGTGTGGTCGGGGTCCGCCCAATTGAAATTGAACGCTTCCTCGCCGTCGAAAAATATCAGCCAGACGGCCACGCCGTTTTTGCGGGCGCAGAGCGACCGCGCCAATTCGAGCAGCACGCCCGAGCTGGATCCGCCGTCATTTGCGCCGACAAAATTATCAAGCCTCTTGGAATCGTAGTGCGAGGCATAAATGACGATGTTGGGGCTGGTCGAGGGGGCCTTGGCCACGATGTTTTTCATGGCGACGTCCCCGATGGGCGTGTCGGCGTGAAAATCCTGCTCTTCCACGGCGCAGCCGAAACTCTTCAGTTGTCCGATGATGTAGGCCTGCGCGCGGCGAATGCCTTCGGTGCCGGCCGAGTGCGGGCCGATGGCCACGAGCTGCTTGACGTGCTCGTAGGCGCGCGCGCCGTCAAATCCCCCGGTGGTATCGGCGGGAGGCGCGGGCGGAAAGGCGGGCGCAGGTGGCGGAGCCGAGGCGCCCTGGGCCGCGTCCGTGGACGGAGAGGAATGGCCGCACGCGGCGAGAAATAAAATCGCGGCGATCGTCGCGCCCAGGCCGGCACGAACTTTTCGCAAACGCATCAGCGCGCCCCCTGATTCGCGACAGCCGCCTGCTTGGCTTTATTGCGGACGACCATGGCGGCGACGCCGATCCCCACAAAGTAGAGGATGACCATGGGCGCCATAAACACCAGCATGGTGGTGGCGTCCGGCGTGGGCGTGACGATCGCGGCAATAATCGCGATGATCAGGATGGCATAGCGCAGATTCTTCCACAGGAATTTCGGCGTCACGATGTTGAACAGCGCCAGGAAGAAAATCAGGACGGGCAATTCAAAAATCACGCCCAGTCCGAGCAGGACGATAAAAATAAAATCGAAATACTCGTTGATACTGATCAGCGGTTTGAACGGGCCCTGAAAGCTGGTCAAAAAATCCAGCATGTACGGCAGCATGATGAAATAGCCGAACGAAATGCCCGCCAGAAACAGGAACAAGGAGGAAAAAATAAACGTGCTCACTGCCTTGCGTTCGTGCTTGTACAGGCCGGGCGCGATGAAGAGCCACACTTGATATAAAACATACGGCGCGGCCAGCACCACTCCGATGTAGATGCCGAACGTGATGATGATGTTGATGAGTCCGGCAGGACTGGTGTAGATCAGCTTGTCGTCCAGATGCTGGCGGCGCAGGGCCTCCTGCATGGGCCTCGAAATAAAGCCGATCACTTTTTGCGAGATACTGACGCCGATGAAAGCGCCGATGGCGATGGCCGCGGCCGAATTGATCAGGCGCTTGCGCAGATCGACCAGGTGCTCGAAAAACGACATCTTGCCGCCCGGTTCCTGCTCAGGCGCGGTTGTGGAGGGCTCAGACACCGGTGTGGCCATCAGAGGGATTCTCGTCCGGAGCGGTCACGGCGTGTTGTGGAGTTTCTGGAGCGGTTTCCGGAGCCGGCGCGGGCGCTGCTTCCGGGAGCACGTGCCCCAGTTCCTGCATCGCCGGACCGCCGTGTTCCACGGTGCCTTCCGGAGCCACCGGAGGCGGCAGGGCGGCAGGCTGAGCGGCGCGCGCCGCAGCCGCAGCTTCCTCCTCGCGAATGCGGGTCTGGCGCTCCAGTTCGCGCACTTCGTCCTCCAGGGCGTAGCGGAAATCGTTGGTCATTTTGCGAAATTCCGCGGTCGCCTTGCCCAACATGCGCGCCAGCTCCGGCAGCTTCTGGGGCCCGAAAATCACCAGGGCAATGACGAATAGGACGACCAAATGCGGGAAGCTTAACATGGGTAGTACTCTATGCCTTTTTGGTTCCCGCGCGGATGGTTTCCGCGATCCCTCAGGCGGAAAAATCCCCGGAACCGGCCCTCGTGCTCAGGCTGATGCTCAGCTGGAATCATAGTGGACACCGCAAGGGGTGTCAATTCAGGGCTCTGTGCTATACTATCGTGAATTGTGGTATGGCACGGGAAAGCGAGGACGAGATGCAGGGTGAGAGGCGTGGAGCGCTGCTCGTCGTAACGGTTTTGGTCGTCTCCGCGGTGCTGGGCGGGATTTATGGCCCCTCGGTCCGCGCAACGTCCTCGGACGTCAACACGCTGGAGGACTCGGTTAAATCCTTCACGCGCGTGCTTTCCGTGGTCCAGAAAAACTACGCCACGCCGGTGGATCCCGATCATGCGCTGTATTCGGGCGCGATCCCCGGAATGCTGCGCGTGCTCGATCCGCACTCGAGTTTCTTCGATCCTCGGGCCTACGCCAACCTGCGCGAAGATCAGCGCGGCCGGTATTACGGCGTGGGCATGACCATCGTTCCCAAGGAAAATTTCACGTACGTGCTGGCGCCGATGCCTGGCGCCCCTGCGTTCCGCGCCGGGGTTCGCCCAGGTGACAAGATTTTTGCCGTGGACGGCAAGAGCGCCGAAGGGCTGAGCACATCGGAAGTCGCCGACATGCTGAAGGGCCCCAAGGGCACGGTCGTCCACATCACCATGCAGCGCGTGGGGTATGACGACAATTTGAATTTCACGGTAACACGCGATGAAATTCCCAAGCGCTCGGTGGACATTGCGTTTTTGCTGAAGCCCGATATCGGCTACATCAAGCTTTCCGGATTTAACGAGACCACGGACCCGGAGCTTTCCGAGGCGCTCAAGCAACTCGATGCCACCAAGCTCGACGGGCTGGTGCTGGACCTGCGCGGAAATCCCGGCGGCTTGTTGAATGAAGCCGTGGCGGTTTCCGACATGTTCCTGGACAAGAACCAGCTGATCGTATCGCACCACGGGCGGGCGTCGCAGGAGCGGCGCTACTATGCGGTGCGCGGCAACCGCGGCGTGACCGTGCCGCTGGTCGTGATCGTCAACGGCGGCTCGGCGTCGGCTTCGGAAATCGTAACGGGGGCGATTCAGGATCACGACCGCGGGCTGGTCGTGGGCGAACAGAGTTTCGGCAAGGGCCTGGTGCAGACCGTGTCCGGACTGAGTGAGAACACGGGGCTGGCGCTGACCACCGCTCGTTACTACACGCCGAGCGGGCGGCTGATCCAGCGCGATTACAAGGACACTTCCCTGTACGACTATCTGTACAACCACAAGAACCCCGCGCCGACCGAAGTGAAGCTGACCGATAGCGGGCGCCAGGTAACCGGCGGCGGCGGGATCACGCCGGACGTGCCGGTCGAGCCCTCCAAGCTCGATCCGTTCCAGGAGTCTCTGCTGCGCCGCAACGTGTTCTTCGCCTACCAGGGCGGCGTCGGCGGATTTACCACCTATTTCCTGGGATCGAAGCCGGAAGTGACCAAGGACTTTACGGTTGACGAGAATGTGATGAAGAGCTTCACGAAATACCTGAACCGCGAAAAGGTTCCGTACACGGACACCGACATCGCAGACAATCTCGGATGGATCAAGCGCGAGATCAAGAAGGAAGCGTTCATCTCCGTGTTCGGGCTGACCGAAGGCTACAAGGTCGACCTGGAAGACGACGCGCAGCTGCAGAAGGCCGTGGAATCGCTGCCGCAGGCGCGGGCGTTGTACGACAATGCGCGCAAGGTCGTGGCGCAGCGCTCGGGCGGCGCCGGCATGCAGCAGCAATAAATTTTCGCAACCCTCGCAACTTCCATGATGCTTTTGCCGCGGCGCGTTTGGAATCTGCGCCGCGCCCTGCTAAAATCTCTTCCACAAACCGGGGGCTTAGTTCAGCGGGAGAATAGTTCGTTCGCAACGAACAGACACGGGTTCGATTCCCGTAGCCTCCACCAGTTTTTTGTAGCACAGCCAGCCCCTCAATGGGCTCGGGGTAAAGAGTGGCTGTGCTGCATGGCGCGTGTATAATCCTCGCTGCCGCTTCCATGAAAAACGATTCTCGACGACCAACAATCATTCGGCATGGCGGATTTCTGTTCGCCGCGCTGGTTTGTTTTCTGGGCGGGTGCGGCGGCTCTCGGCGGGACGCCCAGATCGAGGCGCATGCCAAACCGCATTCGGTCACAGTTGTCTGGACGCCCGGGCCAGCTCCGAGCGTGGCGGGCTATAACGTGTTCCGCGATTCCATCCCAGGGCCCGTCGCCGTGAAGCTGAATCCAAAACCGCTCATCGAGACCCAATTTCAGGATATGACCGTGGAAGCCGGGCGAACCTACTCCTACTATGTGATCGCGGTGGATGCGCGCGGGCATGAGAGCGGCCCCTCACAGCGCGCGGTGGCCCAGGTGCCTCCGCCGGAAACTCCCTCGTTCCTCTCGAGGCTGTTCCACCTGTTTCGCTCCGGGTCCTGATTCCGCGGATCATAGAAAAGTGCGTTATTCCGAGCGAAGCGAGGAATCCCTCCGGCATTGGACTCAGATCGAAGAGAGATTCCTCGCTTCGCTCGGAATGACGAAAAACAGCTAACCAACGTGTTTTGTTCATGTTGCCGGAGCATCCGTTTCAAGGGTTGAACCCCTGGCACCAGGTGTGGCGACCGCCGGACCGGAAGCCTCGATCCGCTGAACCTGGCCCGCGTTTAGGCTATAGCATCACCTGTACTTCAGGAAACTGGCCGCTGGGAGGCAGGTCGCGGTAAAATAACTAGATGCCAGTACGCCTTATAGCGCTGGATATTGACGGCACACTGCTCGACGACCATTCCCGGCTGCCCGAGAGCAACCGGCGGGCCGTGGCGGAGGCCTCCGCGCGCGGGATTGAAATCGCGCTGGTGACCGGGCGGCGGTACGACTTCGCCATGCCCATAGCGCGGCAATTTCCCTGCCCTCTGACCATGATCGTGAATAACGGGGCGCTGGTGAAGTCGAGTGCCGGAGAAACGCAGATGGTGCGCCTGCTGCCGCGCGGCGTGGCGCGGCGCGTTCTGGACATGACGTCCGAATTCCGGGAAATGCCCTCGGTCTGCTTTGACCGGCCGCGCGAAAACCAGTTGATCTTCGAGCGCATCGACTGGGAAGATCCACTGCGAGGCCCCTATTTTGCGCGCAACCGCGAATTCATTTCCCAGATGTCTCCGCTGTACAAATGCCTGACGGAAGATCCGATCCAGATCATGTTCACCGGATCGGTGGAGCGGGCCAGGGCCGTGGAATCGGTGCTCGCCGGGTCGCCGCTGCGTTCCGAATATTCGCTCGCGGCCACCATTTACCAGAATCGCGATTTCGGAATGGTGGATGTGATTCCTGCTGGCTGCTCGAAAGGTTCCACGCTGGCCGAGTGGGTGGGGCGGCGGGGATGGTCGCGCGAAGACGTCATGGCCATCGGCGATAATCACAACGACCTTGAGATGCTGCACTACGCGGGGCTTGCCGTGGTGATGGGCAACAGCGTGCCGGAACTGAAATCGCGGGGCTGGCGCGAGACACTCACCAACGGAGAAGGCGGCGTGGCCGCGGCGATTGAAGCCTACGCGCTGGGGGCGTTCTCTTGAGGCGCGCGAATAAAACACGATTGTGCGGATGGCTTGCGCTCGGCCTGGCTCTGGTTGCGTCACTGCCCCCGGACGCGCGCGCCGAATACGCCGTGTTGCAGTCCGGCCAGCGCATTCACATCACAGGGTACGAACAACTTGGCGATTCCGTGCGGTTGACCATGTCCGGAGGAACGCTGGAAATTCCCGCCGGCGCGCTGGTGCGCATCGATCCGGAAGACACATTTTCGCCGGTGAAGGTAAAATTACTCGACGTTCCCTACGCCGATTTCGTGGCGGCCTCGGCGCGCGCGCACGGCGTGGCTCCGGAACTGGTCGCCAGCGTGATCGCGGTCGAATCCAATTTCAATCCCAACGCGGTTTCCTGGAGATCCGCGCGCGGCCTGATGCAATTGCGGCCGGAAACAGCTGCGCGCTTCGGCGTCACCAATGTGTTCGACCCCGCCCAGAATATCGACGCGGGGACGCGCTACCTGAAGGAATTATTGCTGCGCTACAACGGCGACTTGGCGCTGACGCTCGCCGCCTATAATGCAGGGCCTCAGCGCGTCACCCATTACGGCGCCGCGCCTCCCTACCGTGAAACCCAGAACTACATTCGCCGGGTGACCGAGAAATACCGCCGCGCGGCCGGCGATCTGATGCATCCGATCGTTTCGCTGCGATAGGCTGCTCCCAAACGCGGCAGATCATCTTCAGCTTGGAATTTCCCTCCGAGAATGAGCGTCCGGCAACTTTGACATTACATTTTCGAGCGTGGACTATGACGTATCGCCGGGGTCTCGCCGGCAGGTTTTGCTTCTGTGGGCGCGGAAAAAACTGCCGGCGGGAAGCCGGCGCTGCCAAACCCTCGATCTCAGCAATCAACAAGATAGTCGTTGCGGAATGAAGACGCGGATTGAGAAGAATCGCGCGAGATCTACTGCGTCGCCGGAGGGATCACCGGAGGCGGAGGCGTCCCGTCCGGCGGAGGAGTTACTCCTATTGGAGCCCCGCCGGGCGGAACCGTTCCCGGGGCCGGAGTCACTCCTGGCGCGGCCGGATTGAGCGGAGTCGCTGACGGGATTCCAGTTCCCAACTGGGTCGGGTTCCAGATGAATTCCCACTTCTCGTAGGTGTCTTCTCCCAGGTACATGCGAACGGAGGATTGCTTGATCTTGCTGCCGACGCCAATGATGTTTCCGCCGAGCACTGCGCCGCCCAAAGGCTGCGGCTGCGAGTCCATGGGATTCGGTGAAGACGCGGGGGTTGTCGCACCGGGAGCCGCCCCGGCAGCGTTTCCCGGCTGTCCCCCGGCTCCAAACGTTGTGGCAAGAGAATTGGGGCCTGCATTTGATCCTGCTACAAAGTTGCCGGCGGCCGGAGATTGCGGAATCGAAGCCTGCTGCAACAATGTCTGGTTGACGCTGCCGATCAGCTGACCGTTCGGGCCAACGTAAATGAACCTCCACGAACCGTCTTCCTTGTTCATGGGATCGGTGTAGGCCTGGCGAAGAAAGCGCACGCCGTTAGTCTGCTTGACCAGATCGTCGACCCGGGTGGGATATTTACCGAACTTGCGGTAGTAGAGGCCGATGGCGCGCTCATACTGCTCGCCGCGCCACACCATATCAGCTTCGCGTTCGCGACGTCCCTGGGTCAGAAGATTGGGCGCGGAGACAGCGGCGAGAATCAAAACGGTGGCGACCAGAAACACGGCCATCAGCAAGCTGTAGCCGGCTTGGGTGCGGCGGCGCGATGGCGGTCGGGAAATATGCATGAGAGCTAGCCGTTGGGGCCGGGCTGTTCCAGGGCCATGGTCGTGTGGCGCCCGGTGGTAACCTCTTCAACGTCGGCCGAGGTGCTGGTAAGGCGATCCACGCGGAAACGCCCAAGGAACGTATCGCCCTCGGCGGCGATGATCACGTCCTCGTTATTCGATGTGGCGAAGAACGCCTTGCGGTGGCTGCCGTTCATGTCGCTGACGTAGCCGAAGTATTTGGCATCGACCGTGAGCGGAGGCGGCTGTGGAGGCGTGACCGGCTGAACCGGTTCCGGCGGTTTCACAGCAACCGGGGGAGCCGGAGGAGGAGGCGCCGCGGCGCTGAAAATGTTGCGGTGGCCTCCCTTGTATTCCAGGGCCAGAAAGCGCTTCAGAATGTCCATGCGCAGCGCGGGATTATCGACGTTGAGCGGAGTGAAGCGATCGTTGAACGTGGCCGCGGGGGCCGCGCCGGGCGCGGACTCGTTGCGCGGGATCGCGTAGTAGGCGACCACCAGCAGGACAACGAAGAGCACGCCGAGAACGATCTGTTGTGTTTTCCGTTTCATGTCAATTTCGCGTTCACTTCACCCGTGTCCGCTCAAATGGTCCGGAAATAAGTGCGCAGCTGCAAGTTCAATCGCAGTTTCCCGCCACCGGTGTTCGACGACAGCGTCAGTCCGTCCAGCACGTAAAAATTGTCGGAATGCTCGAGCTTGTCCAGGAACTTCACCAGGCTGTCGTAATCGCCCTCGACGGCCGTCGAGATTTCCAGCTCCATCAGGCCGCGCGCGTCCGGATCGTGCTGGCGAAACGTGATGGTGTCCGACTGCAGGCCCGAGGAACGCGACAGCTTGCCCAAATCCTCGCTGATCGCCGAGTAACCCTGCCCGGCGGGTTGGAAATGCGTGTTGAAAAAATCGTCCCACTGTTTTTCGTCGGCGGGCAATTCGGCGCGGAATCGTTCCAGGCGCGCGTTGTCCGCCCGGTAGGATTTTTCGACCATGGCCAGGCGGTTGATATCCCCGGGCTGCACGTGCGGAGAGCGGCTCATGTTCCAGTTCACGCCAAGCAGGATCAGGTCCGCCGCCAGCACTCCGGCCAGCGACCAGCGGACAATCTTGTTCCGGTGTTCAAGCGCGGGTCTCATGTCATATCACAGAATACTGCGCCTGCAGCTCAAGCATGACGCGGTCGGACTGCTCGGGCCGCACGGGGCGCGTCTCGCTCAGCAGCTGGATGTGCGAAAATTGCGCGGATTTTTCCAGCGCCTTCAGGAATTTTAATTTGCTTTCGTCGCTGGCCGCGCCCACCAGCACTTTCAGCTGCACGTCGTCGCCGACCAGCTTGGGTTCGATGCTGACCACACGCGCGCCGTCGGGGAGAATCTCCTCGAGGTCCATGAAAATCTTGATCCAGGGAAAGGCGCGCTGCTGGATGAGAGAGTTCAGGTAGGCGGCGCGCTGCCGGCGCTTCACGTTGTCGGCGTCCTCAAAAAAAGTCGATAGGCTTTGCCGCTGGCGTTCCAGCGTCATCACTTCGCCTTGCAGGGCGCCTTGTCTGGCGCGAAAGGACTTGTCGCTGCTCCAGGTGGAATAAGCGCGTTGCGAAAGCACCAGCAGGAAGACCAGGCCCACTCCTCCGAGCACGGAGGTCCACAGCGTGAACCGCCGGTTGCTGACCAGTGGAGATGTGGAAAGATTGAGCCGAACCTTCATGAAGCCTGAGTTCCCTTTCGCTTGCCGATTTTCAATTCAAACTGAGAAACGAATCTCAACGTAGCGCCCGATCAGATTGTCGCACAAATTTGTTACGCTCCGCGATTCATCGTCCAGCCGATCAGCGCTTCCAGGCCGCGTTCGGCCAGCGGGCGCTCATCCTCGCGGATCAGCCCATCGGCCGACGCCGCCGTCAGCAGCTCCCCCACCGGACAGCCCAGCTCGCCTTCCATGGGCTCGATAAATTCCCTGGTGCGTTCTGCCAGTCCGGCCAGATGCACCTGGGCGATGCCTTCGCTCCAGGTGTCCTGATAATAGGCCGCCAGGGGATAGACTTCGTCCAGCAGCGCCTGCGGAGTGATATGCCGCCCGTCCGCCGGCAGCGTGATGCAGCGGTAGCCGCACAATACGCCTTCGCGAACGATGGCCGTGGTAAGCGTTGCGCCGGCCACGCGGGCCAGCAACGCCGGCTTGCCGTCGGAAAGCAGCGGCAACGCCGCCAGCGTGGAGCTCATGACCACGCCGGGCGACATGCCCACCGACTCCATCAGCGCTTCATACTCGCGGACGATGCGCAGGCGCGCCAGGCCCGTAACGATGTCCACGCCATTTTCTTTCGGCGACTGCCGCATGTAGGAGATCAGCGTTTCCTCGGCCTCGAACGGCACGCTTTTTTTCAGCCGCCAGCGCAGCATGGGAATGGCTTCGTCGCTCTTGCGGGGAAATTCGTCGAAGTGCAGGACAAACACGCGGATGACGGCGTCCGGGACCAGCAGCGCGACTTCCTCGTCTTTCACGCGCAGCCGCGAGAACACGCGTCCGACCGCCGCGCGGACGCCTTCCGAGTCCACCAGGTTGGACTCCGCCGCGGTCGGCGTGATTGAACCGGGATGTAAGGCCTCGACCGCGTAGCCCTCCAGAGCCAGCCCGGTGCGCGCCCAGCGCGCCGCGGCCACGTAATCGGCCGCGATTTCACAGGCAATCAGCGGATGGGGAATGGCGTCCAGCCACCGCGCCATTCGCCGCACGATCTGGCTCTGATAAATTCCCTGGCGGATGCTGTTGCGGTTACTCAATAAAAGTCACCTTGTTGATTTCCTTCAGAGTCGTGAGGCCCTCGCGCACCTTGGCCAGAGCCGAGTCGCGCAGAAATGTCATGCCCTCGGAGTGCGCCACGCGCTTGATTTCCGACGTCGGCCGGCGGCTGATGATCATTTCCCGGATGTGGTCGGACAAATCCAGCAATTCGGAAATCGCGCTGCGCCCGTGGAATCCGGTGCCTGAACATTCCAGGCATCCGGCGCCCTCGACGAACTGGACATTGGCCCAATCCGCGGGGTCGAGTCCGGAAGCGCGCAGTGTCTCCGGGGAATAGCGTACGACCTTCTTGCAATGCACGCAAACCACGCGCACCAGGCGCTGCGCCAAAATACAGTTCAGCGCGGACACGAAATTATACGGCTCGACGCCCATGTTGATAAAGCGGCCGATGACGTCGGTGACGTTGTTAGCGTGGACGGTGGTGAAGACCAGGTGTCCGGTGAGCGCCGATTGGATGGCAATCTGCGCGGTTTCGTTGTCGCGGATTTCGCCGACCATGATTTTGTCCGGGTCGTGGCGCAGGATGGAGCGCAATCCGCGAGCGAAGGTCAGGCCTTTTTTCTCGTTCACCGGGATCTGGGTGATGCCGCGGACCTGGTACTCGACCGGATCCTCGATGGTGATGATCTTGTCCTCGTCGCTCTTGATTTCGTTGATGGCCGCGTAGAGCGTCGTGGTTTTTCCAGACCCGGTCGGCCCCGTGACCAGCACCATGCCGTAGGGTTCGCGAATATAGCGGCGGAACTTGCGCATTTCCTCCTGCGAGAAACCCACCACGTCCAGGCTCAGGTTGTGAAATTTTTCGGAGAGAGTTTCCTTGTCCAGGACGCGAAGCACGGCGTCCTCGCCGTGGCTGGAGGGCATGATGGATACGCGAAAGTCGACGAATCGGCCTTTGTAGCGCACGCGGAAGCGGCCGTCCTGCGGGACGCGCCGCTCGGCGATGTCCAGCTCGCTCATGACTTTTATGCGGGAAATGATCGTTGAGAGCCAGTCCTTGGAGATTGGAGCCATGGCGTAAACCAGGACTCCGTCAATGCGGTACTTGACGGCAACTTCGATGTCGCGCGCTTCGATGTGGATATCGGAGGCGCGGCGTTCCAGAGCCGTGAAGATCACCGTATCCACCAGGCGAACCACCGGGCTGACGGCCGATTCGCGCGTCAGGCTGTCGGCGGAAATGTTGGCGTCGTTCTCGTCGTCTTCCTCGACCACGGTGAGGGTGAACGCTTCAGTGGCCTGATCGAGCACGCGCTGGGACTGCTCGGTGCGCTTGAGCAGGTCGCCGATCTGCGTGGGCGTCGCGACCTTCAGGATTAATTTTTTGCCGAGCAGCAGCGGCAACTCGTCGCTGAGCAACACCTGGCTGGGTTCGGCGACGGCGATGACCAGCGCGCCGTTCTGCGCCTCGATGGGCACGAAGTTGAACCGGAACATCAGGTCGGCGGGAATGCTGCGGAACAATTCCGGATCGATGCGCTGCTCCAGCAGATCGACAAACGGGCAGCGGTAGCGTTCCGCCAGGCGCCGGGATTTCTCCCGTTCGCTTTGCGGATCGGCGATTGTGGCTATGTTCTGATCGGTTGTGCTCATGGCTGCTTATCCCTGTCCCTGACCGCCGATGGACATCGAAAACATCGGAAGGTACAGCGCCAGCAGAATGAAAAGAATCAGGACCGCCATGAAAACCAGGATGGCGGGTTCCACCAGTGCGATCAAGTTCGTCAGTTGGTTGTTCACTTCGTCTTCGTAAAATTCGGCGACGCTTCCCAGCATCGGCGCCAGGGCTCCGCTGGCCTCGCCCACTTCGATCATGTCCAGCGCCAGATCCGGGACCATGCCGGTGGATTCCAGTCCGTTGTGCAGCGATTGCCCTTCGCGCACCAGTTGCGCGCCGTGCGCGATGGCGCCGGAAACCAGGCGGCCCTTGATGGCCCCTCCGGCCGTTTCCATGGCCTGCACCAGGGGCGTGCCGCCCGTGAGCAGCGTGGAGAGGGTGCGGCAAAATTGCGCGAATTGAAATTTCGTCAGCGTGTCGCCGATCAACGGCAGGCGCATGCGCAGGCGCTCCATCGCCAGCCCGCCCTGATCCGAACGGGAGTAGGCGTATGAAGCGATGGAAACGATCACGATCAGCGCCACCGTGCCCAGCAGGTAGGGCCGGTAAGTGACCGTCACCGCCAGCAGGATGCGCGTGGCCGTCGGAAGATTGATATTCAAGTCGCTATAGAGCTGCGCGAACTTGGGAATTACGGAGCCCACCAGGTACGTCACGATTGCGACTGACGCGCAAACCAGAATCACGGGATAAATCAGCGTCGAAATTAATTTCTTCTTCAGCCCCGTCGTGACTCTCTGATACGCGACGTAGTAATCGAGAACTCCCGACAGATTTCCGCTCTTTTCTCCCGCCAGCACGGAAACCGTGTAGACCTTCGGAAATACTCCCTGCTTTTCCAGCGCTTCCGACAGCGGGCTTCCCTCCCGGACCAGCCGGCGAACCTCGGCCAGAATGGGCCGCAACTTTTCGGCCGCGGCGCGTTCGGCCAGCAGGTCCAGCGCGCGCAGAATCGGAATGCCCGCCTTGATCAGCGTGTTGAATTGCTGGTTGAAGACCAGAAAATCGTTGCCCTCGACGGTCTTCTCGCGGCGTGTTCCAAATGTTTCACCCAGCATCCCGGAATTCGGCCGCACCTGGTACACAAACAGGCCGCGGTCGGTCAGTTTCTGCCGAGCCTCCTCGATGGATTCCGCCGCCTCAACTTGGGAGTAAACTCTCCCGGTGGAATCGGCGACTTTGCATTGAAACTCAGCCATGTTGTGAGTGTACCGCAACCATTCTGGTTCTAGAAGCCGTGCAACCCCTTGCATGTGCAGCTAGGCACCTCCACCGGTCCATCTGTCGGAAACGCCCGGCGGGGGAGTCCGGGCCGTACCTTACGGTTTTTGATCCGATAAGGATCGCGCCGGCATTGGGTTAGCGCAAAATCATGGCGCCGCGCTCTGTTTCAAACCGGCTGGAGAGCCTGAATTGGAACACTAGCACGCAAGTACCACTCGATCTTCAATACTCGATTGCCGCCACATGAGACACAGATGAATATCCCGGGCGGCGCGTTGCTCCGGCGAAGCTGCTCAAATTTCAGGCGATGCGCTTCACGGCTTAGGCGGGGCACTCGCCGGCGCAGGCGCGGTTGCATTGGCGCGGCAGCGGAACATCTCCCGCTGCGTCAGTCCGTCCCCAGGATTCAGCGCCAGCGCCGCTTCAAACTGAGACATGGCGGCGGTGCAGTCGCCGTTCACCTCCAGGACGATTCCATAGCTGGTGTGAAAATGCGCATCCTCGGGATTAATTTCCACGGCGCGCTGCAAATTGGCCAACGCGTCATGCGGATGGTCCTGCTTCAACTGGATCATGCCGAGGTAAACGTAAGGCTCACCCGTATCGGGTCCGACGGCGATCGAATGACGGATGGTTTCCTCCGCGCTGTCGTACTGTTTCTTCAGGTATTGCGCGCGGCCCAGGTTCAACAAGTATCGCGAATCGCCGGCGCCATTTTCGCCGGCCGATTGGAGCAGCGCCTCGGCCTGATCGAACTGCCTGGCGTCGATGTACTCTTCGCTCAACCCGCTGGCAGCGGCGGAATTCGCGGGAGCGAGTTCATGGGCGCGGCTGAAAAGAGCGCCATCGTTCTTCCAAAACTGCGAGGTCCAAACCGTGCATACGGCCAGGCCAAGCGCCAGCGCCAGTGCGCCCGCCACCAGCCGAAGCGGCTGCTCAAACTCCCGCCGCGGAGAGCGCAGCACACGTTCGAGCAGCAAGGCGACCAGCAGCGACGCGCCTATGCTCGGGACATAAAAATAGCGGTCATGCACCAGTTCATCCGGAGGAAACAGCACGAAAGCCAGGGCCGGAAGCAGCGGCACAACAATCCAGGCGGCCGCCAGCGAAACTTCCCTGCTGCCGAGCCATTTCCGCGATGCCCAAATCGCCCCGCCCAGCGCCAATACGATCAGCGCCGGCAAAATCACGTGCCCCACATTCACCCGCGATTGATAGTAGAGATCGTAAAACGCGGCGAGCCGCGCCGGGAAGAACCAGTTCCTGGCATAGAACAACAACACCGACGGAAGCGTAAGCAGCCACTTGGAAAAGGAAGCCATCGCCATGGGCTGGGTTTGCCCCGCCGCGACCTTGTACCGAATGAATAGGTAGACGGCGGCAACCGGGGTGTAGACCGCCGCGGTTTGCAAGGCGCGCCGGAAACGCACGGCGGAGGCGCTGCGTTCCGCTTGCTCTCCTACACCGCTGGAAATCCACTGGTGAGCAAACACCAGCGCGGGAAGGACAATCGCCGACCCATTGCTGAGCAGGCCCAGTGCGTACAGGACGCCGGAAACGCTCATCCAAATCGCTTTTGATTTTTCCAGCGACTGCAGGTACGCCAGAAACGCGGCGAGAAACAGAATCGCGAAAAACGATTCTCCGGCTCCCCACACCCAGGCCACCACTTCATGGTGCACCGGATGCACGCCGAAAAGCAGCGCCGTGAGCCAGGCGAGGGTGAACCTCCCGGTCATTTTTCTGATCAGCAGGTACACCAGCCAGGTCGCCAGCACGTGCAGCACAATCGCGAGGGTGTGCCACGCCAGGGAACGGTCCGCAAAAATCGCGTAGGTCAGACGCGTCCACAACAGCATCAGTGGACGATAGGTGCCTCCCGGCGTCGGTGGAAACAATTGCCGCCATAGCACTCCGGAAAAATACTGCGGGGCGTAACGCCACGCCTTGATGAAGGGGTTGGATAGGATCTGCGCGTAATCTCCGGCGACAAAATCGAATTTGACGGTGCCCAGGTAGGTAACTGCCGTGATGAGCAGAACGATCCGCGCATAGTACGATTCGGGCGTGCTCTTGCCCTTTGGTTTTAGTTCCGCCCTGGTGGATTCCGTGCCCGTCATCGCGCCTCTTCTCCCAGCCCAACAATCAGTTTAGCATCGGGAAAAGACTGCAACTCGGCGCCCTCGGCGCGAGCATGTCAAACAGTTAGTATCTCTTTTGCCTATCGATTTGGGGCGGGTTTCGGTAGCACTGGCACTCTTGCCTGTGTGGTTTTGGCAATTATAGTCCCGCGGGCACCGTCCCTCCGGCCTACAAACCCCCACAGCCAAAGTGGCTGTGCTACTGCGGCGCCAGCGCGGTTCCATCGACCACGGCCACTCCCCGCGGAACTTCAAAGCGAAACAAGTCCGGCGACAGCGGAATATCGGTCTGCCAGTTTCCGAACCGGTACTCCAGCTCCACGCCGCCCGGCTGGCGAATCTCGATCCGCGCAAGCTCTCCGGACGACGAATCCACCTCCAACAGGACTTCTGTGAAATCCTCCGCCGCGGCGGGATCGGTGGCGGCGTCGGGCGAGTGCTCACGCCCCGCGGCTTTCGGCTGATTTTTGGGCAGGCAGCGCAGCACGGAATGCCCCGGGGGCAGGCCCGGCTGCTCGGCCAGGTCCACCGTCTTGCACAATCGTGACAGTTCCACTTTTCCGGTTAGCAGGGCGAGCGGGGCGCGCCAGTCCGTGCTTTCCCGGGCCGGGGCTTTGGTGACGGTGTGATCGTAGGGAACGTAAAACCAAATCGTTTTCCCGTCCGCCAGGAACAATTTCTTTTCCGGCGATTCGTATTCCCAGCGCATTTGGCCGGGCCGGCGGAAATAGGCGGTGCCGGATTCGACGCGCGATTGTTTCGGGCCTTCGCTGTAGCGTTCCAAGAAAATCGCTCTCAGCGTTTTCAAATGGCGGTAATGTTCTTCCAGCAGGCGCGTGAGCTGCTGCGCGGAGACCGAGGATTGCTGGGCGGAGACAACCGGAGACGCCAGGGAAAACAAAAATCCGGCCATGGCTGAAAAAACCAGGGCCGCGGGGCATGATTTCGATTTCACTTGCTCAGTGTAACAGGCCTGCGCCCTTGGAAGGAACCTCGGGCGGAACACACCGGAGCGTCTCCGGGAATTATTGAATGGCAGGATCCGTCGCACCTGCCGTGGTGGTTTCGTTCGCGCGGATCACGGAAGTTTGATCGGTATAAAAGTGGCGCGTTCCCGTGTTGGCGTTCAGCGGGTCCGCGTTCAACGAGTAGCCGGTGACGTGGCCCAGGGCATCCTGCGTCAGGACGTTATAGGTGAACGAGTATCCACTCTTGGCGCCGGCTCCCAGAACGCTATCGATCAAACCCGCATTATTCTGGTCGACCACGGCCGAGTTGCCTCCCAGCGACGTCAGGGAGGGTGAAAAGCCGATGCCGTAGGTTGTGGAATAGACTACTTCGGCGGTCGTGATGTTGCGCGAATTCTGCACCGCTGCCGCTTCATTGGCCATCATTTTCGAGCGGATGAAATTAGGGATGGCGATTGCCGCAATGATCAGGATCACAGCCACCACGATCAGGAGTTCGATCAGGGAGAATCCTGCTTTCCTTCGATTCGCCTTTGCTGCACCCGTTTGGACTTGTTGCCCGGACATACTCACCTCGCACCTTGCTTCTTGCCTCGAACCTCTACTTCTGACTGCGTCTGTATGTGAAAAAGGGGAGGAACCGTCAGGATTCCTCCCCTTGGACACAATGATTGGGGCCGTTTAGCTGATCGGCGTGCTGGCGGAAGTTGCAGCGCCCGCCGTGTTCGCGCGGATCACACCGGACTGGTCGGTGAAGAAGTAGCGCTGACCGGTAACGTTCACCGTGGTCGGGGAGGCCGTCAGGGAGTATTGCTGATAGGGCGTCGCCGAGCCATACGCAAACGTGTAGCCGCTCTTGGTGCCGCTGGCCAGAACCGTGTCAATCAGATCCGCCGAAGTCGAGGACACTGAGGAACCCGTCGCCAAATCCGAGAGCTGTGTGGGATAGTTGCCGTAGGTGGTGGAGAACGCCACCGAAGCCGTGTTGATCGTGCGCAGCGAACCGACCGCAGACGCTTCGTTGGCCGCCATCTTCGAACGCAGCAGGTTCGGGATAGCGATGGCCGCGATGATCAAAATGATCGCAACCACGATCAGCAATTCGATAAGTGAGAAACCCTTCTGTTTATTCCGCATTAGTCTTTAGCTCCTCTTTTTGTAATAACCAGAAACTGTTTTGTCCCGTACCGGGGAACGCCCTCCTAAGAAGCAACTGCCATGCCAAGGGGGGAGGGGGTGGGTAACGCTCGCGACACAATCCATGCAAGCATTTGAATACGAACAAGTTACAGTATTTCGATTGGCCCGCAACCGCCCCCAATTCGCTTCCGGTCCCTCTCAAATGGCCTCCAGTGTGACAAACTTTGGCGTCCGGAATGGCCAGAACTTGGCATCCCGAAATGGACGTCCAGGGATACGATTCTCATTGGTTTGGGGGTTACTCGCTACTGACCAATTCGGCCGAGGGTTGGAACAAACTGCCACCTCTTGCTCACAGACGATTTTGTGTTCGAAGATTCTTGAGGACAATCCATTCGCGCGATGCTCGCGCTCAGGCAAGGTGCAGCGCTGCAGCCAAATGCCCGCGCAAAGGTTTCACAAATCGGCGGCTTCAGAGTCTGCGTGGGAACCTGATTTTGCCGAGTGTCGCGCCCGCCTTCAGGCGGTCATGCGCCTGATTCCAAATTGCCCGCCTGAAGACGGGCGCTACAAAGGCTAACAAGGGCGAGTTCTCCCCAGGACACTTCAGCGCTGCCTGCTAACTAAAAGGACATTCGCAGGCGGCGGAATTGGCGGTTCCAATTGCGCCAGGGGCGGGCTGCCAATAAACTGAATGTTCTCGAAAGCGTCTGTATCTTTCAGGAGCAACCGCCGTTTCTCATGGTCCAATTTTTCCATCGTCTTGTCCGATCGCCGGTCTTCATAGTTGCGTTTGCCTTCGCGGCGCGGATGTTGCTGCTTGTTCACGCCTGGAAGGTCGCTCCGCTGGCGGTGAAGGATTTTCTGCCCTACGGGTATGAGCTGGGCCGCGTGGCGCGCGCCATCGCAGCGGGGCAGGGATTTTCCTCACCCCTGCGCATGGTCGATTCGGGGCCGACGGTCTGGTTCACTCCGATCTATCCCTACATCGTCGCCGGGATTTTCAAGATCTGGGGAACCTACACCGACCTTTCGCGTATGATTATCCAGACGCTGAACTACGCGTTTGCCGCGCTGACGATCATTCCCATCTACAGCATCGCTCGAAAATCCTTTGGAGAAGCCGTGGCCGTGTGGGCCTCCTGGTTTTGGGTCTTTCTGCCGACTTCCCTGTTCTTCCCGCTCACCTGGATCTGGGACACTTCGATGACGGCGCTTTTCCTGGCGCTGATTTTCTGGGCCACGCTCTCCATGCATGAGGCGCAGACGGTATGGTCGTGGGCCGGATACGGCGCGCTCTGGGCCGCCGGAGTGCTGATCAATCCCTCGGTCCTGTCGCTGCTTCCGTTCCTGGTGGGATGGGTCGTGTGGAATTCGCGGCGGGACGGTGCGCCGTGGATCAAGTTTTCCTCGGCCGCGATTCTGGTGTTCGCGATCGCGTTGGTGCCCTGGACCGTCCGCAACTATCGCGTCTTCGGCAAATTCATTGTCCTGCGCTCGAACTTCGGCCTGGAACTGTGGCTCGGGAACAATCCCGACGTGCCCGATTCCTGGACGCCCTGGCTGCACCCCAACGACAATTTTCAGGAAGCCCTGAAATACAAGCGCATGGGCGAAATCGCCTACATGGCCGAAAAGCAGCGGGAGGCCTTCGCCTTCATCCGCACGCATCCGCTGGATACGTTGCAGTTCTCGTTCCACCGCTTCATCAACAACTGGCTGGCCGTGAGCGACAGCCCCATCGATTCCTGGTCCTACAGCCCGTATTACCTGAAGCTGTTCATGATCCTGAACGTGCTGCTGTCGCTTTTTACGTTCGCCGGCGCGTTATTCGCGTATCGCGCGGGGCGTGTGGATGCGTTTCCCTATGCCATGGTCCTTTTGATTTTCCCGGCCGTCTTTTACCTGACGCACGCTTCCCTGCGGTACCGGTTCCCCATGGATCCGATCATGATGGTGCTTGCGGCGTATGGCGTGGGGCAGACGATTGCCTTGCTGCGCGGGCGATTGGCGCGGCGATCCGCTGCGGTGACACCCGTTGGGCCCCTCCCAACCATGTAAGCAGCGCGCCAGTAGGATAGGCTTCAGCCTGTCGGGGTTCGGGTTGCTAGGTCACGCCAAAAGCGACAGGCTTGAAGCCTGTCCTACTTTGCGGCAGTTACACTTCCTGTTTAATTTTCGAATGGCGGGTTTGTTTAAACTCACGATCAAAGCCACTGCTTCAGCGCATTTAAAACAGAATCCACTCTAACTACCGAATGCTATATTTCTTCGAATAATGCCGGAACGAGCGGTAACTCATCTTCAGTAATTCCGCGGCGCGCGTCCCCACCCCATCGCAGGTTTTCAGCGCCGACAGGATATAAGCCTTCTCCAGATCCTGAATATGCTTTTCCAGATCGATCCCGGCTTCCGGGATGTGCGCGGAGCCGTTCTCGAAAACGGCGTCTTCCGAAGCTTCGCGGCGTCCCGGATTGCGGATTTTTTCGGGGAGGACGGCGGCGGAGATCATCGGGCCTGTTTCGAGCGCCACCGAACGTTCCATCGTATTTTCCAGTTCGCGGACGTTGCCGGGCCACTCGTAAGCTTCGAGCAGGGTCATGGCTTCGGGGCTTATGCCCTCGACCGGCTTCTCCATGGTTTTGCGGAAACGCTCGAGGAAGGAACGCGCCAGAAGCGGGATGTCTTCCCTTCTTTCGCGCAGCGCGGGCAAGTGAATGGGGATCACGCTGAGGCGGTAGAACAAATCTTCGCGAAACTCGCCGGCGGCGATGGCCTTTTCCAGATCTTTGTTTGTGGCCGTGATCACACGGACGTCGATGTCGGTTTCCTCGTTTGATCCGACCGGGCGCACCTTGCCTTCCTGCAGGACGCGGAACAGTTTCACCTGCATGGTCTGGCTCATGTTTCCGATTTCGTCCAGAAACAGCGTGCCTCCGTTGGCGGCCTTGAACAATCCCTCGCGGTTTTCGTTGGCGCCGGTGAACGCGCCTTTTACGTAGCCGAACAACTCCGATTCAAGCAGCGTTTCCGGAAATGCTCCGCAGTTGATGGTGATGAACGGCTTAAGGCTGCGGGAACTGTTTTCGTGGATCGCGCGCGCTACCAGCTCTTTTCCGGTGCCGGTTTCGCCGGTGATCAGGACGCGGCTGGATTGCGGCGCGATGGTCATGATCATGTCGAAGACGGCGCGCATGCCGGCGCTGTGGCCGATGATGTTGTCGAGGCCGGTAAGGCGGCGCAGCTCGCGGCGCAGGTATCCGGCTTCGTCCTTGAGCTTCAGGGTTTCGTCCACCTGGCGGACGGCGCGGCGCAACTGGTCAACCAGCTCGTGGTCCTTGATCACGTAGCGGTCGGCGCCGGAATTGATGGCGGCGATGGCGGTTTCCAGCGTGGGCAGTCCGGTGATCAGCAGAAAATAGCTGTTAGGGGAAATTTCCTTGCAGAATTGCAGCAGCTCGACGCCCGTGGTGTCCGGCATGCGGATGTCGGAGATCACGATGTCGAAAATGCTGGACTCGAATTTGCGGCGGGCCTGTTCCCCGTTCATGGCAATTTCGACGCGATGGCCTTCCTTGCGGAAGGTGATCTCCAGCAGCTCGCAGATGGAGCGCTCGTCGTCGACGATCAGGATGTGGGCCATGAAAAACTGTTTCCTTCCGCTAACCGGCGATTCTTATGGTGGCACGGGCTTCAGCCTGTGCGGTTTTCGGCTCTCGAAATTCAAAAGCGACAGGCTGAAGCCTGTCCTACTAATTCATGCGACGCGCGGCAATTCCACCGTGAATTCGGCGCCACGGTCTTTTTCGGAGACTACCGCGATGCGGCCGCTGTGCGCCTGCACAATCTGGTACACGATGGCGAGGCCCAGGCCGGTGCCGCCGGCGAAATTCGATTGCAGCGGCTCGAAAATTTTCGCGGTGTGCTTGGGATCGATGCCGGCGCCGGTATCGCGGAAGCGGATGCGCACCCAGAACGGGACGACTTCGAGCGAAACCGACAAGACGCCGCCGTTGGGCATGGCGCGCAGGGCGTTGTCGGAAAGATTCCAGAACACCTGCTTGATGCGGTTGCGGTCCACGCGCGCCCGGACTTCCGAGCCGGTGAACGTGCGCTCGATCCGGTAGCGGTCGTCCACCTGCGGGTTGCGCTCGAGCAGCGTCAGCGTCTCGTCCAGCAAGCGGCTGACATCCTCCTCGGAGAAGTCATAGGTTTTTTCGCGCGAATAATTCAAGAACTCGGTGATGATTTTGTTAAGCCGCTCGGATTCGCGGCTGACGATTCCGACCAGGTGCTGCTCGTCCTCCTGCAGCGGCACCAGTCGCCCCAGCTCCTTGACGGCTCCGGCCATGGCGGTGAGCGGCTGGCGGATTTCGTGCGCGATGGCCGCCGACAGCCTGCCCAGCGCCGCCATGCGCTCCTTGGTGGCCACTTCCTGCTCCAGGAGTTTCAGGCTGGTGAGGTCCTGAAAGTTGAACACGTATCCGGTGGTGCGGCGCTCGCCGGTGCGCAAGGGCGAAGCGGAAATTCCGATGAAGCGCTGGTGCCCCTCCGGCGTGAGAAATTCAATTTCCTGCCGCTGCGGGAGTTTTCCGTCCGCGGTGGCTTCGCCGGGGAGCCAGAACACGGGCCACAAATCCTGAAGCAGCGCGCCGCGCACGTCGCGGAATTTGTATCCCGTAATCTCCTCGCCGGTGCGGTTCAGCAGCAGGATGTGGCCCTCGAGATCGGTTGTCAGCAAACCGCCGCGCATGGAATGGATGATGTCTTCGTTGAAGGCCTGCAGGTCCTGCAATTCCCCGCGCTTCACTTCCAGTTCCGCGCCCTGGCGCCGCAGACTCTGCGCCAACAAGCTCGACAAGTAGGCGACGGCCAGAAAATAAAACAGGTTGCTGAAAATCCAGGTCTGCAACTGCCGGCTGCTGGGAATTTCCACCTGCAGGCGCGGCAAAATGTTGTAGTAAATCAGTTCGGTCAGCCCGCCGAGCAGGACGAAGCTCAGCCCGGCAACGATAAACGTAGCCTCACGCGAAAACAAAATGCTGGCCACGATGATCGCCAGCGGGTACAGCCAGATGAAGTAGCTGTCCTGCGTCCCGGTGAGATAAATCAGGCAGGTGACCAGCAAGAGATCGAACACCATCTGCATGGGGCCATGCCAGGAGGCCACCGGCATCCAGCGCATCAGGATCGTGTACACGATGGCGAGCGTGTACCAGAGAATGATCAGCGGAATAAACAGGCGCGTGGAAACCGCAAGCTGGCTGGTCTTTCCCAGAACCAGGACCAGCGCAAGCAGCAGCGTGATCAGGAAAAATCGGACGCGCGACAGCCATCCGAGCCATGCAGCGACATTTTGTGTCAAGTCCATTCGAGGCGAACGAGTCGGCCGAAGGCCGTTCCGATTTTGAAATTCCTGCTCGGGCTGTTTCCAGAATGAGTTGCGGGGCGGCCCTGCGAGAACCGCCCCCAAACGCGAGAATTTTGCGGCCTAGTGCGCGCTGCTCAACTGTCCGATCAGGGTGAACAGCGGCAAGTACATGGAAATAACGATGCCGCCGACGACCACGCCCAGGAACACGATCATCATGGGCTCAAGGGCGGACAGCAGGTCCTTGACCGCGGCGTCCACTTCGTCTTCGTAGAAATCGGCGATCTTCTGGAGCATGGCGTCCATCGCTCCGGTCTGTTCGCCGACGCCGATCATCTGCGTGACCATGCCGGGGAATACGTCAGTGTCCTTCAGCGGATCGGAAAGGTTGCGCCCCTGTTCCAGCCCTTTGCGAACTTGCAGCAGCGCTTTTTCGATGACCGCGTTGCCCGCCGTGCGCGCCGTGATGTCCAAGCCTTCGAGGATGGGCACGCCGCTGGAGATCAGCGTTCCCAATGTGCGCGTAAACCGAGCGACCGCGATCTTTCGCAGCAGGATACCCATGAGCGGGAGCTTCAGTAGCGTGCGGTCTATGGCCATTCTGCCCGTGGGGGTTCCGTACCAGACTTTCAGGCCGATCACCGCTCCGATAAACGCCACCAGGATCAGGAATCCGAAAATGCTGCCGACAAAATTGCTGAGGCCGATCACGATTCGCGTAGGCAGAGGCAGGTCAACTCCAAGGCCCAGGAACAACGTGGCGAAAATCGGCACCACTTTCCACAACAGGAGGACGATAACGCTGGCGGCGACCAGCAACACGGCCACCGGATAGACCAGCGCGGATTTCACGGCGCGCTTCAGCTTCACGTTCTTTTCAATGTAGGAGGAAAGCCGCTGCAGAATGGTGTCCAGGATACCCCCGGTCTCTCCGGCCTCGACCAGGTTGACGTACAGGGCGTCGAACACCTTGTCGTACGGCCGCATGGAAGCGGAAAGGGTCGATCCGCCTTCGACAGCGGCGCGCGTTCCGGTGAGCACTTTCTGGAAAACCTTGTTTTCCTGCTGCCCGGCGAGGATTTCCAGGCACTGCACCAGGGGCAATCCGGCGTCGATCATCACCGAGAACTGGCGCGTGAAGACGGCGAGCTCCTTGGAATCGACGCCGCCGCCGAACGTGGGCAGGTTGAATTCCTTGCCCTTTTCGGACATTTTGGTGACGTTGATCTGCTGGCGCTTGAGCGTATTGACCAGTTCCGTCTTGCTCTGGGCCACTTGCTCGCCGGTAACAGTGGTCCCGGCTCGGTTGGTTCCGCGATATGTGAAAACCGGCATCTTTCTATCCCTCCTCAGATGTCCCCATGCCCGATCCCGGATTAAAATCTTCGCGGGAGGGCAGTCTCATATTTGCCGCGGGCAACAAACGCGGCCCGCTCACTCAACTACCGCCGAACTGGTGCAGGCCCGCGGGAAGCAGGCGAGGTCACCCCTCGGTTAATCATATCCTGCAACTCCTCGGGATTGGACGAACGTGACATGGCGATTTCCAAAGTGATTAACTTCCCAAAATAGGCGTTGGCCAGGCTCTGGTTGAAGGTCTGCATTCCGCTGGTGCCCGTGCCTGTCTGCATGGCCGAATAAATCTGGTGAATCTTGTCCTCGCGGATCAGGTTGCGGATGGCCGCAGTGGGGATAAGGATTTCCATGACCATGGCGCGCCCGCGCCCGTCCACGCGCGGTAACAGCGACTGGCAAAGGATTCCCTCCAGCACCATGGAAAGCTGCGCGCGGATTTGCGGCTGCTGGTAGGACGGGAAGACGTCCACGATTCTGTTGATGGTGGAGATCGCGGAGTTGGTGTGCAGCGTGGCGAAGGTCAAGTGGCCGGTTTCCGCGATGCGCAGCGCCGACTCGATGGTTTCCAGGTCGCGCATTTCGCCGATCAGGACCACGTCGGGATCCTCGCGCAGGGCGGCGCGCAGCGAGTTGGCGAACGAGTGCGTGTCCGAATGGACTTCGCGCTGGTTCACCAGGCAGCGTTTGTGATTGTGCAGAAACTCGATGGGGTCCTCGATCGTGATCATGTGCTCTTCACGTTCGGTGTTGATCTTGTCGAGCATGGCAGCCAGCGTCGTGGACTTGCCCGAGCCGGTCGGCCCGGTGACCAGCACCAGCCCGCGCGGCTTTTCGCACAGAGCCTTCACCACAACGGGGAGCCCGAGCGCGTCGAAATTCTTGATCTCCCACGGAATGGTCCGGAACACGGCGCCCACCGCGCCGCGCTGCTGGAACAGGTTGCCGCGGAAGCGCGCCAGATTTTTCAGGCCGAAGGAGAAGTCCAGTTCCAGGTTTTCCTCGAAGCGGTGCTTCTGCGCGTCGGTCAGGACGCTGTAGGCCAGCGCCTTGGTGTCGGCGGCGGTCAGCGGAGCCATGTCCATGGGCTTCAGCTTGCCGTGCACGCGCACGCGGGGCGCGCTGTTGGTGGTGATGTGCAGGTCGCTGCCGCCCAGCTCGATCATTTTTTTCAGCAATTCGCTCAGCGTGATTCCAGACATTGGTTTCCCTTCCCTACAGCACGGTTTCTCGAACCACTTCCTCGATCGTTGTCAGCCCCAGGGCCACCTTGATCAAGCCGCTGCGGCGCAGCATGATCATGCCCTGATCGATGGCCTTCTTCTTCAATTCCAACGCCGATGCACCCACTAGAATCAGTTCCCGCAGCTCGTCGTTGATTTCCATGACTTCATAAAGGCCGACGCGTCCCTTGTATCCTGTCTTGTTGCAGATGCCACAGCCTTTGCCGATCGAGACCGTCGTGGTCTTGATCTCCTCCGGGGTGAACCCCGCGTCCAGCATGGCCTGCTCGGGCATGGCGTGAGGTTCCTTGCAGTTCTGGCAGATTCTGCGCACCAGGCGCTGGGCGCAAATCAAGTTGACCGACGTGGCCACCAGGAAGGGCTCGATGCCCATGTTCATCAAGCGGCTGATGGTCGATGGAGCATCGTTGGTGTGCAGCGTGGACAAAACCAGGTGGCCGGTGAGCGCCGCTTTCACCGCGATTTCCGCCGTTTCAAAGTCGCGGATTTCGCCGACCAGGATGATGTTGGGGTCTTGCCGCAGGAAAGCGCGCAGAGCGGCCGCAAAATTCAGACCGATCTGGTCCTTCATCTGTACCTGGTTCACGCCGCCGAGCTGGAATTCGACCGGGTCTTCCGCGGTCATGATATTCGTTTCCGGGGTGTTCAGGCGCGCGATGGAGGAGTAAAGCGTGTTGGTCTTGCCCGACCCGGTAGGGCCGGTTACCAGAACCATGCCATAGGGACGCAGAATGGCTTTCTCAAACTTGGTCAGCGATTCCTGCTCGAACCCGAGCTTGGTCATGTCCAGGCGCAGGTTTTCCTTGTCCAGCAGGCGCATCACTATCTTTTCGCCGTACAGCGTGGGGATCGTCGAAACGCGGAAATCCAGGTCCTTGATCTTGCCTTCCTTGCGGTACTTGATCATGATGCGGCCGTCTTGGGGCAGCCGCTTTTCGCTGATGTCCAGCTTGGCCATGATCTTGACGCGGCTGATGATGGCGTCGCGCAGCTTCATCGGCGGGTTCATCACCGTCTGCAGAATTCCGTCGATGCGGAAACGCGCGCGGATTTCTTTTTCGTAAGGCTCGATGTGGATGTCGCTCGCGCCGCGCTTGACCGCGTCAGTCAGGATCAGGTTCACCAGCTTGATGATGGGCGCTTCCTCGGCCGCGCGCTCCAGCTCGGCCAGGTTCATTTCCTGCTCTTCGGCCGCCAGCTCCAGATCCCCGGATTCGTCTCCGGTCAGATCCTTCATCACCTTGCTGAGTTCTTCCTCGCTGTGCGCCTCGCCGTAAAACTTGGTGATGGCCTCGCTGATGGCCGTCTCCGAGGCCACGACCGGTTCCACGTTGAATCCGGTCATGAACTTGATGTCGTCCATGGCGAAGACGTTGGTGGGGTCGGTCATCGCGATCGTCAGCGTGGAGCCCACGCGCGACAGCGGCACAATCTGGTAGCGGATAGCGGTGTCTTGCGGGATCAGCTTAATGACGGACGCGTCTACTTCGTAGTACTTCAAATTGATGGATGGAACGCCGTACTGCCGGGAAAGAACACCGGTAATTTCATCGTCGCTGATGAATCCGAGCTTCATCAGGCACGTTCCCAACCTTCCTCCGTTGGCCTTCTGATGATCCAGGGCCTGACGGAGCTGGTCGGACGTGATCAGACTTTCCTTGATCAGTATTTCGCCTAGCCGGGACGACATACGACGCGGACTCCCCGGGGCATGGACACTCCCGGAAATCTTAAAGTATCAGATCGTTTGCGCGGGCTATGGCCCCATTTTTGCCTGTCGTACTGTAACGGACAATATGCAGCACACTACGCGGCACCTGTCCTTCCGTACAGGTAGATTGCACCGACGCGGAACAACTTACGTGACAGGTCAAATGTGGGCGGAACGAATACTCGCCTGCCGCAGTGGCGGTCGGAGAGAACAGGTTTCTACCGCGGATTGATGCTCCACGGTGAAACACATCGCCTTGACTCCGATTACCGCCCCCGCTATCTTGCGTGGAGATGACCGACGTACGCGGAAAGACTCGCCGAAAAACGTCCAATGGTCCCGCCGATTCCGGCCCGCGCCAAAACAACACCGCCGCTTTATCCAAACTCCAATCCGGCGACCTGATGCGTTACTATGAAGCTATGTCCGGCGCGCTGGGTCCGATGCACTGGTGGCCGGCCAAAACGCCGTTTGAGGTGATTGTAGGGGCGATCCTGACCCAGAGCACCGCTTGGGCAAACGTCGAAAGAGCAATGGAGAATCTGCGCGCGGCAAACATGCTGACCCCTTCGGCAATTCTTAAGGTTGCGCCCGCTCGCCTGGCGTCGCTGGTGCGGCCCTCCGGATATTTCCGCCAAAAAGCGAAAAAGCTGAAGGCCTTCGTGCGTTTTCTTGATGCCGAGTACGGCGGCTCGCTCGCCCGCATGTTTCAAACGCCGACCGGCGAGCTGCGCAAAAAACTTTTGTCGGTTCACGGGATCGGGCCTGAAACCGCGGATTCCATTTTGCTGTATGCCGGCGAACATCCCGTATTCGTGGTGGACGCCTACACGCATCGAATTTTTGGGCGCCACGGATTTCTCGGCGGCAAGCCGGACTATGAAGGCGTGCGCGCGATCTTTGAGGCGGCGCTGCCCGCGCATCCGCCGCTGCTCAACGAATTTCACGCGCTCATCGTGAACACGGGAAAAAATTGGTGCCGCAAGAGCGCTCCACGCTGCGCCGAATGCCCGCTATCACGCTTACTCCCAGCGGATTCGCCTCTTTTGCACTTGATCGCGACGAATCCATCCGCTCTATCCTCGTCCGAGGTCTTGGCGTGAGCACCAGCCGCAGATCGCGCCTGTTTCTTGCCGTCGGCGGCGTGGCCATCGTGCTGCTCCTGGCGGCGGTCTTCACTCTGGGCTCGCTGACGCTTCCCTACCAGCCGCCCGATCTGGACCAGGCCATCCTCTACGCGCTGTCCACGTTTATCGTCGCCGCCCTTCTGGTTTTTACTTCCATCCTGATCCGCAGCCTGGTGCGCCTGGGCGCGGAACGCGTCGCGCACAAGCCCGGGTCGCGCTTCAAGACGAAAATGGTTCTGGGTGCGATTGGCGTCTCCTTCCTGCCCGTCGTGTTTTTGTTTTTTGTGAGTTACGCCCTGCTGAATCGAACCCTCGTCCTCTGGTTTCCAAGGCCGCTGGAAATCGCCACGCAATCCAGCCGCGAACTGGTCGATCAGATGAGCCGCGCGGACGCTGCGCGCATGTCGGAAATTGCCAAGGAAGTCGCGCCGGCCATGACCGCGGCAGCCGCGAAGGACACGATCCACGCCTTCGACCAGACATTTCAGCGCGGCGCCGACCTGGCCTGGGAATTGAATCCGGGCGGGCATCCGGTCGCGGTTGCCGCCAATCCCGATTTCAAATTTCCGCCCCGCCCCGCCGGCTCCGCTCCCGCGGCGCAACCGGAATTGCCCGTCGAAGTTCGCCAGTCGCCCGGCGGCGCCGAGCTTTGGCAATACAACGGAAAATTATTTCTGGCGGGCCGCGCGCAAACGGCGGACGGCTTTCTGCTCGCTGGGCGAAACGTGCCCGACAATTTTCAGGATCGCCTGAACGAAATCAACGCCCAGACCACGGCCTACGGCCTGCAGCGACAGCGCCTGCGCACGTACAAAAATCAGTTGCTGGCAACGCTGCTGCTCTTCACCATTCTCTTGATGTTCGCGGCCACATGGGCGGCATTCTTTCTCTCCAAACAAGTGACAGTTCCCATCCAGGCGCTGGCCCAGGCCACGCAGGAAATCATCGAAGGCAATTACGAAACGCGCGTCAACGTGCAGGCCAAGGACGAACTGGAAACTCTGGTCATCTCGTTTAACCGCATGACCGAGCAACTTGGCGACAGCCGCCGCCAGATCGACGTCTTCACGCAAAACCTGCAGCAGGCCGTGCAGGAACTCGAGCGCCGCCGCACGCTGATGGAAACGATTCTGGAAAATATTCCCACCGGCGTCATCTCGGTCGATGAAACCGAAGCGATTCGCCGCGTCAACCCCGCCGCGGTGCGCATGTTCGGCGAAAGTTCCAAGCAGGCCGTCTCCTTCGCGCAATTGCTGGGCGAGGAGGGCGCGCGCGCCATTCACATTCTGATGCGCCGCTCGCTTCGCCTGGGCGCCGCCACGCAGGAGCTGGAATTTGCGGCTTCCGGGCGGCTGCTGCACGCGGCCGTCACGGTCAGCTCGCTCGGCCCGCGGCGATCCAATCGCGGCTACGTGGTGGTGGTGGACGATTTGACCGACCTGCTGCGCGCGCAAAAGGCGGCGGCCTGGCAGGAAGTGGCGCAGCGCATCGCGCACGAAATCAAGAATCCGTTGACGCCCATTCAGCTTTCCTCGCAGCGATTGTCGCGCTACCTCGAACGCAACCGCGCCAATCCCTCCAAGAACGATCCTCCCGAACTGGTGCGCCTGGTCGGCGAATGCTCCAGCCTGATCGAGCGCGAAGTTTCCGCGCTGGAATCCCTGGTCGGAGAATTCTCCCAGTTCGCGCGATTCCCCACCGCGAGGCTCACTTCCGCCTCGCCCAACGAAATCGTCACCGAGGCCCTGGCCGTGTTCGAGGGCCGCCTCGAAGGCATCGTGGTGCGCACGGACTTGGCGCCGGACCTGCCCGCCATCCGCGCCGATGGCGAACTGCTGCGCCGCGTGATCGTCAACTTGATCGACAATGCCGCCGAATCCATGGAAGGTTCTTCGATGAAGGAGCTGCTGCTGCGTACGCGCCTGAACAGCGATCGCGAAACCATCGAAATCATCGTCGCCGACAGCGGCCACGGCATTTCGCCGCAGGATAAGGACATGCTTTTCCTGCCGCATTTCTCGACCAAGGATCGGGGCACGGGCCTGGGCCTGGCCATCGCCAGCCGCATCATGGCTGAACACAACGGCTCGATCCGCGTGGAAGACAATTATCCGACCGGCGCTAAATTCATCTTGCAATTGCCCATGACGGAGGTCGCTGCGATGCCCGCCTCTCCACGGATCGTGTAAGCCCAGCCCTCCATGCCCAATTCCATTCTCATCGTGGACGACGAGCAAGGCATACGCGAAGCGCTCACCTCCATCCTTTCCGAGGAGGGCTACGAAACCGCTTCGGTGGCCTCCGGGGAGGAATGCCTCGCGCAGCTCGATCAGCGCTCGATCGACCTGGTGCTGCTCGACGTGTGGCTGGACGGAATCGACGGACTGGAAACGCTCGAGCGCATCCGCAAGAACGGCTTCGACCCCATGGTGGTCATGATCTCCGGCCACGCCAGCATCGAGACTGCCGTGCGCGCCACAAAACTTGGCGCATTTGATTTCATCGAAAAGCCGCTTTCGCTGGAAAAAATTATTCTGGTCATCAAGAACGCCCTCGAAGTCCACCGCCTGGGGCAGGAAAATCGCCGCCTGCGCGAGGAACTCGGCGGAAAAACGCAGCTGTATGGCGACTCCGTCCCAATGCGCGCGCTGCGGCAGCAGATCACGCTTACGGCGCCCACGCACGGCCGCGTTTTAATCTACGGAGAAAGCGGCACGGGCAAGGAACTCGTCGCGCGCTCGCTGCACGCCGCCAGCCTTCGCGCCGATCAAGCGTTCGTGGAAGTGAATTGCGCCGCCATTCCCGAGGAGCTCATCGAATCCGAATTGTTCGGGCACGTCAAGGGCAGCTTCACCGGCGCGACGGAAAATAAAGTGGGGAAATTCGAGAAGGCCGACGGCGGCACGCTGTTCCTGGACGAAATCGCGGACATGAGCCTGCGCACGCAGTCCAAAGTGCTGCGCGTGCTGGAAGAACAGAAATTCGAGCCGGTCGGCTCGAATCAAACGATCTCGGTGGACGTGCGCGTGATCGCCGCTACCAACAAAGTCCTTGAAGAAGAAATCGCGCACGGCCGATTCCGCGAGGATCTTTTCTACCGCCTCAACGTCATCCCCTTCAATCTTCCGCCGCTGCGCGAACGCCTGGAGGACGTTCCGGTGCTGGCCCGGCACTTCATGGCCGAATTTGCGGCCGAGTACGGCCGCAAACCGAAGGAACTGAGCGAGGCCGCCGTCGGCGTGATGCTGCGCTATCACTGGCCGGGGAACGTCCGCGAATTGCGGAATCTGATCGAGCGCCTGATGATCATCGTGCCGCAGGACAAGATCGAGCCGCTGCATCTTCCGCCCGAGCTGTTCCGCGCCAGCTCGCGCATGGCTCAGCAGCCCAACGCCACCCTGCACCAGGCGCGCGATTCCTACGAACGCGAATTCATCCTGCGCAAGCTGGAAGAAAATCAGTGGCACATGACGCGCACCGCCGAGGCGCTGGGCCTGGAGCGCAGCCACCTCTACCGCCGCATGCGCACGCTGGGGATTACGGCTGAGGAGTAAGTAGGACAGGCTTCAGCCTGTCTGGTTTTATGCGGGAAAGGTGAACGGCAACCTGAAAAAGAAAACCCGGCAGGCTGAAGCCTGTCCTACTAAAACCGCGCGCTACTCCTTCGTCATCCGCTCCAACTGCCACTGCCAATCCATCTGCCGCACCAATTGGGCATTGTCGCGCCAATCCTTCTGCACCTTCACAAACAAACCCAGAAAAATCTTCGTCCCCAGAATCGACTCCAGTTCCTTGCGCGCCTCCGTCCCAATTTTCTTCAGCGCGCTCCCTTTGTTCCCGATCAGAATTCCCTTCTGCCCTTCCTTCTCAACATAAATCGTTGCGCGAATGCGGATAATGTCCGGCGCTTCCTCAAACGAATCCACCAGCACGGCAAGCGCGTGCGGCACTTCCTGCGTGGTCGCCGCCATGGCCTTTTCCCGCACAATTTCCCCCGCCAGAAATCGTTCCGGCTGGTCGGTATATTGATCGGGAGGAAATTGCGGGGCGCCTGCCGGAAGATACTGGATCATCTTGTCCAGCGCGCGGTCAACGCTTTCGCCAGTCAGCGCCGAAATCGGAATGATCTCCGCGAACTCCCCCAGTTTCGCGGCCTTCTCGATCAGCGGCAGCAATTCGTCCCTCGGAATGCGGTCGATCTTGTTCAGCAGCAGAATACGCGTCCCTTCAAAGCGGCTCACGCGTTCCAGCGCCCGTTGCACTCCCTGCCCCATTTCTTCGCTCGCATCCACAATCAAAGCCAGCACGTCCACGCCGTCGATCGCCGCGTCCACTTCGCCCATCATCTGCTTGCCCAGCGCCGAATCCGGCCGGTGCAACCCCGGCGTGTCGATCACCACTACCTGCGCATTCGCCCGGTTCACGATGCCGTGAATCCGGTTGCGCGTGGTCTGCGGCTTGGAAGTCACGATCGCCACTTTTTCGCCAACGAGTTTATTTACCAGCGTCGATTTCCCCGCGTTGGGGCGTCCCACGATCGCCACAAAACCGGTTTTGAATTCTTCAGCCATTTGTTTATGATACCCCGCGGCCCGCGGAAACACATCCGCGCATTGACCCTGGCCAGCACTCGAGTCGTCGGAGAAAATCGAATGCCAGCAACACCCCATATCGAGCACCACTTCACCGCCACCGCATCGGTGCGCGACGTCGTCATCGGAATGTCGGACGGCTTGACCGTTCCCTTCGCCCTGGCCGCCGGCATTTCCGGCGCGCTGGCCACGAATCCTCACGCCTCGGCGCTGGTGGTGACCGCGGGCCTTGCGGAAATTGCCGCCGGGTCGATCGCCATGGGACTGGGCGGCTACCTGGCCGCCCGCACCGATATCGAGCACTACGAATCCGAGCGCCAGCGCGAAATCCGCGAGACCGTCGAGTTGCGCGACGTCGAAGTCGAGGAAGTCGCCAAGGTGTTCCGCGATTACGGATTGACCGAGCAGGAGATGGCGCCGGTGGTCAACGCGATTACAGGAAACCAGAAAACCTGGGTCGATTTCATGATGCGGTTCGAGTTGGGCCTGGAAGAGCCGGAACCCAAGCGCGCTCGGATCAGCGCGATCACGATCGCCATGTCTTACATCGTGGGCGGATTGATTCCCCTCGCCCCGTATATCCTGCTCTCCAACGTGCAGACCGGATTGTATTGCTCGGTAGGCGTCACGCTGCTGGCCCTCGCGGTCTTCGGCTTCGTCAAAGGGCGCTTCACGGGGATCAACCCTTTCAAGGGCGGGATGCAGACTGTCGTCACCGGCGGGCTTGCCGCGGGCGCGGCGTTCCTGATCGCGAAGCTCATCAGTTGAACGAAGTGCCTGACTATGAAGCAAAAAAATCGCTCCGATCAACAAACCCCGTCCCATAGGGACGGCACAACGTAGCCCACCCCGGAAGGGGTGGGTAGGTCCAAGAAAATGCGAAGAGCCCCGTAGGGGCGGCACAATTTTAGCCCTGTGCCGCCCCTACGGGACTTAGGGCGGGGCGAAATCTATTCGCGCCGTATTTACCGTTGCAGATTTTCGTTGCGGGACGAAATCCAAATTTCAACCAGCCCTGCGGAACATTGCCCCATCAATCCGCGATAACCACCGCGGACGTCAACCGCCGCGCGCGCAGCCGCAGCACCTTCCTCTGATTGGCCTCCAGAATCTCAAACCGCAACCCGCCATACTCCACTTTTTCACCCGAGGCGGGCACATGCCCTGCAACATGATTCAACAGCCCCGCAATGGTCGTCGCCGATTCCTCTCCCGACACTTCCCACTCCACGCCGAATAACTCCTGCACCTTTTCCACCGACACGCTGCCGCGCAGCACCAGGCTGCCGTCGGCCTCGCGCACCGCGTCCGGAGCCGGCACGCGGTCGTCCTCGCCGATTTCTCCGATAATTTCCTCGACCAGGTCCTCGATGGTCACGATCCCCGCGACCGACCCGTGCTCATCCACCACGATGGCCATCTGCTGGTTTCGCCGCTGCATTTCCTTCAGCAGGTCCGAACCGTGCTTGGTCTCCGGGACAAACATGGCGGGACGCGCCAAGTCGCGCACGGTTTTGCGCCGCGCCTCTTCTTCCGGCACCTGCAGCAGGTCGCGCGCGAAGGCCACGCCGAACGCGTCGTCGAGAGTATCTTCGTAGACCGGGACGCGCGACAATTTCGTCTCGATCAGAAGTTTTTTCAATTGCTCGACGGTGGCGCCGGCCGCGATGGCCACCACGTCCGGCCGCGGCGTCATGAATTCCAACACGCGCTTGTCGCTGAATTC
>JAIQFG010000107.1 GCA_020073375.1 Terriglobia bacterium | reverse complement strand
GATGCCCTGTCCCATCAGACCACGTTTGCCTATGACTCGATGAGCCGGCTCACGACGATCACCTATCCCGATTCCACCACGTCCACATTTACGTACGATTCTCGCGGACGACGGACTTCAGTGACCGACCAAAACGGCAAGATCACCACGTACGCTTATGACGATGCCGACCGCCTGACCAGCGTCACCGACGCGGCGAGCCATGTCACCTACTATGCTTACGACACTGAGAGCAATCTCACCAGCATCCAGGATGCGAACAGCAACACGACGGCGTTCACTTATGACGCCTTTGGCCGCGTCACGCAGACCAATTTCCCGTCGTCGCTCAGCGAGAACTACCAATACGACGCCGACAACAACCTGACGCAGAAGACCGACCGCAAGAATCAGACGATCAACTACGTGTACGACGCGCTGAACCGGCTCACCTCGAAGACCTATCCGGATTCAACGGCTGTCGATTACACCTATGACCTGGTAGGGAAAATCCAGCAGGTAAACGATCCGACGGGGACGTACGCGTTCGCCTACGACAACATGGGGCGGCTGATCGGCACGACCACGAGCTATAGCTTCCTGACGGGCCGGAACTTCACGACCGCGTACACCTACGATGCGGCGTCCAACCGCACGGGGTTCACGGACCCGGAGAGCGGCTCGACAGCGTACTCCTATGACACGCTGAACCGGCTGACGTCTCTTGCTCCGCCGTCGGCGTTCGGTAGCGGATCGTTCGGATTCAGCTACGACGCGTTGAGCCGCCGCACGCAGATGACGCGGCCGAATAGTGTGGTAACAAACTACACCTACGACAATTTGTCGCGCCTGACCTCGGTGCTGCACCAACTGTCCGGGAGTACCATTGACGGGGCCAGCTATACGTTGGATTCTGCTGGAAACCGAACGGCAAAGGTGGATCAACTGGCTGCGGTGACGTCGAATTACACGTATGACGCGATCTACCAGTTGACGCAGGCGACGCAGGGAGGAAGTACGACCGAGAGCTACACCTACGATCCAGTGGGCAACCGCACCGCATCACTCGGCGTGTCCTCGTACACGACCAACGCGTCGAACGAAATGACGGCGAACTCGAACGCGAGTTACACGTACGACAGCAACGGCAATACGCTGACCAAGACGGTTGGCTCGAACACAACAACATATGCTTGGGATTTCGAGAATCGCCTGACCAGCGTCACGCTGCCGAGCAGTGGCGGTACGGTGAGCTTCAAATATGACCCGCTCGGTCGGCGGATCGAGAAAGGCACTTCGAGCACCACGAGTATCTTCGCCTACGACGGCCAGAATTTGGTGGAAGAAACCAACTCTTCTGGGACAGTCGTTGCCCGCTACGAACAGGGGACTGGTGTTGATGAACCACTGTCCATGCTACGCAGTTCATCCACGAGTTACTATCAGCAAGACGGCCATGGTTCAGTCACATCGCTGACCAGTTCGGCTGGTTCACTGGCATCAACGTATACCTATGATTCGCTTGGTAAGCTCACCGCCTCAGCCGGTTCGCTCGTAAACCCGTATCAATACACCGGTCGGGAATTCGATAGTGAAACTGGACTCTATAACTATCGTGCCAGGTACTATGATCAATCGGCGGGAAGATTCCTTTCCGAGGATCCGATCAGGTTTAACGCTGGTCCTAACTTCTACTCTTACGTGGGCAACAATCCTACCAACTTCTCTGATCCCTCTGGGAACAATGGTATCGTGGACACGATCTTAAACTATTTCTCGCCTCCTCCACCGCCGCCTTCTCTCCCCTCGAACATTGCGAGGCCGGTCTCTCCACCAATTCTTTATACGGACATGAACGGTGGTCAGCCAGGAGGCAGTACAACATTTTATCCAGGGAACAACGACCCAGTCATTACGATTCCGACTCTCACAAGGCCTGACAGCTTGTCAAAACCTGGCGCGGGTGATCCCTATTGTTCGACTGTCATCGGCGTTCTCAATACCGGTGGGGGGAATCCAGCTTACGGCGCAAATGGGGCATATATCAATACGGGTGATTCACGGGGCCGAGTCGTTCATGGGGGTGGGTCGAGCCTGCAAGATCCGTTTGACCCCAATCAACGGCTGACACCCACGCGCGGGTGTACTCGGGGCCACAATCAGGACGTTGTCGATCTCGGACAGGTGGTAACGCAATACCAGCAAAACAATCCCGGAATGCCAATTACCTACTGTAGGAAATAAACATGCCTAGAACAATGATCTTACTGGCGCTAGCACTATCAGTAGGAACTGTCGCCAATGCACAGAAGTACTCAGGGCCGAATTGCCTAGGCCCCTTTTGCATTGATCGTAACGTTCCAGCTCGCAACCTGTTTAAGCAGCTCGGGCCTCCAGCGCCAAGGCCCTCCCGCCTTTTTCCCTACTGCTATCAATCTCAGGACGGGAAGAAATTTCTTTACGTGGAAACGTTTGATTCAGAACCGGACGTGACAGCGGAAGTATTTCTCAGCGATTTCCCCAATTGCATTCACGCACGCAAGAAACAAACTACCGAGGACTTGGGAGCATGGACTACGAGAGAGGGCATCAGATTAGGAAGCCCGGAGGCGGACGTAGTGAAGGCGTATGGGAAGCCGTCCTCGGAGCTTAAGGTGGATTCGAAATTATACCAACTAAGAATTCGCGGGCATCAGCGCGAAGACAAATTGCCACAATTGAAAGATGTGGGAGAAAAGCGGATATTTTACAATGGAGATGTCACTACTGATTTGAGCGCCGCCGAGTTTGGAATCCGCGGTGGAAAAGTATCCTACATCTGGCTGTCCCACAATGAGTAGTCACATTTAAGTATGATCTATTCGGGCGGCGCATCGAGAAAATCTCACCTGGTGGCGGGCACACTCACACACGGCGAGCGAGCGCTTGCGGAGATCGGTTTGTTGCAACGTTACGAGCGGCCGCTGCCGGTGCTGAACGACTACGATCAGTTGCTCGGGACGTGCCCCGAAAGAGGCGATGCGGCGGTGCGGCCATGAACCAGCAAGCGCAAGCTCTGGAGCACGCTTCGGTGCGGCAGTTCTGCAAGGCGGTGAAGGTGCCGGTGGTGGGCGCGAACTTTGTGCAACTGGCGGAACAAGCGGTGAAAGAAAATCGCGGCCACATCGGTTATTTGGAAGCACTGCTGGCGATGGAGAGCGAGGAACGCGACCGGCACGCCATCGCGCACCGGTTGCACGAAGCCAAGCTGCCGCGGATGAAGACGCTGGAGGAGTTCGAGTTCGCACGCGCGCCGCAGATACCGGGGCGGGTGGCCCAGCCTTTCGTTCCTGTTTGGACGATAGTTCACGGACGGAGAATACCAGTCTAATCAGTCAACTGGGAGTTACGATACTGAATTTGTGGGTGCCCCGTCCTTGACGCATTTCAAGGGCGGGTCTTGATTTGATTCCTTGTGTCAAGACGAGGATGACGTGGACAAGAACCCCACCCTTGCACAAACTGTAGCTGCTAATAGACATCCCGGACAGGTGGGTTATTCTTACAGCCCACCGCAGGAGGTTCGGGATGAAGAATCCAGCTTACGAGCAGATCCAGGCAAGGAAGGTGAAGGCCAGGTTGCGCATGCTGCAACATGCGCAGCGTTTGAGCGGCAACGTCAGTCAGACCTGCCGGTTTTTTGGAGTCTCGCGGGCACTCTTCTATATCTGGAAGCAGCGCTATGAGAAGCACGGGATAGCCGGTCTCCGGGACATGTCCCGGAGACCTCACAATATCCGATTTCGTATTCCGCCCGAGATAGTCTCGCTGATCCTTCGCATTCGGGAGGAGCGGCGTTACGGCGCTGTTCGAGTCAGTCTGTATCTGCAGCGGCACTACCATGCTTACGTGTCACCAACGACGATTCTGAAGATCTTTCATCGTCATCACGTCGGCCGGATTTCATTGAAAAAGTATCGGCCCGGTCCAAAACCAGCGGATGCACCCCTGCAGGTTCCAGGCCGCTCTGTGCAGCTCGATGTGAAGTTTGTTCCCCGTGTAGGAAGAGCGCGTCAGCGCTTTTATCAATTCACGGCTATTGATGAAGCGACCCGATTCCGCGTCCTACGCATCTACGATCACGACAACACCAAGACGGCCATCGACTTCCTTCAGGAAGTCCGAGAGCATTTCCCCTTCGCCATTCAGAGAATCCAGACGGACAACGGCTCTTCATTCGGGCCACAGTTCACCTGGCATCTTTCCGACCTCCGCATTTCCCACAAACACATACCTCCGGGCTGCCCGGAGGTGAACGGGAAGGTCGAGCGAAGCCACAAGACCGACTCCCAGGAGTTCTATCAGGGAAGGCATTTCAAACATAAAAGGGATTTGGCTCGAAAACTCAAGAAATGGGAAACCGAATACAATGAGGATCGACCACATCTCGCACTCAAAGGAAAAACACCTGCGGAACGAGTTCGCGAACTCGTTCAGTCATCCAAGCCTGTCAGGGATCTCTCTTGACTAATACACAAACCGCAAGGATAGGGCACCCCAAGATTCGAAGTCAAAGCCCGGGCCACCCGTCCCTCTCCCGAGGATGTCATTTTCATTACCGGATCGCTGTATTTGGTCGGCGACCTGCGCCGTTACTGGGCATCTCGCGCTGGTAATGCGGCGGCCGCCTCTCCAGTGAAGACTTCTCCCTTGCCGACATAAGTTTGTGAGGAGCCGGCTTTAGTAGCACAGGCTTCAAGCCTGTGAGGGTAAGGTCCTCTCCGAGAAAAACCCACAGGCTGAAGCCTGTGCCACTGACATCCGCCCGTTGGCAATTACGGGACATCCCGGTCCCGCCGCCGTTGACACACCCGCGCTCATCCAGTAACTAAGATATCGACCGAAGTTACGCACTCGGCCTTTCAGGAGAAGCCTCATGAAGACACGTTCCCCCATGTTGATGCTCGCGGCGATTCTCACTTCCTTGTCCATCGCGGTTCCTCCCGAACTCGGCGCACAGGCCGGAGCGAAAGCGGGAGAGATTGCGCGGGCCATCCCCGACGTCGGCATCGCCCGCGGGGCGCAGCAACTGCCTGCGCCGGTGAAGGCGCTGATTGACTGGGGCGACGTGGTGCGCACCGGCGACGGCGGGCGCGCGCGCGTGGCGCTGGACGACGGGTCGGTGCTCAACGTGGGATCGAGTTCCAGCCTGACCGTCACGCAGCACAATGCCGCGGCGCAGCAGACGCAGATTGAACTGGAATACGGGCGGGTGCGTTCGCAGGTGGTCAAACAATCCAAGCCCAATTCTAAGTTTGAAATTCATACTTCGGTAGGCGTCGCAGGCGTGGTCGGCACGGATTTTTTCCTGGGCTTTGAGAACGGGCTGTTCCAGATCCTCGTTTATGAAGGCACGGTAAAGTTCTGCAATCTTGATGGGGTATGCGTCACTGTGGGTGCCGGGCAAACCGCCACCATTCGCGACGGCCATCAGCCTCCCGACCAGCCGTCGCAGGCGACTCCCTCCGAATTAACCGAAGCGGCGGTCGCCACTTCGGTGGGCGCCACGACCGCGGGCGGCGTGCCCGTGCATCACATCGGCACCTGGTGGGTCGTGGGCTTGACGCTGGCTATCGCCGTGCCTGCCATTGTCGTTCCAGTGGCCACGCGCGGCGGCTCCGGCTCGACCGTTCTCAAAGGCGGATGCAATCCGAATAACCCAAGCGCCTGTTGAGATGGGCGCTAAATCGTATCCCCGAGTCCTGGCGGCCGCCAAGAACTGCGATTTGAAGGCCCTCATTTATTTGGACACATAAGTCGTTCTGCCGCGTCCAATGAATACGGTGAATTGCGGCGACTCTTGGCCGCGCACCTGCATCCAAACAAATTGCGATCCAGGCTGAGCTGTTCACGAGTGAATTGCCATGCGAGGTGCGCCCGCGCAAGGCGCGTTTTCGGGAACATCCGGCCAAGCCCGCGTTGAGATTGGCGGCCCATAGGAATACACTGGTATTTTATTTGTCAGACGGGAGCATCTCCTTGAAAACACCGACATACGCAATTCTCGCTGCATTCCTTTCCATGAATGCGCTGGCCGCGGGCAAACCCGCGCGCCATCCGGCGCCTCCGGCGCCCGCGCCGCAAGCGGCGCAGGCCGCGCCATCGCCCGCACTGGTCACCATGGGCCAGGAACTGGATCGGGAGATGGCCGTGCTGTCGAAGGCCTCCCCTGCGGCGTACTTCATCAATTACACGCTGACGAGCACGCAGCGCAGCGAGGTGATGGGCTCGAACGGCGCGCTGCTTTCGAGCAACGACAGCCTTTCGCGCTGGCTGGAAACGCAAGTCCGCGTGGGCAGCTACGATCTGGACGATACGCACAAGGTGGGCAACTCGCGCCCCAGCGAAGGCAGCTACGGCACGGCCGTGCCGCTGGACAACGCCCCCGAAGTGTTGCGCCGCGCCATGTGGCGCGAAACCGACAAGCAATACCGCGCCGCCTCCGAAGGCCTGATCAAGATCAACACCAGCAAGGAAGTGCAGGCGCAGACGGCCGAGGAGCACGCGCCCGATTTTTCGCGTGAGCAGTCGCATGTTTCTTACGGCCCGGAAGTTTCCATCAAGGTGGACCGCAAACCCTGGGAACAAAAAGTCCGCCTGTACACGGCGGCGTTTCGCCAGTCGCCGCAGATCTTGAACTCGATTGTGACGTTCAGCGCGCTGGCCAACAATCAATACCAGGCGAACACCGAGGGCACGCGCCTGCAGTTCGGCCTGGTGCACTACCGGTTGGAACTCTTTATCCAGGGCAAGGCCCCAGACGGCATGGACATTAACCGCTATTATAACTATGACTGGAACAATCCCGCCGACGCCCCCGACGACAAGACCGTGCTGGCCCAGGGGCTGGTGCTGCGCAAGGAACTGGAATCGCTGGTGGCCGCGCCGCTGGTCGAGCCCTATGCGGGCCCCGCGCTTCTCACCGGGCGCGCCACCGCCGTCTTCTTCCACGAAGTGTTCGGCCACCGCGCCGAGGGATTCCGCCAGAAGGACATCAACGAAGGTCAGACCTTCGCCCGGAAAGTCGGCGAGCAGATTCTGCCGAAATTCCTTTCCATCTACGACGACCCAACCTCGAAGGCGCTGGGCAAGGACATGCTGCTCGGGTTTTATCCGTTTGACGATGAGGGCACGCCCGCCGAGCGCGTTACGCTGGTGGACCACGGCGTCCTGAAAAATTTTGAAATGTCGCGGCAGCCCCTCACCGGCTTTCCGCACTCCAACGGCCACGGCCGGCGCCAGATCGGCGCCCAGCCGGTGTCGCGGCAGGGAAACCTGATTGTGCAGAGCAGCCAGAGCGTGACCAACGCGGAGTTGCGCAAGATGCTGATCGCGGAAATCAAGCGCCAGAATAAATCATTCGGCCTGATGATCGACGATATCGCCGGAGGATTCACGTTCACCGGCCGCGGCCAGCCGCAAGCGTTCCAGGTGCAGCCTCTGGTCGTGTATCGAGTGTTCGCCGACGGCCGCCCGGACGAACTGGTTCGCGGCGTGGACATCGTAGGCACGCCGCTGGTTTCGCTCACGAAAATCATGGCCACGGGCGACACCATGGAAATCTTCAACGGGTATTGCGGCGCCGAATCCGGTTCCGTGCCGGTTGCCGCGGCTGCCCCGGCGATTCTGATTTCCGAAATGGAAGTGCAGAAGAAGGAAAGCTCGACCGACAAGCCGCCGATCCTGCCGCCGCCCGCGCACGATCCGATGGGGGCAAAATAATGAGCCGCACAGGGAGCAGTTCGATGAATCATTCCAGGTTCAAGGCGATTCCGGCGATTGCGGCAACCGCGCTCGCCCTGTTTTCAACCGGTGTGGCGAGTGCTGCCCCCCGGGATCCGGCCGCCACGCTGGCCCAGCCGCCGCAAGCCGCCGCGGCCGATAGCGACAAGACGCTTTCGGCCATGCAGGATGAACTCAACCGCTCCAGTGCGCGCCTCGAGCTGAAAATTCCGGATAAGGACGTTCCCGCACGTCCGTATTTTATCCAGTACCGCGTGCTTGACGTCGAGGTGCGCACGATCGTCGCCGAATTCGGCGCGCTGGTTTCCTCGACCACGGGCAAAAATCGCGTGATGAGCGTCGACGTCCGCGTCGGAAATTACAATCTCGACTCCTCGAATTTCATTACCGACGAAGGCTTCAGCGGTTTCCTGGGATCGACGGGCACGATCGGCATCGACCGCGACTACAATTCCCTGCGTCAGGACCTGTGGCTTGCCACCGACCAGGCGTTCAAGGCCGCCGTCGAAAATATTTCCAAGAAGCAGGCGTTCATGTCGCGCCTGGCCAAGGCGCCCAGCATTCCCGATTTTTCTCCCGCGACGCCGACGGTGAACGTCGAGCCATTGAAAGATCCGGACTGGACCAATCGCAACTGGGAGCAGGAAGCCCGCGACGTTTCCGCCGCGTTGCGCGCATTTCCGCAGCTTCATAATTCGCGCGTCACCTACCACCTGATCTACACCACCAGCTACCTGCTCAACACCGAGGGCAGCAAGATTCGCGCGAACCACAGCCTTGCGGCCGTCGAAGCCAGCATGGAATCCGAATCCGACGACGGCATGAACCTGCACAATTTTGTTTCAGTGTATCGCCACCGGCCGGACCAGTTGCCTCCCGCGGACGCCATTCGCAACGAAGTGCAAAAAGCGGGCGAGCAGTTGATCACGCTGCGCGTCTCCCCGCCGGCCGCCGATTACGACGGGCCGGTGCTGTTCGAGGCTCCCGCGGCTGGCTCCCTGCTTGCGCAAATGCTGGGGCCGTCGCTCTCCGGCGCGCGCGGGCCGCTGGCCATGCAGTCCGCCTTTGACCAGTTGATGGACCGCCTGGGCGGGCACAGCGAATGGACCGGAAAGCTGGGCACGCGCGTGTTACCCGGCACGGTGTCGCTGGTCGACGACCCTACCGCGAAACAGTTCGCGGGGCAGGACCTGCTGGGAAATTATGATGTGGACGAGGAAGGCGTTGCCGCGCAGAAAGTGCAAGTCGCCCAGAACGGCCTGCTGCTCAATTTCCTGATGTCGCGCCGCCCCGGCCCCGATCTGGACAAGAGCAACGGACACGGCCGCGCCGCTTTCCTGGGCGATCCGCGCCCCATGATCAGCAACCTGTTTTTCACTTCGTCGGCCGGAATTTCTCCCGCCGATTTGAAGAAAAAATTCCTGGACGCCTGCAAGCAGAACGGCAACAAGTGGTGCCTGATCGTGCGCGAAATGGATAATCCCGTGCTGGGCGTCACCGAGCAGGACGATCTCTCCGACCTGGTGATGGGCGCCGCGTCCGGCGCGGCCACCGGCGACCGACTCCCCTTGCTCGTCTACCGCGTGAACGTCGATGACGGCTCGGAATCGCTGATCCGCGGCGCGCATCTTGCCGGGCTCACGGTCCGCGCCATGCGCAACGTCTCCAGCATCGGCAGCGACGCCACCGCCTTCAATTTCATGCAGAGCCAGCAGGCCGGATTCTCCGGCACCGCTCTCGCCGCATTCGGCGCCGCCGATTCCGGCGTGCCCGGAACCGTCATCGCCCCGTCGCTGTTGTTTGACGACGTGGAAGTGCACGGCGCGCGCGGCGAGCCGGAACGGTTGCCGCTTGTGCCGCCTCCGCCGATGAATTGAACGAGTTCGAGTGATTATGGTTTGACCGGGTGGATTCGTGTTTCGGTGCCTTGATGATGGCGAGCGATGCGAGTACGTCCTCGCATCCTTGGCAAGGTGCATATCTGTATCGAAGTTAATGGTAAGGCGGAAAAAGACACCGATAACAATCGCTCAATTACTTACGGTTCATCTAATTTCAAAGTGTTCCCAAAATCTTCTTAAATAGACGTTGTCGCTCGGTTCTTTTGTTTGCATCCGTGGTTTGTTTGCCCGACAACAACAAATAATTTCCCATATCTGTTTCTTCTTTAGGCGGCGGTTGCACTGCTATGAGCTTGCCAAATTCGATTAGCTGACGTGTCAATTCAGCGCGTCCATCATTGTCTAAATCTACTGGAAATATCTCTTGTTCAAGCAAAGCCGTGCTCATGATGTAGAAGTGTACGTAGTCCGAGGCTAGGCGAGTTTCAGCCAATCCATTCTTATACGCCTTGTCCAAGAACGAGAAAGTTCTCCTGAGGTTTTTTCTTTCTTTAGGATCGAGAGCTGCTTCTCCTTTCGCGTCCATAAATTTTTTCAGTGCTGCTGGGCCTTTGCTGTGAGTGTTGCCGTTTCGAATAAACAAAACAAGTTCCATCAATTTGTCCCACATCCTGTCAGCTTCCGCATGTTTATCCGCCGCACTTGCCACAACACTTAAATGCCGCAACACTCTACGAAACATGCCTCGGCTGACTTTGGTAAAAACATCCATGCCCTTCGGACGTTTTTCAGCGATCAGCTTGTATACACTTTGAAGCAATGGGTCGTCGCGCTTGATGGCTTTGATGACGTCTGTTCTGGTGACCCTTACTCCAAAGGAGTTGATGTCTACAAACAGTTCAATGATTTCATCTAAATTAGTGTCCTCATCTAAGCTGATTTCAATTGTGGGGATGATGTACTCTCGGAGCGTTCTAATTTCGTGGTTCGGAAATTTGGAGAATGGAATTTCCTTCTTCTCCCATCCAACCTTGACCGAGAAACCCGATTGTTCTCGATACTTCCTTTCAGATATATACTGCTTCCACGTATCTATTTTCAGTTCTGGATTGTCGTTCCTAATGAACATCAAAATGCTTTCTAATCGCTGCTTGCCATCAAGAATTGTATAGACATACTTAGCGTCTGCTTCTTTCTTGTACATGAAAATAGCCGGAATGGGCCTTTTGCGGACGACGTTCTTAATAAGCTCCTGTCGCATTTTTGGTTTCCATGCACGCCCACGCTGAAATGCCGGACTCAAGTTTATTCGCCCTGCATTAAAATAATTTATCAGCGTATCCAGTTTCATCTCGATGTTCTTATATTCCATTGGGTTCCAAGCCTCCATCCGATGTTAAGGAAGGCACATCATATCCCACGCTCAAATACATCTCTACATTCATCATTTTCTACATTATCTGTAGGGCTATTTGAACCTTAAACTGTATTATTGATTTGAATGGAAGTGTTTGCCCCCGGATGCTCCAGCGGCTGCGCCCACGACTACGCCTGGCTCAAATGTCTGAGCTGAAGTTCGGACCTCCGAAGGGGTGAATCTTGCAAGTCAAGGCCGCCTTCAAACCTGCTTTTGGCGCTTTCCGGGTGTTCCCATCGCATAATCCTTTCGAGGCTTCCCCATCACACGCTCCCCCACGTCGGTCAAGCAAATGGCGGCGCCCGGGTCAATCGGCTCGGCGCTGATTCTTGTCACGCTCAAGGTGTTTCTGGCGCTGGCAACTGGCGGCCTCGGCGTGCTCTCGGAGGCGCTGCACTCGTGCCTCGATCTGGTCGCGGCGATTCTCACTTGCCTTTCGGTGCGCGTTTCCGACCGGCCTGCGGATTCCGGGCACACTTATGACCACGGGAAATTCGAGAATGTTTCCGGGTTCGCGGAAATCGGGCTGCTGCCGGGCACTTCGGTTTTACCGATCCAACAACAGCACCGCCACGAAGCTGACAGCCTTCTTTTTCGCCGAGATCAGGCGAGGTCGAAGCGATCGTGGTTCATCACTTTGGTCCACGCGGCCACGAA
>JAIQFG010000176.1 GCA_020073375.1 Terriglobia bacterium | reverse complement strand
GGCGGCATGGGCATGATTTCGAACTGGTGGACGGACTTCGCCTGTTGCCGATGAGCCGTTCCGAGGCAGTCCGCGCCGGTATCGCCGCCTCCGATGATCACGACGCGCTTACCCGTGGCTAGGACCTGATCCCGCACTATGTCTCCGGCACCGCGCTTGTTCTGCTGCGGGAGGTACTGCATGGCGAAGTAAATACCTTTAAGCTCCCGCCCGGGTACGTTGAGGTCGCGCGGATTCTCAGCGCCGCCGGAAAGCAACACGGCGTCAAACTCCTTGCGAAGGTCCTGCGCCGGAACGTTCCCGCCAACGTGCGCTCTCGTCTGAAACTCGACGCCCTCCGCCATCATTTGTTCAAGGCGCCGGTCCAGGACGCGCTTTTCCAGCTTGAAGTCCGGTATGCCGTAACGCAGCAATCCGCCTATGCGGTCCGCCTTTTCGAACACTGTGACCGAGTGGCCCGCGCGATTGAGCTGCTGGGCTGCGGCCAGACCCGCAGGCCCCGATCCGACCACGGCAATGCGCTTTGCCGTGCGGATCTCGGGCGGTTCGGGCTTGATCCATCCCTGTTCCCAGGCGTGCTCGACGATCGTTTTCTCAATGACTTTGATTGTCACCGCCGGCTCGTTAATCCCCAGAACGCAAGCGGCTTCGCAGGGTGCGGGACAGATGCGCCCGGTAAACTCCGGAAAATTATTGGTGGAATGCAAAACGCGGATGGCTTCTTTCCAGTGATTCTTGTAAACCAGATCATTCCAGTCCGGAATAATGTTGCTCACCGGGCAGCCGGTGTGGCAGAACGGGATGCCGCAGTCCATGCAGCGTGCGGCCTGCACGCGCACTTTTTCTTCCGGGAACGGCTGGTACACCTCGAAATAATCGTGAACGCGCTCCTCGACGGGGCGGCGCGCGGGCATCTCGCGAGTGTATTCCTTAAAGCCTGTAACTTTACCCACCGATCACCTGCCCGTGCACCTGTGGTTGCTTCTTGGCATGCGCGGCAATTACGCCGGCGGGTACGCGCGGAATTCCCAGGACGCGCTTGTATTCATGCGGGAACACCTTGATGAATTTGGGCAGCATGGCGTCCCAATGCTTCAAAATCCACTTGGCTTGCGGGCTATCGGTAAGTTCGGCATGCCGCGTCACCAGCCGGTGCAGCGTTTCGGCGTCTTTCAAGTCGGTCACCGCCTCCAGATCCACATCGGTGCGGTTACAGGACTCAGAGGCGAACGAGCCCGCCTGATCGAGGACGTAAGAAATCCCGCCCGTCATCCCGGCCGCAAAGTTGCGTCCTGTTTTGCCAAGCACCACAACCAGCCCGCGAGTCATGTATTCGCACCCGTGGTCGCCGACGCCTTCCACGACCGCCGTGGAACCGGAGTTGCGCACCGCGAATCGCTCGCCCGCCATGCCGTTGAAGAATACTTCGCCGCTGGTCGCGCCGTACAAGCACACATTGCCGACAAGAATATTTTCCTCCGGCACGAAACGCGAATCGCGCGGCGGGTAAATAATCAGCGTGCCGCCGGAGAGCCCCTTGCCCACGTAATCGTTGGCCTCGCCCTCGAGCGTAAGCGTCACGCCCTTCGCCAGGAATGCGCCAAAACTCTGCCCGGCGCAGCCGTGAAACTTGATATGAATCGTGTCGTCCGGCAAGCCCGCGGAGCCGTGCCGCCGCGCGATTTCACCGCTCAGCATCGCGCCGACCGTACGGTGCACGTTGCGAATCGGCACTGTCAGCGAAACAGGCGTGAGGTTTTGAACGGCGTCCGTGGTCTGCTCGATGAGTTTGCCGTCGAGGGCATCGTACAGACCGTGGTCCTGCGCCTGTGTACACCGGCGCCCCACGTGGCTCGGCATGGGCGGGTTATAGAGCACGGAAGACAGGTCGATTCCCTTGGCCTTCCAATGGTCCACGTCCTTGCGCTGGACCAGGCAGTCCACTCGGCCGATCATCTCGTCCATTTTTCGGAAGCCAAGCTCCGCCATGATCAGGCGGAGATCCTCGGCGACATAGAACAGGAAATTGATCACGTGCTCGGGCTGTCCCTGGAATTTCTTGCGAAGTTCAGGGTCCTGCGTCGCCACGCCCACTGGACAAGTGTTCAAATGGCATTTCCGCATCATGATGCAACCCATGGCAATGAGCGGCGTGGTGGCAAATCCGAATTCTTCCGCGCCGAGCAGCGCCGCAACCGCGACGTCGCGCCCGGTTTGCAGCTTGCCGTCCACTTGCAAGCGCACACGACTGCGCAGGTCGTTCATCACCAGCACCTGCTGTGTCTCTGAAAGTCCCAACTCCCAATGGACGCCGGCATGCCGGATCGAACTGATGGGCGATGCCCCGGTCCCGCCGTCGTAGCCGCTGATGAGGATGACGTCCGCGTGCGCCTTTGCCACGCCTGCAGCCACGGTCCCCACGCCAACTTCGGCAACGAGCTTCACGGAAATCCGCGCCTGCGGATTGACGTTCTTCAGGTCGTAAATGAGCTGCGCCAGATCCTCGATCGAATAAATATC
>JAIQFG010000106.1 GCA_020073375.1 Terriglobia bacterium | reverse complement strand
GACATCGCCGCGAACATCCGCAAAGTGTACGAGCTTGCTGTTCCACCCGAATCCTTCGCGCGGGCCGTGGCCTATGCCATGAGCCAGCCGGAGGACGTGGACATCAACGAGATCTTGTACCGGCCCACGCGGCAGGAGTTTTAACCTTGCCCCGGGGCGTCATCACGGTTCCGGTGAGTGAAACCGAACTGCCTAGCTTGAAGATATTCGATTTCAATCGAAATTGTTCGATTTATCGCAAGTCGCAGCAATGGGTGATGAATGGCATCCGCGAAAACCTCGCAGAAAAAGAACCCGCACACTTCACAGGGAGCGTGAAGGATGCGCCAGCCGGAAAATCAAACCCGCCGCAAAAGCTGGCCCACCCGCCATGGTCCGGAGGGAACTGCTCGGATGCGTCTGGCCTCACCCTGGGCCGTCACTTCTTGGGGTTAACGGAGAGCCAATCGTTCAAGAACTGATCGACAAGGTCTTTGATGTTATCGCGCATACGTTGGGCAGTCGGATGTAAGCTTAAAACGCCGCGTTCCCACGTAGTGACAGCGAACGCAGGTGCGGCGTTTCGATCTAAATGTGCATTCTGGTGTATCTGAACTTCAATATTCGCAACTTCGCCTGTGGGCACCAAATTGACGCTGACGTATACGAGAGTATCCACATTGTGCAAGAGACCTTCCATCTTTGTCATCACACGTAGTCCGGCCAGCCGCAGTTTTAGTTCCACATCGGTTTGAATGGCTTCCTTCGTTAAACCAAGAACATTTGCGCCTTCTGGAAGTGGTTCGATCAACACGTTGACGGCGGTAATGCCTTTCAGTGTCTCGGTGTCGGCGTCTTGCGATTGAATTGACGGAGAACAGACCCCGATCAAGAACATCGCTAAGAAACACATCAATGCCAGTCTTCCTGTCATTGGAGCACGTCCTTCCTATATTTGCGCGGAGTGTATCGCATTTGTATATCAAGCGAGGTCTTTTATATTTATGCGGTTATAGAGATATCAGAGTAATATCCCACAGATTTCCATAAAAGGAGAGTAATCATGAGTGGCAATCAATCCGCAGACATAGTAGAAGTGCTTCCCTTTGAGAAGATTAGATTTCACGCCAGATATCTAAAATATTATGCTGCGAAAAGACAGAATTTTATGAAATGCACTCAGGATTTTCGTGACCTTTGGGATTGTTTCCAGTACTTGGATGACATCTGGCAGAATGAGATTAGCGACATTGAAGTCATTCGGGAGCCTACCCAAATGCTACCTTCCCTCCTATGCAGATATGGTCACTCCAGATATGTAGTAGCAATGGAGCTTGGTTTCTCCTGCTGCATCGGTGATGCATACAGCGTCATTCGAGGTGGAATAGAAGCGGTAGCGCAGGCTCACAGAATTCACCGCGAACCTACACTTACAAATGTTTGGACTGACAAAGCAAAGGGTAAAGCTGAAGAAGAGCGATTCAAACAGGAGTTTGAACACCACAAAGCAACCCGATTATTCCCCGCTGAACATGGCCTCAGTGAACTCTTTTTCTACTGGAAGCAATTTTCAAGCTTGGGGCCGCACTCAGGTATCCACTCAGTAGGAAAAAGTTTTGAAGAGATAACAGCAGAGAAAAAGATTTCTTGGGCTTTTCATTATTTTGAGACTGATCCGACCAGACTAGCTACATACCTCTCTGCGCTGCTCCAAGCGTCTGGTCATATGGAGAAGGCTTTCCACAGCATTTTTGAACCACGTTTGAAGCTGGATGCGGTTCTGGATGGGATGCGTGACAGGTTCAATCAAAAGAGACAATCGCAAATTGAATATTTGCAGAAGACCTACAAACTTTGATTTCAGAAATTTGTACCTGCGGGTGGCCCGGCCGTTCGCATTCTACTCGATCGGCTCTGCTTCACGGTCTAATACTACTCCCGCACGTCCACTCGGGGTTCATCTTTTGAACTTAGGGTGCCTTGTCCTTGACGCCTTTTCAAGGGCGGGGCTTTTGATTTGATTTTCGATGCCCAAATTGTGGTACGCAGTTTTCGATGAAGGAACCAGAATCAAGAAACCCATCTGTCACGTGGCGTGACAGATGGGGCTCCCGAAGTGCAAAGTCAAGGGCCGGCCATCCGCCGGCAACCATGTCGTCCTTGCAAGCGGGTAAGCGGAAGCGAATGGAGCCGCGGACCATCGCGGCCCACGGTGCGTCCCATCTCATTTACCAGAATCGACCTCCATACCACCACGAGGAATTTAATTTAATACCATCTGTACCTCGATCGGGTAGTGAAGGTGAAATCGCCAGACACTGCCTGTGCACCTGAGGCATTCGTGCTATGGACCCGGTAGTGGTACACGGTGGAAGATGAAAGACTCGTCAACGCCTGGGAATGGCTTGTCACCAGCAAATTGTTCAGGGACGTGACGCTGCCATAAGCGGTGGTCTTCCCGTATTCCACCTGACTGGTTGACGCTTGATCGGTGAGCCAGGTAATGGTGCCGCCACCGGAAGTGATCGATCCTGCCGCAACCCCGGAGATCGCCGGAGGAACCAGGGATTGGGGAAGCGTTGTGAACGTGAGGTCGCCGGAAATTGCCTCGTTGCCATTGACATTCGAGCTTTGCACTCGATAGTGATACACCGTCGAAGCCAAAAGGCCGGTCAGAATTTGAGAGTGAGCGGTCACAAGATTGGCGTTAATTCCGGTGATGCCTGCGTACGCGGTGGTCGTGCCATATTCGGCCTGGCTGGTGGATGGCTGATCGGTGCCCCAGGTAATGGTGGCGCTGTTTGAACTCAACGATACCGCCAGAACGTTTGAAATAGTGGGCGCAGGATCGGATGTCCCCAACGCAAAATAGAATTGAAGATCACCGTCGGTTCGGTTTGTTACTCCCCACTGTGTCCAGCCTGTCCATGAACCATTTGGGTTAAACTGGGCGTAGCCGTCTGGGAAATATGTCGTGTTCTGAAAATGATAAGCGCCCCCCTTGCGAATTGGAAATAACTGATACGTGGAAGTCGAAGGCGCCTCAAACACCAAATTATAGTTTTGCCCCACAAGCAAGGAGCGCGCCGAAGAAAACGTGTAAGTAGTCCAAGCGTAGGTGGCTGGACTGGTCAGAGGCAAGGACGATGCGGAAATTTGGCCTTGCTCGATCAAAGTCCCATCGCCGTGCTCCAGGCGCACGGTCAGAGGGTCCGACCCGTTGACTCGTGCGATGCGTACCGATGCGCTGACCACAGTTTCCGGCGCGCCCGACACCGTAAACATTTCACGCACCTCGCTTGTCCCGGAAACATTCTGGGGCGCTCCCACCCAGACCTCCATATACCCGTTCCCTTCCTTGAAACCATCCAGGTAGTCAAGTTCCAGAATAGGTGTATAGCCCTTGCGCGGCGCCCATGCGGTTCCCGGCCTCGCGAGGAGTTCCGCCGAGTCGATGTCACTGATCGTGGGTTCGGCGGGCGTTGGCGGGTTTGCCTGGTAGAGGGTATCGACCGACAAATAGTTTGTTGTGGGGCTCGCGTCAACGTTGGTGAAAACGATGTGATAAAGCTGCCCCTCGACGAGAGTCGGCGGAACTGAAAACACAAAGGTTGGAAAATTTATGGAAGGAGTAGCAGTCAGCGGACTGGCAAGCAAGTACGTTGTGAGAATTGTGCTCGAAGGATTGTGCGCGGAGGTCCCATCGTCTGGATTTACGGTGACTCGAATCTGACCTCCCGTGCCGGCCGCGTAACCAGTGACATTTGGGATTAGGTAAACATGAATCTGCTGAAGAGAACCCGAATGCCCCGCTCGGAACCGGTAGCTCACCATGTTGCCATACGGCCCTCCGACCACGGTGTTGGCCAGGCTATCCGCGGCGAGCCCGGGTCCGTAACACCCCGAAGGGACTGCGCAGGCCGCGTGACCGAGAGTTGCGATAAAGAAAAAGCCCACACAAAGAGACGCCCTCAACCATAAGCGGTCAAAATTCATTTTTCTCCCTCAGGGGTCGCAGGGCGGCAACGAGGAGGCGGCTGGGTGGGCTGGAGGTGTAGTTTGCCTGCGAAGCTAAGGCATTCTATGTATATCGCGATGGGACTTCAATGTATTTATAGTGGGGAAGATGCTGTATATGGAACGGTGCCGGCGGGAATCCTATTTAACCTTGAGGGCTAGTTGGATGACGTTAGTCCAGGCTCGCCCGCTGTAGAGGGTTACTTTCCCATTGGCCATTGTTTGGCGATATTTGGCACATCAAGATAAGGTCCGTTCCTTTTTCCTTGTTGAAATACGGCTCATTCGGCGAGATGATCCGAAGGCACAACGCATCACAACGCAAACTTCCATCGACGGCCGTGTCGCGGTGCGCGCGATCTTGCCCATTTGGATGCTGCAACACCAAAAAATCACAGTGCCGGACGGCGATCCGGGAGGGTGTCCATGAAGAATGCAACGATCGGATTACTGGGAGCGGTCGCGCTGACGCTGGCGGCTTTCATTCCGGGCTCGGCCCAAAGCGCCAATCCCAGGCCGCTGCCGGATGGCGCCTTCGCGAAAAACGTCGAGGTCGTGGGCTTCACCGACGTGGGCGGGCACATCCCGTTCAAGATGTCCATCCAGCAGGCGAACGGACACTGGTTCATGTACGTGGGCGCGCAGAACGATCGCGGGTGGGCCGTTCTGGATATCACGAATCCATCCGATCCCTCCGTCCTCAACTGGATTCCCGGCCCTAAAAACACGCGCACCGTGCAGGTGGACGTCGCCGACGGAAAAATGATTACGGGCCTCGAGCGTTCCCAGGGCGGCGGCGATACCGATGCCACGAAACCCTGGGATGACGGCGTGCTGATCTGGGGCCTGGCCGATCCCGTGCATCCTACGCTGCTGGGGCACTATCACACCGGCGGCCTCGGCACGCACCGCAACGGATACTACGGCGGAAAATACATGTACCTGGCGGCCGGGGCGAACGGCTACTCCGGAAATATTTTTGAGATCGTTGATATTTCCGACCCCGCGCACCCGGTTGAAGTTTCGCGCTGGGCGCTTCCGGAACTCAAACTGGCGGACCCGAACGCGCTCAACACCGCGTGGCCGCACGGACACGGTTTGCACGGACCTCCCACGATCGTCGGCGACCTGGCCTATCTGGGTTTTGACAACAAGATGGTGATTCTGGACATCAGCGACGTGCGCAATCCCAAGGAGGTGAGCGAACTCTCCTTCGATCCTCCGTACCATCTGCTGTTCGCGGTGCATACGGTGCTGCCGTTTCCGAGCCGGAAAATCGTGGAAACCAATTCGGAAGGCGGCTGCGAGGACGGGCCGAGCCAGGCTTCGCTGATCGATGTCTCGGATCCTTTCAAGCCCAGGATCCTGTCGTTTTTCCCCGTTCCCGTGCCGCCGCCCGGAGCGCCCTACCGGGACTTTTGCGAGCGCAGCGGCGGGTTCGGCGCGCACAACGTGAATATGATGTTCCACAATCCCAACATCGATCACTCAGACAACATCATTTACATGACCTACACCAACGCGGGTTTGCGTGTGTACGACATCGCGGATGCCCGGCTGCCGAAGGAAATCGGTTATTTTGTGCCGCCCAATACCACCAAAAAGGAACTCATGGGCCCGCACGGGGAGGTGCCGGTTTCCAACGGCGCCGAGGTTGTGGTGGATACGCGCGGCTACATCTACATGTCCGACCGCAGCCAGGGAATCTGGATCCTTCGCTACACGGGCCCCATGCCGGGGCCGGCGATTCCGGTGCACCCGGCCAAGTGAGCCGTTTTCCGGCCGGGGAGGAAGACGTCATGGTCCTTATCCGGGATCAAGGAGTATTTTCCAACCAGTTAATTTGATCGGAATTCATGATTTGAAACTCTAGAAGCACATCTGAGGTTATTTGATGTACTATCTCCCCCAATGGTGGGCGGGCGTTTCAAGATTCAGGTCAGAGGAGGAATTCCAATGAAATCGGTAGGCCGAATTGTTGTTGTTGGTGCGGTGGTCTGCGCCGTGATCGGCGTTGGCACATGGGTCAGCATCTCAAGCAGAGTGAATGTGAATGCGGCACAGAAGCAATCGGGTTCCTGGGTCGATCCGGCCAACCCGAGCGACGAACTGGTGGACGGCCCGTATCGGGTCGATCCGAACTGGCCCAAACCCCTGGCCACATTGTTCCCCGAGGAAAAGGGCTGGACCTGGGGCGCGGTGCAGGGCATCTTCGCCCAGAATCCGGATCGCATCTATGTCGCGATGCGCGGCGAATTGCCAGAAGTCGCGAAGATCAAGCCTCAATACGCCGAACTTCAGAATGACATGGGCATGACGGTGCACCTGCAGGTCCCCGGGACCGGCATGTACGCGCGCAACGCCTCCGTGGGCCCCTATGCCAGCCCCGGCGAAGCATCCGACGACTACATGGGCATCGATGGGAAGGACTTCCGCTGGAAGCACATCATTACGGTGTTTGACGGCCAGGGAAATGTGAAAGAGGCATGGACCCAGTGGGATTCGCTGTTCAAGCCGGACGACCCCAATAAGCTCTCCCAGGGCCGCGTTCATAAAATTCTAATCAATCCTTATGACCCGGAAAAGCGGGTATGGGCCATCGACGACGGCCACGAAGTCATCCGCGTCTTCAGCAACGACGGCAAGAAACTGCTGCAGACCATCGGCACGTTGAACACCACGACGCCGAGGAACGCGAAGATGACCGGCAATACCGGGAAACCGTCGTACATCCAGAAGACGGGCGATCCCAGCGAGACCTTCGGCCGCCAGACCGACATCGCGTGGCTGCCCGACGGCACCTTCTTTGTCACCGACGGATACGAAGAAACACGCGTCGTGAAATTCGACAAGAACGGCAAGTTCCTGATGGCCTGGGGCGAGCGCGGAGAGCAGGGCGGCCATGAGATGCGGCCAAACTACTTCAACACCGTCCACGGCATCGCCATTGATGCGCAGCGCCGTCTCTACATCAACGACCGCAGCAACCGCCGCATCCAAATCTTCGACGAGAACGGCAAGTTCCTCAACCAGTGGTACCTGGGCGACGGACCTGCCGCGACGTATCACATCCTTATGGCCGCCGACCAGCATTTGTGGGCGTCGGATGGTCACGGCAACTTCAAGTTCTACAAATTCGACCTGGAAGGCAGGCTGCTTTATTCCTGGGGCACGATGACCCCGGCGCCAGGCGGACTATGGGGAACTCACCAGTTCAGCGTGGACCAGAACAACGACCTGTTCACCGCGGAAGTGTGGGGCGGCCGGCCGCAGAAGTTTGTCCCTCGCAAGGGCGCCGACCCGGCGTTGCTTGTGGGCCAACCGATTCGCGCGGCCTGGAAAGAGTAACCAGCCGCGGATGGCAACCAGGCCGGGAGAAGAAAATTTCTCCCGGCCTTTTTTTCTGGATGCGGGCATGCCCGGCCCCTCCTCTTCGCGATGGGGATTCGCGTTCGCGGCCGGCCGCCTGCAAATGATTCGTTGGGAGGGAGAACTGCCGATGCCGTGCGCAAAATGGCGGGTAAGAAATTCTTTTCATTTCTTGAACGGCGCGTCTTTCCTGATTTTGCTTCTGATCATTTTCGCGTGCGTTCGCGGGGCTGCGGCGCAGGATTCGATGGCCGCGCGGATCGAGCATTCCGGCAATGAGCCGCAAAATTGGCTCACCTACTACGGGAATTACGCCGCGTGGAGCTACAGCCCGCTACAACAGATCGGCCGCGACAATGTGAAGCAGCTTGTTCCGGTGTGGGCCTTTCCCGCGGGCTTTCCCACGAATCCCTCGCTTCGAGTGGGTCTTGAAGCTGCGCCGCTGGTCGTCGACGGCGTGCTCTACCTGGTGGGCATGCAAAACAATGTGTACGCGATCGACGCGGTGACCGGAAACCCAATCTGGACCTACGTTCATCCCTGGGCGGAAAACGCCGTCTATCCGGGCAACAAGGGCGCGCGCGGCCTGGCGGTCGGAGACGGCCTGGTGTACATGGCCTCGCAGGACGATCACATCGTCGCCCTGGACGCCAAGACCGGCAAAGTGGCGTGGGACGTCACCACGGACGACGTGTTCAAGTGCCGCTGTACGCTTACTTCCGCTCCCCTTTACGTAAAGGGCAAAGTAATCACGGGCGTAGCGGGCGGCGACGGGCCGTTCCGCGGCTACCTCAAGGCTCTGGATGCAAAGACCGGCAAGCCGCTCTGGCAATTCAACACCATTCCCGAACCCGGCGAGCCCGGCGCGGAAACGTGGGTCGGAGACTCTTGGAAAACCGGCGGCGTAGCCACCTGGCTGCAGGGTTCCTACGATCCGGAACTGAATCTCGTTTACTGGGGAACGGGAAACGCGTTTCCTGACCTGGTCGGAGAGGGGCGGCAGGGCAGCAATCTGTACGCCGCATCCCTAATCGCGCTGGACGCGGACACCGGAAAATTGAAATGGTATTACCAGGAAACGCCGCACGACGTGTATGACTTCGACTCCAACCCGGAGCCGGTCCTGCTCGATGCCAATCTGGGCGGGCGCGCGCGAAAGCTGGTGCTGCACTCCACCAAGGGAGGGTACGCGTACCTGCTGGACCGCGAGAGCGGCAAGTTCGTCCTGGCGTTTCCGTTTGCGGATACGGTGAACTGGTCGGGCGGCCTCGACAAGGAGGGCAAGCCCATCGAGGCGCTGATCCCGTCGGAAAAGAACGTTGATCGCCTGACTTGTCCCGGCACTGCCGGGGCGCGCAATTTCAATCACTCGGCCTACAGCCCGCGGACCGGCTGGTGGTACACCTCATCCACCGAGCTGTGCAACCACATGACGCCTCCGAAAAATCCGCTTGGCGATCAGAATTTGCGCGTCGGGCGGGAGATCAATCCGGATTCTCCGCCGCACATCGCCGCGTTCGATCCGCTGACGGGCAAGAGGCAGTGGGAATTTGCCACCAGATATTTCAATCAGTCTTCGCTGCTGGCGACCGCCGGGGATCTGATTTTCGGCGGTGACCTCGGCGGCGAAGTCTTCGCGCTGGACGCGAAAACGGGAAAGAAACTCTGGTCGTTCAGTACGGGCGCACGCATCGTCGCGCCGCCGGTCAGTTACTCGGTGAACGGGCGGCAATTTGTTGCCATTGCCACCGGCGGAGGCGCGGTGATCGACGGGCAAGTCGCGACCTACTATCCCGAAACCAAGAACCGCCAGCCGCAGCCTGCGGCCACGCTTTTTGTTTTTGCGCTGCCCGGGAAGAGCGACTAGGTAGGAAGTGATATCGCGCACGAATTGGTAGCGCCGGCGTCGCGCCGGCAGTTTGCGGGTCATGCGTAAACCAAAACCGCCGGCGGGACGCCGGCGCCACGAAACCCGGGGCGCTATCCGCTGTTTCGCGAGCAGTCACAGGAGAATTTTCATGCGGATTGCGAAGAACGGACTTTGGGGAGCCATCGCGCTCACGCTGGTTGCGTCTCTGCCGGTTTGGGCGCAGCGCGCCAAGCCAAATGCGCTCCCCAAAGGGTCATTCGGCAGCAACGTCGAACTCGTCGGCTACACCGATGTAAACGGCCACATTCCGTTCAAGATGTCGATCCAGCAGGTCAACGGGCGCTGGTACATGTACTCGGCCAGTCTCTACGACCGCGGCTGGAGCGTCATTGACGTGACGAATCCTGCTGACCCCACTGTTTTGAACTGGATCCCCGGTCCCCCGAATACCTTCACCGTGCAAGTGGACATCGCCGATGGAAAAATGATTACCGCGCTGGAACGTTCGCAGTTTGGCGGAGACACCGATCACAGCAAGCCCTGGGATGACGGCGTGCTGATCTGGAGCCTGGCGGATCCCGTCCACCCGGCGCTGCTGGGCCAGTACAAGACGGGCGGCCTGGGCACGCATCGCGACGGCTACTACGGCGGGCGCTACGTCCATCTGGCCGCGGCCATGAACGGATATGCGGGAAACATCTACGTGATCATCGACATCAACGATCCCGCGCACCCCGTGGAAGTGTCGCGATGGGCGCTGCCCGATCAGAAACTGCCTGACCCGAACGCGCTCAATACCGCGTTTCCCCACGGTGCGGGCCTGCACGGGCCTCCGGTGGTGATTGATAACCTGGCTTATCTTCCCTACGGAAAAAAATTCGTCATTCTCGACATCAGCGACGTGAAGAATCCCAAGGAAGTCAGCGAAATCACGTTCGATCCCCCCTACGACCTGGGTCTCGCAGTGCACACGGTGCTGCCGTTTCCACGAAGGAAAATCGTCGAAACCAATTCTGAACCGTTTGGCGGATGCGACACGCAAAGTCCCAGCCAGGTTTCGCTGATCGACGTCGCCAATCCCGCCAAGCCCCACATCCTTTCGTTTCTGCCCGCGCCCGTCACGCCGCCCGACGCGCCGTACAAGGACTTCTGCGCGAAGGGCGGCAGCTTCGGATCGCACAACGTGAACATGCTGTTCCACAATCCGTTCGTGGACGATGCGGACAACATTCTCTACCTGACGTATTTCAGCGCGGGTCTGCGGATTTACGACATTTCCGATGCGCACCAGCCGCGTGAGATCGGTTATTACATCCCTCCTGATCCATTAAGGAAGGGCAACGGAATTCCCGGAGACCGCAAGCCGGTTTCGACCGCCGCGGACGTGCTGGTCGATAAGCGCGGATACATCTATCTTTCGGATTCGACGCAGGGCATTTCCATTTTGCGGTACACCGGGCCGAAGCCGGGGCCGTCGTTGCCGCTGCATTAGAAGCGCGCGTTGCACCACACGCGGATACGGTCGGAAAATTGCAGACTCGCTTGAGCGGCATTCAATTCTGGAGGAATCATGAAGACAAAATCGCTGGTCGCATTTCTATTTGCCATGTGTGTTCTGTTGCTCGTTCCGCCGGCGCCGGCTCAGGATCTCGGCCCGCACTTCACGAAGATCAAGGACGGCATTTACGTTGAAACCGCGAAATCCACGCCGCAGGCAAACTCGAACGGCAGCATCGTCCTGACCTCGGAAGGGGTCGTGCTGATCGACACGGGACAAACGGCCATCGACAGCCGGGAGATTGCCGACGCGGTGAAGAAGCTCACGCCGCAGCCTGTCCGGTTCATCATCGACACGGAAACGCATCCCGATCACTCCTACGGGCATTTTCTGTTTTCTCCTCCCGCCGTGATCATCAACGCGGAGGGCGCCGGGGCGGAGATGAAGCAGTCGTTCGATGCCAAACGCATGAGCGACACGGAAAATCAATCGCCGGAAATGAAGGCGGCGCTGCAGGGTTTCCGGCTGATTCCGCCGCAAATCGAATACGGCAACAAAATGACGTTGCGGGTGGGCGACCGCACCTTCGAGCTGTTCAACCTGGGGACGACCCACAGCCTGGCCAATACCGCCGTCTGGCTTCCAAACGAGCGCGTCCTGTTCGCGGCGTCCGTCGCGGTCGAAGACCAGATCAATACCATCCGCCCTCACACGAACATCCCCGACATGCTCGCCATGATGAAAATGATGAAAGCGCTCAACGCCGAGGTCGTGATTCCGGGGCATGGCGTTCCGACAACGAATAAAATCTTCGACTTTTACACGGGCTTTCTGGAAACGCTGCTGCAGCGCGTGGGAGCATTGATGAAGCAGGGCAAGACTCTCGACCAGATCAAGGCCGAATTGCGCATGCCCGAATATGAAAACCTGGCCGGGGCCAAGGAGCGCATTCCCAACACGGCTGAGGCCGCCTACCGGTCCATCAAGGGTGGATATTCGGTCGACGCGAAGTAAGCAGCGTGGACCGCCCTTTGAGGAATGCCGCAGCGCCTCCGAACCGGGCGCCCGGGATGAGGCAGTCAGGTTCGGTCGCGAATTCGTCGGGGAAAGGGCCGGTCGCGAGCTTCAATCCGTTTGCTGTTTTCGGCATTTTGCGTATACTGGTTCCGCCGTTTTACCG
>JAIQFG010000175.1 GCA_020073375.1 Terriglobia bacterium | reverse complement strand
AATTTCGCGCAGCAGCTCCAGTCCGTTGCGGTCGGGCAGGCTCACGTCCAGCAGCACCAGATCGAACGGGCGCTCGCCCAGACGCGCCAGTCCCGCCTCGCCGGTTTCCGCCAGGGTGACCGCGTAGTCTTCTGAGGTCAGCAGCAGCTCCAGCCCTTCCCGAATTTCCGTTTCGTCGTCGATGACCAGGATGGAGCCCTTAGGCATGAACCGCTTTCCTCGTGGCCGACGGGAATTCCAGCCGGAAGGAGGTGCCCTTGCCGGGCGTCGAACGCACCTCGATCTTGCCCGCATGTTCCTTGATGATGCCGTAGCTTACCGAAAGACCGAGCCCGGTGCCGCGCGCGCTGGCTTTGGTGGTGAAGAACGGATCGAAAATGCGCGCCAGGTTTTCCCGTGGGATGCCCCCGCCGGTATCGGTTACTTCCACTTCCACGGTGCCGTTGTGCGCCGAGCTGCGCACTTCCAACATTCCGCCGGAAGGCATGGCGTCGCGCGCGTTCAGAAATAAATTCAGAAATACCTGCTGCAGGCGATTGCCCGAGCCGAGCACCGCCGGCAATTCCGGACTCAAATTGCGAACTACTTGCACCTTGCCGGTGCGGAACGGATGCGTCAGCAGAGAAAGAGTTTCGTCGACCACTTGATTGAGGCTCACCGGCTGAAATTCAGATGCACCGGTGCGCGAGAAATTCAGCAGATGGTTTACGATTTCGCTGGCCCGGAACGTTTGCTTCACGATCTTGTCGATCAGTGACTGCCGCGCGTCGCCCGCGGGCAGTTGCTTGGCCAGCATCTGGATGTAATTCGAGATCACCGCCAGGGGCGTGTTCACTTCGTGCGCCACGCCCGCGGCCAACAGGCCCAGCGAAGTCAGCTTCTCCGCCTGCAGCAACTGGTCCTCCAGATGCGTGCGCTGCGTGATGTCGTCCAGCAGAATCAGCCGGCCGATGCGTTGGCCCTCTTTGCCGACCAGCGGTGCAATCGAAACGTTGACCACCAAATTGCGATCGGCGCGCGTGCGCAGCGGAAGCTTGTACAAACTGGAAACGTGATCCATTTCCGAACGCGCCGCCAACTCCGCCACCAGGCTCGCGGGCAACACCTCGTCCAGATGGCGATTGACCGCTTCGTCCCGCGGGATGCCGATGAGCTGTTCGAGTTGCGTGTTCCACGATTCCACGCGGCCGGTCAAGTCTACCGCCAGCACGCCGACGTTGAGCGATTCCACGATATTTTCGGAGAAGTCCTTGAGGCGCTCGATTTGCAACGCCTTGTTCTCAAGAGAGGAGTACAGCCGCGCGTTATCGAGCGCGATGGCCACGTACCCGGCGAGAGTGAACAGCAGTTCCACGTCCTCGCTGCTCAGGAAGTCTCCGTGCACCGTCTTTCCAATGCCCAAAACGGCCACGGTGTGATCGCGCATGCGGCAGGGAATGAAATAGTTCAGGTCCAGTTGTTCCAGCGTATGCCGGACCGATTCGCTTTCCTCGCGCGCCGCTCGCGGTGATTCGTAAAACAGATACCCGCGCCCGAATTCCGGACGCTCCGGCGAAAGGAAGCTCAAGTCCAGGGATTCGGCCGCGGCTCCGGCGACGCGCAGGCCCATGGAGCGTTCCATGCGGAAGCGGCCGGAATCCGGCGGATCTTCGGTGAAAAGCGCCAGGCGATCCACGAGCAACGTCTGCGACAGCCGGTCCATCACCGACACCAGCATCGGTTCCAAATGCACTTCGTTGGTCAGCGTGCGGCCGAATTCGATCAGCGTGTGTCGGTAGTTGAAACGGTCGCGGTAGAAGAAGCGGTCCAGGCGCGCCTGAATCCATTCGCGCAGTGGCTGGAAGAGGAAGGAGGCCACCAGAATGATGCCGGCAATGCCCGCGGGCGAACTGTTCGGTGATGTGTGGAATAGGATGCCGGTCAGCGCGACGATCGCCACGTACACCGCGATGACGCCGCCGCTCGCAGCCGTGTAGGCCAGGCCTCGCTTGAAGATGATGTCCACGTCCATCAGGCGGTAGCGAATGATGGCGTAAGCGAAACAGAGCGGCAGCAAGGCCAGTGAAAGCGCCGACGCATTCATCCAAGGCTGAGGAAGTACGCCCAGCGAAAACGGCAGCACGTTGAAAAGCGCAAACGGAAGAATGCCCGCCACCGTTCCGCCCGTCACCCACTTCAATTGCTGGCGCAAAACTCCGCTCGGGGCTCGGCGATAGCTATTCAGGAAAATTCCCGCGGCCAGCAAGAAATAAAGCGTCAGGTAACCCAGCTCCAGTTGGTCCAGCGCAATTCGCGCCGCCAGCGACGGCACGAAACCCAGAGTGCCCGTGGCCGCGTCCACGTGCATCAACAGCAGGAGCGCCGGCGCCACGTAAGTTCCCGCGATCGTCAAACGATGGCCCAGCCGCCGTGCGATGCTGCGCTCTGGAAATACCAGCGCGAAATGCACCAGCAGCGCCGGAGCCAGCAGCGTGGCCACCGCCTGCGCCCAGTAAACTTCCCAGTCGAAAAGGTTCAATTTGCCGGTATAGCGGAACTCGTACAGCACGAACGACACCAGGCAGAACACATAGAAGTGCACGGCGCGCGGCGCGCTCCAACGTCGTGCAAAGATAAA
>JAIQFG010000174.1 GCA_020073375.1 Terriglobia bacterium | reverse complement strand
CAGCACCGTGCGCTACGGCCGCGGCTCCGTGCTCACCGTCGACTTGACCAACCGCTGCAACATGATGTGCGACCCGTGCTTCATGGACGCTAACCAGGTCGGATACGTGCACGAACTTTCCTGGGAAGAGATCCAGGAAATTCTGGATAACGCTCTGAAGATCAAGCCGCGCCGGCAGATGTCCGTGCAGTTCTCGGGCGGCGAGCCGACCATGCACCCGCGCTTCTTCGACGCCATCCGCCACGCCCGCAAGATCGGCTACAACAGCGTGCAGGCCGCGACCAACGGCATCGAGTTCGCCAAGAGCAAGGAATATTGCAAGCAGGCATTCGAGGCCGGCTTGCGCTACGTGTACCTGCAATTCGACGGCATCGGCAACGACGCCAACAGCCACCGCCAGGTGGGCAACCTGTTCGACGTGAAGCTGCGCGCCATCGAAAACATACACGCGGCGGGCATCGAAATCATCCTGGTCACCACCATCGTCAACAACCTGAACAACGACCAGGTGGGCGCCATCGTGAAATTCGCGATGGACAACCCCAAGAAAATCTCCTTCGTCGCGTTCCAGCCCGTTTCGTTCACCGGCCGCGACGAGGAAATCACCCCCGAGCGCCGCATGAAGCAGCGCTACACGCTTTCGCATCTGGCCCAGGACGTCAGCGCGCAAGTCGGAAAAATCGAACCGACGCGCGACTGGTTCCCGATTTCGCTGATCAGCACGTTTTCCGCCTTCGCCGATCTCTCTCACGGGCCGGACGCGCCGTGGGGATCGGTCAGCTGCGGCTGCCACCCGAACTGCGGGGTGGGCACCGGCGTACTGATCAACAAAGAAACCAAGGAATGGGCTCCGGTTCCGGCGTTCCTGAATGTCCCGCAGCTGGTTGAGGACATCAAGAAAGTCACGGATGCCGCCCGCGGCAAGAATTTCTCGAACCTCACGTTCGGCCTCGCCATGCTCAAGAATTACAACCCGTATGGCGCGCCCGGAACGTTCCGCCTGTTCGACTTGTGGAAGAAGATGGACAAGTCTTGGGGCCTGACCAAGAACCAGCGCGAAAAGTACGGCACGGCCGGGCCGGAACGCACCTACGAAGACGCCATGAAGCGCCGCAACACCGACCCGTGGAATTTCCTGATGATCGCCGGGATGTGGTTCCAGGACCTGTTCAACTATGACTTCCGCCGCACCGAAATGTGCATCATCCCGTACGCGACGCAGCAGGGCGAAATTTCCTTCTGCGCGTACAACACGGGCATCGGCTGGCGCAAGATCATCGAGAACATGTACAAGAACGCGACCGTCGCGCAGTGGTACAAGGATCACGGCAAGCATGAGATTTACGCCAAGGGCAAGGCCGTGAACCTGGACACCTACAATCACTCGCTGGTGATCGATGCCGAGGACGCCGCGCGCGTCCGCGCCGTTGACCACGAAGTGCCGAACACCGCCGCCGAAGAGAACCGGGCACGGCGCCGCGCCGAATTCCTCAAGGAAGAGGCGCGCGTCCGCAAGATTTACGAGGAACTTGTGCTCAAGAAGGCTCCGCAGGAAGTCGTGCAGATCGGTTCGGTCACCGACATCAAGCGGGCCACTCCATCGACGGCTCCCGTAACCATCAGCAACGCCACCGGAAACGGCGCACCGAAGCCGCAGGTTGCCGAACCGGTTGCCGGGGACTAGGCCGCTTTCCGATTGCTAATTCTTCCAACTGCCTCTGGTTCGCCGGAGGCAGTTGCTTTTTCTGCCGATTCTTTGTACGGACAGCAGTTGCACCGGGTATTCATGTATACTAAGTCATAATATGGACAGCCCCATTGAGCCTACGAGTCCGTTTCGGAACATTTCCAAAATGAGCCTGAAATGGCGAATTCTTATCGCGGCTGGCCTTTTGGCCGTATGCCTCATTGTCGACATTTTGATGTTCCTTCTTACTTCGCATGTAGGGGGAGGGGGTCTTGATCTTATTATTTTAGTTTTCGCGCTCCTGATAATATTTCGTCCGCGATGGATAGACCGCTGGAATGAGAAAAACCGAAAAGGGATTGAGGAAAGTGCCCCCGATCTGCGCCGATGGGTTCCATAGCGGTCAAAGTTTAGAGCGATACGAGAGCTGTACGCGATTCTAGTCTGAAATCTGAATTGGAGAAGGTCAGAGCATTATTATGCCCATCTACGAATACGTTTGCGATGATTGCAAGGCGCGGTATGAATCCATCGTGATGTCCGCGAAGCAGAAGGTGACGTGCCCGAAGTGCGCGAGCGAGCGGCGCACGCTGCAGCTCTCGGTTTTTAGCGCGGGGAAATCCTCGAATGGGTCTGCTTCGGCTGGTGAATCTTCGGCCTCCGGCGGGGGGTGCGGCTGCACGCCGCATTCCTGCGGGTGCCACTAGCGCAAAATTCCAGAATGTATTTTGTAGCGTAATCTTCAGTCTGCGCGGTTTAATTCTCGCGAGTCCACAATCCAAACCGCGCAGACTGAAGTTTACGCTACATAAAACCTTGCGCTCTTTGCTGGTTCCATGCACACTTCCTGCATTCATCAATCCTGGAAATGATGGTTTGAGGGGAATCCCTGAATGGACGCCGCGGCGGCGATTTCGGAATTGGTGATCGCGAACCGCGTGCTGGCCCAC
>JAIQFG010000014.1 GCA_020073375.1 Terriglobia bacterium | reverse complement strand
GATCGATTCCTTCAGACCTTGCAGTTTGGGCATATTGACCAGCGAAAAAGGCAACTCGTTGGGTTGAATGCAGGTGTTCGACGTTAATGCAATCACTCGTTCCATGAGGTTTTCCAACTCCCGGACATTCCCGGGCCATTCGTAATTCTTCAGGATCTCCAGGGCTTCATTACTCACACTCTTTACCTGTTTCTTATTCTCGGTGCTGAACCTCTCGATGAAGTGGTCCACCAAAAGCGGAATATCTTCCGGTCTCTCCCTCAATGGAGGAAGGATCATAGGCACCACGTTGATACGGTAGTAAAGATCTTCCCGGAAGGTTCCCTTCTTGATCATCTGGCTCAAGTCTTTGTTGGTCGCAGCGATCAGCCTCACGTCGACCTTGATCGTCTTGGATCCTCCCACACGATTGAATTCCTTCTCTTCAAGGAATCGAAGGATTTTCGCTTGAGTCGCCAGGCTCAACTCGCCGATTTCATCAAGAAAGAGGGTCCCCTCATGGGCGATCTCAAAGCGGCCGAGCTTCCTCTCAATCGCGTTTGTGAAAGCGCCCTTTTCGTGTCCGAACAATTCACTCTCGATCAGGGTCTCGGGGATGGCCGCACAATTGATCGTGACAAAAGGATAGTTCTTCCGCTGGCTGTTGTAATGGATCGCTCGGGAAACAAGTTCTTTTCCGGTTCCGCTCTCACCCATGATCAGCACGGTCGACTTGGAGTCAGCAATCTGCCTGATCAAGTTGAAAGTTTCCTTCATGCTGTCACTATTTCCGATGATGCTCTCAAAACCGAGGCCTTTATCAACCTCCTTTCGGAGGTATTTAACCTCCTTCTGCAAGGCCTGTGTTGAAAGAGACCGACTGACGATGAGGCGCAGCTCGTCTACATCGAAAGGCTTCGTGATGTAATCGTAGGCGCCATCCTTGAGGGCCTGGACAGCCGTTTCCACGGAGGCGTAGCCGGTCATAATGATGATCAGGATTTCCGCATCGACCTCGCGGATCTTGCGCTGCAACTCCAGGCCGTCCATGCCCGGCATCTTGATGTCCACCAGCGCCACGTCCCAGCGCTGGACGGGCAGTTTGAGCAGGGCATCGCGCGCCGTGGTGGCGGTTTCGACGCGGTAGCCCTCCTCCTCGAACCACTTGCCCAGGGAATCGCGCACTACCAGTTCATCGTCGACGATCAGAATCCTGGCCTTGGTCTTAATCGCCGTCGGGATCTCTACAACCGTTGCCATTGGTGCCTCCCGGTCCTTCCCGTTACGTTTTTCCCCCGTCACTACTTCCCCCTACTGAGGCGACGACCGCGGCCACAGGCAGCGCCACCATAAACTCGGTCCCTTCGCGCGGCGTGGAGCGGACCGAAATCTCTCCCGCGTGCTGCTCCACGATGCTGCGAGCCACCGCAAGGCCAAGCCCGGTCCTGTTCTGGTCTTCCTTGGTGGTGAAGAAGGGATCGAAGATGTGCGGCACAACGTCGTCTGGGATGCCGCTTCCCGTGTCTTTGACCCGCACCGCGATCTGCTCGGCGGCCGGGTCGAATGCCGCGGAGATTTCCAGGACGCCCCCCTTGGGCATGGCTGGCTCCCCTGGAGCAATTCAAAACAAATCTTACGTTTAAGAAGCCCTCGGAAGGAGAGTGAAAGCAAAGCAGGGGCTTGCGCGACTCTGCATGCCCCTGGCTCGATACCGTTGGGATGGACTGAAGAAACGGCTGCGAACTAGCTGTTGCTGCCTGCCGCAACTCGCGCGGCGGCCGTGGCGCCTGCCTTCTTGCTGCGGCGTCGGGGTTTTGTGGGTCGTTCGGGAGCTTCGCCGACCAGTTCCATGCTCATCAGGCTGGTGACGAACTTCTTCAGGCCAACGCTGTCGAAATCGATGGTGGTGCGTTCAATGTCGGATTCCGCCACGATCCCGAATCCATACTGCTCGTGCTTGATGCACTGCCCTTCGGAGAGAACCTGCACATCTGCCTCCTTGTGTGCTACTGGCAACTACGGAGCGATCCTGATTATTGAGGTTAAGGAAGCGGGTCTGTCCCGCCCGCCGTGGCCGGCGGGACAGACTCACGTTTGTCAGACTAGAGGCCGGTAACGTTCTCCGCCTGCAAGCCCTTGGGGCCCTTGCGGACCTCGAATTCAACCGCCTGGCCTTCGTTGAGCGATTTGTATCCATCCATCTGAATCGCCGAAAAATGGACGAAAACATCCTCGCCGGACTGGCGCTGGATGAATCCATAGCCTTTGCTGGCGTTGAACCACTTTACTGTTCCTTGTTCTTTCACTGCAACTACCTCACATTAAGCTATTTGTGCTTCTCGTACTGACCGGCGCGCCTCGCAGGGCGGGGTGCGGGGCCCTGAATGCCTCTAGCCCGCAGAAACATACGGCTGCAACATTAATCTCGCAGCGCTGTTAAACGAGTCAAAAGGAATTACAAGAGCAACAAACGCAGGCTCATTTTATCAAAAAGACATATTCATTGTCCAGATGGATTGCATCCACAAAAGGGCCATACTCGCCATCTGTCGGGCTACTTCAAACACATTTATTTTCAGTGCGTTACAAGAAAATAAGCGGCTGTTAATATATTTTCTCAAGCTTCCGATTATGGTGCGTGTTGGCACATTTGCCTGCTGAATTTCGGCCCGGGCTTTCCCTGCTGGCGCCAATGGGCGTACTCTTCTGCTTGTGCGGGTCATTGCAGCGTCCGCCGGAAATTCATGCCAGCCGGAAAGCTCGAAGCCCCGCTCATAAGGAGTAGAAATACCCCAGCCATGCCTCGCAGGTCCCTTGTCGAGTACATTGCGGAATACTCCAGGCACGGGGCCGATGTTGCGTTTGCTCACCCTTCAGGGTATCGCACTGCCCGGTGGTCTTACCGCGACGTGGCTGGAGTGGCGGCGCAATTCGCCCGGGAACTGGAATCGTGCGGGATTGAGCCCGGCGACCGCGTCCTGCTCTGGGGACGCAACACGGCCGAGTGGGTGGCGGCTTTTTTCGGATGCATTCTGCGTGGCGTCGTCGCCGTGCCCATGGACCAGGGCGCGACCGCTGATTTTGCCGCCCGGGTGGTCGGGCAGGTCCACGCCAAATTGCTCGTCGTTTCCCGTGATCACGACAACGCGGTCCGGGGGTGGCCATCGCTACATCTGGAATCGATCCGGGAAAGCGTTGCGCACCATTCCGCGGAGCCTTACGCGTCTCCGCCGCTGGGCCGCAATTCCGTCGCGCAAATTATTTTCACTTCGGGGACCACGCTCGACCCAAAAGGCGTGGTCATTTCTCACGGAAACATCCTGGCCAACCTGGAGCCCCTCGAAGCGGGCATGAAGCCTTATCTGAAATGGGAGCGCATCGTGCATCCGTTGCGTTTTCTGGCGCTGGTGCCGTTGAGCCACATTTTTGGGCAATTCATGGGCATGTGGGTGCCGCCGCTTTTGGGCGGCACTGTTTTTTTTCAGGACACGCTTACTCCTTCGGAAATCATTTCTACGATCCGCCGCGAGCGTGTTTCGGTGTTGGTGGGCGTGCCGCGCGTGCTGGAGTCGCTGCGCAATAAAATCGAGCGCGATCTGGAAGCCGCGGGAATGCTGGAAACGTTTCGCGGTGATTTCGAGGCTGCGGCGAATGAAAAATTCCTCCGCCGCATGTGGAGGTTCCGGAAAATTCACCGGCAATTCGGCTGGAAATTCTGGGCGGTGATTTCCGGCGGCGCGGCCCTGGATCCGGAAACGGAAATGTTCTGGGAGCGCACGGGCTTTGCCGCAATTCAAGGGTACGGGCTGACGGAAACCACTTCGCTGGTGAGCGTGAATCATCCGTTCCGCATCGGCCGCGGCTCGATCGGAAAAATCCTGCCCGGACGCGAAGCGAAAGTGGACGAAAACGGCGAAATTCTGGTGCGCGGAGAAAACGTCGCCTCAGGCTACTGGCAGGGAGGCGAAATTCATCCGGTCGCGGGCGAAGGGGAAGAGGCGCAGTGGTTCCACACTGGCGATCTGGGCGCTCTCGATGCCGACGGGAATCTCTATTTCAAGGGGCGCAAGAAAAACGTCATCGTTACGCCGGCGGGCTTGAACGTATATCCCGAGGACCTGGAAGCTGGCCTGCGGCGCGAGCCGGAAATAAAGGATTGCGTGGTGATGGGCCTGGAGCGCGGAGGAAATGCCGAGCCCTGCGCCGTGCTGTTGTTGAGCGATGAGCGGAAAGTGAAGCAGCCGCGCCATGCCGCCGGGATCGTCGCGCGTGTGAACGAATCGCTGGCCGAATATCAAAGGATGCGCTCGTGGTTCCTGTGGCCCGAGGCCGATTTCCCGCGCACCGCGACGGGCAAACCGAAGCTCGCCGAAATTCGCGCCGCCGTCGAAGCGCAGTACGGCTCGGGATCCGGCGCCGCGGGCTGGCCCGCGACCAACGGCGGCATCGCGGAATTGATCACGCGACTGCAGGGCGGCGATTCCGGCCGGGACCCGAACGCCAATCTCGATAGCGATCTGCGCCTGACTTCGCTCGATCGCGTCGAACTGCTGGGCGCGATTGAGGACCGCTACCAGATCGATTTGAACGAAACGCGCTTCACCGCCGCGCGCACCGTCGGCGAACTCGAAAATCTGGTGCGCGCTGCTTCGCCCGTGCGCACCGAATTCGTGTTTCCGCGATGGGCGCAGCGCTGGCCGGTGACGTGGGTTCGCGCTTTTTTCTACTACCTGCTGACGTGGCCGGCGACGCACCTGATGGCTCACCCCCGCGTCATGGGCCGCAAAAATCTGCGCGGCGTGAAGGGCCCCGTGCTGGTGATCTCGAACCACGTGATTTATCTCGATGTGGGATTCGTGCTGGCGGCGCTGCCGATGCGCCTGCGGCACCGCCTGGCAGTGGCCATGGGCGGCGAGCGCCTGGCTGCGATGCGCCACCCGCCTAGAGAATTGTCTTTCTTGCGCCGATGGCTGGAGCGCGCAAATTATTTTCTGGTCGTGTCGCTGTTCAACGTCTTTCCGCTGCCGAAAAGTTCCGGCTTCCGCGAAAGTTTTCGATTTGCAGGCGATCTGGCAGATCGCGGCTGGAGCGTGCTGGTATTTCCGGAGGGAGACTTGACGCCGGACGGGAAGTTGCAGACGTTCCGCGGGGGAATCGGCCTGCTGGCGAACAATTTGAATCTTCCGGTAGTGCCCCTGCGCATCGACGGCGGCTACGAAATCCGAGAGGCAGGGAAATTGTTCAATCGTCCCGGCCGCATCCGCGTGCACATCGGCGCACCGGTAAAGTTTCCGGCGGGCGCGGACCCGCAGGAAATCGCGCGGGAACTGGAGCGGCGCGTCGCGGAATTGGGAAAACACCGGGAGACAAAGGAAGCTTCGAAGGCTCATGCGGCCGGAGAATAGTTCTGTGCGAGTATATTGGAATTCGGAGCAGTGTCGCCCAACTAGGAAGGGCATTTCGGCCGTGGTCGCCATCTCAACAAAACTCAAGCGGTGGCTACAGCCCGGTGAAGACTGGAAATATATCAAATCTGAGCAGTTCGTCCTTTTCGCTGAAGACAAAAATTAGGTAGGTGTCTTCTCGGGTCAATATCGTCCTGGCGGTGTTTGTTTTCAGGACTACGATGATCGGAGAATTTCCATACTTATGTCCTGCGTACGAGGCGTCAGGTTCACGTTCCAGCGGTGAAGGGTCCAAACCCTTCGAATCAAGAAACAGACGGACACTTTCAGGAGTTGCGCCGAGTTTAACATTCTGCTCTACAAGAGCTCTTAGACTTTCTACAGGCCTCAACCGTGCTCCAAAAACGGAGAAGTATATGAGAACGAGAACACCGCCGAGGCAGATAACAAGAAGCGCTTTTTTCAACATCCAGTAAGCCTATCGAATTGGCATCAATAGGTGTAGCTGTTCCTTGAGGATACAGGGCAACCCACGAGTTAAATCAATTTGCTGATCGTTTCAGCCACCAGCGGTGAATCGCCACGAGGGACCAGACCGCCTCGACCAATCCGAACGGCCAGGCGCCCTGCAGGAAACCGTAAATGGAGCCGAGAACGCACGAACCCGCAAACGCGAGGACGAACCAGCGGCTGCGGCTTTCCAACCAGTAGGTCACGAGCATCGCCATGACGGCGAATAATCCGAAGCTTGTCAGTCGGTCCATTGGGCGTGAGTCATCCGTTTCATTGACGCAATTTTTTGCAGGCTTGGAACATGCCAAGTGCAATTCAATTGAACACCATCTTCCGTAAGAAACGGCTAAGCGCGGGGTAAGGAAAACCTAAACGCGGCGCGTTCGAGGGAACCAATTTGCCGTAGCCCGCCTCTTCAGAGGCGGGGTCTCTTGTCGATGATGAGCAGCACGCGCCGAGGAACAGAAAATCCCCGCCTCTGAAGAGGCGGGCTACAACACGCAGCACAACACGCGACACAGCACGCACCGACTGCACGAGCGGACTTACCTTGCGGCTTCGGCGTCGGCGCGGATCTGCTGCCAGCGTTTCGGGCGCTTCTTCATGTCCAGAATTTTCTTGCGCAGGCGGATGGATTTCGGCGTGACCTCGACGGCTTCGTCGTCGGCGATGAACTCGATGGCCTGCTCGAGGGTCAGCTGGCGGTGCGGGATCAGCCGTATGGCCTCGTCGGCGCTGGATGCGCGCATGTTGGTCTGCTTTTTTTCCTTGGTGACGTTCACGTCCATGTCGGCGTCGCGCGAATTTTCCCCGACGACCATGCCTTCATAGACTTCCTCGCCCGGGCCAACAAACAATTCGCCGCGCTCCTGCAGGTTCCACAACGCAAACGCCGTGGTAATCCCGGTGCGATCGGCTACCAGCGCGCCCGTGGGCCGCGTGGCCATTTCGCCGCCGTATTCGGTCCAGCCTTCAAACAGCGCGTGCAGCAGCGCCGTGCCGCGCGTATCGGTCAGCAATTGCCCGCGCAGGCCGATCAAGCCCCGCGAAGGAATGGTAAATTCCATGCGCACCCAGCCCGAGCCATGATTGACCATTTTGCCGAGTTCACCCCGCCGGCGTCCCAGCGATTCCATCACCACGCCGACGAAATTTTCCGGGCAATCGACCACCAGGCGCTCGAGCGGCTCGAGTTTCTTGCCGTTTTCCTCGCGCACCACGATTTCGGGCTTGCCGACCATTAGTTCGTAGCCTTCACGGCGCATGGTTTCGATCAGGATAGCGAGCTGTAATTCGCCGCGCGCGAACACGCGGAACACGTCAGTCGCTTCCGAATCGATGATGCGCAGCGAAACGTTGGTAAGCAGTTCCTTCTGCAATCGCGCGCGCAGGTCGCGCGAGGTGACCCACTGGCCTTCGCGGCCGGAAAGCGGGCTGGTATTGATCGTGAAATTCATGGCCAGCGTGGGCTCGTCGACGACAATGGGCTCGAGCGGAGCGGGATTTTCCAGGCTGGTCAGGCTCTCGCCGATCTGAATTCCTTCGACGCCGGCGACGGCCACCAGGTCGCCGCAAGGCACCGCATCGGTCTCATCGCGTTCGAGTCCGCGAAAGGTGTAGAGCTTGGTGATGCGCGTCGGCTCGATGGCGCCGGAAAGCTTGGCAATGCCCACATCGGCGCCACGGCGCAGCGTGCCGTTGAACACGCGCCCGATGGCGATGCGTCCCAGGAAATCGCTGTAATCCAGGTTCATGACCTGCGCTTGCAGGACTCCGTCGGGATCGCCCTTGGGCGCGGGAATTGCACTGATGATGGTTTCAAACAGCGGCTGGAGATTGGTCGAGCCATCGTCCAGTTTGCAGTGCGCGACGCCCGTTTTGGCGTTTGTGTAGAGCACGGGAAAATCGAGCTGATCTTCGGTTGCTTCCAGGTCGATGAACAAATCGTAGATTTCGTCGAGCACGGCGGCGGCGCGCGCGTCGGGCCGGTCGATCTTGTTCAGCACGATAATGGGGAGCAATTTTGCATGCAGAGCCTTCTGCAGGACGTAGCGCGTTTGCGGCAACGGGCCTTCGCTGGCGTCCACCAGGAGAAGCACGCCGTCCACCATTTTCAGGGCGCGTTCGACTTCCCCGCCAAAATCACTGTGGCCGGGCGTGTCCACGATGTTGATCTTGGTGTCCTTGTAGAACAGGGCCGTATTCTTTGCCAGAATAGTGATGCCGCGTTCGCGCTCCAGGTCGTTCGAGTCCATCACGCGAGTCACGACCACTTGATTGTCCCGGAACACGCCACTTTGATGCAGCATGGCGTCGACCAGCGTGGTTTTGCCGTGGTCGACGTGGGCGATGATGGCGATATTGCGAATCTGTGGCATGCAATCCTGACTTTCTCGCTATTCGGTTGTCGTTTTCGGCTTCCGGGTACAGGTCCGCCAAAGCGGGCATTACTTGAAGCCCGCCGGAGCACGGATGCGGGCCGTACTTGCAGCCCGCCGGGTGAAGCTATGGATACAGGCAGGGCAGCAAGTGCGTACTTGCAGCCCCCACGTTGAATTCCGAGAGGAATTACAAGTGCATCCGAGGCGTTAAGAATACCATACCTAACCCACCGCGTCACCCGGGAAGGGGCTGGGGGGTGGGACTGGACCTCCGGGGTGATTTGGAGTAGGATCATCACTCCCCAACGTACCGGCTCGAGATTCATACCTATTGATGCGAGGCTCGAAATGACCCTTGAAACAGAACGGCAATCTTTCCGAGGCGTAGTTTGTTTGCACTGCAAGGCCCCAGTCCCGGTTCCAGCCATCGTTCGCGATTTCCCGTCGGGCCCTTTGCAAGCGGCCGGCGCGCCGAGCGATAGTTCTGCGGTGTTCAATCTTCGGTGCCCCGTGTGCCACAAGGAAAAGCCCTACCGGACACGCGAAATTGTAAATTTTGAGGGAACTCCCGGCCCTATGGCTCCGTTTGCGCCGCCCGCAGCGGCTCGAACGTTTCCGCTCGGCGGAATGACCAGGACAGCCAAGGCGTAGTTTTCCGCAAGGTTTTTCTTCCGACAACTCTTTCAGGATGAGTGCGTTACGTAGGAAATTGGAACCCCCATTCCCGGAGACGTGTATTCCCGGGGGGGGGCCATATTTCCCTAAAATCCTTGCCGCCCGGATCAGGATCGTACGGATTACCAATTTCAATCGTGGTTGTGTCCCTGCCGTTTCGGCGCTGATGTAGAATCCTGATTCGCCGGCGGGAGGAACTTCGTGGGTCAATTCTACAAATCCATTCATGGGGCGCTCCTGCTTGTCGGGTTCTGCACGATCCCGCTGTTTGCGCAGACTGTTGCGCCACACGCGACTTCCGTCGCGCCCATCACGGTCAAAGTCGTGGTGGTGGCGATGTTTGAACCGGGAGAAGACACAGGCGACGTTTCCGGCGAATATCAAATGTGGGTGGAGCGCGAGCACCTCGACAAAATCATTCCCGTGCCGGCGGGTTATCACCATGTGCGTATGAACAAGGACGGAGTGCTTGGAATGCTGACCGGCGTGGCCACGGCGAAGGCCGCCGCATCGGTGATGGCACTGGGCCTGGACCCGCGATTCGATCTGAGCAAAGCCTACTGGGTGATCGCCGGGATCGGCGGCGGCGATCCGGCGGACGTGTCGTTGGGCTCGGCCGTCTGGGCGAGCCATGTGATCGATGGCGACATTGGGTACGAAATCGATGCCCGCGAAATTCCCGCGGATTGGACGACAGGCTTCGTGCCGCTACGCAAGGCAAAGCCGTACGAGCAACCGGTGAAGCCGCAACTGGACGGCGAACTGTATACGCTGAACCCGGACCTTGTCGCCTGGGCGTTTGATCTCACCAGGAATACGCAACTCGCCGACACAGCCCAGATCCGCACTTACCGCGCGCGGTACGCCGGATTTCCGAATGCCGTAAAGCCGCCGTTTGTGACTGTCGGCGACACGATGTCCAGCGGGACGTTCTGGCACGGATCTCGCTTCGACGAATGGGCCAATGAGTGGACGCGCTATTACACCGGCGGCAAGGGGAATTTCATGATCGCGGCCATGGAAGACTCAGGAACAATGCAGGCGCTCACCTTTCTCAATCAGGCCGGGCGCGCAGATTTGAATCGCGTGCTGGTCTTGCGCACCGTGAGCAACTACGATCGCGAAGCGCCGGGGACGACTCCCGCCGAAAGCCTGGAGAGCATGGTGCACGGGAAATTCGCAGCCTACATCGAGTCGCTGGAGGCCGCGCAGGTCGTGGGCGACAAAGTGGTTCGCGACATCGTGGAGCATTGGTCCGAGCGGGAAAAGATGATTCCGCACATTTCTCAAAAGGAATGAAAGTCATGACCAGAATGAAGTTTTCCGCGCGCACACGGCTGCGCTGGGCTGGCATGCTGTGCGCGCTGATTTCGTCGAACGTCCTCCATGCGCAGACCGCCCCCGCCAAGGCTGCCGCGACGCGTGGCACTTCCGAGCAGCGGACGGCCCGCGCCTATGAGGCGGCGCGCGCGAACCCGCTCGACTTGCACGCGTTTCTCTCGCGCATGCCCAAGGGCGCGGACTTGCACTACCACCTGGGAGGAGGGATTTATGCCGAGACGTTCATTCGCGATGCCGCCGAGGACGGCCTCTGCGTGGACCTGGCCAGCCATTCCCTGGTGAAACCCGCGGGAGCCGCGCCGTCCACCGGCGCCCTGCCGGATTGCGGCGTGGGCACCGTTCCCGCCGCGAAAGCGTTCATGGACCAAAACCTCTACGACGCGCTGATCGATGCATTTTCGATGCGCAGCTTCGTGCCGTTCGCGGGCATTAGCGGACACGACCAATTCTTTTCCACGTTCCCCAAATTTGGCGCCGTGAGCGGGGCCCACGAAGGGGAATGGCTGGACGAAATCGCGTCGCGCGCCGCTTCGCAGAATGAGCAGTACCTGGAATTGATGCAGACGCCCGATTTCAGCCACGCCGCGCGCATCGCCGCGGAAATCGGATGGCGCGACGATCTTGGCCAATTCCGCAGCGAACTTCTGGCGCGGGGGCTGCGCGACGAAATCGCCGGGGCCAGCGCCGCGCGCGACGCGGCCGAAGCTTCGCGCCGCAAGTTCGAGCATTGCGGAGAGCCGCAGGAAACACCGGCCTGCAAAATCACGTTCCGCTACCTTTACCAAATCCTGCGCGGATTTCCGAAGGAAGTGGTGTTCGCGCAGACCTTGCTGGGATTCGAGACGGCCATGGCCGACCCGCGTTTTGTGGGCATCAATTACGTGATGCCAGAGGACGGCAGAATTTCGATGGCCGATTACGCCCTGCACATGAGAATTGTGGGCTTTCTGCACGGGCTCTACCCCAAGGTGCACATCAGTTTGCACGCCGGGGAACTTGCCGAGGGGCTGGTGCCGCCCGACGGCCTTTGCTGCCACATCCGTCTCGCGGTCGAGGAAGCGCACGCGGAGCGCATCGGCCACGGCGTGGACGCCATGCACGAAGACCGCCCGTACGACCTGCTGAAGGAAATGGCCGCACAGCACGTGATGGTGGAAATCAATCTCACCAGCAACGACGTGATCCTGGGCGTGACGGGAAAGAACCATCCCTTGCCGAGCTATCGCAGATACCACGTCCCCGTGGCGCTCTCGACCGACGACGAGGGAGTTTCACGCATCGACCTAACGCATGAATATGTTCGCGCCGCCGAAACCTATGCGTTGAGTTACACCGACCTGAAACAAATGGTCCGCACCGGCCTCGAACACATTTTTCTTCCCGGCGCGAGTCTGTGGCACGAGCCGGACGTTTTTTCGCGTCCCGCGTCCGCCTGCGGGAAAGAATCGATCGGCGCGGCAAAGCCGTCGGCGGCGTGCGCGGGATTTCTCAAGTCCAGCGAAAAGGCGCAGCAGCAATGGGAGCTGGAGCGCCGCTTCCGCGAATTTGAGGCCGGGTTTTAGTGGCTGTGCTACTCAATTGTGAAAGCGTGTAAAGCCACGGCCTGCAAGAATCAGGCCCGGGATTCGATGGTGAAAGATAGCCGCCCGGTGATTCACACAACAGAAACATTTCGATTGCGCCGCCGTGATACAATCCGCGGCTACTTGGAGGTAAGACCCATGCCTGAACCACTGCCCGAACATCAAAAGACGCAACTGATCGTGCGTTCACCACTTTCCACCGACGGGTTTGTCTCGATTTATTTTTCGAGTCCCGACGGAAGGCTCATGAGCGAAGAGGAGTGGTGGAACCTGCGGCAGCTCATCGAGCTGACCAATCGCGTTTGCGTGAAGCAGCAGGCGCACGCCCAGTCGGCCTAGGGACACGCCTCGCGGCCATCCGGATCGTCCCCGCACGGACCGCGATTGCCACGAAAATTCACGGAAATTCCCGCCGAACTAACGCGCGCGGAATCGGAACGCCGCCACGCGGTCCGAGGCGGCGCCGTAGGGATCGGCCTGCCGGTCGGCTTGGTCCATTTCGATTTGCGCGTTCCACAACAACCGGAAATTTCCCGAACCGGTCAGTGTGTCCGCGCAGCCGGGATTGACGTAGAGAATATCCACCAGGCGGGGGCCGGAGGCCGCTATTCCCGCCAATTTTGCCGCCAGTTTTTCCACTAACGCGCATTCAAAAGGATTGTTGAGGTAGACCAGCAGCGGCGCTCGAGGCCAGCGAAATTGCATGGCATCTTGATGGAGAACTCGAATTTTCCCGCGCAAACGCGACGAGTTCATCCAAAGGTTTACATTCCGCCGCGCGAGGCGCGCCAGGTCTTCGTTCAACTCCACGCCGATCACTTTGCGAAAAGCCAATTCAGCAGCCAGAAGCAGCGCGCGGCCCTTGCCGGCTCCAACGTCCACGAAGGTGTAGGCTTGGATGCGCGCATTGGACGGGGCAAGAGTCTCGCGCCAGCGCCGGCACGCTTCGCGGAACACGGACGGCGCGACGGCCGAATACCCGTTGTTCATTGCGTCACTTGCCGTGCCGGCTCTCAGTTCATCGGGACCGAGGTAGCCGCCGGTGTCGGTCCCATATTTCCGGTCGAACGGGTGCAGAGCATTCCGGTTCGGCGCGATCTTGGGTGCTCTGGCCAATCTGTCCCGATCCTCCTGCCGCGACGCTCGGGCAATCATTATGGCAGACGCAAATGTGGGGCGAAACCCGGGGAATAAGGGCGCGCTACAAGTCACGCATTGAATCACAGAGTAGATTTTCGCCGTCATTCGCGTCCCCGGGGACGTTGATTCCATCTATGTACCTATATTTTCAGCATGTTAGAGCCAAGCCGCAGCGCCGCAAAAAATCTATGACTCCAAATCGGTTTGAAACATCTGATACAAGGTATCGTACTATCTAAATGGGTTGGGAATTTACCCTCCACGAAACGATAGGTGATTGATGTTCCGTCCGGAAAAGTTATTCGTTTTGCTATGCGGCGCGGCTTTGCTGACATCGGGCTGCGCGAAGAAGGATCCGCCGGCGCTGGAGCGGCCGCCTTCGCCGGTGATCGTGACTCCGGCGGTCATGGCCAGCGTGCCCGTCTATCTGGACGAAGTGGGGCGAGGCGTTGCGCGCGAGGTGGTTTCCGTGCAGCCGGAAGTTTCCGGGCGAATCACGGAGATTCGCTTCACCGACGGCGCGGACGTGAAGAAGGGCGATCCGCTGTTTACGATCGACCCGCGGCCCTTCCAGGCCCAACTCGACGCGGCCGAAGCGAATCTGGTGCAATCCAAGGCCGCGCTGGATTTCGCGAAGATTCAGTTTGCGCGCGTGCAGGACCTGGTGGAATCCAAGGCCATCGCGCGCCAGGATTACGATACTCGGAAAAACGCCGTGGACGTGGGCGAAGCGCAGGTCCGACAAAACCAGGCAGCGGTTGAATCCGCTCGCCTGAATCTGGAGTACACCGCGATCCGCTCGCCCATCGACGGCCGCGCGGGGCACAGGCTGGTGGACGTAGGCAACGTGGTCACCACGAATTCCACGACGCTGCTGACGATCGAGCGGTTGGATCCGATCTACGCCGATTTCACCGTGACCGAAAACGATCTTCCAGCGGTGCAGCGAAATTCGCGCGGCGGCGAACTGAAAGTCGAAGTGCGCTTGCCCGATGAGCCGGAGAAGCCGGTGGTGGGGCGCCTCACATTTCTCGACAATTCCGTGCAGTCCTCGAGTGGCACCGTGATGCTGCGCGCCACCGTTCCGAACGCGGATCACCGCCTTTGGCCGGGACAATTTGTGAACGTGCGGCTGGTTCTGGCGACTCTTCCGAAAGCTGTGCTTGTGCCCGTAGCCGCAACCCAGGATTCCGCCAAGGGCCCGTTCGTCTACGTGGTGAAGCAGGATTCGACCGCTGAATTGCGGATTATAAAACTCGGCCAGCGGCAAGGCGATCAGATCGTAGTGGAACAAGGGGTTCAACCCGGCGAGCGCGTGGTCGTCACCGGGCAACTCGGCGTGATGCCAGGCGCGAAGGTCCGCGTGGACACTCCGCCCGCGGCAGGCCCCGCGGCGGGACAATCATGAACCTCTCCGAACCATTCATCCGGCGTCCTGTGATGACGGCGGTTCTGACCGTCTCCGCCATCGTCTTCGGCGTGCTGAGTTACCGAAGCCTTCCGGTGAACGACCTCCCGGTTGTCGATTATCCCGTTATTTCCGTGCAGGCAAATTATCCCGGAGCAAGCCCGGACACGGTCGCCAACAACATCGCCACGCCGCTGGAACGCCAGTTCATGCAGATCAACGGGCTGGAACTGGTGACTTCGTCCAGCACGCAAGGCCACGTAAACTTCACGTTGCAGTTTGCATTGGATAAAAGCATCGACGCGGCCGCCACCGACGTGCAGACCGCCATATCGCAGGCCACCGGCAGCCTGCCCACCGATTTGCCCTCGCCGCCGACCTACAGCAAGACGAACCCGAACGACCAGCCAATCCTGTACATCGCGCTGACCAGCGATTCGGTGACCATGGGGCAGCTTTATGATTATGGAGCCACGCAAGTCGGACAGCGCATCAGCATCCTGCCGGGCGTCAGCAGCGTCAATGTGTTCGGCACGAAATCCGCGATCCGCATCAAGGTCGATCCTTCGGCCATGTGGGCGCGCGGAATTTCCATTGACGACCTGACCGCCGCGGTGAAGAACGGCACCAGCTACACCGGGGCTGGACAATTCGACAGTCCGTCGGGCACAGCGCTGCTGCGCCCCAACGGGCAACTGGACGACGCAACGTCCTACGGGAATCTGATCGTCAGCAGCACCAACGGCGCGCCCGTCTATTTGCATGACATCGCGAAGGTCGAAAACACCGTTCAGGACGAACGCATCAAGATGAAATTCTGGGTGCGCGGCTACGGCGAACCCGCCGCCACCGTGGTAGTGGCCGTCAACCGCCAGGCGGGATCCAACGCCGTCGCCGTGGCCAAAAGCGTAAAAGACCTGTTGCCGATCATCAGCGCCGAGCTTCCGGGGTCGGTGCGCGTGACGCCCATCTATGACCGCTCGCAGACGATCGTTAATTCCGTCGCGGACGTCCAGGCGACTTTGTTGATCGCGTTCGTGCTGGTGGTCGCCGTGATTTTTATTTTCCTTGGCCGCGCCACCGACACGCTGATTCCCACCGTGGCTCTTCCGCTCTCGCTGCTGCTCACGTTCATGGCCATGCGCGCGTTCGGATACAGCCTGGACAATTTATCGCTGATGGCGCTCACCCTGGCCATTGGATTCCTGGTGGACGACGCCATCGTGTTCCTGGAAAACACGGTGCGTCTGATGGAAAGAGGGCTGAACGCGCTGGAAGCGACGCTGGAGAGCGCGCGGGAAATCAGCTTCACGATTTTGTCGATGACCATTTCGCTGGCGGCGGTGTTCTTCCCGCTGGTGTTCATGTCCGGTCTGGTCGGCAGAATTTTCAGGGAATTCGCCATCACCATCGTTGTGGCGATTATCGCCTCGGGCCTGGTTTCGCTGACGCTGACGCCGTTGATGTGTGCGCGGCTGCTCAAGCCGCGCGGGCACGGCGTGAAACAGAATTTCGTGGAGCGCATAACGGGGCGAGTCGAACAATCCGTCCTGCGGGTCTATGGCAAATCGCTCTGGTGGTTCCTGCGGCACCGCTGGATCTCCGCGCTGATCTGGGCGGGCTGCATGGCCGGTACGATTTTGCTGTTTGCCGCCGTTCCCAAGGCCTTCCTGCCGGTGGGCGACAGCAGTTTTGTGTGGGGCGTGATGATCGGCAAGGAAGGTTCCTCGCCACAGCAGATGCGGGCTTTGCAGGATCAGGCCGCGGTGGCCATGCGCGACGATCCGGCAGTGGGCGCGACCTTCACGCTGACCGGAAACAGCAGCTTCCTGGCGTCCAACCAAGGGTTGTTGCTCGGGTTCCTTTACCCTCCTCAGGTGCGGCCTCCGATTCAAGCCGTGGTCGGAAAAATGATGGGACGGCTCGGCGCGATTCCCGGCGTGTTTGCTTTCCTGCGGCCCATGCCGGTGTTGAACATCAGCACGGGCGCGACCAACCAGAATCAGGGGCAGTACGCCTACGCGCTTTCGGGCGTGAATTCCGAGCAGGTGTATGACGTCGCGCAGAAATTCCTCGCACGGCTCCGGCAGTATCCGGGATTTGCCACGGTCTCATCGGACTTTTTTCACAGCACGCCGAACCTGGAGATCAACATCCGCCGCGACCAGGCGCGCATTTACGGCGTCTCGGAAACCCGGATCCTGAATCTGCTGCGCAACGCCTATTCGCAGAATTATCTCTACCTGATCAAGAAGCCCGAGGACCAGTACCAGGTGATCCTGGAAGTGCAGGACAACGACCGCGCCAAGCCTGGCGACCTTTCGCTGTTGTATATCCGCTCGGACGACGGAAAAAATCTGGTGCCGCTCAATGCGCTGGTTACCTGGAGCACTTCGCTGGGCGCGCAGACCGTGAACCACCTGAACCAGTTCACCAGCGTCTCGATTTTCTTCAACCTGAAGCCGGAAGTGGCCATCGGCGACGCCACCGACTTCATCAACAAGGCGGAGAAGGAAATCGTTCCGCCCACCATGCGCGCGAGCTTGCAGGGCGAGGCGCTGACGTTCCGCGACACCGTGCGCGACCTGACCATCCTGATGGCGCTCGCCGTGTTCGTGATGTATGTGATCCTGGCCATCCTGTATGAGAGCTACGTGCACCCGCTGACCGTGCTTTCCACGCTGCCCACGGCCCTGGTTGGGGGATTGCTTACCTTGTTTATTTTTGGCGAGCAGGCTTCGCTGTACGCATTCGTCGGCATGTTCATGCTCATGGGCATCGTGAAGAAAAACGGAATCATGATCGTGGACTTCGCGCGCCAGCGCCAGGACGCCGGTGAGACCGCCGAACAGGCCATTCATGACGCCAGCCTGGACCGCTTCCGGCCGATCCTGATGACCACGCTGGCCGCCGTGATCGGCGCCGTTCCGATCGCCGCCGGCTACGGAGCCGATGGCGCGTCGCGCCGCCCTCTCGGCATGGTGATTGTCGGCGGGCTGGTGGTTTCGCAGTTCATCACGCTGTACGTGACGCCGGTGATTTATTTGTACCTCGAGCAATTCCAGGAAAAGGTGCTGAACCGGACTTCGTTCTTTCACTCGGGACACTCTCAAATTCCCTCCTCGGCCGGCCGGGTCGCCGCCCAGGACGGGGTCGCGGATTAGCAACCCATGAAAAAAATATCCGCAAAATTACGTGCGGCTCGATTTCGGGGCTATGTGTTTCACGATTCCAAATGTCCATGGAACGAAGATCGCAGTTTGGATTGTGGGACGCGCGCCTTTTGTAGCGCCGGCGTCCCGCCGGCATCTTTGAACCACCACAACTACCGGCCAGAATGCCGGCGAGACGCCGGCGCTACGAAACCCGGGATTGCTGCAGATGGAATATTTGGCCGGAATTTTTCGTTAGCCGCTTCATTGTGCGTGGCCGGTCTTTTTCTCGCCGGCTGCACGGTGGGCCCAAAGTACGCCAGGCCGCCCGTCGACATTCCCGGCGCCTACCGCGGAGTGCCGGAGGAGGAAGCCGCGAAACCCGCCGGCGCGCCACTCGGCGAACAAAAATGGGGCGAAGTATTTCAGGATTCGCAGCTGCAGGAACTGATTCGCGCCGCGCTCAAGCAGAATTATGACGCGCGCATCGCGGCCACACGTGTTCTGGAGGCGCAGGCGCAAGTGGGCATCACGCGCGCCGATCAATTTCCCACCTTGAACGGTGTCGGCACCGGAACCAATCAGCGCAATCCGGCGATCGGACCCTTTCCGTCCTACGGCTACACCATTGGCCGCGTCAGCGCATCGGCCGCGTGGGACGTCGATTTCTGGGGCAAGTACCGCCGCGCGACCGAGGCCGCCCGGGCCGAATTGCTGGCCACGGACTGGGCGCGCCAGGAAGTGAACGCCACGCTCGTTTCCAGCGTGGCCGCCGCGTATTTTCAGCTGCGCGAACTGGACCTGGAACTGGAAATTTCCAAACGAGCCCTGGCCTCGCGCAAGGAATCGCTGGAGCTGACCAAGACGCTGGAAGAGCACGGCATCAGCACGATTCTCGACGTGCGGCAGGCCGAGCAACTGGTTTATACCGCCGCGGCGGGGATTGCGGACCTGGAGCGGCGCATCGGGCAGCAGGAAGATTTGTTGAGCGTGCTGATCGGAAGTAATCCCAGGCCTATCTCGCCGCGCGGCAAGGAACTGGTCGATCAGCAGCATCCACCGACGGTGCCGCCCGGTCTGCCCTCCGCGCTGCTGGAGCGCCGCCCGGACATTCGCCAGTCCGAGCAATTGCTGATCGCGGCAAACGCCCGCATCGGCGTCGCGCGCGCTGCCTATTTTCCGGATATTTCGCTGACGGCGGAGCCCGGCTTCCAGAGTTCGGCGCTGCAAACCCTGTTCAACGGCTCATCCGGCCTGTGGACCTTTGCCGGAACCGTGACGCAGCCGATCTTCAACGCCGGAAAACTCAAATCGAACGTGCGCCTGGCCGAGGCGCAGCAGCAGGAAGCCGTCCTGACCTACCAACAAACGATCCAGGGCGCCTTCCGCGACGTTTCCGACTCCCTGATCGCCTATCAGAAAAACGCGGAATTCCGCGCCCAGCAGGAGTTGCTGTCAACCTCCGCGCAGGACGCCGCGAAGCTCTCCGAGCAGCGCTACAAAGCCGGCACCACGAATTACCTCGAAGTCCTGACCAACGAAACCAACTATTTGTCCGCCGACCTCGGCCTGGCGCAAGCCCGCCTCAACGAACTCCTTGCCCTGGTGCAAGTCTACAAAGCCCTGGGCGGAGGCTGGGAGCAGTAGCAACCCGAAACACCCGCACTGCCGTCTGATACGGGCATGAGAGATTCTTTCCCGGTCCACCGGAAAATCGGCACCCTCGGCTGTTCTATAAGCAGAGGCGCGATGCTGAGGATCCGATGAGCGGCGATTCCGTACCGATTGTCCTGCCAATCCCGCGCTTCGCGACCGATGCCTGCGAGGCCACGACCCTGTATCGCGAATTGCGCAAACCACTGCTGCGGTACCTTGTTTGCCTGGGGCTTTCCAGCGACGAGGCGCAGGACGTGGTTCAGGATTCGTTTTTGAGCCTGCACCGGCACTTGTCGGCGGGCGGATCGAAACAGAACATTCGCAGCTGGCTGTTTCGCGTGGCCCATAACGGGGCCCGCAACCGGCAGAATCGCTACGACCGCCGGTTCAGCGCCCCCATCGATCCGGAGATGGATCTGGCCGCGGACCAGGCCACTCCGGAACGCGCCGTGCTTGAGAAAGAAAAATTCCTGCGGCTGGAGAACGCCATGCGGGAACTCCCGGAAACCGAGCGCGAGTGCCTGTTGCTGCGCGCCGGCGGACTGCGCTATCGGGAGATTGGCGAAGTCCTGGGCATCGCGACCTCGACGGTGGGCGACACGGTGGAGCGCGCGATCAGGATACTTGCGGAGAAATGCAATGTGTGAATTTTCCGGAAAACTAGTTGCGTTGCTGGACGGCGAGCTCGCGGCCGGCGAGGCCATCGATGTCGAGCGGCATCTGGACGAGTGCGCCGAATGCCGGAATCAAATGCGCGCGTATGAGCGACTGAGTCATTGTGTCGACGTCTATTGCGACGCCAAGCTGGAGGCGGGCGCGCCTCGTATGGCGGCGCCCGGCGAGCGCGTGTTGCTCGGAGCGGGTGCGGCGGCGGTTGTCGCGATCACGGCGGTGCTTTTGATGATTCCGCGCGTCACGCCCCCGCTGCACGACGAGCCGCCCACCGCGGATGTTTCGCGCCCGGCTTCCTTGCGGACAGGCATTGCTGAAATTGCACGCACTGAGTCTGTCCCGATTCGGAAAATTCGCCAACATCCGGCCGCCGCTCCCGCGCAAGTTCGAGAGGCGAGCTGGCAGCCGCAGGAACCGGCGATTGAAATTGCGATCCCCGCAGATGCCGTGTTTCCTCCGGGAGCGGTTCCCGAGGGCGTCTCGTTCGTCGCGAATGTACGGATTGCCGCGGACGGGTCGGCGCGCCAGACGTTTGTATGGCCGTGAAATACGCGGCCATGGCGGCATAGAATCTGCTGCGGCGCAGAATGGTTTGAGTGGCACAGGCTTCAGCCTATGGGTCTTAGTCCGAGGAGTCCGAAACCCGACAGGCTGAAGCCTGTCCTACTTACCCCACTGAATCGCGGGAAAGAATTTATCGTGTTGGTCGAAATCGAAGGGAGAACGAACCGCCATGAAACGCGCACCGATTATCGGTTTTGCAATTCTCGCGGCCGCAGCCTGGGCGGGGGCCCAGGAGCCGCCGAATACCGTGGTCATTCAGGGAATGAGCATGGGATTCATGATGGGCAGGCCCGGGAGCGTATCCGGAGCGCCCTACTCCGCGACGATCACCAATGAATCGGTGCAGACGCTTGCGGACGGCACGCGCATCACCCAATCTTTCTCCGGCACGATTGCGCGCGACTCCCAGGGACGCACGCGGCAGGACGCGCCCCTGCCGTCGATCGGAAATCTCTCCGCGGAAAACGCCCCGCATATCGTCTTCATCACGGACCCGGTAGCGCAAGTTTCCTACACCTTGAACCTGACGGACAAGACGGCGCAGAAAATGCCCATGCTTGGTTTCGGCGCGGGCCCGGCGGGTGTGACGACCACGGCCAGCGGTCCAATGCCGGCGGGCGCCCCCGGCGTAATGTCCACCGGCGGGATGCTGATGGGCCCGGGCGGCCCTCCGCCGGCGGGTCCGGGAAACGCAGTTTATTTTCAATCCGGAGGCGTCGCGGCGGCGGGTGTAGCCGGACCTCCTCCCCCGCCGGACATGTTCTTTCAGAAGGCGGTTATCGCTCCGGACACGTCCGAGGTGAAGGCCGAGGACCTCGGCTCGCAATCGATGGAAGGCCTGCTGGTGAACGGCACGCGCACCACGCGCACGATCCCCGCGGGCCAAATCGGCAACGACCGCCCGCTGAACATCGTGACCGAAGTCTGGACATCGCCCGACCTGAAAACCATCGTCTCCAGCAAGCGCAGCGACCCGCGCATGGGCGAGCAGACGTTCCATCTCACGAACGTCTCGCGCGGCGAGCCCGACGCTTCGCTGTTCAGCGTCCCGCCCGATTTCAAAGTTGTCGAGGGGCCTCAGAAGATCGTGTACGGGATGAATAAGTAAGCAGGACAGACACTCTTGTCTGTCCTCCTGCGAGCTCGCACAACTGACAGGGACAGACAAGAGTGGTTGTCCTACCTCCTTGCCTTCCCGCTCCCCTTGGCAGTAGCATGGGGCATCGGCCCTCGCCGAAGGCCGCGGGTGAAACGATTGGGATCCGCGGGCCGTCTATTCTGGAGCTACCTCCTATGCGGCTCCTCGCACCGATTTCGGCGCTCTTGCTCCTGGCGGGCATGAGCACGGGTCTGTTAGCCTTCCAACGCGGCGGGTACAGTGACGACGAATTCGGTAACGCCCGCGAAGCCCGCACGTATTCCGGCGAAAATGAAAACGGGAAAAGCGAATACTCGTGGTCGCGGCTGCGCTACACGGCGGCCGGGGCGGGCGGCGGAGGGTACGGGTACGGGCGCTGGTCGAGCTGGTCGCGCGACTACCCCAAGGCCGACCGTCAATTCCTGATCGCGCTGAAACGGCTCACGCGCATTCAAGCGCGGCCTGTCGAGCAGGTCGTGGATCTGGATAGTACCGGGCCCGAGAGCATTGAAAACTTTCCCTGGGTCTATGCCGTGCAGGCGCAGACCTGGACGTTCACCGAACCTGAAGCCAAACGCATGCGCGAATACCTGCTCAAGGGCGGCTTCCTGATGGTCGACGATTTTCATGGCGCGACCGACTGGGAACATTTCATGAACGGCATGCTCATGGTCTTCCCGGACCGCACGGTGGAAGACCTCACCGACAAAGACGAAATTTTTCACGTCCTCTACGATTTGACCGAGCGCTTTCAGGTTCCCGGGGAGCAGTACGTCAGCACCGGGCGCACGTACGAAAAAGACGGCTACATCGCGGAATGGCGGGGGATCAAGGACGACCGGGGCCGCGTGATGGTCGCCATCTGCCACAACATGCACCTGGGGGACGCCTGGGAGTGGGCCGACGATCCCCGCTATCCGGAGAAGTTCGCGTCGCTGGCGTTTCGACTGGGCATCAATTACGTGATGTACGGAATGACGCACTGACGGCGAACTTCGGGCCGCGATCCTAGCTCGTTTTTTCTAATACGGATTTGCGCAGGTTTTTAGTAGCACAGGCTTCAGCCTGTGGGTTTTAGTCCGAGAAGGCCGAAACCCCACAGGCTGAAGCCTGTGCTAATTAAAGCGGCGATCTCCAAGGCCATCCTTAAAGGTGGACGGATTTTCTTTTTTCTTGTAAACAGCATCACACGATACGGCTATGTTTGAATTCCTGTTCAAATATCCGCGCGCGGTTTTTGCCAAAGGCGATCTGGTGCTGCTGGGCGGCTGGCCGCGGTGGGCGCTTGTCCTGCTGGTGCTCGCGGCGGGCGCGGGACTGGCCTGGCTGATTCGCTCGAAGATGCCGCAGGCGTCTCCTCACGTGCGGAATTGGAAGGCGGGAATCATCTGGCTGCTGCAATTCGCGCTGGCGGCGCTGCTGTTGCTGCTGCTGTGGCAGCCGGCCGTGCTGGTGGCCGAGCTTCGCCCGCAGCAGAACATCATCGCCGTGGTCGTCGACGATTCGCGCAGCATGATCATCGCGGACGCCGGCGCGACGCGCCAGCAGCAGGCCGTCAAGGCCCTCGAAGGCGGAGTGCTTGACGCGCTGGGCAAAAAATTTCAGGTTCGCCTCTATCGCGCCGACGCGCGCCTCTCCCGCATTTCCAAACTCGATGACTTGAAAAATTCGCCGCCCGCATCGGCCACGCGCATCGGGGACGATTTGAAGGAATTGGCGGGCGAAGCGGCCGACCTGCCGATCGGCGCGGTGGTGCTGCTCAGCGACGGCGCTGACAACTCCGGCGGAATCGATCTCGATACGATCTCCATGTTTCGCAGCCGCAGAATTCCGGTGCACACCGTCGGTTTTGGCCTCGAACAGGTGCCCCACGACGTGGAAATTAACGACGCGGTGATCGCGCCGCGGGCCCTCGCCGATTCGCGCCTGGCCGCCAAAATCAGCTTCCACCAGCAGGGCTACGCCGGGCAGAAAGCCATGCTCACGGTGCGCGACGGCGGGAAAGTTCTGGCGGGCCGGCAGGTCACGCTGGCGGGCGACGGCCAAACGCAGAATGAAACCTTGTTGTTCAATGCGGGAGCAGCCGGCGCCCGGACATTGCAGTTTTCGGTCGATCCGCTGCCCGGCGAGGAGAATAAGGACAACAATTCCGTGGCGCGCCTGGTGAACGTGGAATCCAGCAAGCGGCGCATCCTGTACGTCGAAGGAGAGCCGCGATGGGAATACAAATTCATCCGCCGTGCCGAAGAGGACGACCGCATCGTCAGCATCGTTTCCATGCTGCGCACCAGCGAAAATAAAATCTACCGCCAGGGAATCGCCGATCCCAAGGAACTCGCTGACGGATTTCCGTCCAGGGTCGAGGACCTATTTCCGTACCAGGCGATTGTCATCGGATCGGTGGAGGTCAGCTACTTCACTCCGGCGCAAAGGGAACTTATCCAGCAATTTGTCGATCGCCGAGGCGGCGGCCTGCTATTTCTGGGCGGCCGGGCGTCGCTCGCGGATGGAGGCTGGGGCGCGTCAAATTTGGCGGATTTGCTTCCGGTCGTCCTCCCCAACCGCAAGGGCACGTTTCACCGCGACCCCGCAACCGTCTCGCTCACACCGGTGGGCGCCGACAACATCATCACGCGCCTGGTCGAGGACCCCGCGGGCAACGCGGAACGATGGAAGAAGCTTCCATACTTGATGGACTATCAGGAAGCGGGCACGCCGAAGCCGGGCGCCGTGGTGCTGGCCGAGATGACTGCCGGGAACAGGAAGATGCCGCTGCTGGTCACCGAAAATTACGGACGCGGGCGCACCGCCGTCCTGGCCACGGGCGGGACGTGGCGCTGGCAGATGAGCCAGCCGATCGAGGACCAGACGCACGAGGAATTCTGGCAGCAGTTGCTGCGCTGGCTGGTGACCGATACGCCGGGAGCCGTGGTGGCCTCGGTTCCGAGCCAGATGCTGTTCGACGACGGGCGCGTGCAATTTTCCGCCGACGTACGCGACAAGAATTATCTGCCCTCCGCTGACGCCCACGTCCAGGCACACATTCTGGGACCCGCGGGCACGGCCGCCGAAATCGACATGACGCCCGACCCGAATTCGCCGGGCACGTATCACGCGGAGTGGACCGCCGGCCAGCCCGGATCGTACCTCACCGAAGTGACTGCGACTCATGACAAGGATGAGCTGGGCCGCGACGTGTTGAACTTTGCGCGCATGGACGGCGTGGCCGAAAATTTCCACACCGGGCAAAACCGCGAGCTGCTCGAAAAACTTTCCGCCGAGACCGGCGGCCGGTACTGGAAGCCGCAGGATGTTTCCCGGTTGCCGAGTGAAATTTCGTACTCCGAAGCGGGCATCACCGTGCGCGACACCAAGGAATTGTGGAACATGCCCATCATTTTCCTGCTGCTGATGGCGCTGCCATCGGCGGAGTGGCTCCTGCGGCGGAAATGGGGCGTGGTATGACGGGTTTCGTAGCGCCGGCGTCTCGCCGGCATGGTTTCCGTGCCTTGACGCCGCGAAAAACTGCCGGCGAGACGCCGGCGCCACAAATTCACCTTGCGGCGAATCGGGTCTTGAATCCGGCGGAGCTGCCCGGAGCAGTGGTGGTGAATGCGGACTAAACCACACAATTGGTGCAGGGCTTCACTGATGATCGCGATTTTCCTCGCGTGCACGGGTATTTCTTCGCGCACCGCGCACGCCGCGCCCTACTACGTCACCGTCGCGGGCCTGGGCGGCGAGCCGGATTTCGAGCAGCGTTTCACGGCGCTGGCGAGCGACCTCGATAAACTTTTCAAGGCTGCGGACGCGAGCGCGCACGTGACCACGTTTACGGGAACCAGCGCCACCAAGGCGCACCTGACCGACACGCTGGCTCAAATCGCGCGAGACGCCAAGCCGGACGACGCCTTCACGCTAATCCTGATCGGCCACGGCTCCTACGACGGCGAGGAGTACAAATTCAATTTGCCCGGCCCGGACATTTCCGGCGACGAACTGGCCGTGCTCCTGAACCGCATCCTCGCCAAGCGCCAGTTGATCGTCAATACCACCAGCGCGAGCGGCGGCTCGATCGGCGCGCTGCAGAGGGCCGGGCGGATCGTGGTGGCCGCGACGAAAACCGGCACCGAAAAAAACGCCACGGTCTTCGCGCGCTACCTGGTCGATGCGCTGCGCGACGGCTCGGCGGACGTGGACAAAAACGAAGTCATCAGCGCCCTCGAAGCGTTTCAATACGCCGACCGCAAAACGGCTGCTTTCTACGAAACGCAAAAGCGCCTGGCGACCGAGCACGCCGTGATCGAGGACACCGGCAAGAAGGAAGCGGTGCGCACGGCAAATGCGGAAAGCGGAGAAGGCCTGCTGGCGGGCAGCTTTGCTTTGCTGCGCATCGGCAGCGCGCAGAAAGCCGCGAGCGATCCGGCCAAGCGCGCGCTGCTCGAAAAAAAGGAAGAGATCGAGCAGAAAATCGACACGCTGAAATATCAGAAGGCGGCGATGTCCGCGGACGATTACAAACGGCAGCTTTCCGCCGCGTTGCTGGAGCTGGCGAAGGTGCAGGAGGAACTCGACAAGTGAACCGACGGCCCACACGGCGAGCAAAGCAGCTTTTCTTTTGCGCCGCCGTGTGCGTGGCCTGCCTGGCAGGCGCGCACATCGCATCCGGCGCCGCGCCCGACGATTGCCACGCCCTGCGCAAACACGGCCATCGCGCCGAAGCACAAAAATGCTACGAGTCGCTCACGTCCGCGCGCGATCCGTACCTGCGCGCCGAGGGCTACTGGGGCACGGGAAATTATCAGGAGGCGAACAACCAGTTTCGCATCGCCGTGGCCGCGTCTCCGGCGAACCCCGTGATCCGCGTGCGATGGGGCCGCCTGATGCACGAGCGGTTCAACAACACCGACGCCGACGGTCTGTTCAAGGAAGCGTTGGAAAAGGATCCGAAAAACGCGCAGGCCTACTATGGCCTTGCGCTGGTCAGCGCCGACGGATTCGACAACAAGGCCATCGAATTTACGACCAAGGCGATGGAGCTCGATCCGAAATTGTACGAAGCGCACGAGCTGATGGCCGACCTGATGCTCGAAGACTCGGATCAGGCAAAAGCTTTCGCCGAAGCCGACGAAGCCCTGAAAATTTCTCCCGAAGCGCTCGACGCCATGGCCATCCACGCGGCCATCGAAGTTCTTAACGACCGTTCGCCCGACGCGTGGCTGGAGAAAATCCGCCAGGTCAATCCGACCTACGGCGAAGGCTACGCGCTGGTCGCGCATCATCTGGTCTTCAACCGGCGCTACGAGGACGGCATCGCCTATTACCGCAAAGCGATTGAAGCCGATCCGCAACTCTGGTCCGCTCGCGCGCAACTCGGCATCAACCTGATGCGGCTGGGGCAGGAGGACGAGCCGCGCAAGCAGCTGGAAATGGCCTACAACAACGGCTATCGCAACGAAGAGACGGTCAACACCCTGCGCCTGCTCGATAGCTACAAAAATTTCGTCACCTTCAAGGAAGGAAACACCATCCTGAAGCTGCAGAAAAAAGAATCGGATTTGCTGCGGCCTTACTACGATGCCGAACTGAAGCGCATCATGGACACGTACAACAAGAAATACAAGATGGCGCTTCCCGGTCCGGTGCAGGTGGAAGTCTATCCGGACCACGAAGATTTCGCCGTGCGCACCATGGGCATGCCGGGACTGGGCGCGTTGGGCGTCACCTTCGGCGAAGTCGTCGCGATGGACAGCCCGTCGGGGCGCCCCCCCGGCCAATTTCTCTGGGCCAGCACGCTATGGCACGAGATGAGCCACGTGTATATTCTCACCGCCACGAATCACCGCGTGCCGCGATGGTTCACCGAAGGCCTCGCGGTGCACGAGGAAACGGAAGCCTCGCCCGAATGGGGCGACCGCATCACGCCCGACGTGGTTGCGGCCATCCAGGAAAAAAAATTGCTTCCGGTGGCGGACCTGGATCGCGGCTTCATCCGCCCCGATTACCCGAATCAGGTGTTGGTGTCCTACTATCAGGCGGGCCGCATCTGCGACTACATCCAGGAACGCTGGGGCGCGGACAAATTGCTGGACATGGTGCATTCGTTCGCCAAGCTGACAAAAACGCCGGACGTGATCCGCCAGGAGCTGGGCCTGGCTCCGGAAGAATTCGACAAGGAATTTCTGTTGTGGCTGGATAAAGACGTGGGCCAGACGGTGGCAAATTTTGACAAGTGGCGAGCCGCTGTCAAGGACCTGGTCGAGCAGGCCAAGAATAAGAATTATGACGCGGTGCTCAAGCAAGGCGAGGAAGTGCGCCGCATGTATCCGGATTACGTCTATCCCGCGAACGCCTACGAGTTCATGGCCCAGGCCAATATTGCTAAGGGTGACAAAAAGGCCGCCGTCGCGATCCTCGCGGCCTACGAAAAAATCGGGGGACACAATCCTCCGGCGCTGAAGCAACTGGCCTCGCTCGAGGAAGAGCTCGGCAATCCGGCCGAAGCCGCCGCCACGCTGGACCGTCTGAATTATATTTTTCCGGAGGATGAAGAACTCCACCGCCGCCTCGGCGATTTGTGGTTCGCGGAGAAAAAATTTACCGGTGCAATTCGTGAATACGCCGCCGTGGTCGCCCTGCAGCCGCTCGACAAGGCGTCGGCGCAATACAATCTGGCGCGCGCGTATTTCGCCGCGGGCCAGAAGGACCAGGCCGAGGACCATCTCCTCGCCTCCCTGGAAGCGGCGCCCGATTACCGCCCGGCCCAGAAATTGCTCCTGCAGATGAAGGATTCCGACGAAGGAAATAAAAACGAGGGGAAATAAAAAATGGCCTCCATCGCACAGCTCGATCCCGATTCCGCGGAACTCAAAAAGCGCATCGAACGCTTTCAAAGGGTGCGCGACGCCATTCTCGGTCAGGTCCGCCAGGTCATCGTCGGACAGGAAGATGTGCTCGACCAGATTCTCATCGCGCTGTTTGTCGGCGGGCATTGCCTGATCACCGGCTTGCCCGGCACGGCGAAGACGCTCATGGTCCGCACCATCGCCCAGACGCTGGGCCTGGTGTTCAAGCGCATCCAGTTCACGCCGGACCTGATGCCCTCGGACATTACCGGGACCGATATCATCGAAGAAGATCCCACCACGGGCCACCGCCGCTGGACGTTCGTGCCCGGGCCGATTTTCGGCAACATCGTGCTGGCCGACGAAATCAACCGGACGCCGCCCAAGACGCAGTCGGCGCTGCTCGAAGCCATGCAGGAGCTTTCCTGCACCGTGCGCGGCAATCACTACAAATTGCCCGCGCCCTTCTTCGTGCTGGCCACTCAGAACCCCATCGAACTCGAAGGCACGTATCCGTTGCCCGAAGCGCAGCTCGACCGCTTCCTGTTCAACGTCATCCTTGATTACCTGAGCGCCGCGGACGAAGTGAAGGTCGTGGACCTGACCACGACAACGCGTGTCGCGCAGGTCGATACGGTCACCTCGGCCGAAGAGATTCTCGATTTCCAGCAACTGATCCGCATGGTGCCGATCGGCGATTCGCTGGCCGAGTACGTCGTAAATCTGGTACGCGCCACGCGCCAGAACAGCGGGTCGGCGCCGGACTTCGTGAAGAAATACGTGAATTACGGCGCCAGCGTGCGCGCCGCGCAGTTCATTGTCCTGGGGGCCAAGGCACGCGCGCTCACGCATCATCGCTACCACGTCGCGTACGAGGACATCACGGCGCTGGCGACCCCCGTGCTGCGCCACCGCATCCTGCTGAATTTCCACGCTGAATCCGACCGCATCGATTCGGACGAAATTTTGCGGCGCCTGCTCGAATACATGCCGCCGCCGAAGGCTTGAGAAAATCTCGCGCTGGCCCGGGAATTAACCAGCGCAGATGGAAATGGAAATTGCTTCTTAGGAGGTCGGGACTTCAGTCCCGACGAAAAGCACGGACCGATCAGGGGTTTTAACCCCTGAAGCTTCAGGGGCTAAAGCCCATGACCGAATCAACCGTGAACGGCCGAGCTGAAGCTCGGCCCTCCAAAAGGCAGCAACCTCTGTATTGGGAGAGAACCGAGAATTTTATGCTGCAGCGATTCTTAGACCCGTCCGTGCTCGCCGGAATTTCCGGCCTGGATCTGGTGGCGAAGACCGTCGTCGACGGCTTCGTCGCCGGACTGCACCGCTCGCCTGACTTCGGCTTCAGCCAGGAATTCGCCGAATACCGCGCTTACACGCCGGGTGACGACCTGCGCCACGTCGATTGGAACGTCTTCGCGCGCACCGAGCGCGCCTACCTGAAACGCTATCGCGGCGAAACCAACAGCATCCTCACCGTGCTGCTCGACGCCAGCAATTCCATGAAGTTCACCTCGCACAGCGTAACCAAGATGGACTACGCGCGCTTCACGGCGGCCTCGTTGTTCTATCTCGCGATCCACAACCAGCGCGACGCCGCCGGCCTGATCGTGTTTGACGACGAAATCCGCTCCTACATCCGGCCATCGACCCGCCAGGGACAGCTCCACCGCCTGCTCGCGGGCCTGGAACAGGCCGAGCCGCGCGCGCGCACCGACTTCGCTAAGCCGCTCGATCATTTCCAGCAGTTCCTGCGCCGCCGCGGCATGGTCATTTTCATTTCCGATTTTTACGATTCGCCCGAACACATCGTCCGAACCATCGAGCCGCTGCGCTTTCATGGCAACGAAGTGGTCTTGTTCCACGTGCTCGACCCGAAGGAAATACGGCCGGAATTTCGCGAGCCCACAACCCTGGTGGACCTGGAAACGCAGGACCGCATTGAGATTACTCCTGAGTATGTCCGCGACGAGTACCAGAAAAAATTCGACGCGCACGTGGAAGCCTTGCGCGACAAAACAAAGGGCGCGGGCATGGATTATCACCTGCTCACCACCGACCGCCCGCTCGACGACGCCCTCCGCGAATATCTCTCGATCCGCCAGGGGAGGGACTAGATGGGCCTGTTCGCTCCGTGGTTTCTGGCGGGACTTGCCGCGCTGGCCGTGCCGTTTTACGTGCACCTGCTGCGGCGGCACACCACGAACCCGCGCCCGTTCAGCTCGCTGATGTTTTTCGAGCGGCGCACGCAGAGCTCGATCAAGCACCGCCGCCTGCGCTACCTGCTGCTGCTCTCGCTGCGCGCGCTGCTGTTTGCGCTGCTGGTGCTGGCCTTCGCCAATCCGTTCATCAATCGCACGGCCGCGAACATGAGCGGCGAAAAATTGCTACTCCTGGTGATCGACGATTCCTTCTCCATGCGGGCGGGAACGCGCCTGGCCGATGCGCGCCGGGAAGCGCTTGCCGTTCTCGATTCGCGTCCGGCCGGCAACCGCTCGCAAATCATGGCGCTGGGCTCGCAGCTCCAAGCGCTCACGCAGCCGTCGCTCGATGGAGGCGCGCTGCGCGCCGCCATCGACAGTCTGCAGCCGGGCGACTCCCGCGCGAATTACGGCGAGCTGTCACGCGCCGTGCGCTCGCTTTCCGGCGCCGTGCCCACTCCCATCGAGCTTCACTTTTTCAGCGACACACAGAAATCCGCCATGCCCGCAAGTTTTTCGGAGCTCGCTCTGCCCGGAAACGTTTCGCTCGTTCTGCATCCGGTGGCCAAGGATTCCACGCGAAACTGGACGGTGGAAAGCGTCAACGCTCCGGGCCAGGTGTGGGATCCGAAGAAAACGCGCGTGCAGGCCGTAGTTGCGGGGTTTGGCACCCCGGCAGCCACGCGCACGGTTTCATTGATGGTGAATGGCAAGACTGCCGCAACCAAAACGGTCGATGTGCCCGCGAACGGCCGCGCCACGGTCGAGTTCCAGTCGCTGGACGTGCCCTACGGCTTCACGCGCTGCGAAGTGCGAATCGATTCCGCCGATGGATTTGCCGCCGACGATGTGAGCCAGTTCGCCGTCGAGCGCTCCGATCCACGCCGCGCCCTGTTCGTGTCCGATGCGGCGGACTCGCGCTCGCCGCTTTATTTCAAATCCGCGCTGGCTTCCGCCGAGCAGGCCGCGTTCACCCTGGACACGGTAAGCGCCGGGCAGGCGTCCAGCATGCCGCTCTCGAAGTATGCATTCGTGGTTCTCTCCGACCTGATCTCGGTTCCCGCATCTCTCGAGACCGAACTGCTGCGATACGTGCAGGCCGGAGGCAGCGTGTGGATTGCCGAAGGAGCCGCGGCAGCTCATGCCGCGCGCATTCCCGTGTTCGGCGGCAATGTCCTGGATTCCCATGACTACGCCCGCACCGGCGACCGCTATTTGAACGCGGGCGAGTCCGATCCTTCCTTTCCTTCGCTGGAAAATATGGACCGCTGGTCCGGCGTAAAATTTTATTTTGCGGTGAAGGTGGATCCCGGCGACGCGCGCGTGGTCGCGCGCCTGGCGGACCAGACGCCGCTGCTGATCGAAAAGAAAATGGGTGAAGGCAAGGTTCTGCTATTTACTTCCGGGCTCGATAACATCACCAACGATTTTCCGCTTCACCCGGTTTTTGTGCCCTTCGTGCAGCAGACCGCGCTCTACCTTTCCGGCACGCAGCGCCGCAGCGGCTCGCGCACGGTCGATTCCTTCCTCGAACTTCGCAACTCGAAGGAGCAGTCGGTGGGCGTCGAAGTGACCGATCCGGATGGCCGCAGGCCGTTGTCGCTGAAAGAGGCCACCACCGCGCAGACGTATCAGCTGACCCGCGCCGGTTTCTACGAATTGAAGCTTGCGAGCGGCCGCCAGGACGTGGTCGGCGTAAATCCAGACCGCCGCGAATCCAACCTGGAAGTAATTCCGGACGAAACGCTGTCGCTATGGCGCGGAAACTCAGGGACCGGGGAGCAGCAGGCCGCCGCCCAGGGTGCAACGCAGGAACAGACGCGCCCCTACAGTTTATGGTGGTATATTATGTTTCTAGTATTCGCCGCAGCCCTCGCCGAGTCCCTGCTTGCGGATCGATACTTGGTAGCCCCACAGCAGGAGGACCTATGAGCGTTCGGGACCAGCTCAACTCCTATATCCAGCGATTGGAAAAACGCTTGCGCCTGGGCGCGCTGGTACGCGGCGCCGCTGTCCTCACTTCGGTTGCCCTTGTTGCCACCGTTGTCCTGGTTCTGATCACCAACGCGTTCGCTTTCTCAGGTTGGAGCATCACCAGCGCGCGCGTCGCGCTTCTGTTCGCGTTGGTTCTGGCCATCACGTTTGGGATTGCCCTGCCTGTGGCTGCTCTCAACCGTCGAAGGGCGGCCCGCCAGGCTGAAACCGTCTTCCCCGAATTCCAGGAGCGCCTGGTGACGTTTGCCGAACGCGACGCCCGCGCGCGCGAGCCGTTTCTCGATCTACTCGCGGCCGATACCCTGGATGTTGCGCGCGGAGCGGAACCGGCGCGCCTGGTTCCCGACCGCAAACTCGCCGCATTTCTCGGAGTCGGCGGTGCCGCGCTTTGCGTTCTGGTGTGGATGATCCTTGCCGGTCCCGGATACCTGGGCCATGGTGCGGCGCTGCTCTGGGCCGCAACACCGCGCGAGGGCGCCGCTCCATTCTACGATCTTCAAGTTGTTCCCGGCGACATCACCGTCCGCAGGAATTCCGACCAGGTAGTGACCGCGCAGCTCATCGGCCTGCAATCGAGCGACGTGCGCCTGTACGCGCGCTATCAGAGCGCCTCGAAGTGGGACCAGGTGGCCATGCGCCCGCAGGCCGGGGCCTCCGGTTACCAATTTATTTTCGCGGGGCTTCCGGAAAGCGTCGAATACTACGTGGAGGCCGGCCCGCTGCACTCCAAGCATTTTAATATTCGCGTTCTCGATCTTCCCGGCGTGAAGAATGTCCGCGTCACCTATCACTATCCTTCCTGGACGCATCTGCAGGACGTGGCCGAGGAACGCGGCGGCGATCTGCGCGCGGTGGAAGGCACGGACGCCAACCTGGAAATCGAAACCGACAAGCCGCTCAGCGACGGAGTGCTGGTGGTGGACACCGGCGCGGGCACGAGCGCAAATTCAAGCGCCGAAAGCCAGCAGCAGATTCGCCTCACTGCCGGCGAGGGCAACCGTTATAAGGGCACGATTCGCATGGAGAAAGACGGCGTGTACCACGTTGCGGTCCTCGACCAGGGCCAGCCCGTGCGCCTGTCGAACGATTTCTTCATCGAAGCGCGCAAGGCCGAGCCGCCCAACGTGCTCATCGCGCGCCCCGGCCACGACTACCGCGCCAGCCCCATCGAAGAGGTCACCGTCGCGGTAAAGGCCGACGACGAATTCGGCCTTTCCGAAATGACGCTGCACTATTCGGTGAATGGCGAGCCGGAAAAAACAATCGATTTGTTGAAACAAAAAGGCGTCAAGCAGGCCGACGGTTCGACCACGATTTCCCTGGAGGATTTTAAACTGATCCCGGGCGACGTGGTTAGCGTTTACGCGATCGCGAAAGACGCGCGCGCAGAATCCCGCACCGATATCTCCTTCATCCAGGCCGATCCCTTCGAGCGCGAATTTTCACAGTCGCAGGCCGGCGGCGGAGGGGGCGGGGGCGGCGGAGGACAGCAGGATCAGAACAACATTTCCCAGCGCGAAGAGGAAATCATCGCCGAGACCTGGAAGCATCGCGGCGACAAAACCGCGACGCAGCAGGCGGCCGCCGAAGCGGCCAAGTTCCTTTCCGGCGTGCAGTCCAAGCTGCGCGATCAGGCCAAATCCCTCGCCGGGCGCATGCAAAGCCGCGAACTTTCCCAGGAAAACGAGGAATTCGGCAGCTTCGTGAAAAACATGAACGCCGCGGCCGACGCCATGGGCCCCGCCTCCGAAAAATTGCAGCAGCAGAAGTGGCAGGACGCCCTTCCCGACGAGCAAAAGGCGCTGCAACATTTGCTGCGCGCCGAGGCCACGTTCCGCCAGATTCAGGTTGCGTTTGGCAATGGCGGAGGCGGCGGTGGTGCTGGCGGCGGAGCAGGACGCGATCTCGCGAGCCTCTTCGATCTGGAACTGGACACGGAAAAAAACCAGTACGAGACCGCGCAGACCGCAGGCTCGCAAAGCCAGCAGGAAAAAGATATCGACGAAGCGATGCAAAAGCTGGATCAACTCGCGCGACGCCAGGAAGAACTCGCCCAGCAGCAGCGCAACGCCCAGCAAAGTTCCGAACAGCGCTGGCAGCAGGAAATGCTGCGCCGCCAGGCCGAAGAGTTGCAGCGCCAGATGGAGCAAATGGCGAAGAGCAACAGCCAGAACGGCTCTCAATCCCAGAGCAGCTCGCAGGGAAGTTCCTCTTCCGGGTCTTCGGGGCAATCGGGTTCAGGGCAATCGAGTTCGGGGCAATCCGGCGCGAATGGAAAATCGGGTTCCGGCGATCCTCGCGTCCAGCAGGCGCTCGACCGCTTGCGCCAGGCCACCGACGACATGCGCCGCGCCACCTCTCCGCAGCAAAGTGAGGCCGAAGCGCGCCGCGCCGCCGACCGCTTGAAGGAAGCCACCGACCTGCTTGGCGGCATGCGCCAGCAGCAATCGTCCTCGAAGGTCGATGCCCTGTCTCAGGAAGCCAGCCGCTTGAAGAACGAAGAGAATGGCCAGTCCGACCGCATCCGCCAGATGTTCGCGAACGGCGGAGGATTCCAGACCAACGCGCAGGACCGCAAGAAACTCGCCGACGACCGCCAGCAATTGGCCGATGATATGGGCAAGCTCGAAAAAGGCCTGCAGGACACGGCGCGCGAACTTGCCGGAAACAAGCAGTCCGCGACGTCCACGAAATTGCGCGATGCCCTGAGCGACATGCAGCAGTCCGATCTGCGCGCGCGCATTCAGCGCGGATCCGACTGGATGCGCCGCGGCATCGATCCCAATGCGAACGGCATGGAGCCGGAAATTCAAGCCGGCATGCAGCGCCTGGAAAAAGGCCTGCAGGACGCGCAGCAAGCCATGGGCGCGGCCCCGCAGCCGGGCAACGATTCGCAGCAGCAAGGACTGGAAACCGCGCTGAACCGCGTCGAGCGCCTGCGCAATCAGATGGGGGGCCAAAACGGCGGTTTGTCACGCGACGGCCAGGGTCGCCAGCAAGGGCAGGGCCAACAAGGGAATGGCCAGGGTGGAGGACAGCAAGGCGGCCAACAAAGTGGGCAAGGCGGGCAACAGGGCGGCCAGCAAGGCGGCCAGCAAAATGGACAAATGGGCGGCGGTCCCGCCGGCGGCCCGGGATCGAGAATCGGCGGCGGCAACAATTACGGCTATGGCTATCGCAACACGAATCCCGGCGGCGGAGCCTACGGCGATTTATACGGCAACTACGACACGGGAAACAACACGCCGCGCGGCGGCTCGCCGATTCAGCCCGACAATTCTCCGATTCCCACGCAGCGCTCTTATGATGACAGCATGCGCGAACTGAATCAGCTTCGCCAATCCGTGCAGCAGGATCCGGAAATGGAAAAGCAAGTCCAGGATCTGATCCGCGAAATGGAACGCCTCGACCCGGCGCGTTTCCCAGGCAATCCCGCGCTGGTCGAGCAGCTGCATTCCCAAGTGCTTGCCGACGTCGATAAGCTGGAGCTGCAACTGCGCCGCCAGCTCGACGACAAACAATCCGGCCAGGTCCGGAGCGGCGATACGAAAAACGTGCCGCAAGGCTATGAAGAACCCGTCGCCGAGTATTACCGCAGATTGAGCAAGACCACCAAGTAGGACAGGCTTCAGCCTGTCGCATTTTTGCGGCGCCGGCAAAATCTAAACCGACAGGCTGAAGCCTGTCCTACTGGCCCTTTCCCACTACTTTGCGCGGAATCATCTGCTCGGCATTCGCCGTCATGTACGCGAACGACGCCACGATCACGGCCATCTGCTTCAAGTCCTCTTCCTGCAGCCGCTCGTACAGGTCCATGTTCGTGTGATGCGTGCGCGTGTCGTACTCGATGGGATCCTGGATGAATTGAAACCCCGGCAAGCCTACTTCGTCGAACGAAACGTGATCGGTGCCGCCCACGCCGCGCACCGCCAGCGTGGTCATGCCCATCGCCTTGAAGGGCTCCATCCACTTCTCGAACGCGGGCCGCGCGGCTTCATTTTCCTGCATATAAATCCCGCGGATTTTTCCCGTGCCGTTGTCCACATTGAAGTAGGCGGAAAGTTTGGCGTAATCGGGCTTCAGTTTCATGTCTTTCCGTTCGGCGAAATGCGCGCCCACGTAGGCGCGCGAACCGAGCAGGCCTTCTTCCTCACCGGTCCACAATGCCAGCCGCACGGTGCGCCGCATCTTCAGCCCTGACGTTTTCAGCAGGCGCATGGCTTCCATCATCACGGCCGAGCCCGCGGCGTTGTCGGTGGCGCCCGCGCCGCTGTCCCAGGAATCGAAGTGCGCGCCCAGCATCACCACTTCATCGGCCTTGTCCGTTCCAGGAATTTCCGCAAGGATGTTGAACGAATCCGGATTGTTGTCGTAAAACTTGCTGGCAATGTTGATCTGCAGCGTCACGGGAATATTTTTTTGCAGCGTGCGCAGGATGCGCCCGTAATCCTCGATGGCGACGGCCAGCCGCGGCAGCACCATCGGCTCCTTGGGATCGCGCGAGCCGCCGGCCTGCACCGTAATCGTTCCGCCGTCGTGCGGCGAAGGTTCCAGCCACGCCGCCGCCTTTTCATCCGTCAGGAATTTCACCAGCTTCACGTTGAATTGCGCCTGCGCAAGCGCGCGTTCGCGCGCGGCAGGGTCCGGCGGGCGGGGAGCAGCGGGAGGCTGCGCCAGGTCCGCCAATTCCTGATCGGTGAAGCGATGCCCCGGCGCGTCAAAATGCGCTTCGACTGCCCGCAGCGGCGCCGTCAGCACGAATTTCCCTTTGAGCTTTTCGCGATACGCGCTGAAATCTTCCTCTTTTTCGATTTTTGCGTAGACCGCTTCGGCCGTCACCGGTCCGTTCGTTCCCGGCGTCCACGCCTTCGGATACGCAATCAACGAAAAATGCCGCGGTGAAATTTCATTGGCCTCGATCAACTCATTGGACCACCCTCGCCCGAACGGCCCCCACGTTTCCTCATGCACGTTGGCAAGCCCCCACGAACCCAGCGTCTTCACCGCATATTCGGCGGCCTCGCGAATGTTCGGCGAATTCGTCAGACGCGCGCCGTACACGTCGGTGAAGTAGCTCAAGATGTCCATGACCTGGGAGTGATGAAGCCCCTGCTCCTCAAATGTGGAAATCGCCGCGGGGTCGGGCGCGGGCCACTCCGTCTGCGCCGCCAGCGTCCACGCGGCAAACAACAGCGCGAGCACACACGCGAGTTTTGTCCGCTTGCGCATTTTTCTGCTCCCAATCCCGCGAAATATCTTACCTTGAGAACATGGGGAAATGGCGCGTCGCAGCCCGGTGTGTTTCTATGGGTTGTCTCTCAAATAATCTTTGTGGGTCGCGGCTTCAGCCGCGACATCCAAACCATCGAACGGGAAGGGCTTTAGCCCCTGATGACCCGTCGAGGATTGTGCCTCAAATGATTTAAGTAGCAGTACAATGAGGCGATGGAGACCGACTTGCCTGATGGTTAAGACCGCCTGAGGTTGGTTTCCCGGAGGTGAGATATGTTCTGTTCTCATTGCGGCAGGGAAATCGCCAATTCATCCAGTTATTGTTCGTCGTGCGGCGCGCGGCAACAGCAGCGGGGCTCGTACAAGCAGTTGACGCTTTCCGCCACGGACTCGAAAATCGCGGGCGTGTGCGGCGGCATCGGCGAATATCTGGACGTCGATCCCACGGTCGTACGCCTGATCTGGCTGGTGCTGTCGATCGTCCCCGGCGGAATTGTCGGCGGCGTGGTCGCGTACCTGCTCGCGTGGATCATTATTCCGAAGGCTCGCGAGCATGCCGTCGCGGTCTCGGCGGCGCCCGTACATCCTCCTGCAAATGCGGCTTAAGTAGGACAGGCTTCAGCCTGTCTGCTTTTTGCGCGCAGCGAATTGTAAGCCCGATAGGCTGAAGCCTGTCCAACTCTGCTTGACTTGCCGCACCGCGCGACCTAACGTCTACCTCGAAAAAGAACGCGACCCTATCGCTCCAAGAAAATCGGATCCGGGAGATAGCTCCATGAAGCGGAAACCGGAATGCGGCCGCCAGGGATTGTCGCGCCGTGAAATTCTGCAGGGAAGTCTTGCTGCCGCGGTCACCGCGGCGGGCGGAATGAAAGACGCACTCGCTCAGCCCGCGCCACCGCCCGCGCAAAAATCCGCCGCTACGCGCGCGATCGACATCCACGCGCATTATTTTCCGCAAGCATATTTCGATCTCTTCCCCGCGGAAGGCTACGGCTCCGAGTTCCGCATGACCGACCAAGGCTTCTTTTTCAAGACTCCCGACTATGCGAATGGCCCCCTGCCCTCGAAATTTATTGACCTCAAGGAACGCCTGGCGGACATGGACGCGCAAGGCATCTCGGTTCAAGCGCTTTCACTCACCGGGCCCATGACGTACTGGGTTCGCGGCAAGCTCGCTCTCCAGCTTGCCAGAACCTGGAATGACGCGGCCGTCGCCGCGCGTCAAGCCCATCCCGACCGCTTCGTAGTTCTCGCCACTCTCCCCATGCTCGATCCCGACCTCGCCGTCGACGAGCTGAATCGAGTCAGCAAACTTCCCGGCGTGCGCGGCGTGTATATGGGAACTTTTATCGGCGGCCATGATCTGGACGATCCGCTGTTCGAGCCCATTTACACGCGCATCGAAGCGCTCGACCTGCCCATTTTCCTGCATCCCCTGTCGCCGACCGTCGGCGGCAAGCGCATGCAGCCGTTTTCGTTTACCAATCTGGTTTCTTTTCCCATGGACACAACGATCGCCGCGTGCCACTTGATCTTCGGCGGCGTGCTCGATCGTCATCCCAGGTTGCAGGTCACACTGCCGCATGCGGGAGGATTGCTGCCGAACCTGATCGGGCGTCTCGATCACGGCTGGAACGTAATCGCCGCGGCCAAGCAATGCGCGCATGCGCCCAGCGCCTATTTGCAGCGCTTTACGTACGACATCATCACGCATTCCAAGCCGCTGCTGGAGTACGTCATTTCCCAGGTTGGCGTGGATCGCATCATGCTGGGCAGCGATTACTGCTATGAAGTGGGATACACCCAGCCCGTCCAGGAAGTCGAGCGGCTCAATTTGAATTCCGAGCAGCGCAAATTAATTTTGGGCGGCACAGCCGCGAAAATTCTTAAGATCTAATCACGCGGCATTGCCAGGTTTTGTAGCGCCCGCCTTCAGGCGGGCACTTTGCCATTGACCGCGTGCCCGCCTGAAGGCGGGCGCTACATTGGCAGGAAACAACCGCTACAGATGCCGGAACTGCTCCTCGGATTTCTCTCTCCCCTGGAACGTCTGATTCTCCAGCGAACGGCTCACCAGATCCTTCGATCCCAGTCCCACGGCCAGCGCCAGGGCCAGAACGATCCCGCCGAACAGGATCGCAAACGCCAGATCCACGATTCTCCCGCCAATCCCCAAGTGCTCCAGTGCCATCGCCGACGTGAGCACGATGACCAGCCATTTCACGCCCAAACTGAGCAATCGCGCGTAGGGAAGATTGTGATTGACCGCGCCAATCAGCACCCCGCGCGCCAGGAATCGTGCAATCACATTGCCGAAAAACAGCAATACGACCGCCACCAGGAAATTTGGAAAATATTCAAACATCCGGATGACCATCTGCTGCGTCAAGGTGGCGTCAAATGCCGCTATTCCGATCAACACGCCCACCAGGATGATGCACCAGGACACGAACCGCACCACCAGCAGCGTCGGGCTTCCGGTCGGAGAAATCTCCGACAGACCGGAAATACCCCAGCTGGCCATCTTGGCGTCAAATTTGATCCCGCGCAGGGAACGTTTCAGCAGAAATCCGAAAATCTTGGCGGCCACCGCGGAAATCAGTAATGCCACGATGAGAGCCCCCAGGCCTGGAACCAGTCTGACAAATCCCATGAGCACCCGAGCCGTCGATTCTTGCAGGGCCTGCTGTATTTGGGTCCACATCGTCCGCTCCTCTCCCGGATCGCTAAGGATTAAACCGGTCCGGCCATCTCCATCGGGATAACAGATAGGGCTTGAGGTCTTCAAATGCCGCGCCCAGCGTCTCGATGCGGTTCACAACGGCCGCGGGCGAAAAGGTTTGAACTTCCAGAGCGTAGGACGCCACCCAGGCAAGATAGATGGGCGTCATCGCGCGCAGCAAATGTTCGCGGTTGATCACACGCTGCCGGTGGCCGAGCATGAAATCATATAGGGCGTGCACCCAGACCCCGTCCGGCAGACGAAATTGATCCTCGGGGAGTTTGGCGAGTTTTTTCAGGTTGAGCAGCGTGGCCGGGGAAAGCGCCGTGGCCCAAATGTCCAGCAGGTCCTTGCAGCCGCGATGGAATGTCTCGATCATTTCGCCGACCTGCGCCGGAGCGCTCTCGTTTTCCTCTGGCTCGGGCCGCCCGAATGTGCGCACGCCTTGCGAGCCGCGGACCCTTTGCCAGCACACGGCGTTTCGCTCCGCGTCCAGCAGGAGCGTGCTCAAGACTTGAGCGAGAGAATCGCTGAGATCCACGGCCTCGGACACGCCGGGCAGGGGCGCGAAGCCTCGATGGACCTGGCACACTTGCAACCCGGAGCATAGCGCGTTCGTTGTGATCCATCCGCAATCGGTCTGGCCGGCGGCGGGCTGCGACTGCAAATATTTTCCAGCCAGCTGCGGAGAAATCGCCATGTCCGCGGCCATTGGATTGTGCAACCGCGCGCCATACAGCGCCCGGGTCAGCGGATACACGATCCCGCGGTTGATCAGGCTGTCGAATTTGTGCCGGGCGTACAGCGGCACACTCAAGTCGAACCCGTTGTACAGGACCTGATCCGCCAGGCCCCGCAAACTTTCCGCCGAAGGCTCCGAACTCATCATCACGCAGACTTTTGCATTAAGTGTTCGCCCCGCCTGCAATAGCGCGCGCAGCCCCTGATCCAGCGATTGCTGGTGATAGCGCTCCACCGGAGCCATCGTGACGGCAAGTAATTGGAGAGATGTATCCGCGGCCGATGGCCCCGCATCTTCACTGGCCGCCGCAACTGCCGTGTCCGGATGCAGGATGACCGTCTTCCCATTGGGAAGCAGTTCGGGCAGGACCGTGCGCAGGCCGGCCACTGCATCGTCCAGCTGTTCTCGGCTTTGGCAGGACGGCAGCGCAACCACCAGATCCGCTTCACCCGTGCGGTCCGCGTGCCCTTCTGTCTCCTGTGTAATCGTGTCTAACACTGCCACGCTTTATTCTCCAGCCTGGATTTCCCCCTGCTTGCGCGGTTCCTGCAGCTCAAACCAAAAAAATCCGTACGGGCCAAGCGACAACGGATACGGTTGCGCCCCGATGACCGGAAACTCCACGTACCCCAGCATCTCCACGGGCCGCATTCCCTGGTACTGCTGTAAATCCAGCTCCACGGGCTGCGCGAACCGCGAGAGATTGGCGACGCACAAAACCGTTTCGCCCCCGGCGCGCCTCAGATAAGCCAGGATCTTGCGATTTGCGGGATCCAGGAATTTCATCTCGCCGCGGCCAAATACGCGGAATAACTTTCGCAACGCGATCATGTTCCGCATCCAGTTCAGCGGCGACGAAGCCTCGCCGGTCTGCGATTCCACGTTCACGGCTCCGTAGCCGTACACCGGATCGCCGATCACCGGGCTGTACAGCGTTTCCGGCGCGGCGCGCGAGAAACCCGCGTTGCGGTCGCCGCTCCACTGCATGGGCGTGCGCACGCCGTTGCGGTCGCCCAGATGAATGTTGTCTCCCATGCCGATTTCGTCGCCGTAATAAACAATCGGCGTGCCCGGAAACGAAAGCAGCAGGCTGTTCAGCAGCTCGATGCGCCGCGAATTATTTTCCATCAGGGGCGCAAGGCGCCTCCGGATACCTACATTGATGCGCATGCGCGGATCGCTGCTGTACGCCAGATACATATAATCGCGTTCCTCTTCATTCACCATTTCCAGCGTAAGCTCGTCATGATTGCGCAAAAACAATCCCCATTGGCAGTTTTCCGGAATCTCCGGCGTCTGCGCCAGGATATCGACGATCGGGTGGCGGTCCTCCAGCCTCAGCGCCATGAAAATCCGCGGCATCAAGGGAAAATGAAACGCCAGGTGGCATTCGTCGCCGTCGCCGAAATAAGGCCGCACGTCGCTGGGCCACTGATTGGCTTCCGCCAGAATCATTCTGCCTTCGTACCCCTCGTCCATCGCAGCGCGAATTTTTTTCAGCACCACGTGCGTGTCCGGCAAATTTTCGCAATTGGTGCCTTCCCGCTCCACCAGGTACGGGATCGCATCCAGCCGAAGCCCGTCCACGCCCATGTCCAGCCAGTAGCGCATGACCTTCAGCACCTCTTCCAGTACATCCGGATTATCGTAATTCAAGTCAGGCTGGTGAGAGAAGAAGCGGTGCCAGTAGTAGGCCTTCGCCACGGGGTCCCACGTCCAATTGGATTTTTCCGTGTCGGTAAAAATAATTCGCGCGCCCTCATATTTGCGGTCGGTGTCGCTCCAAACGTAAAAATTGCGTTCCTTCGATCCGGGAGCAGCCTCGCGCGCCGATTGAAACCACGGGTGCTGGTCGGAGGTGTGATTCACCACCAGCTCGATCATCACTTGGATCCCCCGGAGATGCGCGGCGTTGAGAAATTTTCTGAAATCCTCCATCGTGCCGTAGCTCGGATGCACGTTCATATAGTCGCTGATGTCATAGCCGTCGTCACGCAGCGGAGAAGGGAAAAACGGCAGCAACCACAGGCAAGTGACGCCCAGATCCTGAAGATAATCGAGCTTCTGAAAAAGTCCCGGAAAGTCGCCGATTCCGTCGTTGTTCGCGTCAAAGAATGCTTTGACGGGGACCTCGTAAATGACGGCATCCTTGTACCACAGTGGGTCGCGCGCGCTTCCGGCCGTTTTCACCGACAATACTCCCTTTTCTGCTTTATGGGCGCGGCCGGGAGCGCGCCGGAGTCTACCATTATTCCAGAGGATCCGTTGCGGACCTTCCGCGGGGGTGGCCGGGCGTTCGCCTGGAGGCGAGTGGAAATCTGGCGCAGAGCCGTCCCTGTAAAATTGTACACAGAGCCATGCCCGCGCAAACGGCAATCTTCGCGGAAGAGTCGAACCAGACATTCACCCTTACGACCGCGGGTTTCAGCCGGATGCGGCCATGGGCCTGCGATCGGCCGCCACCCACCGCGTTCTATCGAGGATGGACAGATTAGGCGAATTGATCTAGTCTGTTCCGGATTTCGCCACGAGGAGAAGCAACCATGAGCAACCGATCCGAAGCCCTCGCAGCGCGCCTCGAAGCCGGCGCAAATTCGCTCGCCGCATTCGCGGCCACGCTTTCCGAGGCCGAGTGGCAATCGCGAGTGCCCCACGACGGACGAAAAATCGGCGTTGTGGTGCACCACGTCGCCAGCGTTTACCCCATCGAAATCCATCTCGCGCAGTTGCTTGCCGCCGGAAAGCCGGTCGACGGCGTCACCTGGGACGCCGTCCACACCATGAACCGTGACCACGCCAAGGACAATGACGGCGTGACCAAGCAGGCCGCGCTCGCCCTGCTGGCAGCCAACAGCGCCGCTGCCGCTGTCGCCATTCGCGCTCTCAGCGACGCGCAACTGGACTCCGCAGCCAGCGTCTCGCTCAATTCCGACGCCCCGCTCACCTGCCAGTTCCTACTCGAGGATCACGCCGTCCGCCACAGCTACCACCATCTCGCCCGGATCAAGGCCGCGCTCGGCCGTTAGCGCGGATCCGGTGGGGGTAGTGGCATTGGACTGATGAGTTGGAGTTGTTGGCTTTTTTCTTCCGAGCCTTGGTCGATGCCGCTGACAAGCCTGCTCGGAAGCAGCAGCCGACCACATCATCGGATCAGTTCACGGGCCTGAGAAAATAAACCCGACAGGCTGAAGCCTGTCCTACTGAAACATCGTGTATCAGAACCTGCCGGAACCGCCCGCCGAAAAATCTTCCGTGCGCGCTCCGGTCTTGACTGGAACCGCCAGGCTCGCCAATACAGTGACGGCGCCGTTGAGGCACAGCGCGAGGAAACCGGCGTTCCATCCTCCGAAAGGATCCCTGTTGCTGAGAATCAGAAATGCGGTGCAGGCGACGCCGGAAATCAGTCCGCTGAAAACGCCCGCCGTCGTTACCCGCTTCCAAAACAGGCCCAGAAGAACGCCAGGGAAAAATTGCGTCACTCCGGCGTACCCGAGCAGCAGCAGCGAAACCAGCGTCGTCGAGCTGTAGATCGCGAAATACAAACAAATCAGGCTGAGCGCAACGACCATTCCCCGCGCCAGTCGCGCCACTTGATCGTCCGTCATCGCCGGCGCGAAGACAGGGCGGTAAAGATTCTTTGCGAACAAGGTGGATGCAGTAAGAATGATGATGGACGCTGGCACCATGGCGGTGAGAGCGCCCGCTCCGCCGACCACGCCGAGCATCCATGGCGGCAGCGCCTGGCGCACCAGGGTTAGCAGCGAAAGATCGCCGTTTCCGAGCCCGGGGATCTCCAGGAACGCGGTGAAACCGATGAAAAATATGAACGCCAGTGTGATGTTGTAGAGCGGCATCACAACGCAGTTGCGGCGCAGCACATTCGCGCTGCGCGCCGTGAACGCGGCCCCAAAGGCATGGGGCCACATGAATGCGCCGAGCGCGGTCAGCAAAACCGTCGAGACATACCAGGTGTGGCCCAGATTCTTTGTCGCTCCGGGCATCACCAGGTGCCCGGGATTGACGCGCGCCATTTCCGCGAACATCGGGCCGACCCCGCCGAAATAGAGATGCGGCACGTACAGGCCGATCGACACGGCCGCGATCACCATCAGAAAATCCTTCAGGACGCTGACCCAGGCCACCGCGCGTATGCCGCTGACAAAAACGAATCCTGCGAGAAGCACGACGCCGAGAATCATGGCCCGCGTGCGGCCGATTCCTCCGAAGCTTGCCACCTCGACGATGATTCCGAGTCCGGTCAGCTGAATTTGCAGATACGGAATCATGAACGCGACGCCAACCAGCGCCACGAACCCCGTCAGATATTTGCTTCCGTAGCGCGCCAGGAAAAAATCGGGCTGCGTCTGCAAACCGTGTTCGCGGCCCAGATCCCATATGAGCGGCGAAACAAAAAACGAGACGACGTAAGAGAGCGGCAGGTAAGCCAGAATATACAGGGCCGGTCCGCCGCGCGAGTAGGCCCATCCGCTGGCGCCGAGAAATGAAAATGTGGTGTAGATTTCGCCGGCCATCAGCAGCCACATGAGCAGCGTTCCGAATCCCCGGCTGCCCACGGTCCACTGTTCCAGGCTCATTTTGTGCCGCGTGCCTGCGTAAAAACCGATGGCCGAGCCCAGCGCAACGATAAAAAAGATGATCGCCAGCGCGATGGCCGTGGGGCTCATTCGGCGCGACCCGCGTTGTGGCGGCGCGCTTCAGCATTGGCGATTCGCGGCGCTTCCAGTCGATACACGCCCCACATGCACGCGGACGTAAGCACGATCCACGAAAGCAGCCAGAATAAATTGAAAGGCAGGCCGAGCACCATGGGATGGACCCGGTCCCACAGCGAAACCGAGAAGCACATGGCCAGGAATGGAATGATGGCGAGGCAAATCGCGCCGAAAGACGGTCGGGTCATTGAAAACTCCTCGCCAGGTCAAGCTACGCGCGGACACATGTTGCACCACACGCCCGGGAATAACAATCGCAGCGGTTCTTGTAGGACAGACACTCTTGTCTGTCCTACAAGAACCGCTGCGCAAGCTTGGTTGACACCGCGAGCGGCGCGCCTTAGACTGCCGTTCGACAATCTTGAAGGTTTGGGAAGCGGGGAAGGCCGTTAGAATCGGCCACGGTCCCGCCACTGTGATCGGCGAAACGCCGTAAGTCAGGACACCCTCCCAGGCCGCTTATGCCGTCACCCTTCGCGAGAAAGGGCGCGGCTGCGCGCCCCACTTTCTCGTGGGGCTTTTTTATTTTCAGGAAGCGGAAACGTGCGATTGAAATCCATCGCGATCCCGGCGGCTGAAACGCGCGAGAAGTTGCGCAAGCGCAGCGGCCTGTCCAGCGCCGCCGGGATCGTGGTGATGTGCATCCTGGCATCCGTCGGCACGTCTTTGGCGCGCGCAACGGGAGCTCAGGACGACGCGGCAGCCAATCGGCCGGCCATGCACGCGTTCACGGATGAAACCGGGCGGCGCGTGAATGTCCCGGCGCAAGTGAACCGCATCGTTTCGCTGGCCCCTAACCTCACCGAAATTGTGTTCGCGTTGAAGCAGGAAAATCATCTGGCTGGCGACACGGACTATTGCGATTATCCGCCGGAAGCGGCGCGGAAGCCGCACGTGGGCGGGCCGGTGAACCCAAACCTGGAAGAAATCGTGAAGCTCCGCCCGGACCTGATCCTGGCGACGTCAATCAACCGCCGCGAAACCGTGGCCGCCTTGGACCGCTTGGGGTTGCCGGTGTATATCACCGATCCGCATTCGGTGGATGAAATGATCGCGTCGATCGAGCGCCTCGGCGGCGTCCTGGGAGCGGACAAGAACGCGGCGGCTCTCGCCGGAGAACTCCGCTCGCGGCTTGCCGATCTGGGCCGCAGGCTGGCGGGAGCGCAGCCCGCCCGCGCCTTCTTCGTCGTGTGGACCGATCCGCTGATTTCGATCGGTCGGGGCACGTTCCTCGAGGATGCGTTGCGCCATGCGGGGGCGCGCTCGGTGGTGGAGACCAGTACCGAGTGGCCGCGCGTCAATCTGGAGGAAATGCTCCGCCTGCAGCCGGAATTTCTGGTGTTCGTGGGCGAGCACACGGGACAGGCGCGCGAGGAAATCGACGCGCTGCGTTCGCGTCCCGGCTGGCGCGATCTGGACGCGCTGCGCCAGGGGAAAGTGGCAATCATCAACGAAGCCATTATTCGTCCGGTGCCGCGCATCGTGGACGCCATCGAGCAGCTCGCGCGATCGCTGCATCCCCAGCTATTCGCGGCGCGCGCCGGCTCCGGCGGTATTTCTGGCCCGATTGCCCAGGAGGCTTGCTCATGCATCCGCTGACGGCGCGGCATGTGCTGTGGGTCTGCGCGGGGCTCGCCGCCGTGCTGCTGGCGTGCGTGGTGCTTGCGCTGAAGCTGGGAGCGGTGCCGATTTCCGTTACCGACCTGTTGATCAATCTGGGGCGCGTGGCCATCGGACGCAGCGATCAGCTTCCCTCGGAATACCGCCTGATCGTTTTCGATTTGCGGCTGCCGCGCATCATGCTCGGCATTCTGGTGGGAGCGGCGCTATCGGTTTCCGGCGCAAGCTTTCAGGCGCTGCTGCGCAATCCGCTGGCGGATCCCTTCGTGCTGGGCGTTTCCAGCGGAGCGGCGCTCGGCGCGATCCTGGCGCTGATTTTCGCGCCGCAACTCCCGTTTGTTACCCTTCTGGGCGCGTTCGTGGGAGCGATGGCCACGATCGCCGCGGTTTATTTTCTGGGGCGCCGTGGAGGCGAACTCGACAGCACGACGCTGTTGCTGGGCGGCGTAATCTCGGCTTCCTTTCTTTCCGCGATCATCATGTTTCTGATGACCACGCTCGCCGGGCGCGACCTGCGCGGCGCGGTCTTCTGGATGATGGGAGATCTATCGACGCCCGTGCCCGTGGACTTGCAATGGATCTTCATGGCGGGGCTGCTTGCCGGCATCGGCGCGATTTATTCGACGTCCGCGGATTTGAATCTCCTGCTTACTGGCGAACGCGAGGCGATTCATCTGGGCGTGGAAGCGACGCGCGTGAAGTTGGTCGTGTACGTTGCGGCGTCGCTGTTGACCGCGCTTGCCGTTTCCGCAAGCGGACAGATCGGGTATGTCGGATTGCTTGTCCCGCACGCCGTGCGCCGCATTTTCGGTTCGGATTACCGGATTCTGATTCCGGCTTCGGCGTTTTGCGGAGCCATTGCCATCCTGCTGGCCGATACGCTCGCGCGCACCGTCGTCGCGCCCACCGAATTGCCCGTGGGCGCGATGACCGCGATGGCAGGAGCGCCGGTATTTATTTATCTGCTGCGCAGAGGGATGCGGTGAGCAGCCCGAAAAGGAAAATTCGGTGAGCCCTTCCGACACATCGACGCACGCCACGGGCGATCGCGGCGCATCGCCGAACGGCGCGCGCACCGAGCGGCTGAATGTCGAGCAGGCCAGCTACGCGTACTCCCCGGAGGCACAAGCGGCGCCCACGTTTACACTTGCCGCGACCAGCTTTCAGGCGCATGAACGCGAACTGGTGGCCATTCTGGGTCCCAACGCCAGCGGAAAATCCACGCTGCTGCGGCTGATTTCCGGAACGATCGCGCCGCTTTCCGGGCGCGTGGAACTGGACGGCGAGGAAACCAGCCGGCTCGACGTGCGCACGCGGGCGCAGCGCATTGCCGTGGTGCATCAGGAAAGTCCCGTGGTGTATCCGGCGCTGGCCGGGGATTTTGTGCTGCAGGGGCGCTATCCCTACGGGCGCGCGCTGCGATTCGCGACCAAGGAGGATATTGAGATCGCGCACAACGCCCTGGCGCAAGTGGGCGCCGATCACCTTTCCGGGCGCACGATCGGGGAACTTTCCGGCGGCGAAAAACAACGCGTGATTCTGGCGCGGGCGCTGGCGCAGCAGCCGCGGCTGATTCTGCTCGACGAGCCCACGCTGCACCTGGACATCGGCGCGCAGGTGGAATTGCTCGAGCGGCTACGGCAACTGGCGCAGGAAAATCGCTACGCCGTGGTGGTGGTGACGCACGAACTGGCTCTGGCGGCCGAGTTTGCGGATCAGGTCGTGCTCCTGCAGCACGGGCGTTGCCTGCGCGTGGGGACTCCTGCCGCCGTGTATCAGGCGGATTTGCTCGAGCAGGTGTTTGAAGCGCCGCTGGACGTGGAAGTCGGCCCGGCCGGCAGGCCGCGCGTGAATTTGCGCGCCCGGCGCGGCGAGGACGCGATGTAAAACTTTTTTATGCGGCGCGCGCCGGTACGGGCGCTCCGCGAGTTCGTTCACCCGGAATTGCAGCGCCTTCGCCATGCGGGGACGCCGCCGTTTCGCCACCATCCACGCAGACTCCGCGCCGGGAAGACGGTGCAAACCCGTCGCCGCCGCGCGACTGTAAGGCGGAAAAAATTCCGCGCGTGCCACTGCCCCGATCGCTTGGGACGGGAAGGCCGCGCGGCGCGTTGCCGCCGAGCCAGGAGACCGACGGAGCCTGCAACCGCGATAGCCGGAAACGATCCCGGCCACGCGGACAACCTTTACCTCCCGCGCGAGTCGGGAGAGGAGGCTCCACATGCGCTTTTCAGTACGTGTTTTCCTGCAACGATTTTCCTTCGCTTGCTTCAGCTTGTTTTTGTTCGCGCAATTCGCATCCGCTCAAAACCAAAACACTGGAAAACTTACCGGTACCGTCACCGATCCTCGCGGCGCGGTGATCGCCGGGGCGCGCATCAGCGCCGAACCGATTCCCGCGACCGGCGAAGCGGTTCGCGGAGTTTCCGCGAGCGACGGCACGTTCGCGCTCACGCTTCCCGTGGGCCGTTATCATGTCACGATTTCGCACGATTCGCTCTCGCGGATCGACCAGGAGATATCCATCGCCGGGGGAGAAACGCGCGACCTGCAAGTCCGCATGGCGCTCGAGCCGCTCTCCTCGAAAGTGGTCGTCACCGCGCAGACGCTGCCGCTGGACGCGGAGTCCTCGGCGGCTCCGGCCACGATTCTCACGCGCGAACAGATCGAGCAACGCGTGGCCACGTCGCTTCCCGATTTGCTGGCCACGCAGGCCGGATTCAGCCTGGGGCGCACGGGGCCGGAGGGCGGCTCGGCATCGCTGTTTCTCGACGGCGGCAACTCGAACTACACAAAAGTGCTGCTGGACGGCGCGCCGCTCAACACGCCCGGAGGCTTCATCGATTTTTCCGACTTCACTCCGGACAATATCGACAAAATTGAAGTCGTTCACGGGGCGGAAAGCGCGCTGTACGGTTCGGACGCCATGGACGGCGTGATTCAGATTTTCACGCACCGCGGCACGATGCGCGTCCCGGAATTTACCGCGTTCGCCGACGGCGGCAATTTCGCCAGCCGCCGCGGCGGCGCGCAACTTTCCGGGCTGCTCGACCGATTTGACTATTCCGCCGGCGTTTCCGACCTGGAAACCGCGGGACAAGGCGTCAACGACGCCTTTCGCGACCGCACCCTTTCCGGAAATTTCGGCTGGAAATTTTCCGACACCGCGCGGGCCGGTCTTTCCCTGCGCGACAACGTCAGCGCCGCCGGAACGCCCGGCCAGACGCTGCTCGCGCCCGCCAATCCCACCGACAGCATCGGCCTGCACAATTTCACCGCGAGTCTTCACACCGAGTTCACCACCGGCCCGCGCTGGCATCATCAAATGAACGGCACGGAGTTTTACTTTCGCGAGCTGAACCACGGCTCATTCGGCGACACGCTCTACCAATACAACCGCTCCCGGTTCGCGGGACAATCCTCGTATCTGGTCAAAGCAATCGGAATTACCGCCGGATACGAATACGAAGTGGAAAACGGATTCATCAGCTACATCGGATTCCACGCGCGGCGCAACAACCAGGCGGGCTTTCTCGATGCCCGCTGGCAGCCGGCGGCGCGGCTGACACTCAGCGCGGGCGTGCGCGCGGACGACAACGCCGATTTCGGAACCCGCGTGGTGCCTCGCGCGGGCGCGTCTTATGCGTTGCGAATCGCGCAGGGCGCCTTTGGCGACACCCGCCTGCGCGCTTCCTACGGCCAGGGAATCGTCGAGCCGCGGTTCGATCAGACCTTCGGCACCGATCCCTGCTTCACGGGGAATCCCGATTTGTCCCCGGAGCGAAGCCGGACGGTGCACGCGGGCGTCGAGCAAAAGCTCGCTTCCGACCGCTTGCGCGTGACAGTGGACTATTTCGACAGCCGCTTCCGGGACATCATCAGTTTTCAATCGGATCCGGCGACGTTTTGCGGAACATTTTTTAATACCAACCTGGCGCGCGCCCGCGGCGCGAATTTTTCCGGCGAGGCGCGCGTCACGCACTGGCTGAGTGCCAGCGCGAATTACACGTACGACTCCACTCGTACGCTTTCCGCGCCCACCGATCCCGTCAACCTCGATCCCAATTACCTTCCCGGCAGCCGCCTGCTGCGCAGGCCCGTAAATTCCGGAAACGCGATGCTCAATGCCACCTTTCTGCGGATGAACTGGAACCTCAGCGGATATTTCACGGGCGAACGATTTGATTACAACTATCCGGGCCAAATCATAAATCCCGGATACGCGCGGTTCGACTTGGCGGCTTCCTACAACGTATCGCGCGGCTTCAGCGTGTACGGGCGCATCGCGAATCTTGCCGATAAGCAGTATCAGGATGCGTACGGGTATCCGGCGCTGGGGAGGGAGTTCCGCATCGGCGTGAAGTACACGACGCGGCGCGAGTAAAGCGCGTCCGTGGGCGAAAGTCGCGGCGCGGAAAATCGTAGGGGCACGGCATCGCCCGTGCCGTGCCCCCACAACTGCGAGAACCGGATGATGTAGCGCCCGCCTTCAGGCGGGCGTTACAAACTTAGGGCGTCGCGCTTCTAGCGCGGCGCGGTCTTGCCGTTGTGCTTCTCCTCATGGATCTGGCGGCTGGCGCCATTCTGCCTTCTATTGATGTTCTGTTTTTCCTGCGGCGTCAGTTTTCCGCCGTTAGCGGCGCGATCAGCGGCGATGTGGCCGTTGATATTCTGCTCGCGCCCCTCGGCTTTGGCTGCTTCCGAGGGGGACATCTGCCCGCTGGCAACGCCGTTGGCGATGCGCTGCTGCTGCAGGTTGCGGCGCGCGCCCGCTTCGTTGTTGCCGTATTGCGCGGTGTTGCCGTTGTGCTTGTCGTCGTAGATCGATTTGCTCAGGTTATTCTGCTGGCCGTTCACCTGCCGGCGCTCCTGCGGCGTGAGCGTGCCGCCGTTGGCTGCGCGATCGTTGCGAATTTCCTTGTTCAAGTTCGCTTCGCGCCCCTCGATGTTCTTGGTTTCGCCGGCTGTCATTTGTCCTGAGGAAATGCCATTGGCGACGCGCCCCTGCTGGTTGTAGCGGCGCCCGTTGACCGAGTCCATGGCCATGGTGCCGGGTTGACCATGATTCGCGGACGCAAACTGGCTTTTGTCCTGGCCGGCGTCGTGTTCATGGGACATCTGATTGGACGTGGGCTGGAAATGATTTTCGTGCTCGGCCGCCTGTTCGCTAGAGGTAGGCCGCGCCGTCGCTCCGCCCTGGCCGTTGAAACTGTAATGATTGTTGTTTACCGTCGTGTTGTTGATGACGGTGCGGTCCTCATACACGTTGCGGACAACCGTGCGGTTCACGTTGACCACGGCGGTGTTGTACTCGAAACGTTCGCCGGCCCAGCGTCCGCCCCAGAATCCGACGCCGCCGTAACCGAATCCGTAATTTATGCCGCCATAGAATCCGACGTGCGGCCCCCAATAGCCCAAATGCCAGCGGTAAAATCCGCGCTCAAATCCCCAATAGCCCGGAGTCCAGAGCACGCCCACTCGCGGCGGCCTGACCCACACGCCGGGAACCCAGTAGTAATCGGCGGCTCCATAGGCCCAATACCCGGGCGTCCACAGATAACCGTCGCCCGGACAGGGCGGCTGCGTGTAAACGGGCAGGGCCGGCGGGCCGATCCGGATGGAGACAGCCACTTGCGCAAACGACGCGGCCGGAACAAGCAATAGCAGGAACATCAGGAAGAGATTTCGTGTATTCAGGATTCGTCGCATGATCTGTCCCTCCATGCAGGCGCTTGATCCGTGGACTTCATGGTTCGGAATTCAAGCGGCGGTAGTTTCCGGGCGGTGATTTACCCGGTCACGGCCCCATTCATATCATTGAACACGGATTTTCGCGAAATGTCTCTGTATGTCATGCACAACCGTGCACTCACCGGTAACTATATGACAGCAGGGAAGTAAGGATTAGTAGGACAGGCACTCTTGTCTGTCCGGTTTGGTGCGGCGCAATGAGAATCTAAACCGGGCAGACAAGAGTGTCTGTCTTACAAAAGCCGCCCCTGCACGTTCACCGATTCGGATGATATAATCTGCCACTCCCATGGCGAAGCCGGCGCAAAACGAGATCACCGTCTCTCCGGAAATCATGGCCGGATACGAACCGGTCATCGGCCTTGAAGTCCACGTGCAACTGAAGACCGCGACCAAGGCGTTCTGCGCATGCTCCACCAAATTCGGCGATCCCCCAAATTCCAATACCTGCCCGGTATGCCTCGGCATGCCCGGAGCCCTGCCGGTGCTGAACAAGCACGCGGTCGAATTGGGGATTCGCGCTTCGCTGGCGCTGAATTTGCAAGTGCAGGAAAGTTCGCGCTTCGCGCGCAAGAACTATTTTTATCCCGACCTGCCGAAGGGCTACCAGATTTCGATGTACGAGCTGCCGCTGGCCAAGGCCGGTTGGCTGGAAATCGAGCACGACGGCCAGATCAAGCGCATCGGCATCACGCGCCTGCACCTGGAAGACGACGCGGCGAAAAATCTGCACGAAGGCTTTCCCGACTCGGCCGAAAAAAGCTACGTGGACTACAACCGCGGCGGCACGCCGCTGGCGGAAATCGTTTCCGAGCCGGACCTGCGCTCGCCGACCGAGGCGCACGCCTACCTGACGGCGCTGAAGCAGGTAATGCTCTTCACCGAAGTCAGCGACTGCAACATGGAGGAAGGCTCCTTGCGGTGCGACGCCAACATCAGCGTGCGCAAGCGCGGCGCGGAAAAATTCGGCACAAAAGCGGAAGTGAAGAACCTGAATTCGTTCCGCTACCTGCAGAAGGCGCTGGAATACGAGATCGAACGGCAAATTGCGACGCTGGAGTCGGGCGGAAGGATCGCGCAGGAAACGCGGCTTTGGAACGTGGGCGAGGGCCGCACGGAAGCCATGCGCTCGAAGGAATTCGCGCACGATTACCGCTATTTTCCGGAGCCCGATCTGCTCCCGCTGCGCGTGAGCGCTGCGTGGCGCGATGAAATCGCCGCGGCCATGCCCGAGCTCCCCGAGGCGCGGCGCAAGCGCTTCGTGCGCGAGTTCGGCATCACGCCCTACGACGCCGAAGTGCTCACCTCCACGCGCGAGCTGGCGGACTATTTCGAAGCCGTTGCCGGAGCGGGCGCCCCGGCCAAACCCGCGGCCAACTGGATTCAGGGCGAACTGCTGCGCCTGTTGAAAGACGCAGGCAAGGAAATCACCGAAAGCCCCTTGAACCCGAAAGAGCTTGCGGCGCTGATTGCCAAGGTCGAGAGCAGCGAAATCAACGCTGCAACGGGCAAAAAAGTGTTCGCGCGCATGTTTGAAACCGGGAAGCCGGCGGCCGAAATCATCGCGGCCGAAGGATTCAGCCAGGTGAGCGACACGGGCGAAATCGAGCGCTGGTGCCGCGAAGTGATCGAGAAGAATCCGGACAACCTGGCGAAATACCGCGCCGGCAACGAAGGCGTATTCAAATTTTTCGTCGGCCAGGTGATGCGCGCTTCGCGCGGCCAGGCCAACCCGCAGACCGTGAACGACACCCTGAAACGATTGCTGGCGTGATATTGGTAGCACAGCCACTCCTGGCTGTGTGGTTTTGTAGATTCCAGAAACGCCGCGCGTCCGGCTACGTTTGCAAAAATCACACAGCCAGGAGTGGCTGTGCTACCTGGCCCTGGCTCACAAAAGCACTTCGTGAACGGCCCAGGATTTGGAAGGGAGTATTTTTATGCTGAAGGTTGGAGACCCGGCGCCGCCATTTCGCCTCAAGGGCGATGACGGCCGCGACGTTTCACTGCAGGATTTTCGCGGCAAGCACGTTGCGCTGTATTTTTATCCCAAGGCCAGCACGCCCGGATGCACGATCGAAGCCATCGAGTTCCGCGACGTGAAAGCGGACCTCGACAAATTGAACGCCATCGTGCTGGGTTGTAGCGCGGATACGGTCGAATCGCAGGCAAAATTCAAGGCCAAGCAGAAATTGAATTTTCCGCTACTGAGCGATCCGGAATTCCAGGCCATCGAAGCCTACGGCGCGCGCCGCATGAAAAGTTTCTTGGGAAAGTCGTACCTGGGCATCGTGCGCAGCACCGTGCTGATCGCCCCGGACGGCAAAGTCGAGAAAGTCTGGGAAACGGCCAAGTCCAAAGGCCACGCCGCGGAAGTGGTGGAAGCGCTGAAAGCGCTCCAGTAGGACAGGCTTCAGCCTGTCCTACTAAAACCTCTTCAAAGCTCTGTGTTGAATCCCCCGCCGCGTTCCTCAATCAGCAAATTGTCAATCAATCGCGTCGCCCCGATTTTCACGGCTAGCAATGCCAGGCACGCGCCGCGCAGGCGCGTCACCGGCTCCAGCGTTTCCGCGTCGACCAGAGCCACATATTCGGGATCGGCGAGGGGCTCGGCACGCAGCGCGTCGCGAATCGCAGCGGTGAGGCGCAGCGCGTCGCGTTCGCCGCGATCGATGGACTTGCGAGCGCCATCCAGCGTGCGAAACAGAACCGTCGCGGCGCGCCGCTCATCGGGCTCAAGGTATGCATTGCGTGAGGACATCGCCAGCCCGTCCGCCTCGCGCACGATGGGACGCACGGCAATCTCCGCGTCCAGATGCAGATCGCCCGCCATCTGCCGGATGATGCGCGCCTGCTGCGCGTCCTTGCGCCCGAAAAAAGCTTTCGACGGCTGCACGATTTCCAGCAGCTTCAGCACCACGGTCGTGACGCCGCGAAAATGTCCGGGGCGCGATTTGCCTTCCAGAACCCCCGACAGGCCTTCGACGTTGACCCAGGTGCGGAACCCCGGCGGGTAGATTTCCGCAGCGTCCGGCGCAAATAGATAATCCACGCCTGCACCTTCCAGTTTCTTGCGATCCTCATCGAATGTGCGCGGATATTTCTGCAAGTCCTCCGTAGGGCCAAACTGCATTGGGTTCACAAAAATGGACGCAATCACCGGGCGGCATTCGGCCTGCGCTGCGTGGACCAGCGACATGTGCCCCTCATGCAGCGCGCCCATGGTAGGGACGAAACCGGACACGCGTCCTTCCAGGCGCGCCTGGCGGGACACTTGTTTCATCCATTCGATGGTGTGGATGGTTTCCAATTTGCGCGGGGAGTGATGCGCGTCAGGCGCGCGCGGCCGCGGCCTGTTCGCGATAAAAGCCGATCAGGTCCGTGGAGACGGGTTTCACGCCGAGCTGGCGCAACATCGTGGTCACCTGCCCGCGGTGATAGGACGCGTGATTGGTCAGCTGATGCAGCGATTGCCAGAGCGGGTTGGAAAACGGGTCGCCCGTGAAACTCTTGTAGTGGATCACGCCGTCCAGATCCTGCTGCGAGAGCCTGGAAACGTAATCGATGTAGTAGCGGTCCATCTCCTCGAGTTTCGCGCGCACCGTGGCGAGGTCCGGAAATCCGGCCCCGGAAACCAGCGAAGAGGGGGAACGGCCCTGGATGCGCTCGTTCCACACCCATTCCGCGCCGTATAGGTGCGCGAGGGTATCGCGCACGGAACTGAAACTCGATCCCAGATTGCGCGTGAATTGTTCGCTGGTGAGCGACGAGCACGCGTCCAGCAAGCGCAGATCGGCCCACAGATTGTACTGGAACAGGGTGCGCAGCAGTTCGGGCGTTACCATCGGTGTCCTCCGGAAAATTATTGGCAATGATGCGTTCGAGCTGAAACCTTGCGGGTCGCTACTTTTCTAATTACAAAAAATCCAAAGCGCCGTCATTCCGAGCGAAGCGAGGAATCTTTCCTTCCTTCGTTAAAATCGAAGAGGGATTCCCCGCTTCGCTCGGAATGACGAGCTAAAACCATTTTGCAACCCCTACCCGCGGCGCGCGACCGGCGCGGCATGCTGCTCCGCGCTCGCATGATACGACTCCGCGTCGGAAGGAAACGTCCCCTGCTGGACGTCGCGGCAATATTCGGCCGCCGCCCGGGAAATCTGTTCGCCAACTTCGGCGTAGCGCCGCGCGAATTTTGGCCGGTGCCCGAAACTCATGCCCAGCATGTCGTGAATCACCAGGACCTGGCCGTCGCAATCCGGCCCCGCGCCGATGCCGATGGTGGGAATCTTAACCTCCGCCGTGATGCGCGCCGCAAGCTCCCGGGGAATCGATTCCAGCACAATGGAAAAAGCGCCCGCGGCTTCCACCGCGCGCGCGTCGCGCAGGATCCGTTCTCCGGCTTCCTCCGTTTTTCCCTGCACACGAAATCCGCCAAAGGCGTTCACCGATTGCGGCGTGAGGCCGATGTGCCCCATGACCGGAACTTCCGCATCCACCAGGCGCGAGATTAAATCCAGGCGGCGCTCTCCGCCCTCGAGTTTCACGGCCTCGGCGCCCGCTTCCTTCACGAAGCGCACGGCGTTGCGCACGGCCTGCGCGGGGTCGTCGTGATAGCTGCCGTAGGGCATGTCGGCCACCAGCAGGGCGCGGCGCGTGCCGCGCCGCACCGCCCGCGTGCAGTGCAGCATTTCCTCCATGGTGACGGGCAGCGTGCTCTCATATCCGAGCACGACCATCGCCAGCGAATCGCCCACCAGCAGAATATCCACGCCGGCTTCATCAAGTAGGCGCGCGGTAGGATAATCGTATGCGGTGAGACACGTGATTTTTTGCGGTGTGGAATTTTGCGAGTGATTGCCGGACTTGCGTTGCAGGATGCCCGGCACGGTGATCTTGCCGTTGCCCAGGGAGGGAAGCACGCTCATAGCCGCCTCCGGTGCCGCTCCCTGACGTCGGGATGCAGCCCAGTCCTGCTGATTATACTAAACTTTTGACTGCGACGGTAGCCGCATGGGAGTCGAGAATCATATTCAGGCAGCACAGCCACTTCTGGCCGTATGATTTTTGCGATCGAAGATGGATGGCTGGCGCGGCCAATGGATACAAACCCACACAGCCAGCCCCTCACAGGGGCTCGGGATAAAGAGTGGCTGTGCTACTCAAACCCGCCCAAGCAAACTTTTTTCTTGCGGTCCCGTTTCGATGCTTTTTCCGTATTATACTCGTCGCGCACAGGCTAATTTCAATTGTGGAAATCCGGCCACCCGTCACGGAAAAGCGTTTCGGTGTCAGGTGCGGGCTGCGCTGCGAATAGGAACGGGGAGACCATCACCATGCCACGCGTACCTGGGAAAATGGGGCGGCAAATCAAATTTTATTTCGGACTTATTTTTGCTGGCGGGCTGCTGCTCGCCCTGCCCGCGGTTTGGGCGCAGTATCCCCTGCAATACCCTGCCGAATCGGAAGTCAGAAAAGACGGGACCGCGATTCTGATCGAGGACTATGCAACGCCGCCCCTGTCCAGCCAGCTCATGGGCCAGCCTTATCCGCCTCCGATCGATTATCACGCGCAGTTGGCGCGCATCGTTTCCATGCGCTCGGAACCGGCGGACGTCCCGCTGGCGTCCGCGCGGTTTTTTGTCGCGGACATGAATGGCAATCTCTACATTCTGGACAAAGCAACCAAGAAATTCACGCCGTACATTACTTTGGTGGACATTTTTCCCCGGTACAGCACTGACCGCCTGACCACGGGAATCCAGGCGATCGCCTTCGATCCCAATTACGCCAAAAACGGGAAATTCTATACCGTGCACTCAGAAGACCCGTCCAAGCCCGGCGCGGTCATGCCGACCAATGCGCATACTCCGGGCCTGAATCTGGATGGATACGCGCCGACCGCGGTTACGAAGCCCCCGGTGGGCGACTATTTGAATGAATCGGTGCTGGTGGAATGGACCGACACGAACATAAAAAATTCCACGTTCGAGGGGACGGCGCGGGAAATCCTGCGCGTGGGATTCAGCACGCTGATTCACCCCATGGACGACGTTGTGTTCAATCCCCTGGCAAAACCCGGCAGTCCGGATTACGAGAACCTGTACGTCTCCCTGGGCGATGGCGGATCGGGAGAAACTCCCGGCGCAATTCATGTGATTCCGCAGTCGCTGAATGCGCTGCCGGGCAAGATCATCCGGATCACTCCGAACCTGGCGCTGCGACCCAAGGACAAGCTCGGCGAGAACGGCAGGTACCGCATTCCCAGCACCGGGCCGGACCCCAATCCGTTTCTTTCCGTCGCGGGAGCGCGGCCCGAAATTTTTGCTTTCGGATTCCGCAATCCGCACCGCATGGATTGGGACGCGGCGAGCAACCTGCTGCTGGTGAACGATATCGGGCTGCACTCGTGGGAGGAAATAAACATCGTCACCAAGGGCGGAAATTACGGCTACGGCGAACGCGAAGGAAATGAATTGATGATCGTCACCAGCAGCGGCAAAACCGGCACGCAGGTGCATCCGCAGATACCCTTTCCGGAAACGGATCTGCTCACGGTGGATGGTATGGAAAAGCCGGTCGCGCCGATCTATCCCGTGGCAACCTACAGCCACGTGGAAGGCGATGCCATCGGAAGCGGCTTCGTGTATCGCGGCAAACTGATGCCGCGGATGGCGGGAAAATATATTTTTACGGACCTGACCACGGGCCGGATTTTTTATGCCGACTTGAACGAAATGATCGCCTCGCACAGCTTGCGCGGCAAGCAGGCGCCCATCCACGAAATTCAGGTGATGTACAAGAGCCCGTACGATCAAGCGGCGCAGAACCCGGTGCAGCGCCGGATGTATGACATCGTGGCCGAGACCTTCGCGCACAAGGACGGCGTTGCGAATCCGGATTCTCCGCAAGGCGTGCTCCCGGGAGCGGCGACCGCCACGGGCGGCTGGCGCGGCAAGGCCTTTCTGCAGGGAAGCGTCGATCCCTACGGCGTTCCTTACGGCGGAGGCCGCGCCGACGTGCGGCTTTCGATGGGCGGCGACGGCGAGATTTACATCATGAGTAAGAGCGATGGCATGATCCGCAAGATGACGGCGGTGGTGACGCCTCCGCCGGCTTCGAGCGCGATGGCGGCGCACTAGCATCATTGTTCTGCGCGGGCTGTGTTTGGCTTCGGCGGAAAAAAAGTCCAAGGCTTAACACAGAGAACACCGAGGGCACAGAGTTCACACAGGAAGCATGAGGAGGAGTTTATGGATCAGAAGCGCCGGGATTTCTTGACAGCCACCGCTGCCGCCGCGACGCTGGGCGCGGCCGCGCCTTTGCTTGGCCAACCTGCGCCTGCGGCCGCCGCTGAAGCCGCGGCTGCGCAGATGCCCTCTCCCACGGTTTCCGTCGCCGGCTACGATGCGCCCACGGAAATCAAGAAAATCGACATCATCAATTTGCGCGAACTGGAGGGCCTGGCGCAAAAAATAATCCCCACGGGCGGGTTCGGCTACATCTCCAGCGCCGCGGGCGACGAATGGACCCGGCGCGAGAACGAAGCGGCGTACAAGCGGCTCACGATCGTGCCCCGCTACCTCAGCGGCTACAAGGACGCCGAGATGAGCACGACGCTGCTGGGCTCGAAAATCGCCATGCCCATCATCACCAGCGTCATGGGCGGGCACGGCATGGCGCACGTCACGGCCGAAGCGGGCACGGCCAAGGGCACCGATGCCGCGGGCACGCTGATAGAGGTGCCCTCGCAATCCACGCTGACCATGGAACAGATTGCCAAGGCCAGCCCCGGCCCGAAGTGGTTTCAGATCTACTTTCCCGACGACCCGGGCGTCGCACGGGAATTATTGCAGCGCGCCAAGGCGGCCGGCTATCTGGCAATCGTTCTCACCATCGACGGCGTCAGCAACGGCAACCGCGAGACCGACCGGCGAAACCATTTTGTGAACCCGCTGCCGCAGGGAAATTTTCCCGAGCCTCGCGCCCGGGGCACGCGCCCGTTCAAACCGGATTTGGGTTGGGAGGACGTCGCATTCATCCAGAAAACAACAGGGCTGCCGGTAATCCTGAAAGGCGTATTGTCGCCCGAACTTGCCGTGATGGCCGTCGATCACGGCTGCGCCGGGATCCAGGTTTCGAATCACGGCGGGCGCAACCTCGACGACACCCCGGCCTCGATCACCGTCCTGCCTCGAATCGTGGATGCGGTGGGCGGGCGACTCACCATCATCATCGACGGCGGCATTCGCCGCGGGCAGGACGTTTTCAAGGCGCTCGCGCTGGGCGCCAATGCCGTGGCCATCGCACGGCCGGTCATGTTCGGGCTAGCGCTGGGCGGCTGGATGGGCGTGCAGACGGTCCACGAGCACCTGAAGGGGGAGCTTGAATTCACCATGCGCCTCGCGGGAGCGAAGACGCTGGAGGAGATTTCGAGGCATTATTTGAACGCTTAAGGAGCGTTAGCGGTAGCGCGAAAAGCTGCCCTTTCCGTCCCGGAAAGCGCGAGCCGGAACGGCCTCTACAAAAACTGGCCGGCGATCCCATGAATTCCCGTCCAAAGTCAGAATAACCGCATTCTTTTGCTATAGTTAGGAGTACGCGCCAGACCAACCCCGCTACCCCGTTCTGCCCTGGATTTCGTGCCCAAACCGTAAGCTGTAACTGATTCCCATTCGCGCCATAATTTGTTCGAGTTTGCCATCGCGGGCACCCCTACACTGGTCCGAGGAATACCAACCGAAACCGCCACGATTTTCGGCCTCTGAGGGAGGCTCTTCCATGTTGATCCCGCTTCGCCACGAAAATATGCAGGGGCGCCGCTGGCCGGTGATTACCGTCGGCATCATTGCGCTCAACGTCGTGATCTTCCTGGGGACTCACTGGGCCATGGACCGCGAGGCGCCGGAACTGGGCGAGACACGCCTGCACCTGATCCTGCTCGCGGCGGCGCATCCGGACCTGAAGGTGGAGGGCAAAGCGGCGGATTTCATCAACACGATTCAAACGAAAAACCCGAAGATCTGGAAACAAGCAACCAATCCAAGCCGCGACGTCCAGGACGCCTGGGACGCCCGGATTCGCATGGACGCGGACGAGCACCCCGAGGAAATGCAGGATGAAATGGACGCGCTCGCCAAGCGGTACGAGGAATTATCCCAGGCTTCCCTGATCGACAAGTACGCGTTCATTCCCGCGCATCAAACTGCACTCAGCCTGATCACCGCCAATTTCCTGCACGGCGGCTGGCTGCACTTGATCGGCAACATGTGGTTTCTGTGGCTTGCCGGAGCGGTTCTGGAAGACACCTGGGGCCGGATGATCTATCCCGCGTTCTACATGGTTGCCGGAATCCTGGCGCTGCAAGTGCACGCAATGGCCAACTCCGGGAGCCTCACGCCGACCATCGGCGCTTCGGGAGCGATCGCGGGACTCATGGGCGCGTTCCTGGTGCGCTTTCCGACCACGAAAATCGAAATGGGCTGGCTGCTGATGTACCGCTTTTACCGTTTCAAGATGGCGGCGTACTGGCTGCTGCCGCTGTGGTTGGTGATGGAAATCTTTTACGGAACGGTATTCGGACAAGTCTCGGGCGTGGCGCACTGGGCGCATATCGGCGGATTCGTATTTGGCGCGGGAATCGCCCTCGCGGTGCAAAAATCCGGCCTTGAGCAGATGGCAGAACAGGGAATTCAGGACAAAATCGCCTGGGTCAGCCATCCGCTGCTGGACGAAGCCAATCAGCAGCTGGAATCGGGACAGCTCGACGCCGCAGCCTCCAACCTCAAGAAACTGTTGCAGGAAAAACCGGACTCGATCGACGCCTACCGTATGTTGCAAAATGTATATTGGAAGAAAAACGATTCGGCGGCGCAGCGCGTCGCGCTGGAAAAAATCGTGGGGCTGGAACTGAAGGCCAACGACGCCGAAGCCGCACTGCTGACCTTTCAGGATTTCAAAAATGCGGGCGGCGAAAAATTGAGTGCGCCGCTGTGGCTCGATCTTTGCCGGCAACTGGAAACGCAGCCGGACGTGGACCGCGCCGCCGGGGAGTACAACGCCCTGGCGCTGGCGTATCCCGCGGAAAAACAGGGACTGCTCGCGCAGATCGCCGCCGGGCGCATGTATTTGAAGCGCCTGAACCGGCCCGCCGATGCGCTGCGGTGCTATCAAGCGGCGCAGGCCTCCCCGGTGCCACACGCCGATTGGCAGCCGACCATCGATCGCGGCATCGCGGAATCCAACAAAGCCCTGGATGCGCACGCCGCGCCTATTTCCTGACGATTTGCTACAGGCGCTACCATGACGGCAACCCATATTCATTCCGGGAAGGCCTGCAACCAAAACGCTTCACCGATTGCGGAAATTAAGCTCCCGCGTTCTCCGGTTTTGTCTTGAAATACGCGACGCTGAAAAGAATGGCCAGAATCCAGTCGATTGAGCCGAAACCGAGCGTGGACATCGCGACACGCCCCTGCCGCAAAAGTATCAGCACCGCGATCCCGAAAGTGATCTTCTCCACGATCGACGGCAGGATCATGGCGCGATATTTCAGAGGATCGGTGGACAGCAAGAGAAACAGAAATTGCCAGGCCAGACCAACTCCAATGAAGCCGTAGAAATACTCCGGGTGCGTAATCGCCGGCGGGGTTTGTTGCCCGATCGTATTTTCCAGAAAATACATCGGCGTGAGCACCAGAACGCCGTAAATCCCCGCGACCAGAAAAACGATCCTGGCGAATCGCATCTTACCCTCCTAGAACGCTATCAAGATTGGCTACAAGAAATTGAGATGCGTGACCTCTTGCCTTGGATTTCCACCAAGATTTCATGATCGGCGCATGTTTCGTGGCGACTTACATGTCGTTCATTGTGGCGCCGGCGCCTCGAATATCGGGGCTTCAAGTTGCTTGCAGTTCGGATCGGCCAGCGTCATTTGGAATACAACTATTCGCCCCTCGCTCTTTGTGCTGTTCTTGAACGTGCGCGATGCCTCACCTTTCGCCAGCCGGACAAACTCGCCGGGGTGCACCGCCCGGTCCTTCCGCGACCCGGAAACCGATGAAAAATCGGGCAGGGAAAACCAGCAGAGATGCGAGTAAGACAAATCCTCCAAGTCTTTTTTTCTCGGGCGATCCATCCATGTGGAATGCGGGTCCGGATCCGACCTATACAGGTAAGTTTTTTAGTATGTGTAACATGAAAGTATTTTAGCTCTTGTAACATAGAATTAACATTCCTCTCACGGCCTGTTAAGCAGCCGCCGATAGTGTCACCAAACCCAGAGAAGCGCAGGAGGCAATTCCCAAGATGGGCTGGGGTCTTTCTTCTCGAGTCTTGCCAGCCTTAGCAGGTGGGGCGCAGGCAACGGGAAATGGGGTTGCACCCGTTGGGTACAAAGCATTTCCAGCGGAGAAACTAGTGGCTGGGTCGGAAGAAGCGATCGGTCTATTTCATATGGAATCTAGAGGACGAATCAGAGTGGAGTCTCAAAACTTGGTGAGGAGGGAAGGAATGCGAGTATTCGCAACAGTGTTGTTGAGCATGGGTCTTGCGGCGTCGCCGTTGCTGGCAAAAAACGCCGGGGAGGCCGGCAAGGAAGAGACGCCCGCGGCAGTTACCAGCGCCGCAGCCGCGCCGGACAAACCGGTGGCGGTGAAGGCGGAGGGTTCGCTGATTGAGAGCGAGGTACAGGACCTTCGCAGCCTGGTCGAAGAACAAAGGGCCGAGTTGGAAGCGCAACGCGCGGCACTGAAAGCGCAACAGTTGAAGATGGAAGCGCTGGAGGAAAAGCTTGGCGGAAGGTCTTCGGAATTGGTGACTGCCCCGGTTGCCTCCTCCCCCTCAGCTTCCGCGGAACCGGTGGCATCGGCCGCGGCAATCACCCCGGCAATGAGCGTAAGCGCGGCTTCAGCAGCCAGCCCCGCTGCGCAGGCCGGCAAGGACGACGTTTCACCGCTCCAACTCCGTATCGGCAGCGCTTACCTCACCCCGGTAGGGTTCATGGATTTCACCGGCGTGTGGAGCAACCACGATCGCGGAAGCGGTATCGGCACCAACTTCGCGGGCATTCCCAACGGCGCCACGGCCTTCCAGAATCATCTGAACGAATTCCGTGAAAGCATGCAGAACTCCCGCATCGGCTTTCGCTTCGACGCGATGGTCAAGGGCGCGCATGTGATCGGCTACATGGAGTCCGACTATCTGGGCAACAATCCCGGAAACGTGTCCGTGAGCAGCAACAGCAACACGCTGCGCTCACGCCTCTACTGGGTGGACGTGGCAAAAGACAAGTGGGAATTACTTGGCGGCCAAACCTGGAGCCTGATCACTCCTGGCCGCAGCGGCATCTCCCCCTTGCCTGGGAACCTCTTCTTTTCACAGGATATCGACGTGAACTACCAGGCGGGCTTGGTTTGGGGGCGTATCCCGGAACTCCGCTTCGTCTACCACCCTTCGAGCAAAGTAGCCTTTGCCGTGGCTCTGGACAGCCCCGAGCAGTACGTCGGGAAATCGGCAGGCGGCGGGACGATCACCTACCCGGCCGCGCTCGGCGGCCTGAATGCCACGCAATTCAACGACAACACCACAACCCTCGGCACGCCGAACGTCGCCCCTGACGTCATCGTGAAGCTTGCGGTCGATCCCTCCAGCAAATTCCACTTTGAGGTGGGAGGCGTGGAACGCCAGTTCAAGGATTGGGTTGCGAGCACCAACACAACCTTCTCCAGCACCGGCGGCGGCGTCTTCATCAACTTGAACGCCGAACTGTTCAAGGGTTTCCGCGTCCTGACCAACAATTTCTGGAGCGATGGCGGCGGCCGGTACATCTTCGGGCAGGTGCCAGACCTGATCGTGCGATCCAACGGCGCGATTTCTCCGATCAAGACCGGTTCGGACGTTTCCGGTTTCGAGTACACACACAAGAACACGATGGTGTATGCGTATTACGGCGGCATCTACGTGCAGAAAAACGCGACGTTCGACGCGAACGGCACCACGCCCATCGGCTACGGCTACAACGGAGCGGCGGCCGGCCTGAACCAGAACCGCTCGATTCAGGAAGAAACCGTGGGCTTCAACCAGACTCTCTGGAGAGACGGAAAATACGGGGCCCTGAACTTCATGGGGCAGTATTCGTTCGTGCATCGCAATCCATGGGTTGTTCCGGCGGGATCCGACAAGGTGGCGCACCTGAACATGGTGTTCCTCAACCTGCGCTATACGCTGCCGGGATCGGCTCCCACGCTGGGAAAATAGTCACAGACACAGCAGGGGCGCAGCCTCTCGATACGGCCGGTGCGGGTTTATCTAACCGCACCGGCTTTTTTTATATTGCCGCTGAAATTGCGGAACGGCAGGCGAAACCAGCCGAAATTACGTCGCGTCGGGATCGTAGTTCAGATTCGGGCTGAGCCAGCGTTCGGCCGTGCGAAGGTCCTGACCCTTGCGGCGGGCGTAGTCCTC
>JAIQFG010000013.1 GCA_020073375.1 Terriglobia bacterium | reverse complement strand
CGCTTAGTCAGCGCATTGAGCTTCTACTCAAGATAAAAGTAAGGTTTGTCCGCATGGATAATTGCCAATGGGATATGACCGCCTCTGGAACGCCGCGTCTGATTGAATCTCTCTTTTTCAATTGGGCTATCTGCACAGCGTTTCGTTGGTACGGCTTGAAGGGTGCCGGCGTCGCGATCCTCAGCGTATACTCGCCGGTCTGCATCGCGGGAAACTCGTATTTTCCATTTTCGTTGCTGAATACAGTTGTTCGGACCCCGTTCGGGGCGATCAACTGTACTTTGATCCCTTCTAGGGCTCCTCCGGTGCTAGCGCGCACCAGCCCCCGGGCGCCGCGCCGCAGACCACTTGGCACCGACCATTTCCGTGTCATCGCAAGGTATTGCGGGTTTGTCGGTGGATCATCGGCTTCATAGCAACAGGCTGCGCTCTTGAAATAATTGATTAGATCTTCGATGTCCCGATCGCTCAAGCCGTATCCAAACCCGGGCATCCCCAAACTGCCGTTCTTGATTTGCGCCGCTACCGTTCGGTCGTTCACCAGATCTCCAGAATACAATTGTGAACGCTTGAACAGATTCTCAAGAGCCGGGCCACCCTTTGCGTATTGGTTATGACAGACGAAGCATTTATAGAAATAGATATTCTCGCCTCGCGCGGGCCCACTCGTTGCCAATTCCATATAGCGGTTCATCTGAAGGCTGCGCTGAAGATCGTCCGTCGGGCGATTGTTCCCGTCCGCGACCCGCTGTGCTGACGAAAGTCGTGCCAAACCCACAACTGACAAAAGACAAATCGAAAGGCGGCAACCCGCGAACATCGTCCTCTTCGATCGCGTCGTGGATTTCATCTTGATTGCTCCCTTCCGAATTTACATTCTAGGACTGCGCGAACGTCCCTTGAACGATTTGTCGTCATGCCCGCTCCCAGTTCCTGTAAGGGCAGCTCCGTAAGCGAATGACTAGCCCGAGTTAGTGCTCGATCAGGTGCGAGTGAGTCTACATCACGGTTGTGGGCTATGAAATCCAGTTGGGCGGCTCCCAGGCTCCATCAATAATAAATAGATATAGCGATAATGACCGGCCAGATTTTTTAGTCCAGGTGGAGTGAGAGAGTTTTTATATCGCCCGCCGCTGAGTTAGGAATTTGCTGGAAATTCCCACATCACCCGTGAACTACCGCATTCCAGGTCGCCAAGTCCTGTGAAGTCCGGCGGTCTCAATGGGTCAGTGCAACACTTGCTTGCAGTTTATCTGCTGGAGTTTGAAATCCCAAAGTTTTTCTTGGACGCTGATTTAAGCGCAGCGCCACCTCATCGAGTTCTTCTTGAGAATACGCGGACAGATCTGTTCGTTTAGGGAAGTACTGACGCAACAGGCCATTTGTGTTTTCGTTTGAGCCGCGCTGCCATGGGCTTTGCGGATCGCAGAAGTAGACTTTTACTTCCGTGTCTACCGTGAAGCTTTTGTGCTGGGCCATCTCCAGCCCGCGATCCCAGGTCAACGAGCGCCGCAAAGATGCGGGCAATTTGCGAACGTGCTGGCTTAGCGCGGCGACCACGGTCGCCGTATCTTTGCTGGAGACTTTGATCAGCATGGTAAACCGCGAATGACGTTCCACGAGCGTCGCGATGTGGCTGTTCTTCGTGCCTCCGATGAGGTCACCTTCCCAATGACCGGGGATGGCGCGGTCTTCGATTTCTGCGGGTCTTTCTCGAATGGAAATGGCGTCGACGATTTGGCCCTTGTGGTGTCCGCTGTCACGCGCATGCCGCGAGCGGCGAATTCGCCGCTTGAACCGAAGATGCTGAATCAGCTCTTTTTTCAGCACTCCCCGCGCTTGAATGAACAGGCTGCGGTAAATCGTTTCGTGCGACACGCGCATCCTCTCGCCCTCGGGATACTGGGTTTTCAGCCACCCGGAAATCTGTTCCGGCGACCAGTCCAGGATGAGTTTACCCGCAACGATCTCTTGCAGCTTCACGTGGAGGGCCAGAAGGCACCGCTTGGGTCGCAAGGCTGACTCCCAAGCTTGCTGATCGGCATCAGTTGCTCGATACTGAGGTCGCCCGCCATGGCGGGCGACCTCCCGGCTCACCGTTGACACCGCCCGCTGCAACCCTCTGGCTATTTCACGAATCGATGAGCCGCAAGCAACTCCTCGGGAGATATCTTCTCTCTCCGCCAGTGTAAGCGTAAGCGGCGAGCGCCGCCGCGCGGCAGGAGCAATCCCACCGTGCTGCGCCAACATAAATTGAATCGAGACATGGTCCTTGCCGAACACTCGTCCAATCTCATGCAACGACTGTCCCGCCTTCCAGCGGCTCCACATGTCGTTCCGCTGCACATCGGACAGCTTTACCCGTCTGCGTTGGGTCATAAACACCACCTTATAGAAAAATGATTTATATCAGATGGTGTTGCATCGACCGGTTGAACCGGCACGTCTTCTCGGAATGTGGCTTTCTAGCCGCTGAACGGGGCACTTGGGTCCCGTCCCCCTACACATTCCGGAAGCCTCAGTCAGCAAGCGCCGAAGTGGAACGGCTCATATCCGGCAGCGTTTCCAGAGATTTCACCATCTCGATGACTGACTCGGCCAATTGCTTCGGCCAATTGGCGTATTCGGCGTGGCCGCGAAATTGTCGGCCTCTTCCTCGCAGGTCATGGGATTTTCGGGGGGTGAACTTGGTGAGCTGGGTGCGGCCGGAAATCGCTCTTCCGGCCCGCACGGGATCGCGCCAGGCGTTTATTGATCCGCCAGATAGAAATATCCCACCCTGTCATTCGACGGGCTGCCATACCAAAGGCGGCCCTGGGCGTCGGGAAAAAATTCACGCAGTGTGTTTTCCGAATGGGGAAAAGGATAAACGGTCACGTTTCCGGTTGCTGGATCGAGGCAGCCCACCTGGTCCATGTAATAGGATGCGTACCAGATTTTGCCATGCGTGTCGATGCCGAGGGCGTACGGGCTAGGGCGGGCGCCGGGCAACTGGTACTCCTTGAACGTTTCGGTCTTGGGATCGAAGCGAGCGACCTTTCCTGAAAAATACTCGCCGAACCATACGGAGCCGTCGGCAGCGACTTCAATGCGCCGCGGTTCACCCTTGGTCGGCGGGGCCCAGCTTTTTTGCTCACCCTTACTGTTCACCCTGTACAGCTTTCCATCGTCACGGAGTCCACCGGACCAGACGTTATCGTCCTTATCAATCGTAATCCCATAGAACCCGCCAACGTCGGCACGGAACGCCGTGAATTTATGGGTTTCGGGATCGAATCGGTTGAGCGGGGTTCCCGTGCTCCAGACCATGCCTTTGGAATCGACGCGAATGGTGTGCGTGGTTCCTGGAGTGGGAGATTCGTACTCGGAAACTTGTTTCGTCGCGGGATCCAAATGCCCGATCTTGTTTTTAAATTGCTCGGAAAACCACACCGTGCCATCGGCCGCGGGAACCGCGGAATGGATTCGGAGGACGTCGGGACTGGCCACCGGGAAATCGTCCAGCTTGCCGGTCTTAGGATCGAGCCTCGCTATTTTGTTCACGGGACCGTTGTAGGGAATCCATACATTCCCGTTTTTGTCGGGCACCGCGCTCCAGGGAAACTTCCCACCCACTTCATATTCAACGTAGACGATGTTCATGGCGTCTTCGCCGAACGACTGCGCCACCTTCTGGTACCCCGGCATGTCCGCGGGCGATTTCGGGAGCGTCGAATCTTCTCCAAACACGTTATTCAGATACGATGCGATGTCGCCGGCTTCCTGGTCATTGATCTTCACCCGCATGGTGGTTCGCATGTACTCGACGCGATCGCGCCAGCCGTCCTCGTCGCGAGCCGTGGACGCCATGCGAGTTTGAATTCCGTGACAGGCGGCGCAGGTAGCCGTCGGCTGTCCGGGCTGGGGCGTGAATAGCGCTCCCTTCCCTTTTCCGGCAGGCAATAGCTGATCGGCCTGAAACATCGAAATGTCGGTCCAGTGTATCTGTCCTTTTTGCAAATCAAATTCAAAGGAGACCTTTTGATCCGCCGTCAGGCTTACGCCCGTGCGCGGCTGAGCCTGGTAGCCAACAGCCCTGATCCGTACCTCATAGTCCCCGGCAGGCAAGTTCGGTATCCGGTATTGACCGTCTTTGTGCGACAACACATTGGCCGTGATCTTTGACTTTACATTCCTGGCCTGGACAAATGCTCCCTGGAACGGCGCGCCGTCGGGGCCCTTGACCGTGCCCGTAACCTCCGCGCCGTAACCAAGCGTGGTAACGCAAAGCGCAAGACTCAATAACGCGAGGATGCTTTTCATCGCCTTCATACTCAGTCTCCTTCCGTCAGGCCTGCCAGATAGGTTTCTAATTTTGCGCGAGACCACGGATCAGCTTCTTCTTCCAAATGACTTACCCCGCGAGCGCCGCCGTCAGCCTAGTCATGTCCGGCAAGGATTCCAGCGATTTCACCATCTCGATCACCGACTCGGCTTTTTGTTTGGGCCACTTGGCGAATTCGGCGTTGCCGCGGAATTTGTCGGCCACTTCCTCGTAGGTCATGGGATTTTCCGGGCTGCCCTTTGCGGGATCGGTGCGTCCGGAAATTACCTTGCCATCCTTTAGAAAGATCTTCAAGCCGCTTTGCTCGACCAGGATGGCTTGCAACGAAGCTCCCTGCAACTCCAGCTTGTTGAATTCCGGGTCCACGGAATAGTGCACGCGGCCGATCATGTCCTGGACCTCGGGGCGCTGAACGACGGCGTCGGTGAAGGAGCGCAAAGTTGCCTTCCCGTCGATGAGCAGGATGGCCATGGCAAATTCCATGCTGAATTTCGCCTGCAGGCCGGTGGCGGGATGGTGCTGGAAGATTGTCCTGTAGTTGCTCAGGTTCCCGCCGACTTCCACCTTGGCGACGTCCGCGGCCTTGATGTTGTTCTGCTGGATCAGGCGCAGCATCAGGTCCATGACCTGCTGCTGGATGGTGCCGCAGGGGAAACGCTTGATCAAGTCGCCGGGAGTGATAAACATCCACGGCTTGCCGAGGCGGCCGACGATTATTTTCGGATCGAATCCCCCGCCAACCTGGAAAAATCCGAGCGGGGCTTCGAGGATGTCGGGCGCGGCGGTCCAGCCGATGGCGGCGAGATCGGCGGAGACGGTGCCGCTTTCGCCGGCGTGGCCGGCGTGAAACGGCTTGGTCATGGTGCCGAAATTATCGCGCAGGCCGGCGGCCTGAGTGCCGGCGAGAGCCAGCGCGATGGCGGTCTTCTCCGCGTCCAGTCCGCGCAACTTCGCGCACGCGGCGGCGCTGCTGAAGGATCCGATCGTGCCAGTGGTGTGATAGCCGTCCTGCTGATGGCGGGGAGAAACGGCGTCGCCGATTTTGTTGCTGACTTCGACGCCCACGTGAAACGCGAGCATCAGGTCTTTTCCGCTGCGGCGGCCCGCTTCGCACAGCGCGAACGACGGCGGAAGAGTCGGACCGGCAACGTGGAAGGCCGAGCCGGTGTCATCAAAATCGTCCGCATGGATGGAGATGCCGTTGGCCAGCGCCGCGTAGCGCGGGTGCACTTTCATTTTGGTGCCGATGATGGTGGCGGGGCCGGGGCAAGGGCCGAGCGACTCGATGTATTTCCGGATGACGGGGCCGGGGGTGGACTGCGATCCGGCGAGCGCGAGACCCAAGCCGTCCAGGATTGTTTTTTTGCCGATGGCGATCACGTTTTCGGGGATGTCCTCGTAGTTCGTGTTCACGATGAATTCGGAGACGTATTTGGTGAGGCCCGGGGCCTTGGGCAGTTCTTCTGCGGGGCGCGGGCTGGCAACCGCGTCCCATCGAGTGTTGTGCAGCGCGAGTCCAGCCAGGGCCAGCGAGGTCTTGCAGAAATCACGTCGGATCATGGAAAAGTGCCTTTCCTGGGTTGAGTAGGACAGGCTTCAGCCTGTCGGGTTTTTGTATTCTTCTCGAGCAGAAAAGCGACAGGCTGAAGCCTGTCCTACTGGCGCATGATGCCCGTTTTGCGGGGCTACTGCAACCGGTACGGGATTCGCTCACGGCAAAGCCGCGAGGATGATAAAATCCCGGGGCCATGAGTTCAGCCAGCCAAAAGCCGCAACTGGAAATCCGGCACGCGACGGAAGAGGACGCGGCGTCCATGTGCGAGATTTTCAACGAGGCGGTGGCGGATCGCCTGGAAACGTTTGATACCGAGCCCAGATCGGTCGACGCGCAGCGCCTGATGAACGCTGCCGCGGACCACGACCCCAAACACCCGATCCTGGTGGCGGACGTGCGCAACTGGATCGGTGGCTGGGCCGCGCTGGCTGCCTATGACAACCGCATTTCGCTGGACGATATCGGCGAGGTTTTTATTTACGTGCGCCGGTCTTTCCGCAGCTACGGAGTGGGGCGGCAACTGATGCGCGCGCTGCAGGAATCGGCCGCAATGCTGGGCTACCGGAAATTGATCGGGCGGATCCTGGTGGCCAATCAGGACGGGTTGCTGCTGTGCCGCGCGACCGGGTGGCGCGAGGTGGGCCGGCACACGGCGCACGCGCGCCTGGAGGACGGCTTGCACGACGTCATGCTGGTTGAATACGTAATCCCCCCGCAAGCCGCGCCGCAGACGTGACCGACTCCGAATACATGCACCTGGCGCTGGATCAGGCGCGCGCTGCCGCCCTGCGCGGAGAAGTGCCGGTGGGAGCGCTGGTGGTTCTGGAGGACCGTATCATCGGCGCGTCCGGCAATCGCACCATCACCGATTGCGATCCCACTGCGCATGCGGAAGTGGTGGCCCTGCGCGAGGCCGCGCAGAAGACCGGGAATCACCGCCTCAACGGCGCCGCCCTGTACGTGACCATCGAACCGTGCGCCATGTGCGCGGGCGCGCTGGTGCAGGCGCGCATCGCGCGGCTGATTTACGGAGCCGACGACCAAAAAGGCGGCGCGATCCGCACTTGTCTGCAAGTGCTCGACGTCCCGGCCCTCAATCATCGCGTGGAAGTTACTTCGGGGGTTCTGGCCGGGGAGTCCGTGCAACTGCTGCAGTCTTTTTTCTCCGCCCGCCGCTGACCGCAGCGGCCGGGTCAACGTCTTTTCCCGCGGTCATCTTCCACAACATTTGACGCAACATGCCGAGCCAGATGACGGCGTCGCGATCCTGCAGATGCAGGCGGCGGACCAGGCGGCGGATGCGGTTTTCGGCATCGTTCACTCGGCGGCGGTCGAGAAATCCACTGGTGTGCAGAGCTTCGAGCAACAGCGTGGTGATGCGCTCAAGTTCGGCGGCCGTTGCGGGAGCGGTCTGAGCGGGCGCGCGCTCGGATTTGCTATCGCGAATTAATTCATACAGGCAAACGGCCACGGCCTGGCCGAGGTTCATGGAAATATTTTCATCGCAGGTGGGAATGCGGATGAGCCAGTGGCAATGGCTGAGGTCTTCGTTGGAGAGGCCGAATTTTTCGGAGCCGAAGAGCAAGGCTACCCCGCGCGTCTTGTTTCTGCCCGTCTCATGGCGGACCCCGACTTGCAAACGCTTGCGGATTGCGCGCGCGGCGTACTCGGGACGATGGACCGGGTGCTGCAGTTCGCGATTGCGGACGGCCGTGGTGCCCACAACCAGCGTGCAATCGGCCACGGCGTCCGCGACGCTGGAAAAAAACTCAGCTTTTTCCAGAATTTCGGAAGCGCCCACGGCGGACCGCGCCTCGCGAAAAGAAGGATCGTATGGATTTACCACGCGCAGGGAACGAAACCCGAAATTGCTCATGGCGCGGGCCGCAGCGCCGATGTTCAGGGGATTGCGCGCGGCCACCAGCACGACGTGCAAACGGTCGAATTGGATCGACGGGGCCACGGCGCATCATTCTAACGTTTGAGAGGCTGCAAGTGGAGCCGGAACCTGCGATTGAAGCGCCCCGATCCCGAAAACATGAGTTTCCAGAACCGCATATCCGATCCTGAGGATCAGATTGATTTATTGGACAGGCCAATGGGATGGGAATATGATGGGAGCAGCTGGAAGGGTCACCGGCAATTGTTGAAGGGGGCTCGTATGCACCGCAAATTCGACCTGTTTGAGAAATTCCCCGATGGTTCCTCACTTTGGAGGGCATGCGCAGTGGGCTTGGACGGCGCGCGCTACCATTTGATGGAACTTTCGAAAACCTCCAAGAACCGTTTCTACGCCATGGACATCGGGAGCGGAAAGATTGTTCACCACAATCTGGACCATGTGGCGATGAATCTTTTGCCTCCCCGGAAAATGGGCAGGGGAAGCAAATCGGCTGTCGCCTGACAGTCGGGTAAACGAATCTTGTTTCATGAGCCTGAGGGCAGGGTGTCTCTACGTATGCCTGCAGTCCCGGAATTTCCACTGGCCTCCGTGTGTAGACACCAAAAAACTCGGAACTAACCCGCTTCGTCTTGGGTATTCAAACCATAGAGAGGTAAGCCTTCCTCCGACAGGCTTATTTCGATGAGGCGCCGCCCAAAACGGCGCCTCTTCCTTTTTGTATTGAAATGGGCCTCAAGCGATCCCACTGGCCCCTCAATCCAATCCGGAACCAGGACCGCCGACATTCTTTAAGGTCGCCAAGGGGTAAGAGTTCCATTTCGGCAAGCGCGTTGGCATAAAAAGCACAGGCATCGCTTGCAGGTAGACAATTCCGCGGCATTCACATACTCTCGGCGGAGAATTCAAAGAAAGAGTCCTTCAGCGTTCCGCGTGGTTTCCGGTCGCAAGCTTCGGGCAAGCGCACGGCAGCGCGGGTCGAGCGGAACAGGGAGGATGAGGAGATACCCATATGCTTACCGCAGTAAAGGAATGCCGCTTAACTCCAAGAGAGACACTCTCCGAACCGGTGCGCATACACCCTTGTGATTCGCAATACCCGGAAGAAATCTGCTCAACTCTAAACGTTTCGCGCAACGGGCTGTACTTCGTAACCACAGCCGAACACTACTTTGTTGGCATGAACGTAATCCTGACACTCAATTTCGGCCCGGACGATCCCATGCACCGCGAACAAATCGGCGACGTAGTGCGCATGGAACGCCTCGACGGCAACAAGTGGGGCATCGCCATCCGTATCCTGCTGCACAACAATCCCGGAATTTATTCGGGCACGTAAGAATTTTCAGGATTTCCCGGAGCGGCAGGAAAACATATAGTCTGGATGGCCCACCAGCTAAGGTCTTGGCAAAAATGGCGGAGAGGGTGGGATTCGAACCCACGGTCGGGTTTCCCCGACACTCGCTTTCGAGGCGAGCTCCTTCAACCGCTCGGACACCTCTCCACGGCTGTAAGTTCATTCTAGCGGACCCGCGTCGGCGGGGCAACGCTCGTTCCCACGAATCGCTAAGTGTGCAGCCGAAATGGGAGAAACGCGGGGACACGTTTGCGGTAGGCCGCGTAGGGGGCGCCGAATCGCGCGGCCAGTTCCCTTTCCTCCATGCGGATCGCGAGCAACGCAAAAAACCACCAAGCGGCGAGCACGATCCATAACAAGCGCGTGCCGCAAAGCAGCGCGGCTCCCACTACTGCGGCGAACATTCCCGAATAGCGCGGATGGCGGACGTGCGCGTACAAACCGCCGGTTTGCATTTCGCCGGTGCCGGTGAGTTCGGCGTGACCGACCAGGCGGCGGCTGCCGAGTTCGCGCTCCACGCGCAGGAAAAGATAAATCTCCACGCCAAGCAAGGCAAAGCCCGCGACGATGGCGATGACCGGCGGCCGGTTGACGGCCAACAACGAACGGCGGAAGATCCACAGCAACGCGCCACCCACGATCCATGCACTGAGGCCCGCGAACCAGAATGCGGCGCGCACGCGAGTTTTCCAGAAAGCGTTAAACGGATGAATCATCAGCCAGTAGATTGGAATGGGAAGCTCGAAGAAGAGAAAAAATCCCGCCACGATGTGAAGCAGTCGCATTCAATTCTCTTTCGGGGCTTTTTTCACGAGCAACGCGTGCGCCGGGGAGTATCCGATCAGGCCCAGGATCAGAAGCAGCGCGCCCAGCGCGAGCCAGGACCATTGCGTCCAGCCTGGATCGGCGCCCCACAGTCCCCACAGAGCCATCGCCGCGCCGGCCGCGATGTAACTGAGCCGCGCGATTCCCGCGACGTTTGGTTGCGCTGGCATTGCTGACCTCGCTGGCTGGCTCTTGAAAATGTTCCGGCGGGCTCGAAAGAATCCCCGCCGTGGCATCTTACCAGAAGTTGTGAGATTCCCCGGTTTCAGCCGGACCAGGCAAATTGAAGGCTTCCCTAGTTGCGCCGGCGTCTCGCCGGCGGTTTTGCGATGCTCGGGGTAAAAAAAACGCCGGCGGGACACCGGCGTCACGAAGATCTTGAACCCCAACCCGGATTGCACACTCGCTGCAATCAATGGGCGCGCATTAGGCGGACCGCAGCTTCGACAATTTTTCCGCGCAGGCGGCCAGCGTCGATTCTTTTTTGCAAAACGTGAAGCGCACCTGGCGTCCGCCCATCGACGGATCGTCGTAGAAGCTGGATGCGGGAACCACGGCGATGCCGATTTTCTCGACCAGGTAGCGCGAGAACGCGAGATCGTCGGGAAAACCGAAATTCGAGATGTCCGTCATGATGTAGTAGGCGCCGGAAGGCTTGAAGCATTTGAAACCCGCGTCGGCGAGAATCCCCAACATGCGGTCGCGCTTCACGCGGTACATTTCCGCAAGTTTCGTGTAGTAGGCGGGAGGCAATTCCAGCGCCACGGCTCCGGCCGCCTGCAGGGGCGCGGCGGCACCGACGGTGAGGAAATCGTGAACCTTGCGAATGGGCGTGGAGGCGTCGGGAGGAGCAATGGCCCAGCCGACGCGCCATCCGGTGACGCTGTACGTTTTTGAGAGGCCGTTGATGGTGATGGCCAGGTCGCGCATGCCGTCGAGCGAGGCCATGGAGATATGCTGCGCGCCATCGAAAATAATGTGCTCGTAGATTTCGTCGGTGACGGCGAAGGCGTTCCAGCGCACGCACAGGTCGCGGATGAATTCCAGCTCCTCGCGCGAAAAAACTTTTCCCGTGGGATTATTCGGCGTGTTGACGATGATGGCCTTGGTCCTGGGGCCGAACGCGCGCGTGAGTTCGTCGCGATCGAAATTCCAATCGGGAGGCTGCAGCTGCACAAAGCGCGGCGTGGCTCCGGAAAGGATCGCGTCCGGGCCGTAATTTTCATAGTGCGGCTCGAAGATCACCACTTCATCTCCGGGATTGATGATGCCCATCATGGTGGCCATCATGGCTTCGGTCGAGCCGCAGGTGACGGTGATTTCGCGCTCGGGATCGACGCGCACGCCCTGCGTGCGCTCGAATTTGCGCGCGATGGCGTCGCGCAATTCCTTCGCGCCCCAGGTGATGGCGTATTGATTGACGTCATCGGTGATGGCCTGCCGCGCGGCCTGCTTTACTTCCTCGGAGGCGGGAAAATCGGGAAAGCCCTGGGCCATGTTGACCGCGTCATGCTGCAGCGCCAGACGAGTCATCTCGCGAATTACGGATTCGGTAAATCGCTCGGCTTTGGCGGAAAGCAGCTGGCGCGCGGAGGCCACCACGCGTCCGGCGCCGGTGGGCGATGCTTCGGCCGCGCTCATGGCTGGACCTGCGCCCGGGCCGGGCCCGCATCCTGCGCCTTCACAGCGCGCATCGCTTCCATGCGGGCGCCGCGCCTGGAGGATTTGCCGCTGGCGCGTTTGGTCGCCTGCTTCGTTTCTTGTTTCATTTCCAGCGGCCCGGGGCCGTACACTTGCCGGTACACGTCTGCGTTGCGAATCACGATTTGCACGTACTCCCTTGTCTCGGTAAACGGAATGGATTCCACGAATTCCGCCGGCTCGAGATAATTCTGGCCCGCCGTCCACTGTTCCACGCGGTCCTCGCCGGCGTTATACGCGGCGAGCGCGGCTTCCGGAGTTCCGAAGCCCTGGATCAGATTGGCCAGGTAACGCGAACCAAGCTGCAAATTGTAACCCGGATCGGTCAGCCGTGTGCGCACATATCGCACTTTCAACTGGCGCGCCACTTTCAGCGCTGTCTTTGGCATCACCTGCATCAAGCCGATGGCGCCGACGCGGGACATTGCGGTGGGTTCAAACGCTGACTCCTGGCGAACCAGTCCCGCGACGAGCATCGGATCGAGCTGGTTGCGAGTCGCTTCGCTGCGAAACTTCGGCTCATAGGGCAGCGGAAACGCGGCCCGCCATGCTTCGCCGGGAATTTCCGAGACGCGCCGCGCCTCCAGTTGCGGGAACGCCTGCCGCACGGCGGCCATTCCCGCGCCGTAATGTCCGGCGGCGATCGCGGCTCCGGCGGCGTCCACCAGATATTCCGGCGAACGCGTGGCCGCGTACAGGGACCGGTATTCCAGCTCGGCGGAGGCGTCGAAAGCAATATCGCTCAGGGCGGCGGCGCGAGCCTGCCGCTGGCGCAGATCTTCGGTGAGCGGCAGATCGGAATGCGCAAGGGATGGCGCGGGAGGAATCGCGGAAAGAATCTCCGCCGGACTTAGCGGCGAGGATCCGATTCCTTCGGGCTCGGGGCGGATTCGCTCGGCCGCTCGCGCGCCGAAATAGGTGAGAGGAAATCGCGTGGCCGCCGAGAGATAGAAACTGCGCGCGCGTTCCGGATTTCCCGCGCGCTCATAGCAGCGGCCAAGCCAGTACAATGCATCCTGCACGTAGCTCGAAGTGGGAAATCTTCGGACGTATTCGGTGAACAGGTCCGCGGCTTCCGGCTTGCGGTCCATGTACGCGGTCCAGGCCACGCGCCAGGCGGAGGCCTGTGCATTTTTTCCGGTCGGGTCGGCGTCCAGCGCGCGGCGGTAAAATTCAGAGGCGTGCGCGCGGTCCATATTCACCCAATAATAATTTCCCGTGGCAAACAGGCCGTCCGAGGCCCAGCTGGTTGCGGGGAAACGCTTGGTCAATTGATCGACGTCGTCGAGCATTTCCGATTCGAGCTTGGAGGAGCGGTGCGCCTGTGAAATCGCGTAGATGCGTTCGGCTTCCAGGTCCGCGTCGGCCAGGGAAAGCGCGTTCAGATTCTCGATCTTGCCGCCGAGTTGCGCCTCGCACAGGGCCACGCGCAATTCCGCGCGCTCATGATCGCGGCCCGAGAGCTTCGGGAGCAGGGCTCTGAATTCCGCCTGCGCGTCGCTCCACCGACGTGCGGCATAAAATGCTTCTGCGCGCGCGATCTGCGTCTGCATCGGAGTGCCGGGAAAGGCCTCGCCCAGCGCGGCTTGCAGCGCGGGAATTTTTTGCCCGGCCACTTTGGCTTCGTCGTTCAGGGGAAAGCGATAGTAGAGGTCGAGATATTCGGCCGCGGCGGCGACGGGCTTTTCGTTTTTCGCGGCGGCGATTTTTTCCCGCGCCTGCGCCCGCAACAGCACCAGCGCAGGCTTGGTATTCGCGTCCGGATAAGTTTGCAGGGCTGAGAGAGCCTCTTCGCCCCTGCCGGCCGCCAGTGCGGCGCCTGCAAGTGAGGATACGGCCTGCTCGGTCATCACGCTGAGCGGAAAATCGCGGCGAAAACTCCAAAGCTGTTCGATGCCCGCCTCTTTATCGCCAAGAGAAAGAGAAGTCTGCGCCTGCCAGTACTGGACGTATTCGCGCAGCAATTTTTCGCCGGTGGTTTTGCGGAGCCAACCGAGAGCCAGATCGGGTTTGTCGCGCGAGAGATCGTAATAGCCCAGAGCCAGGGCCGAGCGAGCGCCGAGATCGTTCTTTTCATTCTGCTTGGCAAATGCGGAAAGCGCGGCATACGTGGTTGGATTCCCGTTGTCGCGCAGGGCGCGGGCCAGTTGCGCGAGTTGCTTTTCCCCCGGAGCAGCAGGCGAGGCGGCGGCCGGTGCGGCGGATTTTGGGCGCGGCTTGGCAATTGATTTTGCAGCGGGCTTTTTCGCCGCGGCCGATTGAGCGGAAAGCATCGGCATCGCGGCAAAGAGCGCAAATGCGGCTAACGCGCCACAGCGCGCGAGCGCGCAATAAATCGCGGATTTCCTGGCGGGATTCGCGCTAGCGGTGCATGACGGGAGACGGGTAAGGGTATTCGCCGAGGGTTTGGGCATCGCCGCCGCCCAGAATCTCCACCATCCAGTCGTAAAAATAGTCGACCGGGTGAGATTGAATCGATTGAAAGCGGCGATCGTATTCTTTGTGAGCCTTCTCAATGTCGTCACGCAATCTGATGCACAGATCTTTATTTTCGCGCCCGAGCCGGACATCGTCCGGGCGCAGCATTTTGATATCCTGCATCGAAACCTTGGCCACGCGGTAGGCGCGCCTGTGCAATTCTTGCTCTTCCGGCAGCAAAGAGTCGAGACTAAAAATCGGCTCCGCTTCCGCGGGCTCACTCGCCGGCGGCTCGGCTGCCAAAGGCTCGGCAAAAGCGGCGGCGGTTTCGGCCTCCGCTGCGGGTGCCTCAGCTTCCGGCTCCACGGCAAACACCTGCACCGGCTCGCTCAGAAACACCGGGTCCATGGAAGGAGCGAACTCGGCCAATGGAGGCATCTCCACAGCCGGTGGAAAATCGGATTTTGCCGCGATCTCGGCTGCTGAAAACGCCGGCGGTTCGGCCGGCGGCTCGATGGACGGCACCGGCAAACTCCACGGAGCCTCGTGCTTTAGATGCAAGGGCGCAGGCTCAGGCTGCTCAAACGGAGCAGGCGGGATCGGAGGATTCAAGGAAGGCGCGTGCAGCGGTTCCGGTTCAAATTGCGTTCGATAGGAGGGCTGCAATGCTCCCGTGACCAGTCGAGAAAGGATGTCTAAAGTCGCGGTCAGTGATGCAGCGGAGGTCTGTGCGCGGATCATCGAGGGCAGCGCGTTGCTCGCACGACTGCTGGCGCAGGCCGACACCAGGTCATTCACGGACTGGTGCAGTTCGTCCACCGTGCGCTGGATTTTTTCCAGGTTGTCGCGCAGCGTGCGCGAAACGGCCTGCTCGATTCCGTTCGGATCTACCGCCATACCCTGGCGCCTCCAGCGGGTGGGGCCTGTACCGGTTGAACTTGGAGTTTCCAAGACCAACCCGCCAGAACCTCAGTTGGGTCCAATTCTAATTATTGGAACCTATAGGAAGAATTGTCAATCCCGCATCGGTACCGGGTTTCGGCCCGCGCACGTAGGAAGATAAGAGCGGGTTGGAGATCGGGAAGCCGCATTTCAAATTTGAAATTTGAAATTTGAAACAAACATACGAGTCCTCCAGCCACCCCGCCCGTTCGCGAGTCCTAATCCCTACCACCTACTACCTACCGCCTACAACCCGCATTTCCCCGCCTCCCTGCCTCCTTTCCTCCCGCAACACCGGCCGCCCAATTTCCCCCAAACCTCCATCAGTGTTAAACTAACAAACAGGGGGCGACACGGTTTCGACGGAAGCTGTCGCGACTCGAAGGCATGCAGGGCGCCACCTGCCCTCAATCGGGTGGAAAACTAGAACTGCCAATCAACAATTGGCATTGGCTGCCTAACTTAAATTAGGCTAGCTACGTTTCCCCGGGCTTCGCCTACGGGCCCGGCAAGAAACGTCACACAGTAGGCTGGCCGTCAAGTTTCGGTCCGGAACAAGACGGCGAGAACCAATCGGACTAGCCAGCTGCGTTTCTTGCTCATTCTGAGCGCGGCAGGCGAAAAAAACGGAATAGAGCTAAGCATGTAGGCTTCGAGCCGTAGCGCTTTTCGGACGGGGGTTCAACTCCCCCCGCCTCCACAAACTACTTTAGAATCAATGGATTACGCACACATCGGCCTGCCTCTTCTAGCGTGCTAGGCGGTAAGCACTAGCTGTGCTTCGACAGAATGAGTTCTAGACATGGCACCATGGAAAACCCGCGCTCAAACCCGGCCTCTACCAGAATCATCGAGCGCCATGAGGTCCGCCGGAAAAGGATGGAAGAATGTTTGTTCTTGCAGATACACGGACTCGAAGCGTATGACCCAGGATCCGAGTACGCTGACAGCGCTGCTCAAGGGCGTCTTTCCGCGCCGGTACGCTTCACACATCCCGAGGAAGTGCCTCTTTTCGCGCGCGGATAGTTCCTTCTTGAAATAGCCGAGGGCGTGCATGAGGACGTTGATGGGCGATGCATGCCTCGGGGGTTTGTGAAACGCCTCGCAAAAGGATTTCTCGTACAGATCGAAGACCGCAGGGATCCGTTTTCCATCTCCATTCGCGACAATCCTGCCGAGCTCCCGCATTTTTGTCTGGTTGTAAGCCATCAGAAGCAGCTTGTTCGCCCCATGAAAGCCGATCAGATCGCGCATAGAAGAGGATCGCCGCAGCTCGCGAAAGCGGGCAAAGGCATATACACGCGTCAGAAAATGCTCGCGGATGTTCAGATTCAGCAGGCGGCCCTCGTCTTCAACCGCGCGGTCGCCGAACTTTTCCAGGACGGCGCCTCCGAAAAAACCGGCCCCTTTGCCGATACAAGGGCCTTTTTCCGGACCTGCATACAACTTCACATCCGTGAAGCCGCAAGACGGCGATCTGCTCTTAAGAATGAAACCGTCTACTTCTTTCAAGTCGCCGAGAAACTCCGAGGTGAATTCCCGCATTTTGCGTGAAACGTCCAGGCCCGAGGCGGGTTGAATAAGTTTGAAATCCTTGCCGGAGGAAACGACGCGGATTGGATCCCGCGGGGTCCCTAATCCGATTTCGACTTCGGGGCAGACACAAAGGAAGTCGACATGGGGTTCGAGGCGCGCGACAAACTTGTCCCGTACGATCTCCCCATTGTATCGGCAGGGATCAAAACCAATGCACTTGCTAACGACAATTTTGGGTTTTGGGAAGAGGGTCAATGCGATTCTCCCATCGCTTCCACAATACCTCTAAGCATTCCGGCAAACACAAATTGATGCATCGGATATAAGAGGTACCAGTAGAGTTGCCCCAGCACGCCGACAGGATCAAAAATCGCTGTTTGGCGAACGACCGATCCCGATCCGTCCGGTTCGACCTCAAATTGCAGCCATGCCCTGCCAGGCAGGCGCATTTCTGCCCCCAGTCGAAGCAGGCGGTCAGTTTGGATCTCTTCGACACGCCAGAAGTCGAGCGTATCACCTGCCAACAACCGGTCCGGATCACGTCGCCCGCGACGCATGCCCGCACCGCCGAACAGCAGATCTAGCAGCCCGCGAATTCGCCACAGCCAATTCCCATAGTACCAACCAGTCTTGCCTCCCAACCGCTCGATAGGTCGAAAGGCAATGGCCGGGGGAAATGGCACGTGCACTGATCGGGAATCCACTGTGCGCCGACCAAATTTGGGTCCACCCCACTGATGTGCTGCACCGAGGGACGAGAATGCGTCGGACCAGCGCGTTTCCGCAAATTCCCGATCCTCATTGGCGAGCGCTCGCTTCAGAGCTTCGCGAGACCCAAGCGGTCGAATCGAGAACAGATCATTCGCAGATACATCTCTCACAATCGTTTCGTTGCGCAAGCTGTCCACTAACTCGCGGCCCACACGCGCATAGACAGGTGTCACAAGGCCCAACCAGAGGCTCGACAGTCGTGGAGAGAGCACTGGTACGGAAATCATCCAACGTTTCAGCCCACGCTGGCGGGCGTATTCTTTCATGAGATCCAAGTAGGTGACCTGGTCAGATCCACCGATCTCAATAATCCTGCTGCCGTTGATTTCCAGATCCAGCGCTTGCTTCAGATAAGCAATCACATCCTCGACCGCAATTGGCTGTGTGCTGGTATTGACCCAGCGTGGCGTGATCATCACCGGCAGTTTCTCGACCAGGGCCCGGATCATTTCGAAGGAAGCGCTGCCCGACCCAATGACAATCGCGGCCCTAAACTCAATGGTCACTACCCCAGACTCTCTCAGAATGCGCCCGACTTCCTGACGGCTTCTCAAATGTGCCGATAGTTCACTGCCATTGCCGAGTCCGCCGAGATAGATGATGCGCTGTACGCCTGCATCGCAGGCCGCAACTGCAAACGCATGCGCCGCACGACGGTCTTCCGCTTCAAAAGAGTTTGCCGAGGCCATCGAATGTACCAGGTAATAGGCGGTGTGCACGCCAACCATGCCAGCGGCAACAGACGCCGGGTCGAGAACATCACCTTTTACAACTTCCGTTGTCTGGGCGACGCGCTGTCTTAGAGCGTCGGGATGGCGTGACAAGCAACGCACGCGGTAGGCGGCAGCTTCGAGCGCGTGAAGTAAACGCCCACCGACATAGCCACTCGCGCCTGTCAGCAAGATCAATTTAGAATCATTGCCCAAGGGTCACGCCTTCATAAGAAGGAGAACTGTATTTCCGGATGTAGCCACGGACATTAAACTTGCGCGCAGTATTTTCTGAACTCATGTAACGAACCGTCCCGAAAACAGGCCGCTCCGGGCCCCAGGGACGGTCATAGCGCCCCAGGCACCAGAAAATCCCACTGTAAGAATTGGGGTCGCGACCATCGAGTGCATACTTATTGTTCAGCTCCACTATGATTTCGAGCGCCTTCGCGGGAGACCGCGTCCATTCCAATATTTTCTTTCCCCATAGCATGCGAAGGTAATTGTGGATTCGTCCCTCTCGGAGCAATTGTGTCTGCGCAGCATTCCAAAGTGGGTCGTGCGTTTTGGCACGCTCAAACTTCTCAAGAGTGTAGACGTAGGACCTCTCATCACGTGTATGCAGTCGAAGAGTCTTCAGAGCCCATGCTGGCAGCGATTCGAATTGGTCATAATCCTTTCGCATCTGGCAACAATTGAAGCCGAGCTCCCGCCAGGTAATGACTTGATCCAGGAACGCTTCAGTGTTCTGGCTAGCACCCCACCAGCCAGAACGGCTGCCCGTTGTGCGTAGGGCGAGGTGGTCCGGGGACCAGCCTTCTTGTGTTGTGAGTTCCGAAAAAATCTGGTGCACCGAAATATGGCCAAAGTGGAGATAAGGAGACAGTTCACTGGTCACATTTTCCTCGGGTTCATTTCGCGCCTCAACGTAGCTTGCAAACTTATTTCGCAGGAAGTCTCTCAACAGTACTTGAGCGGGCGTGCTTCCCCCTCGCGTTTCCACCGCGGGAATCTCGTGATCCAAAGATATACTGGCCAGCACCCTGTCACCAGAGTTCAAGAGTCGAGGAGAAACCTTCGGCCATCGCTTCAGTACCTCAAAGGGAAGGACTGTTGCTTTCGTCAGCTTTGCGTTCAAGAGTGCATTCGCCTTGGGAAATTCCCCCAAATGTCGCGGAAGCTCTTTTTGCAGGAACCGGCGAAAAGCGTACGCGGTTGGATAGGCTCTCTCCGCTTGCCGCATCGGAAGAAGGCCATTCGAGTCCACCACCTCTATGAGCACTCGGACCTGCCGAGCCGCGGAGGCGACCATGCGCGGCAGGAAAAAACAGGGGAAATCGTCCGTCACCACAACACAGGCACGCGATGCCAAAGCGGCGAGCATTCCTTTGCCTGCATTTGGTTCAGGCTCCAGGTACGGATAGTAGAGAACGTCCGTGCCCTCAAGCCAACAGGCATTCTCTGCCATTCCATCGAGCACAAAACGATGAATCCGTTCGCTCGCCCAGGGATAGCCGCAGCGCAACGCTTCCAAGATAACCAACGGTTTCTGCAGCTTCTCGGCCCACTCCACAGCTCGGTCCAACGCAAAATTCCAGGTCACCCTGCGGGAGGCAATCATCCAGTACAGGACAAAATCTCCATCCTGCCGCACTGGCAAGGAGTTGCCAGACCTAATGCGAATCGCGGGAACTGAGCTCAATGAGATATTCCTTTAGTCGTATCGAACACGATCAGGCGTTCAACCGCCAAATTGAAAAGTTGAGCGCTGTCGCATAGCTAACCCAGATCAAATAAGGCAAGAGCAACCAGCCTGCGGCCGGAACTACTCTCCAGAATTCGATGGATGTCGCCAGGATGGCCAACCACAGCATGACGATTTCGGCAAAGGCTGCGCCCGGAGCTCGCAGCCGAAAAAACAGTGCGGACCACGCGACATTGAGCAGCAATTGCAGCAGGAAGAGTTGCATCGGAACTGCTGTCAGTCCAACCCTCCACCAAACCAGCCAAGCTGCGATTGCCATCGCTACGTACAAGATTGTCCAGACAGGCCCAAATAGCCAATTGGGAGGAGTCCAGCGGGGCTTGCTCAAACTGGCATACCACGGGCGAAGCGCTGGCGTGGTCCATAACGACCCGAGCCCTGCAGCTCCAAGGCAAACTACGATGCACAAAATAAGTCGCATAGATGATTTGGACAGAATGTAAGCTCCAGAGTAGTCTCTCGATTCTCGCAATTCAATCCCGGGCACAATGAGCAAGCTACTTATCGACCCTCGTTAAGACCTGGTGAAACTCTTCCACCAGCGAAGATTTTTCGCGAAAGAGGCCTCGCAAGGCTACGGTTGTCATCTGAGCCTCATGGCATTTCACTCCGCGGACGGCAACGCAGTCGTGCCTGCCTGTAGCGCGAGCCACACAACCCAACGGCTTCACAACCGACATGAAAGTATCCGCGATCTCTGACACAAGGTCTTCTTGTACGATGGGGCGGGACGCCATTGTCTGAATCAAGCGGGGAATCTTGGATAGGCCCACGATCCTACCGTCCGGCAAATAGCCGAAATGCATCTTTCCCCGATAAATAAGTAAATGATGCGGGCACAGAGAGTAAAAATTGATATCCGAAACGACGATGAGCTCACTGTGTTTCGAGTGAAAGGTTTTCAGAATAGCAGCAGGATTCAGACGCTGTCCTCGAGTGAGTTCACGATAAAGGCGTGCCACCCTTGCTGGAGTCCCCTTAAAGTGTTGGTCGGCAAGATCCATCCCGAGTTCCGTAATCAATTCACGGATAATCGACTCCAACCGATCCGTCCGCGTCCCCTCTTCCAAAAGCAAAGCAATGTTTTGGTTTTTCTGGATTTCGGACTCCAAAATCATATCTATCTCCTCTCGATGGCGCTTCCTTCACTCTCGCCAAGAACTTTTCGGTATCTCTTGCAATCGCAGGTAATACGGGGCCCCATGCAGTTTCTGAACGGGGCCCCATAAGACCTCTTGCGGACCTACTTCGGAAACACAACAGAGTCAATGAGGCCGCTGCTGCGGAGGATATCTGTCCTAATCACTTTGAATCGGTCGCTTCGGTTCTGAAAATTCAACGCGGCTATCGCTAACGCTGGAGCGCTGGCTCCCCGTGCCACCGGTGTTGAATAGCCTTCCAACCCAGTCCCTGATAGAGTCCCGCCAGAGCGACGAGTCCGTAGACGATTCCGCTGAATACCGAGATTTCCCCGAACTTCATTCCGAAGATTGCTGCTACCAGGTCGAAACGAGCGACAGCCACCAATCCCCAGTTGAGCGCACCTACCACCACAAGGATGGCTGCGAGAATGTCCAATTTCTTCATCATCATTTCCTCCAGACTTTAAGTGTTTGTTGCTCACAACATTTTTAACTATAGAGATAAATAGTTTGACTGCAAGGCAAATACGCGCGAAAATCAAAGTCGAGTAATTCGGAGTTAAATCTTCGTGAACTTTTTGCTTCCTGGTTAAATACGGAGGGAATTCGTGCTGTCAGACACGCTGGCTAAGGGATTGAGCGAGTACGCCATTGGAGATAAGCTGCGCGCGCTGCGCCTGAAAAAGAAGATGGGACTCGTTGAATTGGGCCGGCACACAGGCTTGTCGGCGGCGATGCTTTCCAAGGTTGAGCGTGGGAAACTTTTCCCAACCCTGCCGACGCTTTTGCGCATCTCCTTGGTATTCAGTGTTGGCCTAGAGTACTTTTTCTCTGACGACCAGAAGCGGCACATTGTTGGGATCGTCCGTCGTGGCCAGCGCAAGCGTTTCCCAGAAAGGCCCGATGGGCGTGATATTTCTTTCTATTTTGAATCGCTGGACTTTGCTGCCGTGGAGCGCAAGCTGAACGCTTACCATGCCGAGTTCCAGCCTCTCCAGCCCGGAAAGGCCCGCCCGCATCATCATCCCGGTGTCGAGTTCCTATCGGTCCTTCGCGGAAAGTTGGAGTTGCATATCGGAACGGAAGACCACATCCTCGATTCAGGAGACTCGATCTATTTCGATTCCTCGCTGCCGCATTCTTACCGGCGAGTAAGCCGGAAGCCCTGCGCTGCGATCGTTGTCACCGTGCCGTGAGTTCCCTCGCGCCAGAGAATCTCCGCGTGTGTATTACGTGTGTGAAAACCGCAATTCCTGAGGTCAGAGCGTTTCGTGCGTATTGAAAAATCAGCAACTTATTTGTTTTCAACAGACCTTCTTATTCCACCCCCCCCCGCCTCCAATAAATACGTTATAATGAATAGTTTAGATGCATTTAAGAGGCCTAGATTCATCTATGCGGACGACGGTCCGAGGATTACTTTGCATTTCGAGCGAGTGGCACGGGCCGATCAGCTTCACCTAGGCAGCGCCGGCCTATTCGGGCTGTGAATTCGTCGGGCGCAGCTCAGCATCCACCATGTGGCCGATTCGCGCGACGATGTCCGGCACCGCTTCCACGTCCGTTTGAGCGGTATGAAAGTTCACAATGCAGGCGCGCAACACGTAGTGGCCGCTGACTACGGCGTTGGAGACAAATGTTTCACCTCCGCGCTGCAGCCGATCGACTAGCTCACGGTTGAGCGCGTCGAGATGAAGTTCCACCTGCGGTTTTGTGAGATTCGTTCGAAGATCGCGCGGCACGAAGCGGAAGGTCGTAATGCTCAAATCCTGGGTCATGAGCTGCAAATCCGCATGGCGGCTGACCGCCTGAGCCATGGCTTGAGACAGGCGAATATCGTCGGCGATCATCTTGCGATACCCGGCGGCTCCGGCATGCTTCAGGGCAAGCCACACTTTAAGGGCACGGAAACCGCGCGAGTTCTGGGGACCATAGTCGACGTAGTTCGTCACGCGCTCCTCGAAATGATAGTACGGCGGGTGATACGCGAACGCCGCGCGCAGCGCCTCCGGGTCGCGCACCAGCGCGCATCCGGCTTCGAGCGGCGCGTAGAGCCATTTGTGCGGATCAACTGCGACCGAATCGGCTTGGCTCAGCGCTCGTAAATCGTCGGGCGCCTGAGGAACCGCGGCCGCAAAGCCACCATAGGCTCCGTCGACGTGGAACCAGATCCCGTACTCTTTGCAGAGTGCGCTTATCTCTGGAAGAGGGTCGACCGCCCCGGTGCTGACCGATCCAGCAGTTCCGACGACTAGGAATGGGACATCCCCCCCTGCGGTATCCGCTTCGATTTGATGGCGTAACGCGGCGACGTCCATCCGTAGTTTCCCGTCGGTGGCAATCCATCGGATTGATTCAGTACCGAGGCCGCCAAGGTCTGCGGCCTTCTGAATCCAAGTGTGCGTTTCGCCCGAGCAGTACACGCGAAGCCTGTGGCCCGAATCTCCAGAAACGCCGCGCTCGCGGACATCCCAACCCGCCTTGGCTGTGCGTGCAGCCAGGAAGCAGACGAAGTTCGCCATATTGCCGCCGCTGAGGAGCAGCCCGCCACAATCTACGGGGTAGCCAATGAGTTCGGCGATCCATCGCACGGTTTGAGATTCAATTTCGGTGGCAGCTGGCGAGAGTGTCCATGCGCCAACGTTAGGGTTCACCGCGGCCGCGAGAAAGTCGCCGAGGATCCCGATCGGCGCCGGTGGCGCGGTGATGTATCCGAAGAAACGCGGGTGTCCATTGAAAAGTGAATTACTGAAGAGAAATTGCGCCGTCTGTTCCAGTAGCGCCGCCGGATCCATCCCTAATTGCGGGAGTGGACCTATGAGGTCGAGTGCGTCGCGCACCACCAACGGAGACTCATCACGCGTCACAGGACCAAGTGGCAATGATTCGAGAAACCCAGCAACCTGGTCTACGAGTCGGTGTCCCAGCTCGCGAAAAGTCGCGGCGTCCATCGCGAGCGGCGCATGCCGGTCGGAATCGCCATTCACGAATGACTCTTTTGTTGCAGATTCTTTCGTCACGGTCGTATCCCTTCCAGCAGATCTGTTTCCCGCCCTCGTCCGCCGTTCACGGTGCTGAATACACGATAGAACGATTGCTGTCCCCACAACGCTTCGTGATCGTCCGGCGACAAATCTTTCAACCGCCCGTAGGCGGTCACCTGCGATTCGTGACAGCAGATCGCCCGCCACACAGTCGACCAGAAACTCCGCGTATCAATTACAGTGGTAATCGCCCAGTCCGGCCACGGCGCGGCCTGTCGTTCAATTCCATCGACTGTCGAGACTAATTTCCGGAAAGCCGACTGGTAAGCTTTCCAAGTCGATTCTGGCCATGCGATGTAGTAAAGCTTCGACACCGCATGCGGCTGTAGAGCTTCGATCTCATCGCATGGAAACGCCCGGTCGGCTGCGGCGACTGTGGCCGCCGTCGTGAACTGGGAAATCGCAATATGATCGGGGTGCCCATAAGCACCGTCGGGTCCGAACGTCAAGACGACGTCGGGCTGCACCCGCCTTATGTGTCCGACAATAGTGGTGACAGCGTCGCGTGGATTCGCCCGGTCGAGATGCTGATCGTGGTAGTCGAGGATTGAGACTTCGCGCACGCCCAAAACTGAGGCGGCAGCGCGCAACTCAGCCTCGCGGATGTTCGCTAGCGCCAACGGGCCGGGGTGCTGAGGATCGTCAAGACGATATCCACGAAAGCGGCCACTATCCCCGCGGGTGGCGGTCAGCAGAAAGACGTCCGCGCCTTCGGATGCGTATTTTGCGAGCGTGCCACCCACCCCTAGGGATTCGTCATCGGGGTGGGCGAGCACGGCCATCAATTTCGGGGTGCGCATCATAAGGTCACCGGCCCAAAACTGTGCGTATGCGCGCCAAGTGGTGCCAGCTGTGCCTGAGTGCATGATCCTCAATGACGAACTGCGCGGTGACAGGCGCGCCGAAACTTAGCGAGAATGGCGCGGCACGATCCAATTCTTCATCCGTGAACGCGCGGACCGCAGCAGCCGCCTCACGGCTGTTCCGGCGCAAGAGCTCAAGCGCGGCAGCTTTGGTCACCCCGGCATTTTCCTGTGCATGTTTTCCGTTCAACTGGGCGACAACTTCCCACGTGACATCCGTAACGGCCTTGCCGCTGGCGATTGCCCGCGCGAGATCAACCTCAATAGGATAAACGCTCGCGACATGGTGCACGGTGACACCGACCGGACGACGGTCCGATCCTGACACCGGCGTACTCCAATCCACTTCCGATAGTCCTTCAGCAAAGGCAGCTAGGCCGGCAGCGCCTTCCTCGATGCGATCCGCCAATAATTCCGCCCGACGACCTATGGAGCCCTTGATTTTGTGAGTGGCCGTGGTCTGTGATGACATATTTTGTCTCCTTTTATTATTCTGGGATTTTGGTCGACCAGCGATTCGCTGCCCACGCTGGAACGACTCAATTGCTATGCGGCAGCGAACTTTGTTGATGAATCAGATGCTGCATACTCGGTTCGACTTGTTGCTGCAGAATGAATCTCCGGGTCGAATGCATCGAAGAACGCACGACCGATCGCGAACAGCCCGGTGCGCGGTATCCAGAAGTCGCCCAGCTTGGATTGTTCCCCCATAGGCATAACCGCACCAAGGTTGCGCCCGTCGATGGTAGCCTTGGCGCTGGGCACTGTCCAAATCCACAGCGGGTTTGCGATGAAGCTTTGGCCGTTCGGCGCCCGGCCGGTCAACCGCAGTTTACCCGCCCCCAAAGCAACGCCTGCGACAGGCGCCATTGCGGCCAGGACAGTTGGATTCTTCCAAAGAGTGTCGGGCATCAAGCTCCCCATTAGGTTCATCGCCCGTGTAGCGAGCGTCGAACTGAGATCGAACTGCCACTCAATACGACCTGGCACAACGATGCGCAGCCGCCGTGGTCCGTCCCAGTGGGTCTCTATCGGCCGCACAGTGATGTCTGCAAGCGCTTTGCCGAAAAAGCGCGCGCAGCCTTGCCGAGGCGGAACATCTTGATAGAAGTGCCAGTCGCCGTCCGGATCACGATGCCAAACGGCCGTGTACGCCGGACCGAACGATGAAGCCAGGACGTGCCGGCTACACAGGATATCGCCCGAGGCGAACGGGCATGACTCGACGCCGTAAACGGAAAGTATATCGCCACCCCCCTTGGGCAATTGGGGGTTTTTCTCCAAATGTTGGACCAGTTCATGTGGGTTGTTCACTAGATCTCCTTTATAAACGGCTGAAACTTCATCTAAGATCGAACTCCAATCACTTCCAGATATTCAGCGAAGACGGTGGTGGAACCCAGGCCAGCTCTATTGTGAGAAGACCACAGCGCGTCGAGCTCCCGGCGAAGACTCTCACTGCCTCTGGCGTCGAGGGAAGCAAAGCCTGGCATTTCTGCCGATGCTTACTGGGCTTAGGTGCTGACATGGATGGGTTGAGCACGATTCGTCGCCTTCTCGACCGGCTCGGCAAGGGCCGCAAGGGGCGCGATCGCCTCTTCGATGCGCCGGAGCTGATCGTCCGTGGTCAAGCTTCGCAAAACCTTCTGAAAGCGCCGTTCTCCGGCACCCGATAGAATGTACTGCCAGCGGTAGGCCGCTAGCACGCCCTCATGCAGGCGCGCGATGTTCTCCTCAAAGAATGCGCCGCCCCTTATCTTCAAGAAGTAGTCGAGGTCGGCTGCCGCCTGGGCTCGTACGATACCGTCCACGGCCATCACCAGTTCGATCATGTCGTCTACCGCGCGGTCACGTTCTTCGGGCGACATCAATGCATTCACGCGAATCCACTCGAGTTCGTCGATTCTCGCGTGCTGAGATTCTTCTTTCCAGTGATACAGAAAAACGTCTTTGTAAAGCGGAGAGCATTCCTGGTCGGGCTCGATGCTTTTGAGGTAGTGGGTTTGCGTGAAGAGCTCAATCAGCAACGTCAACCCCATCACCGACCAAGTAGACTTCGACAGTACCGCGCTCGCCACTTCGTTCGGTTGCGCCACAAAGTGATACCCCGAGGGCATCTTCCCGGCGATCATTTGTTCAATGCGGCGGAACAGCTCCTGATGCTTGAGCTCTTCGTCGCTGAAGCGAATGAGCGCCTCCAGCGCGACTTGATCGCCGGTGCAGTGATGCCGGCTCAATTCAAGAACCTTGCAATTGATGAAACGTTCTACCAAGCCGAACATGTTCGCATAGGTGCGTCCTTGGATCTGGCTCAGCATTCGCGTTTCCGGTTTATCCAGAAATTCAAATTGCCGGATTCCGGAGATCGAGTCCGGTAGCAGTTTGTGGTCCATATCAAAATCGCGGCCGCGGATGACGTCTCGATCGATGTCCCAACGGACGCGCTTCGAAGCTGCCACGGTGCTCGCGTATTGTTCAGACTGAATTGGAAAAGCGGTAGTCGTGCTAAATGGATTCATTGTCATTTCCCTCCCTTTCAATTTCAGGATTGTTGCGCGATTTGTGCGCCACGGGTAGAATCCTATGCAGTATCCGAGGGCTTGACCATGCTCAGCAGCACGGGTTCATTGACTCTGAGTCCAATCTAGGCAGATCTCTTTGCAGCGGTCCCGATAATGTTTGCCGCGAATCCGGAGCATTCATTGATGGACGCTTTTTCCGAAATCCTGAGCGGAGTCAAACTGAAGGGCGCAGTGTTTTTCAGAGCGGAGTTCTCGGCGCCGTGGCAGATCTCAGCTCCGGAATCCAGCAAAATTGCTCCCACCCTTTCACCCGGAGCACCTCATCTCATCGTCTATCATCTCCTGCTCGAAGGCAGGGCTAAGGTTCGCTTGAACGAAGGCGGGGCCCTTTCGATGGAAGCAGGAGAGGTGGTTATTTTCCCGCATGGACATGCGCATCAGATGGGCAGCGGCATGGGCGTCCCGGCGGTGGAGATCTCGGCGATTATCCAGAAGTTCATAAGGCACGATTTGACTCCGATGAAGGCCGGAGGATGCGGTGAGGTCACGCGCTTCATCTGTGGGTACATGGCATTCGACCCTCTGTTGTCCAAACCGATCCTGGAAGGACTTCCCAAGATTTTCAAAGTCAGCCTTAGAACCGATCGCTCGGGCCAATGGCTGGAGAACTCGATTCTCCACCTTGTAGAGGAAACAGCATCAGGACGGGCTGGCAGCGAGGCCATGCTGTCAAAGCTCTCCGAGGCATTGTTTGTCGACACATTGCGGAGATACATCGAGGCGCTTCCAGAGCTGGAATCGGGATGGATCGCTGCCGCCCGCGATCCGATCGTGGGAAAGTGTCTGGCGATTCTACACAGTCGAGTGGATTTTCCGTGGACCCTGGCTGACCTCGCGAAGGAAGTCGGACTTTCACGTACGACCTTATTGGAGCGATTCAATCGATACCTTTCAGAGCCACCCATAACCTACTTAATGCGCTGGCGGCTACAGCTCGCCGCGCGCTTGCTCAACACAACCCCTCGCGGGATCGCCGAAATCTCTGCGGATGTTGGCTACGAATCAGAGGCCGCGTTCAATCGTGCTTTCAAGCGCGAATTTGGCTTACCTCCAGCCCGTTACAGAAATGAACGCAAAGTGTCGCCGATTCCTCTACCGATATCGGCTGGATAAACAATTTCAGAAATCAACGGAAACGCCAACTGGGGTCCCCGCGCCTGGTCATTGCTGTTAATCGATGGAGCTGCGATCCTGTTCTGCAACGCCCGCTAGTTATGGTTAGAGTAATTTTCGGAGGATGCTGACATCAAACGATCTTTGCAATATCAGCCATCAAGAATTGTTAGCGCAGATTGGGAACGCCTCGGTACAGTGAGCTGCTATCGCAACTATCGGGTTTGGTCGCATTTCTCCGGATCAGCCTTGATAAATCACCTGGCGATTGCCAGTCGCGTCCCGGCGAGGTGAAAACCGGTCAATGGCCGTATTATGCGCAAATCGGAAATTGGACAATAGCCTTTCCGGGCCAGAAGTCCGCTTGTGGGAAGTTGCAAGCTTCAGTGACGCTCGCGACCAATTCTGGTCGGATCATGCGCTAACCGGAAGTTAACCTCATCTACCACTTCGCAATCAACATATTTCGTGCGTTGTTTGGAGCGCCTGGAGAGAATTTTCGCGTGTGTATTACGTGTGTGAAAACCGCAATTCCTGAGTCCTGTGCGTTTTGAGCGTATTGAAAAATTAGCAACTTATTTGTTTTCAACAGATCTTCTTATTCCAACTCCCCCCGCCTCCACTTTTAACCCATGTAATTTCATGAGGTAAGGCGCACCCAAGGGTTGAGTGTACAAACACCAATCCTGCAAACAGCAGATCTTCCTTTCTGCGGCATCCCGCAAACGAAACTGTTCCGTGCCCCGCTCATTCTTCAAAAAAGGAGTGTAATCAAAGTCGACCCTCTGCGTCAGCACTTATGAACAGCGCGATAAGCGGCGCTGAACCAGAAAGGAAAACTCAAATGACAAAGAACTCCAATGATCGAAATAGCTGCCGTTGCCAGGAAGGCTCTCACTGCTCCTGCGGAGCCAGTTGCAACTGCAAGACTGCGGCTTCGTGCGCCAGTGATTGTAATTGCGGCGATGGGTGCGGTTGTGGTTGCGCGTGCGGCTGCTGCGACTAAGCAACATCGTTCAGAGAGGGAGCCAAACGGCTCCCTCTCTTTCTTATAACCAAATGCTAGCACTTGCCGGACGCCGTCTTGCAATGACAGTCAAGGCAGCCATGCTCGGCACATGTGCCGCAAGCTGTGCGCACGCGTTCGCGGAGTGCTTGACGGGCTCGATGGACCCTAACTGCGGCGTTGCCGGAAGAGATATTCGCGCTGCGGGCTAGCACTTCCATGCTCTCATCGCCCAAATCCACCGCTCGCAGCGCATCACGATATTCGGCTTTTAGCGAATCGAGCAGACCAAGCAGACATCCGCAAATCTCCGTTTCCAAGCCGACGTCAGGTTGTTCAGATTTTTCCATTTCACGCGCGAAGGATTCCATGGCGCGTCCTTTGGCATCGCGACGGCGATAATGATCAATGACCGCATTGCGCAGAATTCGATAGAACCAAGCTACAGCGCTCTCCTCTCCTTGAAGTTCTCCGCCACGTTCCAGCCCTCGGACAAAGGCGTCTTGGAGGATATCTTCAGCGACTGCGCGGGACTCGACACGCTTTTCCAGAAAACCGAGAAACTGCCGATGACATTCGACAAGCCGCTGAATGACCTCGGGTGAAAGCGAATCAGAAGATCGAGCCTCTCGTTCCATGTGTTAGTTCTCCGGTAATCTAGAAGGTCGACGCGAATCTTGTACGTCGCATCAGTATCATGGCAAGGAAAGCGCCGGCGAGAACATCAAACGAAAGGCAGAAGCCTGGCCACCATCTCGGGACACCGGGATTCTGAATCAGCAGGTGATGGAAGAAGTCGAAGACTCCGTGCCCGGCGAGGCCGACCACAATCAGCCAAAGGTTTTTTTTGAAGCCTGCCACGGCGGCGGCAAAAAAAGCCACTCCCAACAAGGACTCTACGGCTAACACGGACGTTGAACCCCCAATACAAGCAAACAGAATGTAATAGGTGGGCATCAGGGCCAGCAGCGTCGGATAGAACACACGGTCGCGGTCAAATCCGACCAATGTGGCAAAGACGCAGGTCAGCAGTGCGAGTCCAATACCGGTCATGTATTCCATACATACTCCGTGTCTCGTTTGGAGATTCTGAATAGTGTTTTGGGCCGAGGCATTTCTCCTCGGCCCGTTCTCTCATCTCAAGAGTAATGGAGTTAATCTGCACGTCGTTCATTACGTGCGATCCGGACAATTGTTGTCTTGTATTCCTTCCCATCGGGCCGAATGAGCACCAGCTTGTCCTTCTGAATAGAAACAGTGACAGGATCGTTTACTACCATGTCCGTTGGGTTGTAGCCGAAGAACAGATTCTTGATGTGTTCGACCGTGTAAGTTATATCACCAATTCTGACAGTCAATACGAACGTCACTTTTGGCTGATCTATCTGATAGCTGTTTCCGTTGATGACCTTCTTTCCGTTCTTCGTTTCTCGTTCCTCGTAGTGTTCGTTACCAATTCCTTCAGTTATCGTGGTCCTGGTGTCAAGACCTATTAACGTGCCCGTCTGCCAAGTATCCGGTTCCTTTGCCGGAAGATTGGCAACGCTTACAGCACCCGCTACAAGCATGAGCCCTACGATAATCTTTGGAGCTTTCATTGTATTTCTCCTTTTTGATTTGAATTTGCTATTCACGCCCTAGGTTCTTCCCGCCCTTTGTTTGGGCTTGCCCGCTTATAAAAGGGCTGACGCACAGCATCGAAAAACCTTACAGTTGAGTGGATGTGGTAGCCTGCTAGGGTTTTACGAGGAGCCAAGCACCTTCTTTGTATGACAAAGATTGAAGCAGAAAAGCACTCCTCCCCGATAACGCCCACGTTGCCCGACCGCGTTCTCTTTCGTCTAGGGGCCGTTTCGATCGTGCTTGCCCTCGTCTTAGGTGCTGTTGCTATGGGCTTTCACGGGGGTACCCATCCTGAGGATCTTCCATCCGTTCTGCCACAGTATGCTGCGAACACGCATTGGGAATTGGTTCACTTGGTTCAGTTTGCAGCTGACGTTGTGATGCTGATTGCTTTCCTTGCCCTCTACCGATCGATCGTAAAGGGAGGGGGTGTTACGTTTGCACGCATCGGGATGGCCGTCGCCCTCGTGGCCGAAGCCATATACGGTGCAAATCAGGCGGTAGACGGGGTCGCAATAAAGTTCGTCGCCCAGGAATGGGTAAACGCTTCGGCTATAGAAAAAACTCAAGCGTTCAGGGTTGCAGCGGCTGTGCGTCACATCGAGATCGGTCTCAGCAGCGTCTGGACACTAACCGGTGGAATTTCGCTCCTGTTCTTCGGGATTGCAATGACATTGGGCCGCGATTACCCCAAACTTTTGGGATGGTCAGGGATTGTGCTTGCAGTGCTACAAATCGCCTATTCCTTCAACCTTGCACGCAATGGTTTCATAGGAAGCCCACTCGCAATAGCGGGCTTGCTATTTGCGCCGTGGACGTTATGGCTGGCGTTCTGTTTGTGGCGGAAGGCAGGTAAAAATTTGCCCGTGTCATAGGCGGAGCCAGTAGTACCGTTGCTTCCACCGCCCGCCAAGGAAATCCTGTGAAAGCGATTCTGCACACCCAATACGGACCTCCCGATCTTCTCCAGTTAAGAGAGATCGACAAACCCACCCCTAAGGACAACGAAGTCCTTATCGCCATACACGCGACCACTGTCTCGACTGGAGATTGCAACGTCCGCAATTTCACATTCATTACCAAATCCATGCGCCCGATCGCCAAACTGATGTTTGGCATTGGAAAACCTTGGAAGGAACGCGTCCTCGGGACAGAGTTGGCCGGGAAGGTCGAGGGCGTTGGTAAAGACGTGAAGAAGTTTAAGGCAGGCGACCAAATTGTCGCCTCGACCGGCATGATGGGCGGCGGGCACGCCCAGTACGTATGCCTTCCTGAAACAGGGGCGATTGCGATCAAACCGGATTCGCTGAGTTGGGAGGAGGCAGTTGCGATTCCGTTTGGGGCGAACACCGCGTTGTATTTCCTCCGAGACCTGGGGAAGATCCAGGCTGGGCAAGAACTTCTGATCATAGGAGCTTCGGGAAGCATCGGCTCAGCCGGAGTGCAGTTGGCCAAACACTTTGGGGCAACCGTGACCGCAGTGTGTAGCAGCACAAACGTGGAAATGGTCAAGTGCTTGGGTGCCGACAAGGTGATCGATTACACGAAGGAGGATTTCACCAAGAACGGACAAACCTACAACCTGATATTTGACATCGTCGGTGCGACCACTTTTGATCGCTGCAAAAGCTCGCTGAAGTCCCGAGGCATCTTTCTTCAAAACATTATGGGTTTGACTGACATGGTTCGGATCCTATGGACCTCCATCACCGGGCGTAAGAAACTAAAGGGCGGTGTGGCCATGGAGAACCTGGAAAGAATGAATGTCATTATGCAACTTGCCGCGGAACGAAAGCTCAAGGCGGTCATCGACAGAAGTTATCCATTGGAGCAGATCACGGAAGCTTTCAAGTATGTTGAGCAAGGGCACAAGAAAGGGAATGTCGTGATCACGGTAGGGTAGTAATCAATTGATTCGCGCTTGGCGCGAAAGGCGCGCCGACCGGCATCGCGCTGGCAAATCGGCGCTCGGATCGGAGGGTTCGCCATTCGGGTTCCTTTCAACTTAGCCGGACCGTGCCTTCATTGCCTCGGGGTTCTGGATGTGCAGGCATGGCATTCGACATCACCTGCGGCGACTCTGAAACAGGAAATGCCACTCGACAACGCGGTGGTTCGCTTTCCGCGATAATCCCAGTAGTACATGCCAGTCACATGTCCACATCTTCACTCGTTACGCGCCTTGAGGATCTCGCGCCACAATTTGTCTCATTTTTCTGTACAAAAAATGTACAAACACCCCGGTGCTTCGGAGTATCATGCGTTTCAGGCGGGTAAGAAATTCAATAAGTTGCGCGGAATCAACGAGGGCGCAGAGTTCAACTCCCCCCGCCTCCATCGTTGGTGACAGCAAATTGTTATGCGGCAGTCCTTACATCGCTTGCTCCTTTTTCAAGACGCTGCGCACGGACCTCCGTTTTGGTGCGTTTATTTTCCATTAGGGTCTGCTGGGCAAGGCTGCCGACGAGAATTTCTCGAGCAGCAAACCGAAGACATCCCGCTCCCCTACCCGATTCGGTCCCGCACGCACTTCCCTGTATAATACGCGGATGCCCAACCGCGCCTATGCCAGCGTCTGGATTCGTGATTTCAGCGAATCGAACATGCTCGCGCATTTCGAGCGTTTTCTGGCCAGCGTGCCGTTGTCCGCGGGGGCGATGGGGTTCACCACCCTTTCGGTGCGCGCCGTGGGGCCTTCGGAAACTCCCGTTGAGGAATACGATTTGCGCGGGCAGGTGATGACGCCGGCGGATATTGTGGAGTTGGTGAAGGAACATCATTCCGCGGACGTCGCTTACGAGGTTTCCGCGCGATGGGACCTGTGGATACGCGACCTGGAGACGGCGAGCTGGAAAAAGAATGCCGAAAAACTCGAACTGGCTTGCCGGGGGCCGGAGTATGACGACGGGGTTTCCGGCGAGTCGGGGCACTTCCTTGCTGATCTTGGATTCGAGCATTTGTTTACGGGCCACGCGGGACTGCTGACGCCGGATTCGACACACGTGGCCGAGCCGCAGCATCCGGACGAGGCTCGCTTCCTGATGTGGATGTCGCAGCCGCAGAATTTGCGCGAATATCAGGAGAAAACGAGAGAGAATATCGAGAAACTGATGGGCTGGATGCGCGCGGTGGAGGAAACGATGCCGGTCGAGCGCGTTCGCTTGTGGTCCGAGGGAGAGGAAAATTTTGAGGCGCGTTTGGACGAAATTCTGGCTGTGCGCTAGCCTTTTTCTCATGGCGCCGGGCGTCTGGTTATCGGGGGGGCGTTTGGCTGCGCAGGACGACGTGCCGCGCAGCGCGCGTCGTATCAATGAGACGCTGCTCGCAGGCCTGAGGCCCGGGCGCGACACGTTTGCCATCGCGGAAAAGCGGTTCAAGCAGAAGAGCCTGACCGAGGACCACGATTCCGGCGCGAAGGAGTGGCGCGACACCTGCTCGGGCCGGAGCATTCATTTGGATGTGGATGCGAAATCCGTGATTCAGAGCGTCACGATCACGGCGCTGGGCCAGCGAAACGGCAAGTGTGCCGAGCGCCAGGCGGAATTCCTGGATCCGAAGAATTGGGTGACCGGACTGGGCCTGCGCATCGGCGATTCCCAGGACCGCGTCACCGATTATTATGGTGAACCGAATTCCAGCGGCCCGGCATCCAAAAACGGACAGGATCTTGCCTTGATGTTTTATCAATTCGATTTTGCGGGTTCCGATGTCCCGCAGGTGATGGAAGTGTTATGCGCCCGGGACACCGGGCGAGTGGTCGAGATTACCCTGGCGTTTCCGAGCCTGTAGCGCGACCACGGCATGACGATTCCAACCCCGCGCCCGGCTCTGGCTTTGCTTGTTGGAATAACCGCGCTTTTTCTGGCGGGATGCCATTCCTCGAAGCCGGCGCCGGCCGCTAACGGCGGGGCCGATCCCGGCGGGAAGCAAGCCGCCGAATCGCAAAGCATGGCCGAAGCCGCTCTGGGAAAGCAGGCGGAAATCCTGGAGCACGGGGATCTGGCGCGGAACGGAGCGGAACAGATTTTGGCCGTCAATCGCATCGCGAATGCGCAGCGCGCCGCCGGCAAGCCCGCGGACGCGGCGGATCCCGCGTCGATTTTCATACGGCGCGCGGCGATTCTGGAAAAAAGCGGAGGCAAATGGTCCGAAGTGCTGCGCTGCGACGAGCACGTAAAAAATCCGAACGGGTATCTGGCAGGCACGCCGGCTGCGCGGGTGAGCGGCTGGCGGTTAGAATACAGCCTGGATTCGGGAAAAGGACTGGAAATGAAATTCATTCCGGCCGATTCGGACGCGGATGGAGCAGGATCCGGATCGAGTGAATCGCCGGGCAAATCGGTGGTCGTGCGTTGGAATAAAAGCGCGAAACGCTATCAGTCGCTGGACCAGTCTATGGAAAGGTATCTGACCGAAGTCCCGACGCTGGAAACACCAATGTCCATTCTCAAATGAGCGCAGCAGCCCAAACTTTCGCCAGTCCCGCGGTGAAGACGGCGCCCCGGCGCGTTTCCGGATGGGCGCAGCTCACGCGTTTGCTGCCGTATGTCTCGAGGCACAAGCTGGAAGTGCTGATCGGGATGGTGACGCAAACGGGCATGGGAATTGCCGGCACGCTGCTGCCGCTGATTCTCGGCGTGATCACGGATTGCATCAAGGGCGAGCAAACGCCGCTGGCGCAGCTCGGGCGCCTCACGCAAATCTCGCTGGGCTATCTGCTCCCGTATTACCACCCCAGGGACCCGCGCACGCTGGCCGTATTCGCCTCGGCGCTGGTGATTGCTTGCGCGGTGATGGGATTCTTCTCGTACTGCACGCGGCAAATCCTGATTGGGCTTTCCCGCGACATTGAATACGACTTGCGCAACGACCTGCTGGAAAAACTTGTGCAGATGGAGCCGGAATTCTACGTCCGCAACCGCACCGGCGAGTTGATGTCGCGATGCACCAACGATTTGAACAACGTGCGCATGGTCCTCGGCCCGGGCATCATGTACACAGCCAACACGCTGGCGACCATGATTCTGGCCGTGGTCCTGATGTTCTGGATTTCGGCGAAGCTCAGCGTATTTGTTTTGTTGCCCGTGCCCGTGGTCGCCGTAACCGTTTGGGTTTTCGGCCGCAAGATCCACGCCCTGTACGGAAAGATTCAGCAATCGCTCGCGGTGCTTTCGGCGAAGGCCCAGGAAAATCTGGCGGGGGTGCGCGTGGTGCGGGCCTACGGGCAGGAAGAAGCCGAGATTCGCGGCTTCGACGAGCCCAACCGAGAATACATCGACCGCAACCTCCGACTGATTTATTTCTGGAGCCTGTTCATGCCCCTGCTCCAGATGCTGTTCGGGCTCACGTTCATTCTGGTGCTGTGGCAGGGCGGCCAGCTGGTGGTCATGAACCGCATCACGCTGGGCGAACTCATCGCGTTTTACACGTTCATGACGCGGCTGATCTTTCCCATGATTGCCCTGGGATTTGTCACCAACATCTTTCAGCGCGGCGGCGCTTCCATGGGCCGGCTGAACTACCTGCTCGATTCCGAGCCGAAAATCAGCGATGCGAACGCCGCAGCCCCCAAGTCCGAGGAGATTCGCGGCGAAATCGAATTCCGCCACCTGACATTCACGTATCCGACGGCGCGCAGCGAGGCCGATCCGACCAAGCCCGCCGGTGCGAACTCAAACGGAAACACAGGTGTGAACGCGCCCGTACTCCAGGAAATTTCCCTGCTCGTGCCCGCCGGCTCGATCCTGGCGATTGTCGGGCCGACCGGAAGCGGAAAATCCACGTTGGCCGCCCTGATTGCACGCCTGTGGGATGCGCCACCGGGAACGCTGCTGATCGACGGGCGCCCGATCCGCGAGTGGCCTCTGGAAACGTTGCGCCGCGCGGTGGGCTACGTGCCGCAGGATACGTTCCTGTTCAGTGAGACGCTGCGCGAAAACGTCGCCTTCGGCGTGGATAGCGCCACCGACGAGCAGATACAAAATGCCGCCGACGTCGCCAGCATTGCCGCCGAGATCAACGAATTCCCCGCCAAGTTCAACACCATGGTCGGCGAGCGCGGCATCACGCTTTCCGGCGGGCAGAAGCAGCGCACGGCCATCGCCCGCGCGGTGATTCGCGATCCCAAAATTCTGATTCTGGACGATTCCCTGTCCAGCGTGGACACTGGAACCGAGGAACGCATCCTGAGCAGGCTGGACGCGATTCTGCGCCAGCGCACCACCGTGCTGATTTCGCATCGCGTCTCGACCGTGCAGCACGCCGACCAGATCGTGGTGCTGCGCGACGGGCGCATTGTCGAGCGCGGCACGCACGCCGAATTGCTGGCGCACCACGGCTACTACGCCGACCTGTACCAGAAGCAGTTGCTGGAAGAGGAGTTGGAACGCGAATGAGCGACTTCCGCGAAGAAGAAGCTCTTGGAAAAGCATACGACGCGCAATTGCTGCGGCGGCTGCTGACTTATCTGCGGCCGTACAAGACGACGGTTGTGGTGGCGGTTTTCCTGACGCTGCTGGTCGGGCCGCTTACTGTCGTGGCTCCCCGCCTGTTCGGTTACGCGGTGGACAAGTACATCGTCCCCGGGGTGGATGGGACGATTCCCATGGCGGCGGCGCTGCGCGGCGTGGGATTGATTTCCCTGCTGTCTCTGGCGGCGCTGCTTTTAAACTTCGCGGTGCAATACCTGCAAGTCCGCATGATGCAAAATGTGGGCCAGCAGACGCTTTACGATCTGCGCAAGGAAATTTTCGAGCGCATGCAGCGCCTGCCGATGAGTTTCTTCGACCGCAGCCCGGTGGGGCGCCTGGTGACCCGTGTAACCACCGATGTGGACGCCCTCAACGACCTGTTCGCCGCGGGCATCGCGGCCATGGCCAACGACGCCATCATGCTGTTCTGCATCGCCGCGTATATGCTTTTCCTGAACTGGCGGCTGGCGCTGGCCACGCTGGCGGTGATGCCGCTGATCATGATCGCCACGTGGATATTTCGCGACCGCGTGCGTGACGCCAACCGGCGCATCCGCACGGCCATCGCCCGGATCAACGCTTTCCTGCAGGAACACATTACCGGCATGAGCGTGGTGCAGATTTTCAACCGCGAGAAAAAATCGCGGGAAGAATTCGCGAATTTGAACCGCATCCACATGGAAGCCTACAAGGACGCGATCACGGCCTTCGCCGTTTTCTTCCCTGCCGTTGAGTTATTCAGCATGATGGCCATCGCCGTTGTGTTCTGGTACGGCGGCCTGCTTTCCTTCGCTGGCTCGGTGTCAGTGGGCTTGCTCATCACCTTCATGCAGTACGCGCAGCTTTTCTTCCGGCCCATTCAGGACTTGAGTGAAAAATTCAACATCCTGCAATCGGCCATGGCCGCCTGCGAGCGCATTTTTAAATTACTGGACGAGCCTCTGCCCGCACCGCCCGCCGAGGCGCCGCTGATGCTTTCCGCGCCGCGCGGCGAAATCGAATTCCACAATGTGTGGTTCGCCTATACCGGCGGCGCAAATCCCAAGGACGAAGACTGGGTCCTTCGCGATGTTTCGTTCCACATCGCTCCGGGACAGACCCTGGCCATCGTCGGCCACACCGGCGCGGGGAAAACCACGCTCATCCAGCTCCTGCTGCGCTTCTACGACATCCAGCGCGGAGAAATTCTCCTCGACGGCGTGGACATCCGCCGCTACGACGTCCACCAGTTGCGCCATCAATTCGGCATCGTGCTGCAGGATCCGTTTCTTTTCACCGGAACGCTGGAATCGAACGTGCGCCTGGGCGACGAGGACATCAGCCGCGCGCGCGTCGAATCCGCCGTGCGCGAAGTGGGCCTGGGTTCGCTGCTCGATAGCCTGAGCGAAGGCCTCGAAACAAAAGTCAGCGAACGCGGCGCCACTTTTTCCGTGGGACAGCGGCAGCTGGTCAGCTTTGCGCGGGCCCTGGCGCACAATCCCCGGTTCCTGATTCTGGATGAAGCCACCTCAAGCGTCGACACCAAAACCGAAGTGCTGATCCGCGAGGCGCTCGACCGCCTGCTGGAAGGCCGCACGGCCATGGTCATTGCGCACCGCCTCAGCACCATTCAACATGCCGACCGCATTCTGGTGTTTCACAAGGGAAAATTGCGCGAACAGGGCTCGCATCAGCAGTTGCTCGGAATGCGCGGAATTTATTACCGCCTCTACCAGCTCCAGTACAAGGATCAGGAGTTGCGCGCCCCCCTGGAACCCGCGGGCAGCGAAGCAGGCACAGCGATCCCAGGGAACGATTGAGTAGGACAGGCTTCAGCCTGTCTGCCTTTGACTTTAGAGTTCCACTAGCAATCAGGCTTCATCCATTGCGGAATTCACCGCCAACACGACGTGATTCCGAATGAAGTGAGCGATCCCTCTTATTCTCCGCGCAAGAAGAAAAAGGGATTCCTCACTTCGTTCGGAATGACGATTAATGGAGATTGAGAAAGCGTATCGGCGGCCGGATTCGCCCGCAACACGTGCAAAAACCGCATAGGCTGAAGCCAATGCTACAAAAGCCGCAAACATGCCTCCCACACAAATCCTGATTTCCGCCGGTGAAGCGTCCGGAGACATGTACGCCGCGCGGCTGGCGACGGCGCTGCGCGCGCGCGCCGACGTGCAACTCTTCGGCATGGGCGGGCCGCGCATGAGGGAAGCGGGAGTCGACACGATCGCCGACTGCTCGGAAGTTTCCCTGGTGGGAATCGTCGAAATCGCAAAAAAATATCCGGCGCTCAAGCGTGTGTGGAAACGCATCCTGGGGGAAACAACCCGCCGCAATCCGCGCCTGGCGATCCTCACCGATTTTCCGGGGTTCCACCTGCGCCTGGCGCGGGCCCTGAAACGCAAGAAAATCCCAAGCGTCTATTTTGTATGCCCGCAATTCTGGGCCTGGAGGCCGTGGCGCGCCAACCTGGTGCGGCGGCGGTTCGTGCGCGGGCTGTGCATTTTCCCGTTCGAGCAGGAGTGGTACCGGTCGCGCGGCGTGCCTGCGGATTTTATAGGGCACCCGCTGGTGGGCAACGTCGCGGCCAAAAGAACGCGCGCGGAATTTGCCGCGGAATCCGGCCTCGATGCCGCAAAGCCGATCGTTGCGCTGCTGCCGGGAAGCCGCGCGGGGGAAATCGCCCATCACATGCCCCCGCTGGTGCAGGCATGCCGGATGATGGGCCGGGGCCGCGACGTCCAGTTCGTGCTGGCACTGGCGCCGGGGATGAGTAAGTCCCAATTTGCCGCATATCTTCAGCCGGACGTGCCGATTAAAGTTGTGGAGGACGTCACCTACGACGTCCTGGGCGCGGCGGACGTGGCGATTGTGTCCAGCGGGACGGCGACGGTCGAGGCGGCGTTGATGAACGCGCCGATGATCGTGGTCTACCGGCTTGCGCCGCTGACGGCGGCCATCGCGCGCTGGCTGGTGCGCACGCCCATGTTTGCGATGGTGAATCTGATCGCCGGAAAGCGCGTGGCGCCCGAACTGGTGCAGAAGGATTTTACGCCGGAGCGAGTGGCCCGGGAGGCCCTCCGGCTGCTGGATTCGCCCGAGGCCCGTGAGGAAATGCGGAAAGGGCTGGCCGAGGTGCGCGAAAGGCTCGGGCCTCCTGGGGCAATCGATCGCGCCGCCGAAATCATCGCGGCCATGCTGCAGCAAACAAATGCATGAAGGTTTCGGTAGGACAGGCTTCAGTCTGTCGGTTTTAATGCCAGCAAAGTCGACCCAGTTCGCCCCAACCCCGACAGGCTGAAGCCTGTCCTACTGGGCCATTCACCCCGGGGCGAAAATGGAAAGCAAGGCACTGGCAACTCAGTAGCCCGCATTGGTATCCTATTGATTCGGGTATCCCGGTCGAATTTAGAAAGGCTCCTGAGACTCATGTTCAAGCTCCGACTCACCGTTCTGCTGACGGCACTGGCTGCGTTCGCGGCCAGCGGCTTGGCCCAGTCGCCGGGGCAGCCGCAAGGCCCGGGCCGGCCCGTGGCCCCGGTGCAGACCGCGCCCACTGCCGCGTTTCGCGCCACCAACTATGATATTCGCGCCTCGCTCGACGCTAACGGACAGGTGATGAACGCGCAGGCGAAGGTCGACTTCGTTGCGGACGATGCCGCACGCGAAGTCGAGGTCGAACTCAATCCGAGCCTGCGAGTAAATTCGGTCCTCGATGGAGCAGGCAAGCCACTGACTTTTGACCGCGACGACAATGCCAACCAGAAATTGACTATCACCCTCCCCGATGCCGTGCCCGCGGGCGGAAAACTTACGCTGCAATTTGATTACGGCGGCCCGCTCTCCGGCCGCATCACCGACCCTTCGGAAGGCGTGCGGCTCGCCTACATCGGCAAGGAGGGCGGATATCTGCTGCTCCCGGCGCGCTGGTTCCCGTTGACCGGATTTCCTTCCACGCGTTACACGGGAACTTTCCAGATTGAAGTGCCCGGAACAATGGCCGTCGTGGGCACGGGAGTTTCTGCCGGGCCTCCGGTTTCGGTGACGCCCAAATCGGCTCCGGCTCCACCTCCGGCCCTGGGAAATTCCAAATCGGCGGCCCCGGCGGTATCGCCACGGAGCGCTCCTCCGCCACCTTCGATGGAAAATGAGCGCATGTTGTACACCTTCCGCGTGGATAAGCCGGAAGCCGCGGGAACGTTTGTGATAGCGCCGCTGCAATTGAGTCCGGTGCGCGCGCAAGGCATGAGTTTCTCGATCTATACGCCGCCGGCAGAAGCCAAAACCGCGCAGAGTTACGCGGACACCGCGGCGCGCATTCTCGATTTCTACAACGGAGAATTCGGCGCGCTTCCCGACCCCTCGATGACCATCGCGCAGTTGCCGGACGGCACGGTGGACGGATTCGCCGCGCCGGGCCTGCTGCTGGTGAGCGCGCACCAGTGGACGGCGCAGCCCAATGCGCGGTTGCTGGCGAATCTGGCGGCGCAGCAATGGTGGGGTGAACGGGTGATGGCCGCCTCCGCTTCCGATGTTTGGATCACCGACGGATTGGCGAGGTACTCGGAGGGGCTCTACGCGGAGGAAGCGACCGGCAAGGAAGGGTTAAACAAGGCGCTTGAGGATTTCGCGGTGGGCGCGCTGATGTTCGACGACGCCGCTCCGATTGCCGAGGCCAAGAGACTCGCACCGGGGTCGGAAGAATACCGCTCAGTTGTGGTGAACAAGGGCGCGATGGTGTTTCATATGCTTCGCGCCATTATCGGCGACGCGAATTTCAGCGCGCTGCTCAAGGATTTTTATTCGCGGTACGCGGGCAAGACCGCCCGCATCCGCGATTTCGAGCAACTGGCGGACGCGCGCGCGGCGCAGCCGGCGCCCCAGGAATACAAGGGGCTGGGCAACGCGCCCGTGGCCGACGCTGAGGCGCCCAGCCTGCGGCCGTTTTTCACGCAATGGCTGCGCTCCACCGGCGTTCCCGAATTCAAATTGGAATACGTGATCTACCGCACGAAAAAAGGATTCCGGATTGTCGGCAAGGTGAAACAGGATCTCGATTTCTTCCGAATGAACGTCGAGATGGAAGTCGAGACCGAAGGCAATCCTGAATTCAAAAAAGTCGACATCGCCGGGAAAGAATCCCCGTTCACGGTGGAGACGTTCGGGCGCCCGAAGCCCAACGGCATTATCCTCGATCCGCACAATTTCATCCTGAAATCGAGCCAGCGCCTGCGCGTGCGCGGCATCATCGCGCGTGGCGAAACGCTTGCCGAGCAGGGCCGCTACTACGACGCGATCCAGCAATACCAGCGCGCCCTCGAGCAGGACCGCACCAACGCCCTCGCCGACTTCCGCATGGGCGAAGCGTTTTTCTACCAGCGGAATTACGCCGCCGCGGCGCAATCCTTCCGCGACACCATGGAAGCCTCCACCGACCTGACCACCCGCTGGACCGAAGTCTGGTCGCACATCTATCTGGGCAGAATCTACGACATCCAGGGCGACCGCACGCGCGCCGTCAACGAGTACAGCAAGGCCAAGCAAACCGGAGACGATACCGGAGGCGCGCAAGCTGAAGCCGAAAAATCGCTGAAGAAAGCATACTCGGAAGGGTCTTAAGAAAAAGTAGAACAGGCTTCAGCCTGTTTGGTTTTTGAATTGAAAAAATGGAAACCCGACAGGCTGAAGCCTGTCCTACTTAATACCCCGAAAGCCCCGTGAGGTTCGGCATTCCGATTCCCTTTTGCTGGATCAGCACCTGGAATTTTTCTCCCAGGCCCTCGGGATGAATCAGGTTCTTCAGCAGCAGGCGCGCGCGCAATTTTTCAAGTTCCGTCTGGCCGGGCTCGTATAGATCCGCGAATTCGTTGGCCCGCCCCAGGGCCACCAGAAATTGCGATTGCGTGACCAGTCCGGTGCGCGAAAGCCCCGCGCGGCGGCCCCACAACTCCAAGGCCGTGAAATTCACGTGCGAAGTAAGGTCCTGCCCGCCCGGCGCATCCAGCAGATTTTCCGAAACCGCGTGATCGCGATATGCCAGCAACGTGCCGCGGTTGTGCCGCTCGTTGTACAGCGCGCTCGCTTCATGGCCGTAGTCAATGGTCAGGACGAAGCCGCGATCGAGGGCTCGGCCCGCGTTTTCGATCCACTCGCAAGCTTCCAGGCACGCTTCGGCCTGCCAGCCCTCCTGCAGCGCAATTCCCTGTTCTCGAAAATATTCCTCCAGTCTTGGAGTGGAAGGCTCACCTGAAATTTCCACGAGCCGCTCGCCCTCGATGCCCACATTCATTTCGCGCAGCTTGCCGTTTTCAACCGCCACGCGGTGCGTGGGCAAGGCGTCGAGCAATTCATTCGAGAAAATGCAGCCGGCGGCAATCGCGCGCGGAATTTCGGAAGAGCTTGAAACTTTCCCGGCACCGCCATGAACCGCGAGGCGCTCGGAGTGCTCCGCCCGGCGTGCGGCGGAACGCTCCACGGCAACATACTCGAGCGCGCCATAAAACGCGGGCAGTTCATGCGCGGCAAAATCCAGGATATGGCCCGCGAGGCGCCCGACGCCCGCTCCAGCCTCGACCGCATTGAAGGGGCGAGGCGATCCCAGAACTTCCCACATCTCGGCGAGTTGCCGAGCAAGCAGCCGCCCGAAAATCGGATGAACGTCGACGCTGGTGTAGTAGTCCGCGAATTTCCCGGCGCCGGCGCGCGAATAGTATCCGTGCTCGGGATGGTAGAGGCACTCGCGCATGTACTCGGCAAACGGGATGGGGCCGCTCTGCCGGATGCGCGCGGCAAGAATGGAGTGCAGGGGCGCCGCCGGATCGCCTGCCGCGAGTGGCGCTTGCCCGGTCATGCGTCCTGGCGCTGCGGGTTGCAGGTAAACATCTCGACGATGAAGTCGTGCAGGCAATCGTACAGCTGCTTCTGAAAAATCCAGGGAAATTGCCGGCTTTCGATTTCGCGCGGACGAAGCAGGAAGACGTAGGTATGCACTTGCGGCTCGGGCGGCGAGTAGCGGATGACGATTTCGACGCCCTCGGCTGCCGGGCGCGCGTCAAACACGAACAGGGGGTGCTCGTAGAGCGCCAGCTCCGCGCGGACTTTTTCTGCGAGTTCGGTCACGACTGCCCTCTGGCGCGGGCTTCGCCCAGTTCGCCGCGCGCATCCATTTCCCGGAACACGTTCTCGAAAGCTGCCAGGGCCCGCGCGTCGAACAGGACGAAATAAATTTTTTCCAGCGAAGTGGGCGCCTTCAAGTGCGCGGCCGCTTCGCCAAGCATGATCCGGGCGCATTCAGCCACTGGAAAACCCGCGATGCCCGTCCCCACGGCGGGAAACGCGATTGACCGCAGATTTTTTTTTGCGGCAATGCGCAGCGAGTGGCCCGTGGAGCTTTGCAGCGCGCGGGCCGTGGTTTCTCCACCGAGTTGCATACTGGCAGCGTGAATCACGAAACGCGCGGGCAGGTTTCCAGCAGTGGTGATGGCCGCGCCGCCAACCGTAACGCTGCCGATGGCGTCGCATTCCCGTTGGATAGCGTCCCCGCCCTTGCGGCGAATCGCTCCAGCGACGCCGCCGCCCAACTGCAGGTCGTTGTTCGCGGCGTTGACAATGGCATCGACATCCATCTCGGTAAGATCGCCCTGCATGAGAACGATTTTTTCACGGACGCTCATGGAAGAGCTTCCCCCTCGGGATCGCAAATCTATTTTGCGATGCGCTTCAGCGCTTCCTCATCATAGCCGAGCACCAGTTCGGAACCGCGCAATACTACGGGGCGGCGGATCAGGTTGGGTTCGGCGGCCATGAGTTTCAGCGCCTCTTCGCGCGAAGGCGGATTCACGCCCATTTTCCGCGTGCGATAAAGCTCATTGCGCGTGTTCAGGAATTTGCGATGGTCCTGCTTTCCGATCAGGGCGTCGAGTTCCGCAATCGACAGCCGGTCCTTCCCCAGGTCGCGCAATTCCAAATCCGCTTTCTTCTTTTCTAGGAATGCCTTCGCCTTGCGGCAAGTGGTGCAGTTGGGCTTGTGCAGGAATTTGATTCTTGCTTTTGCCATGGATCTCTTGTGCTCCTTGGATGCTGGCGGTCCCGCCCGGCGCGGCGACAGGCGGGACTGGGAGGCGCTACGCCGGCAATTTCGCAAGCACCGCGGCCAGTTGCCGGAAATAGCGAAGTTTCGTGCCGTGACCGACGGCATTTTTCGCGCTCGTCGAAGGCAGTACAAACACCTGTGCGCCGTAGAGGCGATCTTTTTGCGGCCCGAGCTTGCACGCGCGCTGCGCGAAGTTTTCAAACGTGCCCTTGCCGTTGAAGGCGATGACTTGCGGCGCAAACTGCTCAAGCTTCTGGGAGAGCACAATGCGCCCTTCGGCGAATTCCTCGCGTTGCAGCTCTTCTTCCCCGCGTGTGGGCCGCTTGACCAGGTCGGTCAGGCCGATGCCGAACTCGATCATTCGTTTGTCGTCGCGATGCTCAAGCAATTCCGGCATGACGCCGGATTCATAAAGCAGCGGCCAGAATTCGTTTCCACGTCCGGCATAGTAATGGCCCACGCGAGCCGAGCGGTCGCCGGGGTTGCAGCCCACGATTACCAGCTTCATGCCGGGGCGGAGATAGTCGGGCAGAGTTCTCATTTATTTTTTCGGATTCCAGTGTCCGTTTGGGTTGTTCCTCTGTGGCCGCCGCGCGTCCGTCGGGCGAGCGGCCAAAGGACCTGCGGGCGCTCTTAAGCTGCCCAGAGAGCTCGCCAAGCGCATGATTGTACCACTTCGCCGCACCCGATCGGACCCGGATGGCGGCCCTGTTTCCCAATTCAAAATTGTCCGGAGATTCCTGAATCGAACGCGCCTTTCGGGGCATCGGAAGAAGAGGAGTTTGTGCGGAGGCGTGGCGACGGTGAACTATGGTACCCTGCCAAAATAGCCTGGCTGGACATAATTGTCCGCCCATTGGAGCAATAAGACTGTTGAGCGCCACCGATCCCAAGCCGCTGGCATCCACGATCGTCCGCGACGACGAAGCCCGGCTGGTGTCTGCGGCCAAAGCCGGCGACACCTCCGCGTTTGAAGAACTGGTAAACCGCTACGAGCGAAAGATCTTCCGCCTGGGCATGAACATCACGCAGAACCGCGAAGACGCCGAAGACGTGATGCAGGAAGCCTTCCTGAAATCCTACACAAACCTCGACCGCTTCCAGGGCGACTCGCGCTTTTACACCTGGCTGGTGCGCATCGCCGTGAACGAAGCCCTGATGAAGCTGCGCAAACGCCGCGGCAATCAGGTGTCCCTCGATGAGCCGATCAACTACGGCGAGGATCCCGTCTTCCGCGAGATCGAGGACTGGGGCCCTTCCCCCGAGCAGAAATTCGCGCAGACCGAACTCAACGAGATTCTCAATTCGGTGATCTCGGACCTGGACCCGATTTTCCGCGTGGCCTTCCTGCTGCGCGACGTGGAAGGCATCTCCACCGAGGAAACCGCGCATATCCTGGGAATCTCGGAAGCGGCGGTGAAGTCGCGCCTGTTGCGCGCGCGCCTGAAACTCCGCCAAAAATTGAACAAGTATTTTCGACGGAGCGAAACGCAGTGAACTGCAAGAAAGTAATCCACGAACTCACCGCCTATCTCGACGGAGTCCTCGACTCCGAAATGCGCGCCGACCTGGAGTTGCACCTGTCGCGCTGCACTGACTGCCGCGTGGTCGTCGACACCACGCGCAAAACCATCCAGATCTTCTGCAACTCCGAACCCGTCCCCCTCCCGGAAGACGTCCGCCAGCGCCTGCACACGGCCCTGATGGACCGATTCCGCCGGAACGCGAAGACGATTTAAGCCCTTCGGTTTCCCGGACCGGAGGTGGCCTTAATTTGAGGTTTCCGCGAAATCCTGAATTGTACTGTCCTTGTGGAGTTGCGCTTCTTTTCCCCATTCTCAGCCGATTGCCCGTATGGTGTAGAATGCCTTCTCGCGATTCAGGCCCGGTAGCCTGCCGCACGATTGAGGGTCCATGGCTCCCACCATACAAACGATCGGCATTGCCAACGGGGGAGGAGATTGTCCCGGGCTGAACGCCGTAATTCGCGGGGCGGTTCGCAGCGCGATTCTGGGGCACGGCTGGCGCGTTATCGGGATCCAGGATGGATTTGACGGGTTGATCTGGCCGGAAAGAACCATGCCTCTGACCGTGGAATCGATTGCGGGAATTTTGCCGCGCGGCGGCACGATTCTGGGGACCACGAATCGCGGGAACCCGTTTCGCTACCGGGTGGACACGGAGGAGAAAAAGGAAACGCGCGATTATTCGCTGGCGTGCTGCGAGAACGCCCGGAAACTCGGACTGGACGCGCTGATCGTCATCGGCGGCGACGGCACGCTGACCATCGCGCGCGACCTGGGACGCATGGGAATTCCCATCGTCGGCGTGCCCAAGACGATCGACAACGATCTCTCTGCGACCGAAGTGACCTTCGGATTCGACACCGCGCTGCACGTGGCCACCGACGCCATCGACCGCCTGCACACCACTGCCGAATCGCACGGGCGCGTAATGGTTATTGAAGTCATGGGCCGCAACGCGGGATGGATCGCACTGCATTCGGGAATCGCCGGGGGCGCCGATGTGATCCTGATCCCGGAAATTCCGTTCACGATCGAAACGGTGTGCGAAAAGCTGCGCGAGCGCGCCGCCACTGGAAAAAAGTTTTCGCTCGTCGTGGTCGCCGAGGGCGTGAAGCTCCAGCCAATCGATCCCACCACGGGCCAGCCGTTTCCCGCGCCGCGACCCGGCCAGGTGGGCATCCTGATCGGCGACGCCATTCATAAGCTGCTGAAAAAAGACGTGCGCATTACGGTCCTGGGACATATCCAGCGCGGGGGATCGCCCAGCCCCTTTGACCGGATTCTGGCCACGCGCTTCGGAGTCGAGGCCGTCGAGTTGGTTGCGCGCGGGGAGTTTGGCCGCATGGTGTGCCTGCGGGCCGGCGAGATCGAATCGGTCCCGATCGATGAGGCCGTGGGCGAAGCGCGCCGGGTCGATCCTCACGGCGGCATGGTGCGCGCCGCGCGGGCCGTGGGCATCACGTTCGGCGATCAGGGATAGACGGGCTTGGGCTCTACTTGGAGCCCGGAGAATTTCGAGTTTAGGCTCCGCTTGGAGCCCGAATAATTTCGGACCTGGGCTCCACTTGGAGCACAGATGAATTCGGGTCTGGGCTAACTTTGCAGCCCAGAGTATTTCGGGTCTGGGCTCTACTTGGAGCCCAGCGTACTTAAGGACGAAAAATAAATGGTCTGGCGAATTCTTCGCAAGGGAGGAGTGATCCCACTTCTCCTCATCCTTGCCGCGGTCGGCTACTGGAAGTTGTATCCGCACGCTCCCCAAATTATTTCCATCGGGTATGTGGCCGATCGCGACGTCATCCTCTGGAACACGCTGGCCCAGGTGAAACAGCCGGTCGGCGACCTGCACTACGGCGATCGCGTGAAAGTGATTCGCGCGGAGGGACCGTCGATGCAGGTCCGCGGCCCCTCCGGCGCGATCGGGTGGTTGCTGGATTCCAAGCAAGTGATGGACGAGCAGCTCTGGGGAGAAAGCGCCGCCCTGCTGGCTCGCGCGCAGACCCTGCCCGTGCAGGCCGCGGGCCACACGAAAACCGTCAGCAACATTCGCATCGAGCCGGGACGCGACGCCAAACGCATTTTTCAATTTACGCGCGGCACGCCCGTTGTGGTTCTGGAGCGCACCGTGGCCGATGCCCCGCAGGCCGCCGAGGATAATTCTTCGGACGCGAAAGGGGCTCGCACTCCGGAGCAGGAAGCAAAACAGGAGGATTGGCTGCTGGTCCTGCGCGCGCCGGACACGTCTTCCGCCGGCGTCAATCCAAATTCTTCTCAAAACCCGGCTGCGCCGGCTTCTCCGGCCTCCGGCGATCACGTAAGCGGCGGCCCCGCAAATTCGGCACCCGGCGCCATTCCGGGCGGTTCTCCGGCTGCTCCGATCGCCGGATGGGTTCTCGCACGATTCATTGACCTAGACATGCCGGGGCCGGTGCGGGACAACGCCAACAACGCCGACCTGCACGTGCTGGCTTGGTTCGTCCTCAATCAGGTCCCGGACGGCTCGGGAGGCCAGGCGGCGCAATATCTGGTGGCCGGATCGCGTGGCGGCGAGGGCCAGCCCTGCGATTTCACACTGCTGCGTGTCTATACGTGGAGCGCCGCGCGCAAGCGCTACGAAACCGCTTATGTCGAAAGCGATCTTTGCGGGCGGCTGCCTATCATTGTCTCCCGCGGAGAAAAGGGTCCGACATTTCATTTTTCCAATGCGAACGATGCCCCCGCGCAAAGAAATTATGTAATGGAACAGACATCCGTGCGGCGCGTGAAGGAAGATTCGGCCCGCGCATCCGCCATCCAGCGGAAAAAACCTTGAGCGGCGCTCGCGCGGCGTCCCCTATTTCTTTTTCCTCGCCGAAAACGATGGTCGTCGCAGCGCTGGCCCTGCGCCTGCTCGTCATGGCCTTCACGTTTAGGGCGCAACTCGATCCGGCTCTCGACCACAAAGCCTTCGGTTATGAAACCGGGCGCGTAGCGCGGTCCATCGCCACGGGCCGCGGGTTCAGCTCACCGTATGGCGAGCCCACCGGGCCGACTGCGCTGATTCCCCCCGCGTACACCTACTTACTGGCGGGTGTTTTCAAATTGTTCGGCGTCTACACCACGGCTTCGGCGCTGGCCATACTGTCCCTGAACAACCTGTTTTCTTCCCTTACCTGCTTGCCGGTGTTTCTGGTGGCGCGCCGGGTGTTCGGGGCGCGCGCCGGCGTGTGGGCCGGGTGGATGTGGGCTTTGTTTCCTTATTCGATTACTTTGTCGAGTATAACCATTTGGGAAACAACCCTCACCACCTTGCTCATGACTCTGCTGGTGCTGGCGACGCTCGCGCTGGAAGAATCCTCTACTCTCCGCGGCTGGATCGCGTACGGGCTGCTGTGGGCCCTGGCCGCGCTTTCCAGCCCCACCACGCTTTCCACTTTGCCGTTTCTGGGCGGTTGGATCTGGTGGCGCCACTGGCGGCGCGGAAGCAACTGCACGGCCGCCGCGTTCGCCGCTTCGCTTGTGTTCCTGGCGGCGGTGGTGCCCTGGGTCTGGCGCTGCAGCCGGGTATATGGGCGCTTGGTGCCCTTCCGCAGCGGCTTCGGCCTGGATTTCCTGGTTGGGAATAGCGACGATACGCGCACTCCGTCCGATTGGAATGTGCTCCCCGCGGACAACCCCGAGGAATTTCAAAAATACAAATCGCTGGGCGAGCCCGCCTACATGGCCGAAAAACAAAGCGAGGCCTTCGATTTTATTTCCCGCGAGACGGGCCGATTTGCGCGGCAAACCCTGCGGCGAATCCTGTTCACCTGGACCGCGATTTGGGGTTTTCCACCCGGCTGGACGCTGGGCGATTCCGGCCTGCCGAACGTTCTCACTTATACGCTGTTCACGGTGCTGGCGCTCCTGGGCATCGCCGGAGCGATCCGCGATGGCCAGGCAAGAGCGATTCCCCTCTTGCTCCCGTTGATCTTCTTCCCGTTGGTGTATTACATCACTCACGCGGATATCCGATTCCGGCATCCTGTGGATCCGGAGGTCGTGCTCTTTGCGGCCTATGGAGCGGCCGCGGCGTTCCCGGAAAAATCCGAAAGAATGTCCGCGGCGGACAACTCTTAGCGCCTCGAACGAATCTTTATTCCATGAGCGCGGCGCGCGAACGGTGACTGAATCGCCGCACTCTATCGAAAAAAATAACTTTTTTGGATGTTCCATGAATGGAATCGGGCAGGGTGTGCTAGTATCCCGCCTATTATTGGATGCTCCGGCTCAGTCGGAAACTGTTTTGCTTGAGTAAAAGTTCCAATCAAACGAGTGAGTGCCGTCCGAACTAGATTCACCGCAACGCCAAAAAAATATGAGACTAAGCGTAATCTCCCCCACGCTGAACGAAGCCGAGAACGTTCCCCGGCTGGTCGAAGAGTTGGGCTGCGTCTTGCGAGATGTGGAATATGAAATCCTGATCGTGGACGATAATTCGCCGGACCGCACCTGGGCGATCGCCGAACAAATCGCCACGGCCAATCCGCGCGTGCGGACATTGCGCAGAATGCATAGTCCGGGCCTCGGACTGGCCGTGATGGATGGTTTCGCGGCGGCCGAAGGCGACGTCATCGCCTGTATCGACGCCGATTTGCAGCACGATCCGTCGATTCTTTCCCGAATGTTGGAAGAGTTCGACAAGGGAGCCAACGTCGTCGTCGGCAGCCGCCATGTCGAGGGCGGCAGCACGGGTGACTGGGACCGATTGCGCCGCTTGCAGTCGTGGCTGGCTACCCGAACCGCCCAACTGTTTTTGGGCATCCGCCTGAAGGATCCCATGTCCGGCTACTTTTTGTTTGCGCGGAAGGATTTCGACGGGGTCAGGGAGGACTTGAATGGAAACGGGTTCAAGATTCTCCTCGAGATTCTGGCGAACCTCGGCCCGGCGCGGGTAATGGAAGTTCCGTACGTGTTCAAATCCCGCACGCGGGGCGAGTCCAAATTATCGAATAAGGTGATATGGCAATACCTGCAGCAAGTTTGGCGGCTGTGCAGTTCCAGCCGGTACCTGCCGATCCGGTTGTTGAAGTCGGCTGCCGGGGGCGCCGCTTACACTCTGTTGAACCTCGCGATGATGGCCCTGATACTTTCCTTTACCAACGTGCATAATTGGCGAGCCTCTGCCTTGGCCTGCCTGGGGGCGATCGGATTGGATTTCGCGCAGCAGCAGGCACGCTCCTGTGCCGCTGAATCACGGAAAGATTTCCGGAACCAGAGTGGCTATCTGTCCCAATTCTTGATATTCGTAACGGGCCTTGTGGTAACGCCGATTTCGTATTCCGGACTCTGCCGGAGCCTGGTTCATGCGCCGCTAATTCATATTGGTTCCGGCGCGCCGCTGTTTTTCGCGCGAATGTCCTGCGAGCTGGTTGCGGTCCTGTTCGGCGCGGCATTCAACCACGCATGGAACCGGATGTTTGAGTGGGAAGCTCCCGCAAAGGCTCCCATCCTTCGCTGATTGTTCCCGGAGCTTTGAAGATCTAGAAAATTCCCCAGTGCTCGAATATGGAACCGTGCCTTCAGCGAATCGCGCTCCGTTCGGCGCGTGGTAATATCCTAGTCGAACGAAATCAAAAAATAAGCGAGTCCCTGATTTGAGTATGCGCAAGGCGAATTTGTTTTCTGCCCGGAATGGATTTCTCCTGTCTCTGTTGGCCGCGCCGCTGCTGCTACAGCTTGTGTCCTGCGGCAAGCGCGCCGATCCCGCGCCTAAGCCGCCGCCACCGCCTCCGTTTCAATTTCTGAGCGCGTGGGGAGATAAGGGCGACGGCCCGGGAAAATTCGGCGCCCCCTCCGCGTTCGCAACCGATTCCCTGGGGAGTGTTTTCTTCGCCGACCCGGGTGCGGGCTTTATCGACAAGTTCGAGGCCAAGGGCACTCCGTTGCTTTCCTTCGAGGATTCGCGCGTGCGCCATGCCACGGGCATCGCCGTGGATAGCGGCGGCGCGATTTACCTGGCGGAGGCAGACCGCGGCAGCATCTTTATTTTTTTCCCCGACGGAACCTTCCTGCGCGCCATGCAAAGCGCGCCGCAGCGGCATTTCTCCGGCCCGCTCGGCATTACCGTGGATAATCAGGGCAATTTATTCGTGCCCGATCCGGCCGGATCGCGTGTTGCGAAGTTTAACGATCGCGGCCGCCTGGTCAAATACCTTCCCGCTCCGGCCGATGCCGCACCGGATGAAAAACCTTCCTGGGTGGCGGCCTCGCTAGACGGTTCCGTCTTCGTCGCGTACTTCGCGACCGGCCGCATCGCAAAATATTCCGCGGACGGATTGTTCATGACTTTCTGGATCGCGGCGGACAACCCCGCTGCCCAGTCACATCCCATCGCGGGACTGGCCGTGGGGGATGGCTACGTGTTTACGATGTCCTCCGTGCCCCCGCAAATTCGCGTCTGGACGCTCGATGGCCAGCACAAGCTGGATGCGGATCTTTCCGAGCATCTGGGCGAGATCGCCGCGCCGCAAATCGCGGTGACGCCGCATTCCGAATTGCTGGTGTTCGATCCGGCCGCTGCCCGCATTTTCTGGTTTCGCATGAATTTGAATTCCAAGGAGCAACCATGACGCTGCTTCTGAACGAAGCCGACGTGCGTTCCCTGCTGACCATGCCCCTCGTTCTGGAGCTTGTGGAGCAGTCCCTGCGCAATCAGGGCGAGGGCAAACTGGTTCTGAATCCTCGGCGCAGGCTAAGGCTTCCGGAGAACGGGGTCCTGCATTACATGGCGGCGAGCGATCCGGTGAGCGGCTACTTCGGGATGAAGTTGTACTCGGTGGTTCGCGGCGTGGCGCGCTTCGTTGTGCCGCTGTTCCGTTCGGCCACCGGAGAAATGGCGGCGTTGATCGAAGCGGACGCGCTCGGCCAGATTCGCACCGGCGCGGCCAGCGGCGTGGCCACGAAATACCTTGCGAATCCCGACGCGCGAACGGCCTGCATCATCGGCACCGGGTACCAGGCGCGCGCGCAACTCGAAGCGGTGGCGGCCGTGCGGCGTCTGCATCGCGTGCGCGCATACGGGCGCGATCCGGAGCGCCGCGCGAAATTTTGCCGCGAGATGAGCGAGAAAATCGGTGTGCCGGTGGAAGGCGCCGATTCCAATCGCGAAGCCGTGCGCGGCGCGGACATCGTAATCACGGCCACTTCCGCGACGCAGGTGGTGCTCGAAGGCCCCTGGATCGAGCCGGGAATGCACATCAACGCGATGGGCGCAAACTGGGCGCAAAAGCGCGAACTGGACGCCGCCGTCGTCAATCGCGCCGACGCCATCTTCGCCGATTCCATCGAGCAGGCGAAAATGGAAGCAGGCGACCTTATTCAGGCGTTCGGTGAAGATCAGTCCCGCTGGAGCGGCGTGGGCGAGCTCGCCGGAGTCGTCGCCGGAAAAATTGCCGGGCGGACCGCCACAAACCAGGTCACGATGTTCAAATCGAACGGAATTGCATCCTGGGATCTGGCCGCCGCCGCGCGCGTGTACGAACTCGCGGTGGAACAAGGCCGGGGGCAGGCTATTCCGCTGTGGGTACCGGCGCCAGACTATTAGAACCTGCCTCACAAACGATCTTTGTGGGTCGCGGCTTCAGCCGCGACACTCAAAGGCCCCCAAGAGAGGGGCTTTAGCCCCTGGCGGCCCGTCGAATTTGAACGCCGCCCATTTATGAGATGTCCTCGAGACATTGGGCACGCGCGCATCTACTCCGGTATTTGCGGTGAAACGATTCTGTTAGAATGTCGCGCGGCGGGAGACTCTATAGAATGCAATTTCTGGAAAAATTAAAACCCCTGGGCCTTCTGGCGTTGCGTGTTGCGCTAGGGGCCAGCTTTCTGTTTCACGGCTATCCAAAAATCAGCGATCCGGCGCGATGGTTGAAGGCTTTCCCTGGATTCGGTTTTCCCAGCTACTTTGCCTACGTTTCCGGATTACTGGAAGTGTTTGGCGGAGGGCTGCTGATCCTGGGATTATTTACGCGCGGCGCCGCTTCGCTGCTGGCGATCGAAATGGGGTTGGTCCTGGGACGGACAAAAATTCCCGTGGTCGGGATCTACGCGTTCGGCCAATACGAGCTTCCCTTGTTGCTGGGCGCGATGGCCCTGGCCGTGGCTACCACGGGCGCGGGTGCGATTTCGATTGACGCGTTCACGTTTGAATCCGGCCGCAAATCACCGAAAAAATCAAAAAAGAAAGATTGAACTGAAGCGAGCGGGTCTTCCGGCTCACCGGCCATCCGGGCGAAAACCTGTTTCCGGAAACTGGAGATTGGGATATAGGCTGCGGCCCCAGCGGCTTTGGTAACGCTGGCGTCTCGCCGGCAGTTCTTCCGCACGATCTGCAACAATCAAAACCTGCCGGCGAGACGCCGGCGCGACAAAACCTTGCGGTTACCGCCTGCGCAGAACCAAGCACCCGGCCAAAATATCGTGAAGCGCCTGCTTTTTCTCCGTGAACCCGGCGATGAAATAGCCCACCAGAAACGTCACCTCGGAGATTTTTCTGCCGAAATACCGGATCGAGGACCGTTGCAACGTGATCTTCCCGCCCGCAAGATCGGTGACGTACAGGCGAAACACCCGCTTGCCCGGCGTACCCTGCCACGACGATGTCTCAAAGAATGCGTAGTAGGCCCACATGATCACGAACAGCAGAATAAATCCCGTAAAAGTCACGCGGGGAATAGCCAGCAGGGATTGGGAGTTCGGATCCGGGAAAATCATCAACTGCGTGGGATAGGCGGATGCCAGGATCGCAAAGAAAAAAGAAAGAATGAAGGTATCCACGGCGAAGGCGCATGCCCGCAGCCAAAATCCCGCATAGGCGGGCCGCACCAGCGCCGCCGATGCCGCGGGAATCGCCGGGATGGATTCGGCGGGTTGCGCGTGCGAGGGCACGTACACCGGGCCGATCTGGGCTACGCTGAGGGGCGAGCCGCACTGCGCGCAGAAGCTGGCCCCTTCCGGAATCTGGTTCCCGCAATTTTCGCAAGTCAGAATCGCAATCCTCTTGTGAAGTCCGCAAGAAAGCTAACAGCCGATAGTTCGATTGGCAAGGTAGAACAGGATTCAGCCTGTTTGGTTTTGCTGTCGCGAAAGGGTCAGGAGTGCGGACTGCGCTTCGCTCGGATTTGAAGAATTCAAAAGAAAACAGGCTGAAGCCTGTTCTACTGAAACCTAGAACGCGACCAGATCCCGCACGGCCGCGGCAATGTTGCTCGACTGCGGAAGAATCTCGTCCTCCAGCTGCGGCTGGTATGCGCAGAACGTATCCTTGGCGGCTACGCGGCGCACCGGGGCGTCCAGATCGTGGAACAGCTGGTCGGCGATGCGCGCGGCGATTTCCGCGCCGTAACCCCAGGAAAGCATGTCTTCGTAAGCGACGATCACACGATTGGTTTTGCGAACCGTCGCGGCGATGGCATCCCAATCGAACGGCGAGAGCGACCGCAGGTCCACAATTTCCACTGAGATTCCTTCGCGTTCCAGTTGCGCGGCCGCGACTTCGGCGCGGTGCACGACGGCGCCGTAAGTGACGATGCTGACGTCCTTGCCTTCGCGGACCACCCGCGCACGTCCAAACGGAATCGTGAAATCGGGGCCGGGATACAGCGACCGGTTATAGGGCTGGCGATACAAATGCTTGTGCTCGAGAAACAGCACGGGATCGTCGCAGCGGATCGCCGTGCGCAGCAAGCCGCACAGATCGAGCGCGGTTGACGGCATGACCACGCGGATTCCCGGCGTGTGTGTGAACAGCGATTCGCCCGATTGGCTGTGATAGACCGCGCCGCCGGTCAGGTATCCGCCGGTAGCCACCCGGATTACGGCGGGCGCCTTGAAGTTTCCATTCGATCGCCAGCGCACCAGCGACAGCTCGTTGCGGAACTGCATCATCGCCGGCCAGATATAGTCGAAAAACTGAATTTCCGCGACGGGCTTCAGGCCGCGCGTAGCCATTCCCAGCGCGCTTCCCACGATCAGCGCCTCGGCAATCGGCGTGTTGAATACGCGCGAGTAGCCAAACTTCCGCTGCAGCCCCACGGTGGCTTTGAATACCCCGCCCTTGCCCTTCACGTGATTCAGGTCGCCTTCATTGCTGGCGTCGGCGACGTCCTCGCCGAACACGATGACGCGTTCGTCGCGCGCCATTTCGTCGGCCAGCGTCAGCGAAACCATTTCCACCATGGTGCGCGATTCGCCGGAAAAATGCGGCGTGCTTTCAAACCGGGACGAGGTGGGATCGATATCAGGAGAGTACTGATTCACGAGGATGGATTCCTTGGCAGGCAGGGCCGCCAACAATGCCTGATCGGTTGCCTCGCGGACTTCGCGATCGACATCCGCTTCCATCGCCTCGAGTTCCTTCTCGTCGACAATGCCTTCGCGCACCAGGAACAATCCGAATTTGGGAATCGGGTCACGGTGCGCCTCCTGCTGGCGCATTTCGTCCGTCTTGTACAGCTTTTCGTCGTCGGATAGTGAATGGGAATAGGGGCGCGTAACGTGCGCATGAATCAGGGCCGGGCCCTTGCGCGCCTGGCAGTAGGCCGCCGCGCGCCGCAGAACGGCGTAGCTGGCCAAGGGATCGCTGCCGTCGCATTCTTCCACGTGCAGGCCCGGATAATTCGCCGTCAGCTTTGAAATGCTTCCGCCCGCCGTCTGAAACTTCACGGGAACGGAAATGGCCCAGCCATTGTCCTCGATCAGGTACAGCAGCGGAAGTTTTCGCAGGCAGGCGGCGTTTAAGGATTCAAAAAATTCACCTTCGCTGGTGGAACCGTCTCCCCCGGAAACATAAACGACTTCATCCGATTTATGCCGCGCTTCGTCTCCCAACGGCGCTTTTTGGGCCTGCGCCAGCGCTTTGGGGAAACGTTCGTAATAGAGCGAAGCCTCGGCCATGCCCACGGCCTGCGTGTACTGCATGCCGGTGGCCGAGGATCGCGGAAAAATATTCAGCCGCGGAACGCCCCAGTGGCAGGGCATCTGGCGCCCGCCAGAATTCGGATCGTCCTTGGCGCCCACGGCCTGGAGCAGCATGTCGAGCGGCGTAACGCCCAGCATCAGGCAAAGCGCGCGGTCGCGGTAGTAGGGATATATCCAGTCATGGCCGGGCCGTAGGACGAGGCCTGCTGCAGCCAGCACGCCTTCATGCCCTGCCCCGCTGATCTGGAAAAATATCTTGTTCTGCCGTTTGAGCTGAATTTCGCGGTCGTCAACGCGCCGCGAAAGGTACATAGAGCGGTAGACCCGGAGAAGGTCCTCCCGGCCAAGACCCTGGTACCGGGCGGAATCAAATTTCGCCGTCTTGGGGCGTGCCTGAACCGGCATGCGGTTGCTCCTCGAACATTGCCCTCAACGCACGACCTGAACGCGAGGCCTGGATGACAATTCATTATAACCAAAGCGACGCGGACCGCGAAGCCGCCCGCACTGGCGCGGCTGCAAAATTGATAACAGAGCGCGATACCTTTTAGCACGAAATATGAATGACGATGCAAGGAAAAATGGCCACCGGAACGCAAGGAAAAAGAACCGCGGGAAGAAATAGTGATCGAGCGGCGAATGGAAAAATCACGGCGAGCGTTCCGCGTCCCAGGGTGTGGAGCTGAGACGGAAACGCTCTGCCGCGCTGAATGACGGCGCAACCGGGGGGATAAGCGCCATCATATTGCCGGCGCACAGCATCGCGGCAGCGAAGGTGCGCCTGCAATCTCTAAAATTCCTGTACCGCCCGCGGGCCCGCCTGCAGCCCGCAAAAAACCCGCCCTAAAACCGCCCGAAGCAATCCGAGCGTCACTTCTGCGGCGCCGGCAGGTCCGCGGTCGCATCGGCCGACGCGCCCAACGCGGAAGAAGCGGCGCCCATGTCGAGGACGAACAATCCTTCGGTTGCGGACGCAGCGACCAGCTGGTTTCCCGCATCGCGTGAGCGGAGCGCAGAAAGCGCGCCCTGCGCGCCCGGGCCATCCATGTGCGTCCAGGTTTTCCCGGAGTCGCGCGAAAGAAACAGAGTGCCGTTCGCCGAGGCAACCACGATGGCGCTTCGCACCGGAGCCAGATCGTCGATCAGAAGTTCCGAGACGTTCGCCTGGCGCCAGGATTCGCCGGCATCGCGCGAGAGAAACACTCCGTGGTCGCCGGCCAGCACAACCGTGTGTTCGTCCGACGGCTGGAAATGGAGATCGCCGCGGGACTCGACAGGCAGAGCGCGGGCAATCCAGGTCTTTCCGGAATCGCCGGAAACTTCCAGTTGCTTCGCGGTCAGGGCCCAGAGATAAGAATTGGAATTCCCGACGCGCACGGCGCGGACCGCCGAGGTGCTTGCGCCCGAAGCAGCCGCCGGCTGAACAGGCGTGAATGGCACGCTGCTCCAGTTCAAGCCACGGTCGCGGGAGACAAGCAAGCCTTCTTCGGTGGCGGCGTACCAGGCGTCATTGCCGAAAGACATGTCATTCACTTTCGCGTGAAATGGAATCGTGGTTTTGGTCGCGGTAGATGCGGCTGACTTCCCTTGCGCCTTCGTGCCCGGTGCGCGCGCCCCTGAAGCGGATATCTTTTTCAGCGCAGGCACGGCGGCCTGTTTGCTTGCAGATCGTGTTTCAGTGACCTGATTGACAGCTACCCAGGAGGCTTTGCCTGCGTCATAGCGCAGCAGCCCGCCCGGGCCCGGAGCGGCATACCAGCCGTCCGGGGAGGCGAATACGTGGCGCGGTGGCCCGGATTTCAGGCCCGCCGCGATTGGCGTCCAGGTGCGGCCGGAATCAGCCGTTTCAAGCAACGGTTCAAAATTGCTGGTCAGCACAACAAGGGCGCGTTCCGGGCGCTGCGGGTCGACTGCCGCATCCACGATGCGGCGATGCGAGAACCCCTGATTCGCGGCGCGATATGTTTGTCCGCCGTCGCCGCTCACCTGAACGCCGAGCCGTTCGGTGCCCAGGATCAGGCGATCCGAATTTTCAGGATCGATGAGCATCGAAAGGATGCTCCAGGAAGCGGACGTGATCAGGCGCCAGTTCGAGCCGTCGTCGGAGGTTTTCCACAGGCCTTCGGTGGTGGCGGCATACACGGTCTGCGGGCGTTTCGGATCCTGCAGGATGTGCACGGTGCGGCGCGAATCCTTGGGAATGCCCTTGAACTTGCTCCAATTCGCGCCCGCATCCGAACTGTGATAGATGCCGGAGCACGCGCTGGCAAAAATATGCGCGGAATTGTTCTGGTCGATGGTGACGCTCATGACGTCGGAATCGTCGACCATACCCTGATGAATGGGCGCCCAGGTCTTACCGCCGTCCACCGTCTTCCAGGGCAAATGATATGTGCCCGCATAAATCGTATTGGGATCGCGCGGATCGATGGCAATCGAGTCGAAGTTGCGCAGGTCTTCATGATTTTCAGGCGAAATGCGCGCCCAATGCTTGCCGGAGTCTTCCGAGCGGTATACGCCATCGGTGGCGCCGGCCACCAGGGTGTCTGGGCGGGAAGGCGCAATGGCAATCGCGCGCACGACGAGCCCCGACAAGCCGATCAGCTCCCAGTTGTGGCCGCCATCGTTGCTTGCGTAGACTCCGCCGCCATGCGAACCGAGTGTCCAACTGGTGGCGTACAAGGTGTATGCCGAGCGCGGGTCCACGGCCATGGACATGATCACGTCGTCGTGATGCTCGCCGATCCGGCCCAACAGGTTCCAATGTTCCCCTGAATCATTGGATCCAAAAACATGCCCGTCCGAAGTGCCCAGGAAGAGCGCGCGCGTGCTGCCCGGCACCGCGGCGAGGGACTGCACGTCCCCTCCCGAAGGCCCGACCTGGCGCCAACCCTGGGCGCGCGCTGAAATCGAAAAGAGCAGAACCGCCGCAAGAGTCCAAAGATTGCGTACCGACCGCGTTCGTAACAAGAATCCTCCGAAACGAAAGAGCTGAGTATTTGCGCTTCGTAAGAATTGGGGCACACCCATGTAGCGGTGCAATCCAAGTTCCTCAAATCAGCTTAGCGGGGTTGGTCGAAATAAAATGCTGGTCAGAAGTACAGTTTCGGTACGGCGAGTTGGAAACGTACCAACGATCAGCCCACGAAATGCTCCTGGCACACCCGAAGACCGAAAGAACTTGAAGTTGATGAAAGAATGGGATTTGTGGTACTATCAGTTGCGGGACTACTAGTCCGTGTAAACTAGGTCGGCGCAATATAGAGATTACAAAGCCAAAGCGAAACTAGGAATTGCGCCAGTTGCAGTAGTTATCTGTATGTACTTGAATTTTCAAGTGTTACGGATTTGCGCCTGGATTCTGAGTTTGGCTTAGCTCGTGCAGTTTCACTGTTGGCTGCTTTGAGATGAGCTTCGGGGGAGGCGAGCGATGGGCATTCTAGCGATCGAGATTCTGGGTATTTGGTCTTTGGTTGCGCTGGTAGCTGGCTTGGTATTGGGAGCAGCCATCGGCAAAAGCGCTCGCGTACAGAAGGAAGAATTTCTGGCTTGCTTGTTTGCAACTCTGGAATCTTTGCAGGCCTCCCAACAGCCTAACTTCCGTATCGGCTAATTTTCGGCACTTACCGCTCGTCTGACTGGAAGTGCGTTTCTCTCCGCCTAAGTAAAATCAATCCAGCGAATCGAACAGATCCGATGTGCTCCGGTAATCAGGATCGCCGGCTCGGACGATCTTTGCAGGCACCGATTTGAACGGCTCTTCGGTGGGAATTCGTTCCAGCCAGCGCTGGCTGGAAAGCTTTTCGTGATCTGAAAAATCCATCCGGACAAGCAGGCGGATTTGCGCTGCCGCATCGGGCTTTGCATCCTCCGCTTTCCCGGCCTTGTCGGCGGTTTTCGTCTTGCTCTTGGACGATCCCTTCGCTTTGGAGTCCTCATTGGCCGCTTTGGCGGGAGCCTCGGAAGCGCCTGCCGGTTCCGGCCCCTTGCGCTCAAATTTGAGTTCGAGTTTTTTCCCGAGCCGGAATCCCTGCTTCCATCCGTCCACTTTGTGCCGTGCCAGCTGCGCGACTTCCTCGTTGCCGCCAAAATCGAAAATCAAAAATATATGTGCCATGCCATGCATATTGGAGGTCGAACGCCGTCATGTCAAGATGCGTGGTCCGCACGCGGCAATTTTAGGCGTTGTATCCGGTCCCGGATGGCGAGTATGCTTGTGGGACGCGGGAAATTTTCATTTCCTGCGGCAGGTCTGCAAATGATCCGGAAACTATTTGCGATTCTCGCGCTCTCTTCCCTGCTACTGGCAAGCCTGCCGGCTCTGGCAGAATCGCTTTCCGCCTCAGCCCTGCCCGCCTGCTGCACTGCCGATTACTGCCCTTTGCACCATCGTCAGGCGCGGGATCTTGACCGGGACAGGAATCTCTGCGGCGCGGCAGGACAGCAGGCCGGTAATGACTGCTCCATGCGCGCCTGCGATATGCCGGCGAATCCCGCCGTGGGAACCGCGCTCTTCGTGCTTGCGGCCCCGGTGACGGTTTCGCACCAGATCCATGCGGAACCCGCGCCAATCCAGGCTTGGGAATTTGCTCCCTTCCATTTGAATCTTCCTTTGACGCCCCCTCCTCGCACGCTTCCCGGTTAATTCATCGGCAGTCTTAAGAATGCGACTGGAATGCCGTGTGGATACGTCCGCGCGGCGAAGCCAGGGGTTTCAATTCAAGCGAGGGGAAAAATGAATTTCAAGAGGTGGATTAAGCATCTGGGAATTGGTCTAGCACTTGCATTCGCCGCCGCCGGGTTCGGATCCGCCCCAATTCATGCGGAAATTTTCGGCACGGTGCATGGCATCGTACACGATCCTCAGCACCGGCCCGTCCAGGGCGTCGTCGTGGACTTGCATGCCCAAAAATCCGATTGGGCGCAGCATTCGGTTTCGGACGAGAATGGCGAATTCGATTTCAATGCCGTGCCGCTGGGCGAATACACGGTTACCGTCACGGTCCAGAATTTTCAAACGGAAAGACAGGCCGTAATCGTCACCTCAGGTGCCAGCTCGGTATTGCATTTTCAGCTGGTCCTGGCGCCGGTGAATGAGAAAACAGTCGTGACCGGAGAACCGGTCACCGCAACTGTCGACTCGGTGACTCCGACTACACTCTTGAACCGAGAAGAGATCCAGCAGACTCCCGGCGCCAGCCGCACCAACAGCCTGTCCATCATCACGAATTACGTGCCAGGTTCGTATATCACCCACGATCAGCTCCATATTCGCGGAGGCCACCAGGTAAGCTGGATGATCGACGGCGTGCCCGTTCCCAATACCAATATCGCCAGCAATGTGGGCCCGCAATTTGACCCCAAGGACGCCGATTACATCGAGGTGCAGCGCGGAAGCTATGACGCGGATTACGGCGACCGCACCTACGGGGTGTTCAACGTCGTGCCCCGGACAGGCTTCGAGCGCGACAACGAATGCGAACTCAACGCCAGCTTCGGAAACTTCTTCCAGACCAACGACCAGATCAGTTGCGGCGGCCACACGGAAAAATTTGCCTACTATGGCGGCCTGAACGGTAATCGCAGCAACCTGGGCCTGCAACCCCCGGCCCCGGAAGTCATCCATGACGCGGAAAACGGACTTGGCGGGTTCGGCTCGCTGATCTTCAACGTAAATCCCAAAAATCAGCTTCGTCTGGTCGTCTCCTCGCGGCGCGACTACTATCAGATCCCCTTGTCCAACGGCCAAATCAACGAAGTGGACGGCGTTCCCGGCGCCATTTTTGAAACGCCTTATCCGCCGGGCACATTTTTCCAAAGGGATGGCGATCACGAAGCCGACACGTTCGTCAATTTCACCTGGGTGCGCACGCTCAGTAAGGATTCCATCCTGACGGTCTCTCCCCTGTTCCATTCCAATAGCGCGAACTACAGGAGCGACCCCAACGACCTGCCCACGGCTACGACCAACGACCGCGCTTCCACCTACACGGGTGGACAAGTAACCCTGACCGGAACCTCTGCGCGAAACTCGATGAGCGGCGGGGTCTATGGATTCGCGCAGCATGACAACCAGCTGTTCAGCGTTTTGTTTAATGACGCCAGCGCCCCCAATTTCTCGGATCGCGAAATCGTGAATGGCGGCCTGGTCGAAGCCTGGTTTGAAGATAAATTCAAACCCACCTCGTGGCTCACGCTGAGCGGCGGCGTGCGGCAATCTCATTTCTCGGGCAGCACCACCGAAAACGCCACCAGTCCGCGCGCCGGAATTTCCATTCTGGTGCCCAAGCTCGACTGGATTTTCCACGGATTCTACGGGCGTTTCTACCAGGCTCCCCCGCTGCTGACTTTCAACGGCCCGGCGCTGGTGGACGCAGCGAGCGGCCAGGGTTATAGCTTCGGATTCTTATCCGGAGAACGCGATGAGGAGTATCAATTCGGCGTGACCATGCCGTACAAGGGCTGGAGCCTGGATACGGACACGTTCCGCACCCGCGCCAACAATTTTTTCGATCACAATAATCTGGGCGAATCCAACGTCTTCATTCCGGTCACGCTCACTGAAGCCTTGATCCGCGGCTGGGAAATGACCTTGCGGTCTCCGCGCCTCTGGAAGCGCGTGCAGATTCACATGGCCTACTCCAATCAAATCGGCGAAGCCCGCGGAAACATCACCGGCGGCTTGATTCCCACGGACAACACTCCCTCTCCCGATTACGCGCCGCTCGATCACGACCAGCGGAATACTCTGAATGTGGGCGCCGAGGTCACCTTGCCGTGGAGCAGCTATGTATCGGCCAACATGTACTATGGCTCGGGCTTCCTCAATGGAAATGGCCCCATGGACGGGGGAGCGCCTTGTTGCTCCACTCTGGATTACTTGCCGTCCCACAAGACATTCGACCTTTCGCTGGGAAAGGATTTTGGTGAAAAGTTTTCGGTATCGGTTTCGGGATTGAATATAGGAAACCGCCGCGTGATGTACGACGACAGTCTGACCTTTGGCGGATTTCATTTCAGCAATCCGCGCGAGATTTTCGTCCAGTTGCGCTACCGGTTTCACTACTAGCTGGCGGAAATTTATCCACGGATGCACACGGAGGAACACGGATAAGACCAACGGCTGCTTGTTCGCGCCTTGCAGCTTTCATAGGGCCGAATCGTCCATTTATTCTGCTCGAAATCGCCGTTGCGCTGGCCTAAACGCCGTGCTAGCTTTAGCGAATAAAAGGCGAAGCGCCTGGGAGGACTGAATTGCCTCAATCTCTCGCTGTACGACGCACTCAGGACGCCCTTACGCTCACGCGCGTCCGCGAAATCGTCGATCAACTGGCCGAGCGCGACCACCGCGGAGAAATTCTCACCGCCGTGCACCACATCCCGGCGCGCGACGCCAAATTCGCTCCCATGCCGGAGTGGGTCCGCGCGGAGCTTGCAGGAGCCTACGCCGAAAAGGGCATCTCACAGCTCTACACCCACCAGGCCGCGGCTGCGGAAATCGCGCGCCAGGGCCGCAACGTCGTGGTCATCACGCCGACTGCCTCCGGAAAAACCCTGTGCTACAACCTGCCCGTGCTGAACGCCGTGCTTGCAAATCCGGACACGCGCGCTCTGTACCTGTTCCCCACCAAGGCGCTGGCGCAGGACCAGCTCGCCGAATTGCACGACCTCGGCCAGCGGCTCGACAATCGCTTCGGCGTGTTCACCTACGACGGCGACACACCGGCCGATGCGCGCAAGGCCATTCGCGAGCGCGGCCACATCGTGCTCACCAATCCCGACATGCTGCACACCGGAATCCTGCCGCACCACACGCGCTGGCAGCGACTGTTTGAAAATCTCCAGTACATCGTGCTGGACGAATTGCACACCTACCGCGGCGTCTTCGGAAGCCACCTGGCCAACGTCCTGCGGCGGCTGCGGCGCATCGCGCGATTTTACGGTTCGGACCCGCAATTCATCTGCTCTTCCGCGACGATTGCCAATCCCGGAGAACTCGCATCGCGCCTTGCGGAAACCAGTTTTGAAGTGGTCGAGGAAAACGGCGCGCCGGCCGGCGAGAAATTTTTCATTTTCTACAATCCCCCGGTGGTGAACCGCTTTCTGGGCATCCGGCGCAGCTACATCAACGAATCATCGCGCGTGGCCCAGGAATTTCTGAAGCGAAATCTTCAAACCATTGTGTTCGCCAATTCTCGGCTCTACACGGAAGTGCTCCTGACCTACTTGCAGCAAGCCAATCCCGCGCCGCCGGGACAGCCGCAGGCGATCCGCGGCTATCGCGGCGGCTACCTGCCCGGCGAACGCCGCGAAATCGAGCACGGTTTGCGCGAGGGACGCATCCGCGGCGTGGTCTCGACCAACGCCCTGGAATTGGGCATCGATGTGGGCTCGCTCGACGCCACGATCATGGCCGGCTACGCGGGCACGATCGCCTCCACCTGGCAGCGCGCCGGCCGCGCCGGCCGCCGCAGCGGAAGTTCTTGCGCCGTCTTGGTGGCTTCCTCCGCGCCGCTCGACCAGTTCATCGTCCAGCATCCTGATTATTTTTTCGGCCGCTCTCCCGAACATGCGTTCGTCCAGCCGGATAATCTGGAAATTCTGGTGAATCACCTGAAGTGCGCCGCGTTCGAGTTGCCCATCGCCGCCGGCGAATCGTTCGGCGAAGTGAATCTTCCCGAACTCTGCGACCGGCTGGCCGAAGCGGGCTTCCTGCACCGCACCGGAGAGCATTGGCACTGGACGCAGGAAGCGTATCCGGCCGATACCGTAAGCCTGCGGTCGGTCACCTCGGATAATTTCGTGATCGTCGACATCACCGAGGCCGCCGAGGTGATCGGCGAAGTGGATTTTTCAAGCGCGCTCACCGCCGTTCATCCCAAGGCGATTTACCTGCACCAGGGGCAGCAGTTTCACGTCGAAGCCCTGAATTTCGAGGAACGAAAAGCCTACGTGAAGCGCGTCGACGTCGATTACTACACCGATGCCATCCGCTACACGCAGGTCCGCGTGCTCGAGACCGCTCAAAGCGACCGCATCCAGGCCGCGGGCGTGGAAGCGCGCGCGGTGCGCTCCCACGGCGACGTGCTGGTGCGTTCCCAGGTCATCGGGTTCAAAAAAATCAAATTTTTCACCAACGAAAATGTCGGCGACGGCAAGCTGGAATTGCCGGAAAACGAAATGCACACCACGGCCTTCTGGCTGACGCTCGAACGCCCGCTGGTCGAATCGCTTCCGTTTTCCCTGAGCGACCGCCAGAGCGGCATGTTCGGGCTGCTGCACGCCCTGGAATCGATCGCCACGCTCCTGCTGATGTGCGACGGCCGCGACCTGGGCACCGCCATCGGCGAGCGCCCGCCATCGCCCGGCTCGGAAATCGAATGGGAAGAGCCGCCCGACCTTGAAAGCGTCACGGCCCTCGCGGAAAAGGAATTCTTCGAGCCCAATCTCTATCTCTACGACGCCTATCCCGGCGGCATCGGTTTTTCCGAGCCGCTCTTTCGCGCGCATCAATTGCTGCTGGCGAAAACGCGCGAACTCATCGCCGCTTGTCCCTGCGACAACGGTTGCCCCTCCTGCGTGGGCCCGGTCGGTGGACGCGGCGAGCGCGCGAAAGAAGCCGCCCTGGAGATCCTCTTCCGCTTGGGCGCCTAAGAAGAAAACGAATCCACGGATAAACACAGATGAACACTGATGAAGAAAACCGGAAATCCTGAACGCAAAGGAAGCATGGGCTCTGGTGAATTCCCGCCGTTCCCGCCACTCCTTTTCTTCCCTGGTTTTATCAGTGTTAATCTGTGTTCATCTGTGGATTCAAACTCCGTGGCTAGGGTTTCGAATTGAGCGCGCATGACAAATTCGCGCATGTGGCCGCGTTGCGGCCGGCACGAAAGCGGGAAGCGATTCCCTCGCCCGCAGCGGCGACTCCCGACGGCGGCGACCGCCTGGCGCAACTTCTCGGCGCGCAGGTTCGCCGGAACCATTACGGAGAGCATTTGTCAGTCGCGCAGTGGTTTGCGACGCCGGAAATTTGTTCGCCTGATGCGCGATCGCTTTCCCTGCTGCTGCCTCCGCGGAGCCCGGATGCAAAAGACGTTTTCGCAGCGGCAATCGACCCCGAACAATGGCTGTTTCTGGATACGGAGACAACGGGACTGGCCGGCGGCACCGGAACGTACCCGTTTCTGGTCGGCATTGCGTGGTGGGACGCAGGAGGCCTGCAGGTCGAGCAATTTTTCATGCGCGATCTCGACGAGGAGCATTCGCTGCTG